>NZ_SLVD01000007.1:0-295417 GCF_004345345.1 Rathayibacter sp. PhB179 | reverse complement strand
CCAAGAAAGACATCCTCCGCCTCCTCAAACGAGCTCTCTGCCGCGAACTCTTCCCCCTCCTCTGCCGACCTTGACAAATAGAAGCTTCGAGATCCCCCGCCGTCAGTCCGTCGTCTCGCCCGCCGGCCCGGACGGGGCCGTGACGCCGACGCCGCTGACCGGCTCGCCCTCCCAGGAGACGAGCGACCACTCCGAGCCCGAGCCTTCGAGGACCACGATGCCGGTGTTGTCGAGCAGGTGGTCGGCGATGAAGTCCGCGTCGAGGTCGAGCGAGCGGAGCCCGGCCCAGCAGCGGATGGCGGCGCCGTGGCTGACCAGCGCGACGACGTCGTGGCCGGTCGCCTCCGCCTCCGCCACCACCGCGTCGTAGCGGGCGGCGAACTCGTCGCCCGTCTCGCCGCCGGCCAGCCGCAGCGAGGTCTCGCCACCCGCCCAGCGGAAGACCGTGCCCATGTACTCCTCGACCGCGGCCTCGTCGCCGCGCATCTCCAGTCCCGCGGCCGCGATCTCGCGGATGCCCGCGCGCTCGACCGGTTCGAGCCCGAGCGCGGCGGCCAGGGGCGCGGCCGTCTCGTGGGTGCGCTTCATCGTCGAGACGAAGAGCGCGCCGATCGGCTCGTCGGCGAGCGTCGTCGGCAGGGCCGCCGCCTGGCTGCGGCCGAGCTCGGTGAGCCCGGGTCCGGGGATGCGGGTGTCGAGGATGCCGTCGACGTTGGAGGGGGTCTGGCCGTGGCGGATCAGGAGGAGGCGCATCCGTCCACGCTACCGGCGGCCGCCGACACGGCTGCCGAGCGGGCGGCCGTCTCCGCCGTTGCCGCGATCGCCGCCGACTGCCACGATGAGCCCCGACGGACCGCCCGGGCCCGCGCGAAGGAGACTCCCATGGCTGACGGCTTCACGAAAGAGGAGCGCGCCGCGATGAAGCAGCGCGCCGCCGAGCTGCGCGAGGAGGCGAAGCGGCAGAAGAGCGCCGACAAGACCGCCGCGGAGAAGGCCGACGCGGAGGCGGCGATCGCCGCGATGACGGACGTCGAGCGTCCGATCGCGCAGATGCTGCACGAGGTCGTGGCCGCCGAGGCGCCCGAGCTGCTGCCGAAGACCTGGTACGGCTTCCCCGCCTACGCGCGCGCCGACGGCAAGGCGATCGTCTTCTTCCAGCCGGGCGCGAAGTTCGGCACCCGCTACTCGACCCTCGGCTTCCAGGACGGCGCGCAGCTCGACGATGGCACGATCTGGCCGACGGCCTACGCGCTCACCGCGGCCGACGACGCGACCCGTGCCACGGTCGCCGTGCTCGTGCGCCGCGCGGCCGGCGTCGCCTGACGGCTCATGCTGATCGAGTAGCCCGCGCAGCGGGCCGGGCATGCTGATCGAGTAGCCCGCGCAGCGGGCGTATCGAGATCCACCCTTCTGGAGACGCAGGGTCTCGATACGCCCCTTCGGGGCTACTCGACCAGCATGAAAGGCGGCGCTTCCAGCGAGAAGCCCGCCTCCTGCTGATCGAGTAGCCCGCGTCTCCTGCTGATCGAGTAGCCCGCGCAGCGGGCGTATCGAGATCCGCCGTTCTGCAGACGCGGGGTCTCGATACGCCGTCCCGCGCACGGCTACTTGACCAGCATGTTTCGACGCGCGACCGGCATGGTTCGGCCCCCGACCGGCATGGTTCGGCGCACGACCGGCACGGTCCTGTACGCGACCGGCACGCGGCGCCGCTCAGCGCAGCAGCACCGGCCCCGCGTCGACCGCGAGGCGGAACAGCGAGTACGGGTAGGTCCGCAGGTCCGTCCCGCCCTGGTAGTCGGCCTGCCGGTGCAGCTGGTTGGCGGTGACGTAGAGGTGCCCGTCGATCGCGAGCGACATCGTGTCGGGCCAGAGCAGGCGCTCGTCGTGCACGAGGGTCTCGATGGTGCCGTCGGTGCGGCGGCGCACGATCGCGTTGTTCTCGTAGCTCGTCGCGTAGAAGCGGCCCCGGTCGTCCGTCTCGAGTCCGTCCGCCCCGCCGCCCTTGTCGCCCTCGTCGACGACCGTCGCAGCGACGTCCTCGTCGGAGACGCCGCGGTCGACGAGCGCGTCGGTCGCCACGCTGTACCAGCGCCGCGAGGCGAGCGGGCAGTACCAGAGCCGCTCGCCGTCGGCCGAGATCGCGATGCCGTCCGCGCCCATCGTCACGGGCTCGGGGTCGCCGTCGGCCGGCCGCTTCATCAGCACCCGCCCCTCGGCCATCGGCACGAGCTCGGGCGGCGTCAGCGCCTTGGTGCTGGGGTGCTCGTGCAGGCGGCGCCAGGCAGTGCCGGACTCGAGGTCCACGACGATGATCCCGTTCGGCCCGGAGTCGGCGGAGTCGGTGATGTAGGCGATCCCGCGCCGCAGATCGAAGCGGATGTCGTTGAGGTAGGTCGTCGGCAGCGCGACGTCCGGCTCGAGGACGATCACCTTCTCGACCGTGTCCGTCGCCAGGTCGACGCAGACGAGCTTCGGCCCGCCGCGCTTCGTCGGCTGGAACAGCGGGCTGCCCGTGTCCAGGATCCACAGCCGGTCGGCCGGATCGACCACGATGCTCTGCACCGAGACCAGCGCCTCCGCGTCGTCGTCCCCGTCGGGCGAGTTCCACGCCTCGTCCGGGAACGGCACCGCGACGCCGTCCCGCAGCTCGACGACCGTCGCCGGCACCTCGTCGCCCCACTTCGGGAAGTTCACGAAGATCCGGCCCGTGTGCGACACGCTCACACCCGTCGGCATCGGCCCGTCGGTGAACTCGTGCACGAGCTCCAGCTCGCCCAGCGGCTCGTCGACCGGGCGCGGCCTGCCGTGCGAGTCGTCGTCGTCCTGTCCCCAGAAGCCCATCGGTCGTCCTCTCGTCGGTGCCCGCGGTGATGCGGAGCGGTGCTGATGGGGCGGGCCGTCGCGCCGGTCGTGCGCCGGTGCGCGTCCCGCCTGCCCCTCCATCGTCGGTCCGCCCTGCTCCGCTGGCGAGGTGCTGGCCATCCCGCTGTCGAGCGCCTACCCTCCAGCCCACCGCCGCTCCCCCGCCCACCGCCGGCAGGCGGAAACAACTCCGGCACGCGAGAGGCCCCCGGAACGACGAGCCCGAGGTCGTTCCACGAGCCGAAGCTCCGACGCGTCAGCTCCAGCACGCGGAACCGCCCCAGGCACGCGGATACCCCGCGATCCGACGAGCCCGACCCCGTTCCACGAGCCGAACCTCCGCCCGCCCCACCTCCGGCACGCGAAACCACCCCCGGCACGCCGGAACCCCGCGATCCCGCGAGCCCGACCCCATCCCGCGAGCCGAACCTCCGTCGCCCCGACCTCCGGCACGCGAAACAACCCCCGGCACGCCGGAACCCCGCGATCCGACGTGCCCGCCCCCGTTCCACGAGCCGGAGCCCCGCGCACCCCCGCGTCCCCCTGAGAGGGGTTCCGCCCCGCGGGAGACGTAAGGTGTGCTCACACGCGCCCGCGGACGGGCGGGCCCCGCATCGCAGCGGCACCCGCGTCCCTGCGACGAAGCGCCGCCCGATCACAGGAAGCCACGGTGCCCGATGCCGGAAGACAAGCCCGCGCCGCGGGCCCCGAGCATCTACGACGTCGCCCGGGCCGCCGGAGTGTCGCACCAGACCGTCTCCCGGGTGCTCAACGACCACCCGAGCCTGCGCGCCGAGACCAAGAAGCGCGTGCTCGGCGTGATGGCCGAGCTCGACTACCGCCCCAATCTCGCCGCCCGCGCCCTGGTCACCAGCCGCACCCGCACCATCGGGGTGCTCTCCTCGCAGAGCCTGCAGTTCGGCCCCGCGTCGAGCATCCAGGCCATCGAGGTCGCCGCCCGCGACGCCGGCTACCTCGTCGTCACGGCCAACGTCGACGGCACCGACGGCGACTCCATCCAGGCCGGGATCCGGCACCTGCTCAACCAGGCGGTCGAGGGTCTGGTGGTCATCGCCCCGCAGATCCGCGTCTTCGACATCCTCTCCGGCGTCGCGCTGCGGATCCCGAACGTCACCCTGCAGACCACCGACGCCGAGCGCGGCGACGCGCTCTACGTCGACCAGATGGCCGGCGCACGGATGGCGACCGCGCACCTGATCGAGCTCGGCCACACCGAGATCGTGCACCTCTCCGGTCCGCAGGACTGGATCGAGGCCGAGGCCAGGATGCGCGGCTACCTGGTGGAGCTCGGCGACCGGAACCTGCCGCTGCGCCCGCCGATCCTCGGCGACTGGAGCGCCGAGCGCGGCCACCACGTCGGCCTCGAGCTCAGCCGCCTCCTCGACGTCACCGCGGTCTTCGCCGCCAACGACCAGATGGCGCTCGGCGTGATGAGCGCGTTCCACGAGCGCGGGATCCGCGTCCCCGAGGACGTCAGCGTCATCGGCTTCGACGACATCCCCGAAGCCGCCTACTACTGGCCGCCGCTGACGAGCGTGCGGCAGGACTTCGCCGAGCTCGGCCGACGCTGCGTGGCCACGCTGCTGAGCCTGATCGAGGGCGAGCGTCCCGAGGCGTCTCCGCCGATCGACCCGCAGCTGATGGTCCGCGGCTCCACCGCCGTTCCCCGGTCGCTCGCGGCCGTCGTGCGCGCGGCGCACCGATGATCCGCGCCGTTATCGAGTCGAGACATCCGTGGTGGCACGATTGCCGCCAGCGGGTCTAGCATCACTCCATGTGATCGCTCACATGAGCGTCCCGCCGCCGCTGGCACCCCGCGGCAGCCCAGCACCCGCTGCATTCAATGACGAAGGAATCACAGTGACCACAATGAAGCGCGCTCTCATCGCCGGCCTCGCCGGCGGCGCGATGATCCTCTCCCTCGCGGCCTGCTCGAGCGGCTCCGGCGACTCGGGCTCCGGCTCGGGCGACGGCGGCCTCGTCGGCGTCGCGATGCCGACCAAGTCCTCCGAGCGCTGGATCGCCGACGGCAACAACGTCAAGTCGCAGCTCGAGGACGCCGGCTACCAGGTCGACCTGCAGTACGCCGAGGACGACATCCCCACCCAGGTCTCGCAGCTCGAGAACATGATCACCAAGGGCGCCAAGGCCCTGATCGTCGCCTCGATCGACGGCACCACCCTCACCAGCGTGCTGGAGGAGGCCAAGGCCAACGACATCCCCGTCATCGCCTACGACCGCCTCATCCGCGACTCGCCGAACGTCGACTACTACGCCACGTTCGACAACTACAAGGTCGGCGTGCAGCAGGCCACCTCGCTCCTCGCGGGCCTCGGCCTGACCGACCTCGAGGGCACCGCCGCGGCGAGCGCCCCGGCCGGCCCCTTCAACATCGAGCTCTTCGCCGGCAGCCCCGACGACAACAACGCCACGTTCTTCTTCAACGGCGCGATGGACACCCTCAAGCCGTTCATCGACGCGGGCACCCTCGTCGTGAAGTCGGGCGAGACCGAGTTCAACACCGTCGCCACGCTGCGCTGGGACCCCGAGGTCGCCCAGAGCCGCATGGAGGACATCATCACCAAGACGTACTCCGACGGCTCGAAGATCCAGGGCGTCCTCTCGCCCTACGACGGCCTCAGCCGCGGCATCATCTCCGCGCTGACGGACGCCGGCTACACCGTGGGCACCGACTTCCCGATCATCACCGGTCAGGACGCCGAGCTCGACTCGGTCAAGGCGATCATCTCGGGTGAGCAGTACGCGACCATCTACAAGGACACCCGCGAGCTCGCCAAGGAGGCCGTCTCCATGGCCCAGGCCGTCCTCGAGGGCACCGAGCCCGAGGTCAACGACACCGAGACCTACGACAACGGCGAGAAGGTCGTCCCGTCCTTCCTGCTCGAGCCGGTCATCGTCACCAAGGACCAGATCCAGTCCGTGCTGGTCGACGGCGGCTACTACACCGACGCCGAGGTCAACGGCTAAGCACCGCCTCCACTGACGTCAGCACGACCCCGGGAGGGCGCCCATCGGGCGCCCTCCCCCACTACGAAGGAAGGGAGGCACGCGTGACCACGAACATCCTCGAGATGCGCGGCATCACCAAGACGTTCCCGGGCGTGAAGGCGCTCCAGGACGTCACGCTGAACGCCGAGCGCGGCGAAGTCCACGCGATCTGCGGAGAGAACGGCGCCGGCAAGTCGACGCTGATGAAGGTGCTGTCGGGCGTGTACCCGCACGGCACGTACGAGGGCGACATCGTCTTCGAGGACGAGGTGATGCAGTTCGCCAGCATCCGCGACTCGGAGGCGAAGGGCATCGTCATCATCCACCAGGAGCTGGCCCTCAGCCCCTACCTCTCCATCGCGGAGAACATCTTCCTCGGCAACGAGGTCCGCGGCTTCGCCGGTCTGATCGACTGGAACAAGACCAACCAGGAGGCGGCCTCGCTGCTCGCCCGGGTCGGCCTGAAGGAGAACCCCACCACCAAGATCCAGGACATCGGAGTCGGCAAGCAGCAGCTCGTCGAGATCGCCAAGGCGCTCTCCAAGCGGGTCAAGCTGCTCATCCTCGACGAGCCCACCGCGGCGCTCAACGACGAGGACTCCGACCACCTGCTCGACCTGATCCTGCACCTCAAGGAGCAGGGCATCACCTCGCTGATCATCAGCCACAAGCTCAACGAGATCAAGAAGATCGCCGACACCGTCACGGTCATCCGGGACGGCAAGACGATCGAGACGATCGCGCACGACGACGTGACGGAAGACCGGATCATCAAGGACATGGTCGGCCGCGACCTCGACCACCGCTACCCGGACCACACGCCGCACATCGGCGAGGAGATCCTCCGCGTCGTCGACTGGACCGCGCACCACCCGCAGGACCCGACCCGCGTCATGGTCGACAAGGTGAACCTCACCGTGCACCGCGGCGAGATCGTCGGCATCGCGGGCCTGATGGGCGCCGGCCGCACCGAGTTCGCGATGAGCCTCTTCGGCCGCTCGTACGGCAGCCGCATCTCCGGCCAGGTCTTCAAGGCCGGCAAGGAGATCAGGATGCGCAACGTGTCGGAGGCGATCGCCCACGGCCTCGCCTACGCCACCGAGGACCGCAAGCACTACGGCCTCAACCTGATCGACGACATCAAGCGGAACATCTCGCTCGCGTCGCTGCCCAAGGTGTCCAGCGCCGGACTCGTCGACGACAACCGCGAGTTCGAGGTCGCCAACGAGTACCGCGGCAGCATGAACATCAAGTCGCCGACCGTGCTCGCCAAGACCGGGAAGCTCTCCGGTGGCAACCAGCAGAAGGTCGTCCTCTCGAAGTGGATCTACTCCGACCCGGACGTCCTGATCCTCGACGAGCCCACCCGCGGCATCGACGTGGGTGCGAAGTACGAGATCTACACCATCATCAACAAGCTCGCGGCGGAGGGTAAGGGGATCATCGTCATCTCCTCCGAGCTGCCCGAGCTGCTCGGCATCTGCGACCGCGTCTACGCGCTGTCGGAGGGCCGCATCACGGGCGAGCTGCCCATCGCCGAGGCCACGCCCGAGGCCGTCCTCACCCTCATGACCCAGGAGAAGCAACGATGACCGATCTGCAGAACACCCCGCCGACGGCGGCGGGAGCGCAGGTGAACCCCACCGAGAACGCGTTCACCAAGCGCCTCAGCCACGTGCTGGGCGACCTGGGCAAGAACGGCATCTTCATCGCCCTGATCGTGGTGGTGCTGCTGTTCCAGATCATGACCAACGGGATCCTCCTGCGTCCGCAGAACATCTCGAACCTGATCGTCCAGAACGGCTACATCCTCATCCTCGCCATCGGCATGGTGATGGTCATCGTGGCCGGGCACATCGACCTCTCGGTCGGCTCGATCGCCGCGTTCGTCGGCGCCATGTCCGGTGTCTTCGCCGTCAACATGGGCCTGCCGTGGTTCGTCTCGATCGTGCTCTCGCTGCTCATCGGAGCTCTGGTGGGCGCCTGGCAGGGCTTCTGGATCGCGTTCGTGGGGATACCCGCGTTCATCGTGACCCTGGCGGGCATGCTGATCTTCCGCGGCCTGGCGCTCGTCGTCCTCGGCAACGCGAACATCGGCTCCTTCCCGATCGAGTACCGCGCCCTGGGCAACGGCTTCCTCACCGACCTGTTCGGCGAGACCACCGGTCTCGACCCGCTGTCGCTCGGCGTCGGCGCGCTCGCGATCGTCGCGTTCACCGTCCAGTCGGTGCGCACCCGCCGCGGCCGCCAGAAGTACAACCAGGGCGTCGAGCCCGGCGCCTGGTTCGTCACCAAGCTCGTCCTCATCGCCGTCGTCGTCGCCGCGTTCGCCTTCGCGCTCTCGTCGTTCAAGGGCATCCCGGTGACCCTGATCGTCCTGGCCGTCCTCGTCCTCGTCTACGGCGTCGTGATGAACCGCTCGGTCTTCGGCCGCCACGTCTACGCCATCGGCGGCAACCTGCACGCCGCGGAGCTCTCGGGCATCAAGACGCGCAACGTCACCTTCTGGCTGTTCGTCAACATGGGCGTCCTCGCGGCGCTGGCCGGCCTCGTCTTCACCGCCCGCCTCAACCTGGCGGGCCCGAAGGCCGGCGACGGCTTCGAGCTCGAGGCCATCTCGGCCGCGTTCATCGGCGGCGCGGCCGTCCAGGGCGGCGTCGGCACCATCGGCGGCGCGATCCTCGGTGGTCTGATCATCGGCGTCCTGAACAACGGCATGTCGATCATGGGCATCGGCATCGAGTGGCAGCAGGCGGTCAAGGGCCTCGTGCTCCTGCTCGCGGTCGCCTTCGACGTCTACAACAAGCGCCGCTCCGGCGGACGCTAGCCGCTCCGGTCGTGGCCGACTGGTCGCGGTTCCTGCCGCTCAGCTCCGGAGCCTCGGTCGACGAGTCGGGGGTCAGCAACGACTGGCGCCCGCTCGTCGCGGATCGGCTCGACCGGCTCGCCGTCCTGGCCGCCTCCCCCTCCTTCGCGGAGGGCGGGGCGGCCAGTGCCGTCTCCACCCCTCTTCTCGGCGCGCTCGTCGTGCGGCTCTCCAGCAGCACGACGCAACGGCTCGCCTCCCGCCTCGGCGCTCGCGAGGCCGCCGATCCTCCCGCCCCGGCAGCGCTGCCGGCGGCGCTCACCGCCCTCGCCACCGCCCGCCGCGCCGGCCGCGGCCCCACCGGCGTCGCCGAGCTGGTCGAAGCGGTCAGGGTCGAGCTCGCCCTCGCCCCCGAGACCGTGCTCCCCGAGCGCGTGTCCGGCGCCGTCGCGCTCGACCGCTCCCTCCGCGCCCCGCTGGCCATCCGCGCCGCAGCCCGCGGCAGCTCCCTCGTGCCGACGGACGCCTCCTGGTCGCTCGGCTCCGGCCCCGCCGTCCGCGCCCCGGCCGGCGAGATCCTGCGCTTCCTGCTCGACCTCGGGCCGTTCCCCACCCAGGCCGACTGAGAGGCGCGTCTCGCGCCACAGGGAACGACGGACGCGATCCGGGTCGACGGTGGATGTGACAATGCTTCACATCCTCTGTTCACCCTTCACGCCAAGGAGCGCCATGACCCCGCGCCACAGTTCCCCCAGATCCACCTCCGGCCGCCGTCACACCGCACGAGCCCTCGACGTGACGGTCTCGGCAGCGCTGTCCCTCGTCCTCCTCGGCGGCGCCGCGACCGCCGCGCACGCCGACGGGGCGTCGCCGGGGACGGCGACAGTCACCGCGCACACTGCGACCCCGTCGCCCGCGCCCGTCCCGGTCCAGCACCCTGGCCTCGGCGCACGCCTCGTCGGCACCCTCGACAAGAAGGACGGCGAACCCGCCACCACCAGCACCACGATCACCTGGCACATCGAGGCCACCAACACCGGCGACGTCACCCTCAAGGACTTGAACGGCAGCCACACCGACCTCGCTCCCGGCGAGACCACCACCCACCTCTTCTGGCAGACCAAGCTCACCCAGGAAGAGATCGACGCCCACACCGCCACCTTCGCCGCTAACCTCTCCGCCACCACCCCCGACGGCACCCCCTACAACTCCCCCACCCTCCACGGCTCCCTCACCCTCCCCGTCGAGCACCCCGGCGTCAGCGCACGCCTCGTCGGCACCCTCGACAAGAAGGACGGCGAACCCGCCACCACCAGCACCACGATCACCTGGCACATCGAGGCCACCAACACCGGCGACGTCACCCTCAACAACCTCAACGGCACCGACACCGACCTCGCCCCCGGCCAGACCGCCACCAACGGCTACTGGCAGACCAAGCTCACCCAGGAAGAGATCGACGCCCACACCGCCACCTTCGCCGCTACCCTCTCCGCCACCACCCCCGACGGCACCCCGTACAACTCCCGAACCATCACCGGATCCCTCACCCTCCCGGTCCAGCACCCCGGCATCGACGGGCACTTCACCGGCGTCCTCGACACGAAGGACGGTGAGCCCGTCACTGCCGGCACCTGGATCACCTGGACCGCCGAGCTCGCCAACACCGGCGACATCGAGCTGAGCACCATCGACGGCATCGACGTCGACCTCGCCCCCGGTGAGACCACCGACCACTTCTCCTGGAGGAGCCAGGTCACCCAGGCCGACCTCGACGCCGGCAGCGTCGGCGTCAGCAGGACCTACGACGCCGTCACCGTCTCCGGCACCCGCTACACCTCCGGTGCCGTCACCGGCACGCTGGCCCTGCCCGCTCCCGCCGAGCGCCCCAGGCTCTCCGGCGAGTTCGAGGGGCACCTCGAACTCAAGAACGGCGAAGCCGTCAAGGTGGGCACCCGGATCACCTGGATCGCCTATCCCGTGAACAGCGGCGACGTCGAACTCCGCAACATCAACGACACGAGCATGGTCCTCACGCCCGGCCAGCCCGCTCCCTACTACCAGGTCCGAGCCCAGGTCACCCAGGCCGACCTCGACGCCGGGAGCATCACCTTCAGCCGCACCTTCTCCGGCACCACCCCCCTCGGCACCCGCTACTCCACCCCCTTCACCGGCACCCTCACCCTGCCGACGGGACCGGCAGCGGGCTGACCCGAGCCCTGGAGGCGAGGGCCGCTGACGACGAGACCGTTCGGCGGCAGCGGCCCCGCCTCGGCCGGGAGCACGCCTGCGTAGCATCGAGGCATGACGCGCTCACTGCCGAGAAGCTCCCCCTCCGCCCACGCCCTCGACGCCGGTGGCGTCCTCGATCTGCTCGACGCGATCGAGGCCGCTCCCGGCGTCGAGCTGCACGGCCTGATGGTCGTGCACGCCGGCGCCGTGATCGCCGAGGGCTGGTGGGCGCCGTACTCGGCCGAGCGGCTGCACCTGCTCTACTCGCTCAGCAAGAGCTTCACCGCCGCGGCGGTCGGCCTCGCGGTGGGCGAGGGCCTCGTCGATCTCGACGCGACCGTCCTCTCCTTCTTCCCGGAGCTGGAGGCCGAGATCACGGATCCGCGGTCACGGGCGATCCGCGTCCGCGACATCCTCGCGATGGCGAGCGGGCACTCCGCCGAGACCATCGACCGGGCCCGCGAGCTCGATCCCGTCGACATGGTCCGCGGCTTCCTGCTGCTGCCGCCGGAGCAGGATCCGGGCAGCGTCTTCGCCTACAACCAGCCCTGCACCTTCGCCGCCGCCGCGATCGTGCAGCGCGTGAGCGGCCTGCCGCTGACCGAGTACCTCCGCCCGCGGCTGCTCGACCCGCTCGGGATCGGCGAGGTCGCCTGGATCCGCGACGCCTCGGATCGCGAGATCGGCTTCAGCGGGCTGCACACCACGACGGAGGCGGCCGCCGCCCTCGGGCAGCTGTATCTGCAGGAGGGGCGCTGGGGTGACGTGGCGATCCTCTCGCCGGAGTGGGTCGCCGAGGCGTCGACCGCCCACGTCGCCACTCCCCCGGCCGACTCCCCCGACTGGGAGCAGGGCTACGGCTTCCAGTTCTGGCGCTCGCTGCACGGCTACCGGGCCGACGGCGCCTACGGCCAGTTCAGCCTGATCCTGCCCGAGCACGACCTCGTCGTAGCCATCACCGGGCAGAGCACCGACACCGGCGCGCTGCTCGCCGCGGTCTGGGAGCACCTGCTGCCGGCGGTCGGCCGCGGCTCGACGGCCGACGCCGACGCCCGGCTGCTCGAGCGCCTCGGCTCGCTCGGGCTCGCGCCGCTCCCCGCACTGCCCACGGCGCCGGAGCCCGGGCACTTCTCGCCCGCGGCCGGGTCGGCGATCCGCTCGCTGACCGCGCTGGAGATCGCGGGCGACACCACCGGCTGGACCCTCGCGCTGATCGAGGGAGAGGAGCGGCTGCTGCTGGCCCCCGGCTCCGGCGAGTGGACGGTCACGGACGCGTTCGCGGCGAGCGCCGGCTCCGGCGAGGGCGGGGCCCTCCTGGTCGACGTGCTCTTCCTCGAGACGCCGCACCGCCTGCACCTCGCGCTCGACCCCACCGCCGGCACCTTCGCGGCGCACTGGGAGACGGAGCCGCTGCACGACGGCCCGCTCGCGCTGCTGCGCGCCCCGCGCTCCCTGCTGGCCGAGTAGCCGCACAGGGGCGTATCGAGACCCACCGAGCCCAGCAGGCCGGGCCTGCAGACCCGACTCCGAACGGTGGTGGATCTCGATACGCCCGCTCCGCGGGCTACTCGATCAGCATGGACTGCCCACCGCGCGACCGGTGGGCCCCGAGACGCGCCCGCATGCTGGTCGAGCGGCCCCGCAGGGGCGTCTCGAGACCCACGCCCGCCAGCGGAGCAGCACGGACCCCTCGCTTAATGTTGACGTCGCCATGTACGGTCGAGAAGCGGTGTTTGCGTGAACATCGGTCCGGCGTGCAAAGGAGCACAGCATGAGTCCTCGACAGCGATCCGTGGCGGCGGGAGTGGCGGCCCTCCTCGCGGCCGTCCTCCTCGGAGCGGGAGCGTCCCCCGCGGCGGCCGCCCCCTCCGGCGTGGTCACCGACCCGAACGACGGAGTCCCGCGGACCAGTCCGCCGCCCGTCTACACCGACTACCCCGCGATCCAGGACCCGGGTCGCGCCGCCGCCGACTACTTCCAGCCCTCCTGGTACGACACCGACGGGCGCCACATCCAGGCGCACGGCGGCCAGATCGTCACCACGCAGGAGAACGGCCAGGAGGTGCAGTACTGGTACGGCGAGGACCGCACCAAGGGCTACTGGAGCAGCCCCGGCGTCGCCGTCTACCGCTCGACCGACGGCCACAACTGGGAGAACAAGGGAGTCGCGCTGCGCAGCGTCGCCACTCCCGACGACCTGAAGTCCCCCTACTTCGACGCCCTCTACGACACCGTCGACGACGCCGGCCAGCCGCGTGCCGACCGCATCGCCGAGCTCGACTACCACCTCGACACCACGCAGGCCTCGCCGAACACCGCGATCTTCGAGCGGCCCAAGGTGCTCTTCAACGAGAAGACCGGCAAGTGGGTCATGTGGTGGCACTCCGACGGCCGGATCACCCCCGGCGGCAGCACCTACGCCCGGTCGATGGCGGGAGTAGCGACCTCCGACAGCCCGACCGGCCCCTTCACGATGCAGGGCGTCTACCGGCTCTACAACCGGTCGAACTACCAGGCCTGCACCACCTCGGCGGTCCCCGGCCAGGCGCGCGACATGACCGTCTTCCAGGACGAGGACGGCACCGCGTACATCTCCTACTCCTCCGAGGAGAACTACTCCCTCTACATCGCGAAGCTCGACGCCGACTACACGAACGTCGAGCGCACGACCACGACGGACACCCTCGACGCCGACCAGTACTCGGCCGACGGCACCTACCCCTACGTCTTCGCCGACGGGAAGGCCGGAGCGCCGGTCCGCGGCACCGACTTCCAGATCGTGAAGGAGTGCGGCCACCTCGAGGCGCCCGCGATCTTCGCGAACGGCGGGAAGTACTACACGATCGCGTCCGGAGCGACCGGCTGGGCGCCCAACCCGCAGACCTACTACACGGCCGACTCGATCCTCGGCTCGTGGATCCGCGGAGTGGAGAAGGGCGACGTCAACGAGAACGTCGCCTACAACGCGATCCCCGAGGGCGGCGACGGACTCCTCTCCGTCGGCGACACCCGGAAGACCACCTTCGGCTCGCAATCGACCAACGTGCTGACGCTCGCGCCCGGGAAGTACGTCTACATGGGCGACCGCTGGGCCGACGGCGAGTCCAACTCGAACTACGTCTGGCTGCCGATGACCATCGGCGAGAACGGCCGCCTCGAGATGCGCAACCCCGCCGTCGAGGACCCGGCGCGCTGGGCCGCGGGCTGGAACGAGTCCTACTGGGACGACAAGGGCGTCGGAGCCGGCACCTGGTCGGTCGTCGACGACCGCCTCCCCGACGCGGTGCGCCGGAACGCCGACGTCGCCGCCGTCCTGCCCGCCACGGTCTCGGTGAAGACCGACACCGCCGCCCGCGACGTCGCGGTCGCCTGGGCGCCCACCGGCCCCGCGCTCCTCGGCACGCTGACGGTGACGGGCACGCTCGCCGCCGACTCCGAGTTCGCGCGCGGCCGCACCTTCACCCGCACGATCGAGGTCGCGGAGCCCGGGATCGCGAATCTCGCGCCCGGCGCCTCGCTGACGGTCTCGAGCCGCGCCGACCTCGCGCCGACGCTGATCGACGGGAACGTGAAGGCGAAGGGCTGGGACGACTGGACCGGCACCGGCTACCCCCGCGACAGCCGGCTCGCCTTCTCCTGGAGCAGCCCGCAGAACCTCGACTCGGTGACCGTGCACGCCTTCAAGGACGGCGCGACGGCGACCTGGCCCTCGCGCATCGAGGTCGAGTACCAGGTGAACGGTGCCTGGACCATGAGCAGCGTCGCCGCGACCCTCTCGCAGGCCGCGACCGACGCCGCGCCGACGGTCGCCCTCGACCTGTCCTCGCTGCCGGACACCACCGGCCTCCGCCTCCACCTGACGAGCGCCGCGAACACCTGGCAGTCGATCGCCGAGGTGCAGATCTGGGGCACCGCGCCGCCGGTGAACGTCTGCCGGGTGAAGGGCGCCGCCGTCTCGGCGTCGTTCAGCCAGACCAAGTGGGCGACCCTGCCCGCCGGCAACGCCTGCGACGGGAACGTCGCGACGGCGTGGTCGACCTGGACCGACCAGGCCTTCGCTGGCAGTGCGGACTTCACGCTGACGAACACGGAGGCGCACCGCGTCGCCGGGCTGTCGTTCACGAACACCGAGGGCACGCTCGCCTCGGTGAGCATCGCCTACCGCGGCACCGACGGCGTCTGGCGCCCGACGTCCGCGCAGAACGTCGCTCCGACGGCGAACGGCGCGCTGACGACGATCCCCTTCACCGCGGTCGACGCCACGGGGCTGAAGCTCAGCTTCTCGACGCCGAACTCGTATCTGAAGATCACCGAGATCGTGGTGCCCGAGGCGGCCGCTCCCGCTCTGAAGGTCCCGGCCGTCGTGTCCTCGCGCTGCATCGCCGGCAAGGCCGTGCTGTCGGTGACGGCGACCAACGGCGAGACCGTGCCGATCGGCGTCACCGTCTCGTCCTCGTACGGGCAGAAGGCCTTCGCGAGCGTCGCGGCCGGCGCGAACGCCACGCACAGCTGGACCACGCGCCAGGCGTCGATGCCGTCCGGCGAGGTCACCGTGACCGCGACGTCCGGCCCGTCCACCCTCGAGCAGAAGGTGAGCTACCCGGCCCGCACCTGCTGACCCGGCCCTCCATGCTGGTCAAGTAGCCGCGCAGCGGCACCCTTCATGCTGGTCGAGCAGCCGCGCAGCGGCCCCATCCATGCTGGTCGAGTAGCCGCGCAGCGGCCCCGTTCATGCTGGTCGAGTAGCCGCGCAGCGGCGTATCGAGACCCACCGTCCTCAGCAGGCAGGTCTGCAGACTCGTCCTTCTGACGCTGTGGATCCCGATACGCCCGCTGCGTGGGCTACTCGATCAGCATGGACCGCTGCCCTCGCCTGCCGAACCGCAGCCCCTCCTCTGCATGCTGGTCGAGTAGCCGCGGCACGCGGCGTATCGAGACCCACCCACCCACTGCACCCGGAAGCGGGGTCTCCCCCGCCCGCCCGCCACTGATAGGAATCTCAGGCCGGCGCATCGCCGCGTCCGGCAGAACGGGAACCTCAGTGATCCGCACCACCCGCGCCGTCCTCGCGACCGCGGTCCCCTCCACCGCCCTCGCGCTCAGCCTGGTCTTCGCCTCGGCGGCTGTCGCTCCGGAGGCGGTCACCGCGCCGGAGACCACCGCCACCGCCGCGCCCGTCCCCGTCCCCGTCGCCTCCGCGTCCGCCTCGCCGACGGCCCTGCCCTGGCCGTCCTCCGCCACGCGCAGCGGTCGCGGCTCGGACGCGACGACCGCCTGCTGCGCGGTCCCCCCGCCGACGAGCACCCCGGCCGCCGACGCCTCGCCCGCTGACGACTCCGCAGACGGCTCCCCCGCTGAGAACGACTCCCCCGACGGAGCCTCCCCCGCCGCGACTCCCGCGCCCGAGTCCCCGGAGCGCGTCCCCGAGCAGCAGGACGCCGGCGGCGTCGACGTGGGCGTCACCATCGACCCGCCGACCGCCCCCGGAGCCCTGTCGATGACCGTCGCCGACTCGTCCGCCACTCTCGTCGAATCCGGCTCCACCCCCCTGCGCCGCCAGTTCATCGGCGCCCTGCCCACCGTCACGGTCACCGACACCCGCGATTCCGCGCAGAGCCCGGCCACCTCCGGCTGGTACGTCCTCGGCTCCGCGAGCGACTTCACCGGCGCGAGCGGCCGCACGATCGGCGCCGAGCACCTCGGCTGGACCCCGGAGCTGAGGGGCACCGGTGACGCGGTCTCCGCGGGCCCCCACGTCGCAGGAACCCTCGACGGCGGCCCGGGCCTCAGCGACGCGGTGCTCCTCAGCGCCGCCGACGACTCCCCCGCGGCGTCCGGCTCGTGGTCCGCGACCGCCGCCCTCCTGCTCGGCACCGAGCCGACCGTCGCCGCCGGCGGCTACCGCTCGACGCTCACGCTCTCGCTCTTCGAGTGAGCCGACCCGACCCTCACTCCCCGAGCGTCGCCAGGATCTCGTCCGCCCGCACCGCGACGGCGTGCTCCCGCTCGGCGACCTCGGCGAGCGCCTCGCGGTGCTGCTCGATCAGCGCCGCCTGGTACCGCGCCTCCAGCCCGCTCAGCGTCTCGACCAGGGCCGTCTCCTCCTTGCACCCCACGTCGATCAGGGCCGCCCGGATCGCCGCCTCGCGGTCGACCGGCACCTCCGGCGTCCCCGGCGAGTGCTCGCCGGTGCGCAGCACGAGGCCGTGCTCGACCAGGCAGGCGCTCCAGCGCGCGCGGGTCGCCGCCCACTCCGGCCGCGCCTCGGCGGCGGACCTCGCCCGCTCCCGGATCCGCCGCGGCAGCTCCGTGATCGCGAGCGACTCCGCGTCCGCGCTGTCGCGGCCGAGCCCGGGCAGCTGCTCCGTCGACTCGAGGCAGCCGGCGAAGGCGGGCCCCCAGCCCGGATCCGCCCGGCTCGCGGCCAGGAGCGACTCGTCCAGCGCGTGCATCAAGGCCGTCCGCTCCCCGTCGAGCTCGTAGCCGGAGCGCGACGCCTGCTCCTGGGTCCACACCCCGTAGACGCTGTCGGCGAGCGGCGGACGGACCATCGGTCCGAGCCGGGCCGGCGGGTAGGACCGGTCGGCCTCCCGGAGGCACGCGTCGAGCAGCAGCGCGTTCGCCTGCGCCACCCGCCCCTGCGTGGCCGGGTCGAGGAAGTACGCGTCGATCGGGAGCACGATCACGGCGGTCGACCGGTCGAGGACGGCGCCGAGGTCTTCGGAGGCGCTGATGTCGACGTCGTCGCTCCGCACGGGGGCGGCAGGCTCCGACGCCGCGCAACCCGCGAGGACCAGTGCGATCAGGGCCGCCGCGACGGCCGCGACAGCGCGCGGACGCCTCGCCCGTCGAGCGCGGACGGGAGGGCGGACGGGCGCGCGGACGCGCCCAGCTCGACCGGGCATGCAGGACTCCCGAGGACTCGGTGGGAGGAGAGTCCTCGGAGAGTAGGGCGCGACGGCGGGACAACCGGTCGGCGGCGCCCGTCGTCGGGTGCCCCGGCGCGCGCCGCGTGCCGACGGGCACCGCCCGAGTGCGGCGCGACGCGCCCTCAGTCCTGCGCGACCGCGACCGTGACGACGAGCGCCGAGTGCACCACCGGCTCCGAGACGGCGAGGTAGCCCTCGGAGCCCTCGATCCACGCCTCCGTCGCCCCCTCGCGGGTGCGGAAGAGGACCGGATCGCCGCTCGACGCCCCGCGTCCGTCGGCCTTCCTCACGGCGCGGGTCCGCAGCTCCTGCAGCACCTGCTCCGCGCTCGCGCTCCCCGAGGCGATCCGCTCGCGCACCGCGCGGCTCCGGGCGGCGGCGATGCCGATCCCGCGACCGGTGGCCAGCGCGGCGACGACGGCGCCGTCGCAGTGGGCGATGCTGATCCGCATCCGCTCGAGCGCCGGGTGGTCGCCGCCGAGCACCGGGCGGCCGTGCGGCCCGCCGCACTGCTCGCAGCGCGCGTCGACGCGGACGTCGAGCGGATCGATCCCGAGCGTCTCGGCGGCGAGCTCGCGGACGAGCACCCGGCCGAGGAGGAAGCCGTCGCGCACCTCGCGGCGGCCGGTGGCCTCGTAGCGCAGGCGCTCGGCGAGGGTGAGCAGCCGGAGCATCCGGTGCCGGGCGGAGTCGAGCACCTCGGGGCGCGCCCAGCGCAGCTGGACGTCGTCGGTGGCGAGAAGGGGGAGACCGGTCATGCGCCGCACGGTACGCCGCGCAGGCGACATCGGCGTGACGGTCCGGTGGCCGGGCGGCGTCCGGGCGGACACAGCCCGGGACCATCCGCGTCGTCTTGGATGGGGCGGGTGCAGACCTTCCTCCCCGTCCCCGATCTCCGCGCGAGCGCCCGCGCCCTCGACAGCAAGCGGCTCGGGAAGCAGCGGATCGAGACGCTGCAGATCATGCGCGCGCTCACCGTTCCCGGCTACGGCTGGCAGCACCACCCCGCCGTGCGGATGTGGCGCGGCTACCGGCCGGCCGTGATGGCCTACCAGCGCGAGACCTGCGACGCCTGGACCGACCGCGGCTTCGCCGACACCTGCCTCGAGAAGACCGAGGCGGCGCTGGCGACGCAGCGCGCCGACCTGGCGCTGTACCGCGCCGGGACGATCGAGCTGCCGCCCTGGTTCGGCCGCGACGACGTGCACCTCTCGCACCGCTCGAAGCTGGTGGAGAAGGACCCGGAGCACTACGCGCCGCTCTTCCCGGACACCCTGCCGGGGCTCGACTACGTCTGGCCGGTCACCGGCTGACGGCCGCGATCGGAGCACCGATCCGGGCGTCCGCATGGGCTCCGGTGACGTCCCGGACCCTCGTCTCCCGTGCACAGGCCCTTTTCAGGCCCCGGACCGGCCCTTCGTCATTCCCGGGTCTCGGGTTAGTCTGTCGGGGTTGACCCGGCGCGTATGGGCGTCCGGGGCGTCGGCGGCGGCCGTCGCGATGATCGGGGGTGACCCGAAGGAGAAGGTTTGGCGTCCGACAGCAGGACAACCGGTGGCGTGATCAAGGCGGTCGTGGGCTTCCTCGGCATGAGTGTCGTGGCAGGAGTCCTCGTGACCGCCACCGTCACTCCTGCCGTGGCGATCGCCGGCGTCGCCGCGAACCAGTCCATCGGAGTGTTCGACGGTCTCCCCGAGTACCTCGAGGTCGACAAGCTCTCCGAGAAGAGCAACATCTACGCGACCCGCGCGGACGGCTCCCCGCAGCTGCTCGCCTCCTTCTACGTCGAGAACCGCATCGAGGTCCCGCTGGACCAGATCTCGCAGTTCGCCAAGGACGCCGCCGTCTCCGGCGAGGACCCCCGCTTCTACGAGCACGGCGGAGTCGACCTCCCCGGCACCCTGCGCGCCGTCGCGCAGACCTACGTCCTCGGCAACGACACCCAGGGCGGCTCCTCCATCACGCAGCAGTACGTGAAGAACGTGCTGGTCGAGAAGGCCGTCCGCAACATCACCGACGAGGCCGAGCGCGCCGCCGCCATCGACGCCGCGACGCGCACCTCCCCCGAGCGCAAGCTCCGCGAGATGAAGCTCGCGATCGGCCTCGAGAAGGAGTACTCGAAGGACCAGATCCTCCAGGGCTACCTCAACATCGCCTTCTTCGGCGGCACCACCTACGGCATCGAGACCGCCGCCAACTACTACTACAACACCACCGCTGCGAACCTCACCGTCGCCCAGGCCGCCAGCCTCATCGCGATCGTGAACAACCCGGCCGTGCTCCGCCTCGACCAGCCGGACAACCCCGACAACGGCGCCGCGAACGGCTACCTGCGCAACAAGGACCGCCGCGACTACATCATCGGCAAGATGCTGGAGGAGGGGAAGATCTCGCAGGAGGATCACGACGCCGCCATCGCGTCGCCGATCGAGCCGCAGATCACCGAGCCGAGCACCGGCTGCTCCACCGCCGGCGACGCGGGCTACTTCTGCGACTACGTCACGAACATCCTCAAGAACGACCCGGTGTTCGGCGACGACGAGGACACCCGCTGGACGAACTTCCGCCGCGGCGGCCTCGACGTCTACACGACGCTCGACGTCGACCTGCAGAACGCGGCCGTCGCCGCCGTCAACGCGCAGGTCCCGCAGACCTGGAACTTCGATGTCGGAGCGGTCTCCGTCAGCGTCGAGGTCGGCTCCGGCCGCGTCCTCGCGATGACGCAGAACAAGAAGTACTCGCAGGACCCGGACGTCCTCGCGGCCGACCCCTCCTACAGCGCCATCAACCTCAGCACCGACCGCGCCTACGGCGGCTCCTCGGGCATCCAGCCCGGCTCCACCTACAAGCTCTTCACCCTGGTGGAGTGGCTGAAGGAGGGGCACAGCATCAACGAGTCCGTGGACGGGACCCGGAAGGCGACGTGGGGGACGTTCGAGGACTCGTGTGAGCCGGGCGGCTCGACGACCAGCTCCGACACCGCCGCCCGGAACGACGAGGGCGGCAACGGCCAGGTCGGCACGCCCGTCAGCTTCACCAAGACGTCCCTGAACACCGGCTTCGTGGGGATGGCTCGCGAGCTCGACCTGTGTGCCATCCGCAACACGGCGAAGGACATGGGCGTGGTGCAGGGCAGCGACGGCGAGCTCGACAAGTTCCCGGCCACGGTCCTCGGCACCAACTACGTCTCGCCGCTGTCGATGGCCGGCGCCTACGCGACCATCGCCTCGGGCGGATCGACGTGCAACCCGATCGCGATCGACCGCATCACCGATGCCACTGGCGCCGAGCAGCCGGTCCCGTCGGCGGACTGCCGGCAGTCGATCGACCGCAATGTCGCCGCTACGGCTGCCGTCGCACTGCAGTCGACGTTCACTAACGGCGGCACCGCGGTCTCCTCCCGCACTCCCGACAGCATCCCGCTGATCGGCAAGACCGGAACCACCGACGACGCCGTCGCGACCTGGATGACCGGGGCGAGCACCCGCGTCGCGACCGCCGTGGGTGTCTTCAACATCAAGGGTGCCGCGAGCCTCCGTGCTCCGCGCTACTCCTTCGACTCCGGATCCGCGGCGACCGCTCGCCACCGAATCTGGCCGGTGGTCATGGCCGCCGCCAACGCTAAGTACGGCGGCACCACGTTCCCCGAGGCGGACGGCTCCCTGCAGGTCGTGCCGCGCGTCAACGTCCCCGACGTGACCGGCCTGTCGGTCGGCGATGCCCGGGCGAAGCTCGAGTCGGCCGGTTTCAGCGTGAGCGAGGGCGCCGCCGAGGCGAACTCCGCCGCGTCGGGCACCGTCGTCCGCCAGAGCCCCTCCGGCACCGCGACCCGCGGCACCATGGTGACGATCATCCCGAGCTCGGGCCCGGCGCCCGCCCCCGCCCCGACCGCGGAACCCGCCCCTCCGGCCGCCCCCGCCGCCGGTCAGCAGACGGTGCCGAACGTCGTCGGTCAGGACCTCGAGACCGCCAAGGCCGCGTTCGCCTCGGCCGGCTTCTCGAAGATCACCCTGTCCTGCACCGAGAACGGCAACGCCCCCGACGCCGGCCAGGTCACCGGCCAGGACCCCGCGGGCGGCACCGGCGTCTCCCCCGACGCCACCCTCCGCGTCGCCATCACCGCGAAGAAGTGCCCGTAGCCCCCACCTCCGGCACGTGAATCCGCCTCCGGCTCGCAGAACCCCCCGGGTTCTCGCGAGCCGGAGCCGTTTCCGCGTGCCGGAGCTCGCGCATCATGCCGGTCATTGCGGATTCGGCTTCTGACGCCAGCGGATCTCGATACGCCCGCTGCGCGGGCTACTCGATCAGCAGAGGAAGCGCCGACGCTGCCTTCATGCTGGTCGAGTAGCCCCGCAGGGGCGTATCGAGACCCACCGTCCCCAGCATGCCAGGTCTGCAGACCCGCATTCTGACGCTGGTCGATCTCGATCCGCCCGCTCCGCGAACTCCTCGATCAGCAGACGGGGGCCGCGTCAGCCGCGGCCGCGCAGCGCGCCGACGATGGCGACCGTCGCGTAGTGGACGATCAGCGCCGCGATCCCGAAGCAGGCCAGTCCGCCGCTCGCCTCCGACCAGGGGCGGTGTGCGTCGGTCATGCTGCCGGGCATCACGATGTCGAGGGCGAAGAAGCCGACCGCGAGTCCGAAGCAGACGAAGCTGATGACCAGGAGTGCGCGGACCGCCTTGCCGACCGGGTCGTAGTAGCGCGGGTTCGTCATCGTGCCTCCGGTTCTCGTCCCTCGTGTCTACCCACCCGCGCGACCCCCCGCAACCACTCGACACCCGTCCCCGCACGGCCCCCGAGCGCACGAAACCCCCGGCCTCCCCCTCCGCGAGATGCCACTTGTGCACGCGACACGCCGTGAAAAGCGTGCACAAGTGGCATCTCGCGGGAGGGACGCCGGGGGCGTCCGCTCACCAGGGGGTCAGGCTGCCAGGGGGAGGGTCGCCTTCGAGGTCACGACGAGGTCGCCGGCGACGGCGTCGACGCGGACGACGCCGCCGTCGGTCACGTCGCCGGAGACGAACAGGTCGGCGATGCGGTCGTCGACCCAGCGCTGCACCAGGCGGCGGAGCGGCCGGGCGCCGTACTGCGGCTCGTAGCCGTGCTCGGCGAGCCAGTCGACCGCGGCCTCGGCGACCTCGAGCGAGACGTCGCGCGAGGCGAGCCGCGCACGGCTGGCCTCGAGCACCAGCCCGACGATCTCGCGCAGCTGCGCACGGCCGAGCCGGCGGAACAGCACGATCTCGTCGATCCGGTTGAGGAACTCCGGTCGCATCGCCTCGCGGAGCCGGCCCATCACGCGGTCGTGCAGGTCCTTCTCCGAGGCGAAGCCCTCGGCCGACTCGTCGCTCTGCGCGACGAAGCCGAGCGCACCGGAGCGCGAGGCGAGGAACTCCGACCCCAGGTTCGAGGTCATGATGATCACCGTGTTCCGGAAGTCGACCGTGCGGCCCTGACCGTCGGTCAGGCGTCCGTCGTCGAGCACCTGCAGCAGCAGGTTGAAGACGTCCGGGTGGGCCTTCTCGATCTCGTCGAAGAGCACGACCGAGTACGGGTTCCGGCGCACGCGCTCGGTCAGCTGACCGGCCTCGTCGTAGCCGACGTAGCCGGGAGGGGAGCCGACCAGCCGCGAGACGGTGTGCCGCTCGCCGAACTCGCTCATGTCGAAGCGGATCACCGACTGCTCGTCGGCGAACAGCGAGCCCGCGAGGGTGCGGGCCAGCTCGGTCTTGCCGACGCCGGTCGGGCCGAGGAAGAGGAACGAGCCGACGGGCCGCGAGGAGTCGCCCATCCCGGTCCGGCTGCGGCGGACGGCGCGGGCGACCGCGGCGACCGCGGCGTCCTGGCCGATGACGCGCCGGTGCAGCTCGGTCTCGAGCTGCGCGAGCCGGTCGCGCTCCCCCTCGGTCAGCCGCGACACCGGGATGCCGGTGGCACGGGCGACGACCGCGGCGATCTCGGCCTCGCCGACGACCGCCTCCTGCGAGACGGCTCCCCCGGCGGTCGCCGCGTCGAGCGACGCCTGCACCGCGGTGATCTCGTCGCGCAGGCGCGACGCCTCCTCGTAGTGCTCGGCCGAGACGGCCGCGTTCTTGTCGCCTTCGAGGGTGGCGAGCCGCGCGAGCAGCGCGTCGGTGTCGACCCCCGCGCCGAGCTTCAGGCGCAGGCGCGCGCCGGCCTGGTCGATCAGGTCGATCGCCTTGTCGGGCAGCACCCGGTCGGGCAGGTAGCGGGCGGAGAGCTCGACGGAGGCTCGCAGCGCGTCGTCGGTGAAGGCGACGCGGTGGTGCTCCTCGTAGGCGCCGCGGAGGCCGTGCAGGATCGCCACGGCGTCCTCGATGCTCGGCTCGCCGATGCGGACCGGCTGGAACCGGCGCTCGAGGGCCGGGTCCTTCTCGATGGTGCGGTACTCCTTGAGCGTGGTCGCACCGATCAGATGCAGCTCGCCGCGGGCCAGCCGGGGCTTGAGGATGTTCCCCGCGTCCATGCCGCCCTCGCCCGCGCCACCGGCGCCGACGACGGTG
Source organism: Rathayibacter sp. PhB179 (assembly GCF_004345345.1). Taxonomy (NCBI): domain Bacteria; kingdom Bacillati; phylum Actinomycetota; class Actinomycetes; order Micrococcales; family Microbacteriaceae; genus Rathayibacter; species Rathayibacter sp. PhB179. The sequence continues at coordinate 271,027 of NZ_SLVD01000007.1, read as the reverse complement.
TGCACCTCGTCGATGAAGACGATCAGCTCGCCCGAGTGGGCCGCGATCTCGTCCATCGTCGTGGTGAGGCGCTCCTCGAAGTCGCCGCGGTAGCGGGTGCCCGCGAGCATGGCGGGCAGGTCGAGCGAGACGACGCGCTTCTCGCGCAGCTGCTCCGGGACCTCGCCGGCCACGATCGCGCGGGCCAGGCCCTCGACGACGGCGGTCTTGCCGACGCCGGCCTCGCCGACGAGCACCGGGTTGTTCTTGGTGCGGCGGCTGAGGATCTCGACGGCCTGCTCGATCTCGTCGGAGCGGCCGATCACCGGGTCGAGCCGGCCCTCGCGGGCGAGCTCGGTGAGGTCGGTGCCGAACTTGTCGAGCATCGGGGTCTCGGACGCGGGTGCGCCCTGCTCGGGGACGGTCTGCTCGCCGGCGACGGTCTCGCGCAGGCCCTGGGTGAGCGCCTCCGCAGTCACGCCGGCGCGGGCGAGGACCTGCCCGGCGGGCGCGTCCTGGCCAAGCACGAGCGCGAAGAAGAGGTGCTCGGGGTCGATGTAGGTCGAGCCGCTGGAGCGGGCGACCTGGTAGGAGTGGAAGAGCGCGCGCTGGGCGCTCGGGGTGATGGTCGCCGCGTTCTGCGAGGCCGGAGCCTCGCTCGCCTGCGGCAGGCGCGCCTCCGTGGCGGTCGCGATGGCGCCGGGGTCGACGCCGATGCGGCGGACCGCCTGCGACACGGCCTCGTCGTCGACGAGGACCCGCAGCACGTGCAGGGCGTCGAGCTCGGTCTGGCCGCGCTCGAGAGCGAAGCGTCCTGCGGACTGCAGGATGCTCTGGGTGCGTGCGCTGAGGAAGCGGCTGAGGTCGATGGACCGCGCCGCGCGGGCGCGCTCACCGTCGAGGTAGCGGGCGAGGAAGTCGTCGAACGAGCTCGCTCCGGCCTCGTTGAAGTTGTCGGGCACCAGTCCTCCTGAAAGAGTTGAGTCACTTGCACTCAAGTTCAACGCAGGGGGCCCTCCCCTATTCCCGCCCGCGAGATGCCACTTGTGCACGCCTTCTGCGGCGTGTCGCGTGCACAAGTGGCATCTCGCGGAGGGGGCAGACGGAGAGGAGGCACGGACCCTGTCCGGTCCGTGCCTCCCTGTGCGCCGACGCGCGTTCCTCCGGGGTGGGAGCTCTAGGGGACGATGTGGCCCGCGGCGCGGAACAGCTCGTACCACTCCGGCCGCGTGAGCGGCAGGTCGGAGCCGAGGGCTGCATCGCGCACGCGCTGCTCGTTCGTCGTGCCGAGGACGACCTGCATCTTCGCCGGGTGGCGGGTGATCCAGGCGGTCGCGACGGCGAGGGGCGGGACGTCGTACTGGGCGGCGAGGCGGTCGAGGACCGCGTTCAGCTCGCCGTACTCGGGGTTGTCGAGGAAGACGCCGGTGAAGAAGCCGCTCTGGAACGGCGACCAGGCCTGCACGGTGATGTCGTTGAGGCGGCAGTAGTCGAGGATGCCCGCGTCGCGCATCACCGACTGGTCCTCGGCGATCATGTTCGAGGCCACGCCCTGCGCGATCATCGGCGAGTGCGTGATCGAGAGCTGCAGCTGATTTGCGACGATCGGCTGGTTCAGCGACTTCTTGAGCAGCTCGATCTGGTACGGCGTCTGGTTGGAGACACCGAAGTGCTTGACCTTGCCGGCGGCGTGCAGCTCGTCGAAGGCGCGGGCGACCTCGTCGGGCTCGACCAGCGCGTCGGGGCGGTGCAGCAGGAGCACGTCGATGTAGTCGGTGCGCAGCGCCTTCAGCGAGCCCTCGACCGACTGCATCAGGTGCTCGTAGGAGAAGTCGAAGTACGGGCCGTCGCCGACGATCCCGGCCTTGGTCTGCAGGACGACCTGCTCACGCTCGGACGGAGTGAGCGCCAGCGCCTCGGCGAAGCGCTCCTCGCAGCGGTGCAGCTCGCCGCCGTAGACGTCGGCGTGGTCGAAGAAGTCGATGCCGGAGTCGCGGGCGGTGCGGACGAGGTCGCGGATGGCGTCGTCGGTCATGTCGGGGATGCGCATGAGGCCGAGGACGACGTTCGGGGAGTCGAGGCCGGAGGCGCCGAGGGGGACGTGCTTCAAGGGAGTGCTCCTTCGTTGGATACCTCGACCACGGTACGGGCGCCGCCTGTGCGCCGTCCAACAGGGGGTGCTGGTGCGATTCATTCGCCGGAGTGGTGAATCGAGCGCCTTGCCGGAGGGACGCCGCGGTGGGAGGCTGCCGCCATGACGATCGAAGTGCGCCCAGCCACCGTCTTCGACGACCTGGCGACGATGAACGGCCCGAAGCGGCCCGACGCGAGCGTGTGCTGGTGCCTGAGCTACCGGCTGCTCTCCTCCACCGAGAACAACGCCCTCCGGGGCCCGGCCCGCGGCGAGCGGATGCGCGAGCTCGTCGCGCAGGACCCCCCGCCCGGCGTCCTCGCCTACGACGGCGGCGAGGTGGCGGGCTGGGCCGCCGTGCACCGTCGCGCCGACACCAGCTACGCGAAGAACCGGAGGATCCCGCACGTCGACGACGTCGACGTCTGGAGCGTCTGGTGCATCCGGGTCCGGCCCGGCTTCCGCAGGCGCGGGATCTCGCACGCCCTGCTCGCGGGCGCCGTCGACTTCGCCCGCTCTCACGGCGCTCCCGCGATCGAGGGCTACCCCGTCGACAACGCCGTCGCGCGGGTGGAGCAGACGATGGCCTACGTCGGCACCCGCGCCCTCTTCGAGAAGGCCGGCTTCTCGCACGCGGCCGACACGACCTCGGTGCTCAACGGCTTCCCGCGCATCCTGATGCGGCTGCCGCTGAAGTGAGCACGCCGACACGCCTTGGTGGCCGCGCTTCATGCTGATCGAGTAGTCCGCGGAGCGGGCGTATCGAGATCCACCAGCGTCCGACGACGGTCTGCAGACCCGCCTTCTGAGGACGGCGGGTCTCGATACGCCCCTGCGGGGCTACTCGACCAGCATGCGAAACGCTCGTGTCGGGCTACTCGACCAGCATGTGACTGCAGGCACCCCGGGAACGAGGAACGGCTCCTCACCCGAGAGGGGAGGAGCCGTTCGCCGTGGAGGCCGGGACGTGGTGTCGACGCCTAGAAGTCCCAGTCCTCGTCCTCGGTGTTCACCGCCTTGCCGATCACGTAGGAGGAGCCGGAGCCCGAGAAGAAGTCGTGGTTCTCGTCCGCGTTGGGCGAGAGGGCCGACAGGATCGCGGGGTTCACATCGGTGACCTGCTTGGGGAACATCGGCTCGTAGCCGAGGTTCATCAGGGCCTTGTTGGCGTTGTAGTGCAGGAACTTCTTGACGTCCTCGGTCAGGCCGAGCTGGTCGTAGAGGTCCTGGGTGTACTGCGCCTCGTTGTCGTAGAGCTCGTAGAGCAGCGAGAACGTGTAGTCCTTGATCTCGTCGCGCTTGGCCTGGTCGACCAGCTCGAGTCCCTTCTGGAACTTGTAGCCGATGTAGTAGCCGTGCACGGCCTCGTCGCGGATGATCAGGCGCACCAGGTCCGCGGTGTTGGTGAGCTTGGCGCGCGAGGACCAGTACATCGGCAGGTAGAAGCCCGAGTAGAAGAGGAACGACTCCAGCAGCGTGGAGGCGACCTTCCGCTTCAGGGGGTCGTCGCCGCGGTAGTAGTCCATGACGATGGACGCCTTCTTCTGCAGGTTCGGGTTCTCGACCGACCAGCGGAACGCCTCGTCGATGTCCTGGGTGTTCGACAGGGTCGAGAACACCGAGGAGTACGACTTCGCGTGCACCGACTCCATGAACGCGATGTTCGTGTAGACGGCCTCCTCGTGCGGGGTGAGCGCGTCGGGGATCAGCGAGACGGCGCCGACCGTGCCCTGGATGGTGTCGAGCAGGGTCAGGCCCGTGAACACGCGCATCGTGAGCTGCTGCTCGTCGTGGGTCAGCGTGTTCCACGACTGGATGTCGTTGGACAGCGGGACCTTCTCGGGCAGCCAGAAGTTGCTCGTCAGGCGGTTCCAGACCTCCACGTCCTTGTCGTCCTGGATGCGGTTCCAGTTGATGGCGTCGACGTGGCTGACCAGCTTGAGCTTCTCAGGGGGAGTCATGATCTCTTCTTCGTGCGGATAGGTCGTTCGAGACTGTCGGGGGATCGACGGAGGACGTTACAGCATGCAGCTGACGCAGCCGTCGACCTCCGTGCCCTCCAGCGCGAGCTGGCGGAGACGGATGTAGTAGATCGTCTTGATGCCCTTGCGCCAGGCGTAGATCTGCGCACGGTTGATGTCGCGGGTGGTCGCGGTGTCCTTGAAGAACAGCGTCAGGGAGAGGCCCTGGTCGACGTGCTGCGTCGCCGCGGCGTAGGTGTCGATGATCTTCTCGTAGCCGATCTCGTACGCGTCCTGGTAGTACTCCAGGTTGTCGTTCGTCATGAACGGCGCCGGGTAGTAGACGCGGCCGAGCTTGCCCTCCTTGCGGATCTCGATCTTCGACGCGATCGGGTGGATCGAGGACGTCGAGTTGTTGATGTACGAGATCGAGCCGGTCGGCGGGACGGCCTGCAGGTTCTGGTTGTAGATGCCGTGCTCCATGACCGAGGCCTTGAGCGCGCGCCAGTCGTCCTGGGTGGGCACGGCGATGCCGGCCTCGGAGAAGAGGCGGGAGACGCGCTCGGTGGCGGGCGCCCACTCCTTCTCGGTGTAGGTGTCGAAGAACTCGCCCGAGGCGTACTTCGAGTCGGCGAAGCCCTCGAAGGTCGTGCCGCGCTCGATGGAGATGCTGTTCGACGCGCGCAGGGCGTGGAAGAGCACCGAGTAGAAGTAGATGTTGGTGAAGTCGATGCCCTCCTCGGATCCGTAGTGGATCCGCTCGCGGGCGAGGTAGCCGTGCAGGTTCATCTGGCCGAGGCCGATGGCGTGCGACTTGTCGTTGCCGTCCTCGATGGAGCGCACCGAGGTGATGTGCGACTGGTCGGACACCGAGGTGAGGCCGCGGATCGCGGTCTCGATGGTGCGGCCGAAGTCGGGCGAGTCCATCGTCAGCGCGATGTTCAGCGAGCCGAGGTTGCAGGAGATGTCCTTGCCGATGCTGTTGTAGGAGAGGTCCTCGTTGTAGGTCGTGGGGGTGTTGACCTGGAGGATCTCGGAGCACAGGTTGGACATGTTGATGCGGCCCTTGATCGGGTTCGCCTTATTCACCGTGTCCTCGAACACGATGTAGGGGTAGCCCGACTCGAACTGGATCTCCGCGATGGTCTGGAAGAACTCGCGCGCCGAGATCTTGGTCTTCTTGATGCGCGGGTCGTCGACCATCTCGCGGTACTTCTCGGAGATCGAGATGTCGCCGAAGGGCAGGCCGTAGACGCGCTCGACGTCGTACGGCGAGAAGAGGTACATGTCCTCGTTGTTCTTCGCGAGCTCGAACGTGATGTCGGGCACGACGACGCCGAGGGAGAGCGTCTTGATGCGGATCTTCTCGTCGGCGTTCTCGCGCTTGGTGTCGAGGAAGCGCAGGATGTCCGGGTGGTGCGCCGAGAGGTACACCGCTCCCGCACCCTGGCGGGCGCCGAGCTGGTTCGCGTAGCTGAAGCTGTCCTCGAGGAGCTTCATCACGGGGATGATGCCCGAGGACTGGTTCTCGATCTGCTTGATCGGCGCGCCGGCCTCGCGGATGTTGGAGAGCGAGAGGGCGACGCCGCCGCCGCGCTTGGAGAGCTGCAGCGCGGAGTTGATGCCACGGGCGATCGACTCCATGTTGTCCTCGATGCGGAGGAGGAAGCAGGAGACCAGCTCGCCGCGCTGCGCCTTGCCCGTGTTGAGGAAGGTGGGGGTCGCGGGCTGGAAGCGGCCGGCGACGATCTCCTCGACGAGGGCGATCGCGAGCTTCTCGTCGCCCTGGGCGAGGCCGAGGGCCGACATGACGACGCGGTCCTCGAAGCGCTCGAGGTAGCGCTTCCCGTCGAAGGTCTTCAGCGTGTACGACGTGTAGTACTTGAAGGCGCCGAGGAAGGTCGCGAAGCGGAACTTCTTCGAGTAGGCGAGGTCGTTCAGCTCCTGGATGAAGTCGAACGAGTACTGGTCGAGGACGGCCTTCTCGTAGTACTCCTTCTCGACCAGGTAGTCGAGGCGCTCCTTGAGGGAGTGGAAGAAGACGGTGTTCTGGTTGACGTGCTGCAGGAAGTACTCGCGCGCCGCCTCGCGGTCCTTGTCGAACTGGATCTCCCCGTTCGGGCCGTACAGGTTCAGCATCGCGTTGAGCGAGTGGTAGTCCATCTGCGCGGCGTCCCGGGGGGCGTCGATCACTGCTGCGTCCAAAACGAGTCCAATCCTTCGTCGACGGCGCGGACGTCGTCGGGTGTGCCGAATACTTCGAAACGGTAGAGATGCGGCACCTCGCACTTGCGGGCGATGATGTCGCCGGCGAGGCAGTAGGCCTCGCCGAAGTTGGTGTTGCCGGCGCCGATGACGCCGCGGAGCAGGGCGCGGTTGCGCGGGACGTTCAGGAAGCGGATGACCTGCTTGGGGACCGCTCCCCCGCCGTTGCCCCCGCCGTAGGTGGGGAGCACGAGCACGTACGGCTCGTCGACGTGGAGCGTGTCGACCGCGGCCCCGTCCCGCCGGGAGTGCAGGGGGATCTGCTGCGCGGGCCGCCCGAGCTTCTGCATGAAGCGGTGGGTGTTGCCCGAGCTGCTCGAGAAGTACACGAGTCCGCTCATCGCGCGCCTCCCCCGTCCTTCCGTCGTCCGCCCTCGCGGGCGCTTGCGGACCCGCTCACGCGGATCCTCCGCCGGCCCGGGGCAGAACCTGCGCACCCGGACCGGCGAAGCTGTGTGCTCTGCCCTTGTCGCCATGCCCTGACCAGAACCCGCTCTGAGGCGTCCGGTCGGTCAGCTGCAAGGCGGAGGAGGAAGCCGTAGCGGCGCTACGGCGCCCGACGACAACGCCGCAGATGGCCGGCCGGACGGCTCAGAGAGCGGAGATCTTGTCGGGGCGGAAGCCGGACCAGTGATCGTCGTCCGTGATGACGACCGGCGCCTGGAGGTAGCCGAGGGCCTTGACGGCGTCGAGCGCCTTCTCGTCGACGGAGAGGTCGAAGATCTCGTAGTCGATGCCCTTGCTGTCGAGGGCCCGGTAGGTCGCGGTGCACTGCACGCAGGAGGGCTTGGTGTAGACCGTCACAGCCATGGGTGTCGTCCTTTCGGAAGGAGGTGTCCCGAGGGCCGGATCCGGTGCCGCGCCGGGGGTCCGGGCGGGCGGGGAGGCGGTCGTGGGGAGTTCTGATGTGGAGTGGTGCGGGGCGCTCGGAGACCGGGCGGCGGTGCCGGTGGGCCTCTCGGCCCGACCTGCTCAGCAATACTACATATAGTGGGCGGCCCGGCGGCAGCCCACTAGGAGTAGTAGTTACATCCGTGTAGTTATCCACCGGTCCTCCCCCGATCCATCCACAGGCCGGGGCCCGCGGACCCGCGGAAGGACGCGGATCTTCCGGAGTTATCCACCGCTGTGGACAGTCGCGATCCGTTCCCTGGGTACAACGCTCCCCGGCGTGTCGGCATGCCCGACATGCGGGTGCCGGGACGCACGCCGACCACTACATCTAGGGGTCGGGGTGCTGCGAGATCCATGGCTCGACGCTACGGCCGACCACCGACACCCGCGGGTGCGGACGGACGCCGTCGGAGTGGCCGCGGCGGGTCTCCACGCAGCCGTCACGCACCGCCCCGAGCCCTCCGGCGGCCGCACCGGCAGGGCCGACACCGCCGCCACGCGCCGTCAGGACGCGCGGCGCGCCAGCTCCGCCGCGACGGCGCGCAGGTGCGGCAGCGGATCGGCGATGGCCGCCGCCGCCGACCCCGCCGCCTCGGTGAGGGAGCCCGCCGCGGCGAACGCGGTGGTCGGCGCCTGGATCGCCCCGGCGACCAGCATCGTGCGGGCGCCCGCCGCCTCCGCCAGCCCGAGCAGGTAGGAGGGGACCTTGCCCGCCATCGACTGCGCGTCGAAGCGCCCCTCGCCCGTGAGCACGACGTCAGCGCCCGCGACGAGGGCCGGGAGCCCGAGCGCCTCGCCGACCGCGGCCGAGCCGGGGGCCAGGCGCGCGCCCCAGGCCAGCAGGCCGAAGCCGGTGCCGCCGGCCGCGCCGGTGCCGGCTTCCTCCGGATCCGCGTCGAGGTGCGCCGCGAGGTGGCGCAGGCCGTCGTCGAGGCGGAGGACGTCGTCGAGGGTCGCGCCCTTCTGCGGTCCGAAGACGTGCGCGGCCCCGGAGTCGCCGAGCAGCGGGTTGGTGACGTCGCTGAGGATCCGGGCGCCGCCGACGGGGACGGGGCGCAGCGCGTGCCGGTCGACGACCGCGAGCTCGTGCAGCGCTCCGCCGCCGTCGCCGAGGTCGTGCCCGGACACGGTGAGGAAGCGCGCGCCGAGCTCGCGCAGCGCCCCGACGCCGCCGTCGGTGGACGAGCTGCCGCCGATCGCGAGCAGCAGCGCCTGCGCGCCGGCGTCGAGCGCGGCGGCGATCGCCCGGCCGAAGCCGCGGGTGTGCGCGGTGAGCGGGCGCAGCGGATCGAGCAGCGTGATGCCGCTCGCGGAGGCGAGCTCGACGACCGCGGTTCCGTCCGGCAGCAGCAGCCACGCCGTCTCGACCGGGCGGTCGTCGGGCCCGACCACGGTGAGCGCGTGGCGCTCCGCCTCCGGCACCGCGACGGCGAACGCGTCGACCGTGCCCTCGCCGCCGTCGGCCATCGGCGCGAGCACCAGCTCGTCGCCCGGCCGCACGCTGCGCCAGCCCTCGGCGAGCGCCTCCGCCACCTCGACGGCGGTCGCCGACCCCTTGAAGGAGTCGGGCGCGATGATCACTCTCAGGGCTCCGCTGCTCATGCGCTCCAGTCTGGCAGCGGTGCGCCCGGCCCCGAACAGACCGCGAATGGACGCTCGATGGGGTCCGCGCGTGACCCAGGACCCCTTCCGCCGCCATTCGCTCGCCTCCTGTGGAGAACGAGAGCGGGTATCTCCAGCCCTCGGGCAGGATGGCGCGATGCCGCGGCCCGCACCCCTCCCTCCCGCGCTCGCGGGGCGGGCGTTCTCGGTGCAGGAAGCGCTGGCAGCGGGGGTCGGGATCGAGCGGCTGCGCGCGAGTGATCTCGAGGCGCCGTTCCGGGGAGTCCGCGTTCCCCGAGGCCAGGCCGTGACCGTGGTGCAGCGCGCTCGCGCCTACGCGACCGTCATGGACGGATCGGTCTTCTGCGGCATCACCGCCGCCCGGCTGTGGCCGCTCGATCTGCCGCGGGAACCGCCCGGCGAGCCGCTGCACGTCGCGGTGCGGCCGCCGGCCCATGCGCCGCGCGGACGCGGTCTCGTCGGCCACTCCCTCGGCGACCCCCGGCTGCGCGCCGTCCGCCGCGGCGGGCTCCTCCTCGCGGACGGAGCGAGTCTCTTCCTCCAGCTCGCCTCGGTGCTGTCGCTGGAGGACCTCGTCGCCGTCGGGGACGCGCTGGTGCTGGCCCCCGTCCGGCCTCAGCCGGGGCGGCCGTGGGTTCCGCTGCGCGAGTTGCGGAGGCGGGTCGAGGGTCACGAGGGACGCGGAGCCCGCGCGGTCCGACATGCGCTGGAGCTCGTCCGCGAGGGTGCGGAGTCGCGCCGCGAGACCCTCCTGCGCCTCGCGCTCGCGGCCGCCGGTCTCCCCGAGCCCGAGCTGCAGGCGGAGCTCGTCGACGCCGACGGGAGGATCGGGCGGGTCGATCTGCTGTTCCGCCGATGGCGGGTGGTCGTCGAGTACGAGGGCGACCACCATCGCACCGACCGCGCGCAGTGGGACCGCGATCTGATCCGCTACGAGCGCCTCGCCGCCGTGGGGTGGACCGTCGTGCGCATCGCCTCCGCCTCCTTCGACGCGGACCGCTCCGGCTGCACGGACCGCGTCCGCCGCGCCCTGCTGGCCGGCGGCTGGCGCCCGTCGCGCTGACTGCACTCGACCGCCAGGGCCACTCGCAGATCGCCTCGCGAGCAGTTCCACGAACAGACGCCGACCGGCCTCCGGCGTGCGCGCACAGCCCGTTCTGCGTCCACTCGCCTGCCACGCGCCGCACGAGAGGACGCGAACAGGGGGCCGCCACTCGCGCACGCCCCGGCATGCGTCCACTCGCGGATCGATCCGCAGCCGCCTCCTCGAAGAGACGCGACATGGGGTCCGCCTCGTGCGCACACCCCCGCACGCGTCCACTCGACGGCCCCGGCCCGCGCGAATGGACCCGAACAGGGCGTGGGCGGACGCTCAGACCCCGTCGCGCGCCGGATGGCCGCGGACGCGGCCCAGGCTCGAGCCGCAGGGGCCGCGCTCCGGCGAACCGCCCGCGGGTCTCCGCGCGGTGAGCCGCAAGGCGGAGGAGGGCGCGATACCGGCGGTATCGCAACCGACGACAACGCCGCAGGCGGCCGTGCGGAAGCCGAACCGCCCGCGGGTCTCCGCGCGGTGAGCCGCAAGGCGGAGGAGGGCGCGATACCGGCGGTATCGCAACCGACGACAACGCCGCGGATCGCCGTGTGGAGAGGCGCGAGCCTACGTGGGAAGGGACAGGCGGAAGCCGCGCTTGATCACGGTGGCGACGAGGCGCGGCTCGGGCAGGGCCTGGCGGAGGCGGCTGATGGCGACGTCGACGGCGTGGTCGTCGAGGGGCTCGGGGGCGGCGGCGGCGAGGACGGAGCGGGCGACGGTGGCGCCCTCGGCGGCGACCAGGGTGCGGAAGAGGGCGAGGGCGACGGGAGTGAGGGCGACGCGGGTGCCCGCGAGCACGGCGTGCCGGCCGCGCAGCTCGAGGGGGCCGAAGTCGGTGTCGATGCGGGGGGCGGACTGCTCGAGGTGCTCGCAGGTGAGGCGGATGAGCGCGCCCATCCGGAACCGGTCGGGGACGATCGGCAGGATCTGCGCCTCGACGAGCGGGGCGGCGGTGACCGGGCCGACGGCGGCCGCGACGACGGTCTCGCGGAAGGCGGCCTGGAGCTCGTCGAGCCGGCCGGCCGCCTCCGCGACGGTGAACAGCGCCTCGACGGCTGGTGCGCTGGTGAAGGTGACGGCGTCGAGGCCGCCGCAGCAGATCGCCTCGATGAGCCGGAGGACGCGGGCCGAGTCCTCGTGGGCGCTCCAGCGGTAGGGGGCGGCGGTGAGGACGGTCGCGCCGGCGTCGGTGAGGCGCTGCAGCTGCGCCGGGTCGGTGAAGCCGTGCAGCTGGACGGCGACGGTGCGGCCGGCGGCGCCCTCGCGCAGGGCGAGGTCGACGAGGGAGGTGGTGGTCTCGCGCTCGCTCATGCCGTGGTCGTCGAGGCCGGCGGCGCGGACGGCCCCGCGCGCCTTCGGGCCGCGGACGAGGATCCGGGCGTCGGAGAGCGCGTCGGTCAGGTCGTCGCCGAGGCCGGCGGCGTCGGCCGCCTCGAGCCAGCGGCGCATGCCGTAGGAGGTGGTCGCGAGCAGGACGTCAGGGCGCGCGGCGACGATCGCGCGGGTCTCCGCCTCGAGGACGCCCTCGGTGTCGACGCCGCGCATCCGGATGGTGGGGGCGTGGGTGACGTCGGCGCCGCGGCGCTCGAAGGCGGCGATCAGGTCCTCGGAGCGGCGGTCGGAGGTGACGCCGATGCGGAAGCCGACGAGTTGGTCGGGCCGGAAGCCGGGCGATGCGGCGTCGGCGTCGGGTCCGTCGGCGCCGGACGCGGCGGTCGCGGTCACGACGGCACCGGTCGCGGCAGCAGCGCTCGCGACAGCGCCGGTCGGCTCGCCGCTCGCGTCGGTGCCGGTCATCAGCGGCCCCCTCGGGCGGTCACAGGGTGAGCGCATCGACCGCGCGGGCGATGCTCTCGGGATCCTGAGCATCATCGCACGCCGCCTGGCGCACGACCTCGCCGATCACGATGACCGCGGGCGAGCGGGGCGCCAGCTCGGCGAGCAGGCCGAGCACCCCGCCGACCGAGGAGATCGTGGTGCGCTGGGCGTGCGACCAGCCGCGCTCGACGATCGCCAGCGGCATGCCGGCGGGCATCCCGGCGCGCTGCAGCCCCGCGACGAGGTGCGGGAGCGTGTTCACGCCCATCAGCACGACCAGCGTCCCGCCGAGCCCGGCCAGGTGGCCGAGCTCCTCCTCGCTGAACGGCGCGTGGCCCGAGACCACGGTGAACGCGCGGCTCACCTCGCGGTGGGTGACGGGGATGCCGGCCGCGGCGGGCACCGAGATCGCGCTGGTGACGCCGGGGACGATCGTGAACGGGACGCCGGCGACGCGGCAGGCGCGCACCTCCTCCGACCCGCGGCCGAAGACGAACGGGTCGCCGCCCTTCAGCCGGACGACGTCGAGCCCGTCGAGGGCGCGGGAGACCATCAGCCGCTCGATCTCGTGCTGCGGCACGGCGTGGTGACCGGGGGTCTTGCCGACGTCGATCAGCTCGGCGCCGGGCGCCCAGTCGGCGAGGCCGTCGTGCGGGCCGAGGCGGTCGAAGAGCACGACGTCGGCCTCGCGGAGGGCCCGGTGCGCGGCGAGCGTCATCAGCTCGGGGTCGCCGGGTCCGCCGCCGACGATGCTCACGTGCCCGACGGGGCGCTGCGCGGCGGGCGCCTCGTCGACGACCCAGACCCCGTGACGGGCGGCCTCGGCGGCCGCGGCCGAGCGAAGGGACGCGGCCCCCTCGACCCAGGCGAGCAGGGCGGGGCGTGCCGTGGGCAGGAGCGACGCGGAGGCGAGGCGCAGGCACAGCGCGTCGTCCGCGTCCCAGCGCTCGACCCGCGCGCCGGCCGCGCGGTAGCGGGCGAGGACGCGGCGGGTGCCGGCGACGCTGCCGACGACGAGGACGCGGCGGCCGGTGAGATCGACGGAGAGCTGCATCACGCCTCCGATCCGGGAGCAGAGGGAGCGAACGGCGCGAGCGTCGCGGGCGCCGGCACCGAGGCCGACGGCCCGACCAGGGAGACCGCGCCCGGCCCGATCGGGATCGACGTCCCGGCCACGAGCACCGGCCCGTCCGAGCGCTCGTCGCGCCCCGCCGGCCGGCTCTGCCCGCGCTCGCGGACGGTGCTCACCCGCGGATCCGCGGTGTCGGGCGCGTTGACGAACGAGCGGAAGCGGCGCAGCCGGTCCGGGTCCGCGAGCGTCGCCGCCCACTCGTCCACGTAGGTGTCGACGTGGGTGGCCATCGCCGCCTCCAGTTCGGCCGCGATCCCGAGCGAGTCCCCGCAGACCACTTCCTTGACGTGGTCGAGGCCGCCGGGCAGGTCCTCCTGCCAGCGCGCCGTCCGCTGCAGCCGCTCGGCGGTGCGGACGTAGTACATGACGTAGCGGTCGATGTAGCGCACGAGCGTCTCGTCGTCGAGGTCCTGCGCGAGCAGCTGGGCGTGGGCGGGCTGATAGCCGCCGTTGCCGCCGACGTACAGGTTCCAGCCGGTGTCGGTCGCGATCACGCCGATGTCCTTCCCGCGCGCCTCGGCGCACTCCCGGGCGCAGCCGCTGACCCCGAGCTTGAACTTGTGCGGCGAGCGCAGGCCGCGGTAGCGCTCCTCCAGGAAGATCGCCATGCCGACCGCGTCCTGCACGCCGTAGCGGCACCAGGTCGAGCCGACGCAGGACTTCACGGTGCGCAGCGACTTGCCGTAGGCCTGGCCCGACTCCATCCCGGCGTCGACGAGGATGCGCCAGATCTCGGGGAGCTGCTCGAGGCGCGCGCCGAACATGTCGATCCGCTGGCCGCCGGTGATCTTCGTGTAGAGGCCGTACTGCTCGGCGACCTCGGCGATCACCTTGAGCTTCGCCGGCGTGATCTCGCCGCCCGGCACCCGCGGGACGACGGAGTAGGTGCCGTCCTTCTGCATGTTGGCGAGCGCGCGGTCGTTGGTGTCCTGGAGCGGCGCCTGGCCGGCGTCGAGGATGTAGCCGTTGGTCTGGGTCGCGAGCACGGAGGCGATCACCGGCTTGCAGACGTCGCAGCCCAGGCCCGAGCCGAAGCGCTCCATCACCTGCTCGGCCGAGGACAGGCCGAGGATCCGGACGGACTCGAACAGCTCGCTGCGGCTGAGCGAGACGTGCTCGCAGAGCGCGCGCGACACCTCGACGCCGGCGCGGGTCAGCTCGGTGTCGAGCAGCTTCTTCACCAGCGGCACGCAGGAGCCGCACTGGGTGCCGGCGCGGGTGCAGGCCTTCAGCGGGCCGAGCTCGGTGCAGCCCTCGCCGATCGCGTGGCGGACGTCGCCGACCGAGACGTTGTTGCAGGAGCAGAGCTGGGCGTCGTCGGGCAGGTCGCCCGAGGGCGCCTCTCCGCCGGCCGCCGCGAGGTAGGCGCTGGGCTCCGCGGGCAGCTCGCGGCCGAGCAGCGGGCGGAGCGAGGAGTAGGGCCCCGCGTCGCCGACGAACATGCCGCCCAGCAGGGTGCGCGCGTCGTCCGAGACGACGATCTTCTGGTAGAGCCCGCGGGCGGGGTCGGCGTAGACGACCTCGAGCGCTCCCTCCCCCGCGCCGAGCGCGTCGCCGAAGCTGGCGACCTCGACCCCGGAGAGCTTGAGCTTGGTGGCGTCGTCGACGCCGGGGAAGGTGGCGTCGCCGCCCAGCAGGCGGTCGGCGACGACCTCGGCCATCGCGTTGGCCGGGGCGACGAGGCCGACGGTGCGGCCGTCGATCGCGGCGACCTCGCCGATCGCCCAGACGTGCGGGCGGCTGGTGCGGCAGGCCTCGTCGACGACGACGCCGCCGCGGGGCGCGACCTCGATGCCGACCGCGCGGGCGAGCTCGTCGCGCGCCGTGATGCCGATCGAGAAGACGACCATGTCGGCGCCGATGCTGGTGCCGTCCGTCATCGTGACGCCGAGCACCGTCCCCTGCGGCGAGGTGAGGACGGCGGTGGGGCGGTTGCCGAGGTGCAGGGTGACGCCCTGCGCCGCGATGATGCGGCCGAGCGCCTGCCCCGCGCCCTCGTCGAGCTGGGCGCTCATCAGCCAGCGGCCGGAGTGGATCAGCGCGGTGCGCGCGCCGAGCCGGTGCGCGCCGCCCGCGGCCTCGAGGCCGAGCAGTCCGCCGCCGACCACGACCACGCTCGCCGGGCGGCCGCGGCGGGCGCGGAAGGCGGCGAGGTCGGTGACGAGTCCGTCGACGTCCTCGAGGGTGCGGTAGACGCGGCCGTGCTCGGCGCCCTCGATCGGCGGCACGGTGGCGGAGGAGCCGGTGGCCAGCACGATCTCGTCGCCCTCGAACCAGCGGCCGTCGGCGAGCTGCACGCGGCAGTGCTCCGGGTCGAGCGCCACGACGCGGGAGGAGGTGACGAGCGTCGCCGACTCCCAGAGCGCGCCGTCGCCGAGGGTGAGATCGGTCATTCCCTCGAGGCGCTTCGAGAGGGCGACGCGGTCGTAGGGGTGGTGCGCCTCCTCGCCGAAGACGGTGATCGCGAGGGCGGTGGCGCCGGCGCGGGCGACGAGCGCGTCGACCAGGCGGTGGGCGGCGGGGCCGGCGCCGACGACGAGCACGCGTCGGGGGCCGGTGGGGATCGCTCCTCGGGATGTCATGGGCTCCACCGTAGGCAGGCGCGGTTTCGCCCCCGTTGCCCCTGCGTAACGTCGTGTGACCGACCTCTCACGACAGCGGACCGGCATCGTGAGGGCTTCGTTACGCCCGTGACTCCGGAGGGGTGCTCCCGCGAAACCTGCGCTCTCTACCGTGGGGCTCACCGCCGCCGACCGGCCGCGGGCAGCACTCCTCTCGGAAGGCGGGACGATGACCCTCCTCGATCAGCACGTCACCGCCGGCCCCGCAACGGCCGGCACCGCTCCGGCCGGCACCTGGGTCCCCGTCTGCAACCGGCTCGAGCTGGAGCCGCTCTGGGGCGAGGCCGCGCTCGTCGGCGGCGTGCAGCTCGCGCTGTTCCTCCTGCCCGACGGCCGCGTCTTCGCCGTCTCGAACCTCGACCCGGCGACCGGTGCGGCCGTGCTCTCCCGGGGCATCGTCGGCTCCCGCGCGGTCGACGGCGCGCAGCGCGCGACGATCGCCTCGCCCCTGCACAAGGACGTCTTCGACCTCGAGACGGGCGTCTGCTACACCTCGCCGCGGCTGCACCTCGCCACCTGGAGCGTGCGGGAGACGGGCGGAGTGATCGAGGTCGCCCAGCGGACCGCGCTGGTCTGCGCCTCGCACGGCACCTCCGACGACGACGGCCGCACCGCGGTCGCCGCGCTGGTCCAGGCGGTCCGCGAGGCGAACCCCGCAGCGGATGTGCTCGACTCCTTCGTCGACGTGCAGCAGCCCGACGTGCCGGCCTCCCTCGGCACGCTCGAGCCCGACCGCCCGGCCGTCGTCGTGCCGCTGCTGCTCTCGGCCGGCTACCACGTGCACGTCGACCTCGCCGAGGCCGCGGCGGAGGCGGAGCGCCCCGTCCGCGTGAGCGGAGCCCTCGGCCCGGACCCGCGGCTCGCCCGCGTCCTCGCCCGCCGCCTCCGCGAGGCCGGTCTCGCGGACGGCGACCGCGTCGTGCTGGCCGCGGCCGGCTCGAGCGACGCCGGCGCGGTCGCCGACTGCTGGGCCACCGGCCGCCTCCTGGCCGCCGAGCTCGGCCGCGACGTCGCCGTGTCCTTCATCTCGGCCGCCGAGCCGCGCGTCTTGGAGGCGGTGACCGCCGAGCGCGCCGCCCACCCCGGCGCCCGCGTGCTCGTCTCCACCTACCTCCTCGCCCCCGGCTACTTCGCCTCGCTCGCCGCCTCGGCGGGGGCCGACCTCGCCACCGCCCCGCTGCTCACCGCCGTCGACCCGCCCGCGCGCGAGCTGGTCGACATCGTCTCCGAGCTCTTCGGCCGCAGCGCGTAAGCGCCCGGCCGCTCGACCTTCTCTCCCCGCACTCCCCCGCTCTCTCTCCCCGCTCTCTCGCCCCGCACTCTCTTCGGCGCGCCCGCGCCCACTCCCCGGAGGATCCGATGACTGCTGCACCGCCCACCACCGCCCCCGCCACCACCGGCCCCGCGACGACCGCCCCGTCGGGCCTCACCCGCCGCCCCGGCCGCTGGATCGACGGCTGGAACCCCGAGGACCCCGCGCAGTGGCAGGCGGAGGGGCGCCGGGTCGCCGGCCGCAACCTGCGCTGGTCGATCTTCGCCGAGTTCCTCGGCTTCGTCGTCTGGCAGCTCTGGTCGGTCGTGGTCGTCCAGCTGCCCGCGGCGGGCTTCGACTTCAGCACCGGCGAGATCTTCTGGCTGATCTCGATGCCGAGCCTCGTCGGCGCGACGCTGCGGATCCCGTACACCTTCATGGTCCCCCGCTTCGGCGGGCGCAACTGGACGATCGTGTCGGCCGGCCTCCTGCTCATCCCGAGCATCGGACTCGCGCTCGCGGTGGGGAACCCGGACACGCCCTTCGGCGTGATGCTCCTCGTCGCGGCGCTGGCCGGCTTCGGCGGCGGCAACTTCGCCAGCTCGATGGCCAACATCACCTTCTTCTACCCGCACGCGCAGAAGGGCTACGCGCTCGGCCTGAACGCCGCGGGCGGCAACCTCGGCGCCTCGGTGGCGCAGCTGATCGTGCCGATCGCCGTCACGATCGGCGCCGCGGCCACGGTGAACCTGCCGCTCGCCGGGCTCATCTGGGTGCCGCTGATCGTGGTCGCGATGATCGGGGCCTGGAAGCGGATGGACAACCTCTCGACCGCGAAGGCCGACGTCGCCGCCTCCCTCGCCGCGCTGCGCGAGCCGCACCTCTGGCTGCTCGCGGTGCTCTACATCGGCACCTTCGGCTCGTTCATCGGCTTCGCGGGCGTCTTCCCGAAGCTGATCGCCGACACCTTCCCCGAGTTCTCCCAGTTCTCCGTCGGCTCCGCGACGCTGACCCTCGCCTTCCTCGGCGCCCTCGTCGGCTCGCTCTCCCGGCCGTACGGTGGCCGTCTCGCCGACCGCTTCGGCGGCGCACCCGTGACGATCGCCGCGTTCGTCGCCATGGGCGCCGGCATCCTCTTCGTCATCGCGACGCTGCCGCTCGGCAGCTTCTGGCTCTTCCTCGTCGGCTTCCTCGTGCTGTTCGCCTCGGCAGGCATCGGCAACGGCGCGACCTACCGGATGATCCCGACCGTCTTCGCCCTGCGCGCCCGGCAGAAGGGTGACGACGGGGTCGGCGCGCAGCGCACCGCGGCCGCGGCCCTCGGCCTGATCTCGGCGATCGGCGCGTACGGCGGCTTCGTCATCCCGCAGCTGCTCGGCTACTCGAAGACGACCTTCGGCGACTACACGACGGCGCTCGGCTGGTTCGTCGCGGCCTACGCGGTGATGCTCGCGATCACGGCGGGCGTTTACCTCCGCCTGGCCGCGAAGACCGGGACCCGGATCTGACGATGACCGCCGCTCCCGCCCCGACCGACTCGCACTGCCCGTACTGCGCCCTGCAGTGCGCGATGACGCTGACCCGGGTCGACGACCCGACGCCGGTGAGCATCGCGGGGCGGGAGTTCCCGACCAACCGGGGCGGGCTCTGCGCGAAGGGCTGGACGGCCGCGGAGCTGCTCGCGAGCGGGCAGCGGCTGCGGGCGCCTATGCTCCGCGGATCGGACGGCACCTTCGTCGAGGTCTCCTGGGACGAGGCGCTCGACGCGGTCGCGGCGGCCGTCACGAAGGCTCAGGAGCGGCACGGAGCGGACGCGGTCGCGGTCTTCGGCGGCGGCGGGCTGACCAACGAGAAGGCCTACCAGCTGGGGAAGTTCGCCCGGATCGCGCTCGGCACCTCGCGGATCGACTACAACGGCCGGTTCTGCATGTCCTCGGCCGCCGCCGCCGGCAACCGGGCCTTCGGCGTCGACCGCGGGCTGCCGTTCCCGGTGACCGACTTCGACGAGGCCGACACGATCCTCCTGCTCGGCTCGAACGTCGCGGCGACCATGCCGCCCTTCCTGGCGCACCTGGCCGGGGCGCGCTCGCGCGGCGGGCTGATCGTCGTCGATCCGCGCCGCTCCGCCACCGCCCGGCTCACCGAGGACGGCGCCGGACTGCACCTGCAGCCGGCGCCCGGCACCGACCTCGCGCTGCTGCTCGGCCTCACCCACCTCGTGCTCGCCGAGGAGCTGGCCGACCGCGACTACCTCGCCGCGCGCACGACCGGGTTCGACGCGGTGCGCCGCAGCGTCGCGTCCTGGTGGCCGGAGCGCACCGCCTCCGTCACCGGTGTGCCGGCCGAGCTGCTCCGCCGCACCGCCCGCCGCCTCGCCACCGGTCGCGCCTTCGTGCTGACCGGCCGCGGGGTCGAGCAGCACGTGGACGGCACCGACACCGCGACCGCCGCGATCAACCTCGCCCTCGTGCTCGGGCTTGTCGGGCGGCCGGGGTCCGGCTACGGCACCCTCACGGGCCAGGGCAACGGCCAGGGCGGCCGCGAGCACGGGCAGAAGGCCGACCAGCTCCCGGGCTACCGCTCGATCCGCGATCCGGAGGCGCGGCGGCACGTCGCCGGCGTCTGGGGCGTGGATCCGTCGACGATCCCCGGGCCGGGGCTGCCGGCCGTCGCACTCCTCGCCGAGCTCGGCCGCTCGGTGCGCTGCCTGCTCGTGCACGGCTCGAACGTGGTCGTCTCGGCGCCCGACGTCGACGCCGTGCGGGCCGGGCTCTCGGCGCTGGACACGCTCGTCGTCTGCGACTTCTTCCTCTCCGAGAGCGCGGCGCTGGCCGACATCGTGCTGCCGGTGCCGCAGTGGGCGGAGGAGGAGGGGACGATGACCTCGCTCGAGGGCCGCGTCCTGCGCCGCCGCCGCGCGCTCGATCCGCCGGCCGGCGTCCGCAGCGAGCTGTGGATCCTGAGCGAGCTCGCCCGCCGCCTCGATGCGCCCTCGACCTGGTCGACCGAGCCGGCGGAGGTGTTCGACGAGCTGGCCCGCGCCTCGGCCGGCGGCGTCGCGGACTACTCCGGGCTCTCGCACGCGCTGCTCGACACCGGGATCGCCGCGTACTGGCCGTACCCCGTCGGCAGCACCGGCACACCGCGGCTCTTCGGCGAGCGCTTCGGCCACGCCGACGGCCGGGCCAGGATGGTCGCCGTCAGCACCGCTCCCCCGGCGCCGGTCGACGTCGGCGACGAGCTGACGCTGATCACCGGCCGCTACCTCCAGCAGTACCAGTCGGGCACGCAGACCCGGCGGGTCGCCGAGCTCGACGGGGCGCGGCCCGAAGCGCGGCTGGAGATCCACCCGGCCACCGCCTCCCGGCTCGGCGTGCGCGACGGCGGGCCGGTCTCGGTCGGCAACGCGCGCGGAGTGGTGCGGGCGCGCGCGAGCGTCACGGCCGACATCCGGCACGACACGGTCTTCCTGCCGTTCCACTACGCGGGCGAGCAGTGCGCCAACCTGCTGACCGAGGCGGTCGTCGATCCGATCTCCTCGATGCCGGAGTTCAAGCGGACGCGGGTCTGGATCCGCGCGGAAGGGGTGCTCGATGTCTGAGCCGATGACGGCGGCAAGCGGAGCAGTCGCGCCCGAGCGGGTCGTCCTGCTCGGCTACGGGCCGGTGGGCGCGCGCTTCGTCGAGGAGCTGCTGCCGGCCGTCCGCGCCGGATCGGTCGCGCTGACCGTGGTCGGCGCGGAGTCCGCCGACGCCTACAACCGCGTGCTGCTCGCCGAGTACGCCGTCGGCCGGGCGAGCCGCGAGCGGCTCAACCTCGGCGACCGCGCCACAGCCGAGGCGGCCGGCGTGGTCTTCCGGCTCGGTGCCGCCGCCGTCGGCCTCGACCGCGCGCGCGGGGTCGTCCGCCTGCACGACGACGAGCGGCTCCCCTACGACCGCCTGGTCTTCGCGACCGGGGCCCGGGCGAACGTGCCGACCCTCGCCGGGATGGAGCGCTCGCGGCGCGACCGGCGGGTGCGCTCGGCGCTGCCCGCGACGCTCGATCAGGGCGCGAGCCCGCTGCCCGAGCGCGTCGTCGCGCTGCGCGTCCTCGACGACGCGCACGTCGTGCTCGACGCGGTGCGCGCCCGCTCGCGCATCGTGGTGCTCGGCGCCGGGGTGCTCGGGGTCGAGTTCGCGCTCGCCGCCGCCGAGCAGGGCGCCGATGTCGTCGTGGTGTATCACGGCGACATCCCGATGGGGCGGAACCTCGATCCCGGCGGCGGGCGGATGCTCGCTGCGGCCGCCCGCGCCGCCGGCGTCGACATGGTGTCGCACGCCCGCTCCGAGAGCATCCTGCTCGCCCACGACGACCTCGGCCGCGCGCACTTCCAGGCGCTGGTCTGCGCGGACGGCAAGCAGATCGAGGGCGACCTGCTCGTGCTGTCCTGCGGCGTCGGGGCGCGCACCGAGCTCGCGGCGAGCGCCGACCTCGCGGTCTCGACCGGGATCCTCGTCGACGAGCACCAGCGCAGCTGGACGGATCCGCGCGTCTTCGCGATCGGCGACTGCGCCCACGTCGCGGCCCGGGGCTCGGCGCTGCCGGACGGCCGCGTGCCCGGCGGCCCCAGCGGGCTGATCGGGCCCGGCTGGCAGCAGGCCGACCGCCTCGCGGCCCGCATCGCGGCGGAGGCGGTGGGCCGCCTCGCCGACGAGCGCGTGCCGGCCGCGCGCCCCGCCGTGGTGATGCTGAAGGCCGAGGGCGTCGACCTGGTGGCGGGCGGCGATCCGACGGCCGAGCCCTGGGACGCCTGCGACGGCGCCCCGCACCCCGAGGTCACCGTCTGGGCGGATCCCGCCCGGGGCGGCTACGCCAAGCTCGTCACCGTCGGCGGAGTGCTGCGCGGCTTCGTCTCGGTCGGCCTGCCGCGGGTCGGCGCCGAGCTGACGCTGCTGTTCGAGCGCGGCTCCGAGCTGCCGGCCGACCGCTCGAGCCTGCTGCGCCTCGACGCCCCCGACGCGGGAGCGGCCCCGACCGGCGACCCGTTCGCTCCCGACGCCACCGTCTGCTGGTGCAACGGCGTCTCGGCGGGCGCGATCTCCGAGGCGGCCGCCGCGGGCCACGACACCGTCGCCTGCATCGGCTCGGCCACCCGGGCCGGCACCGGCTGCGGCGGCTGCACCGGCCGGATCGCGGAGCTCCTGGCCCGCACGGCCGTCCCGGCCTGACAGCCGTCCACGAGCGGACCCGTATCAGGCCCCGGTTCCCGCACGCACCCCGACGCCTGATCCGTTCGCCACTTCCTGCTGCTTCGGCCCCCGCATTCCAGCAGAAAGTGCCGAACAGATCACCGCTCCCTGAGGCTCGCGGGCTCAGTCGGCGGCGTCCAGCGCCTCCGCCAGGCGGCGGGTCACCGCGCGCAGCTCGAGCTCGGCGCCGCGGACGCGCTCCTCGAGGTCGGCCGTCCGCGACTCGCCGGCGGTGAGCAGGGGCGGCGTGACGGCCAGCGACTCCTCGGTCTCGCGGCGCAGCTCCGCCAGCGCGGCGCGGTCCTCGTCGAGGGCCGCGCGCAGCCCGGCCGTCTCCTCGCGCAGCGCCGCCGTCTCGGCGCGCACCGCCGCGAGCTCGTCCCGGAGCCCGGCCAGCTCGCCGCGGACCGCCGCGACCTCCTCGCGCACCTCCTCGGTGCGCAGCCGCGCCTGCTCGAAGTACGGCGCGACCATCCGGTGCACCGCCTCGCGCAGCGCGACGCCGCCCCGGCCGAAGCGGGTCGGTGCGGAGGCGGGGTCGGCCCTGAAGTCGTGGTCGTCGGTCATTCGTCGTCCCGTCCGGAGAAGCGGCGGTGGAGCACGTCCATCGCGCGGTGGTCCTTGTCCATGATCTCGGCCTCGAGGGCCGTGTCGGCGGCGCGCTCGGCGAGGCCCGGTCGCGAGCGGCGCTCCAGCGACCGCTCGAGCAGCTCGATCGAGCGCCCGAACGAGAGCGGTCCGCGGGCCGCCGCGCGCCCCCGCCGGCCGAGAGCCTCGAGGTCGGTCGCGCCGCTCACCACGTCGCTCATCGCCTCGAGCAGCGCCGGCGCCGAGCGGCGGATCTTGACGCAGTCGACCCCGTCGACGAGGAACTCGGCGACTCCGCTCGCGGCGGTCACGATCGGCACGCAGCCGGCCGCGGCCGCCTCCACCGGCGCGACGCCGAACGGCTCGCCCGCCCAGGTCGGGAAGAGGAAGGCGTCGGCGCGCCCGTGCGCGGCGAGCACCTCGTCGCGGGGGCGCGGGCCGTGGAACGTCACGACACCCTCGAGCCCGGCCGCGGCGGCGGCGGCGCGGTAGCCGTCCACGTCGCCGTCGCCGTAGAGGTCGACCCGGAAGTCGCGGGTCCGCTCGGCGAGCGCGGCCGACGCCTCGAGCACGAGGTCGACGCCCTTGTGCTCGCCCAGCGACGCCGCGAAGGTGAAGCGCGTGACACCGCCCTCGCGGTACGTCCGCGGGCCGTCGTCCTCGGGCACGACGACGCCGCGGCCGATCACCTCGACGTCGCCGAGCTGCAGCCCGCCCGCCTCGATCGTCTCGACGAGTGAGCGGCTCACGGCCACGATCTCGCCGCGGTCGAAGTGGTCGGCCCGGTCCGCGCCGTAGACCGCGAGCACCTTCTCCGGCAGGCCGTCGACGAGCGCGTTCGGCGTGCGGTCGCCGAGGTTCCACAGCCAGCCCGCCTCGACCCGGCGCAGCAGGTCGACGATCGCTAGCCCGCCGATCCCCAGCAGGTTGAAGGCCACCACGTGGGTCGGAGCGAAGTCGCGCAGCTCCTCGAGCAGGATGCGGGTGTTCTCGAACCGCGACACCGCGCTCTCGTGGTGCATCAGCCGGGCGATCTCGCCGCCGGTCTGCGGCAGCGGGAAGTAGGTGCGCAGGCTCAGCGTGCGGTGCACCTCGACGCTCGACGGCTCCGGCGGCAGGTAGGTCGGCGTGGTCAGCACCCGCACGTCGTGGCCGCGGGCCGCCATCGCCTCGGCGACGCGGGCGCAGGTCATCTCGTAGCCGCCGAGCACCTGCGGCGGGTAGAGGTTGCTGAGGAAGAGGAGTCTCATGCGCTCGCTCCCTGCCGGTCGGCGTCCGCGGCGATGCGGGCGGTGACCTCGGGCGTGTAGCTCGCGCCGGCCTGGCGGTCGTTGCCGCCGTCCCAGTAGTTGACGAGGTAGAGGCCGGTCTGCTGCGTCCGCGGGACGAACGGGAAGAGCTCGGCCGCCGGCTCGATCTGCGCGACGCGGTAGCCCGCGTCGACCGCGCGCACGTGCAGCCAGATGTCGTCGGCGTCGGGCGCGACCTCCCGGAAGGCGTCGCCGTGCTCGGCGATCGCGACCATCAGCTCGCTCGGGAACAGCTGCCCGGACACCGAGGTGCCGAAGACGTCGAAACCGGCCCGCGTGTCCGCGACGGGCGGCCAGCTCGTGTACGGAGCGACGACGCCGTCGGCGACGAGCACCCGGTGTGCGCGGTAGCAGAGCACCGTCTCGCGCGGGTAGCGCGAGCGGGCGTCGAGCAGACCCCGGAGCCAGCTGCGCGGGTAGACGATGTCGTCGTCGGAGGTGACCAGGTCGCGCTCCCCCGCCCGCCCGGAGAGCAGGTGCGGGTAGTACTTGGTGTGCACGCGGTAGCCGTCGACCAGCCGGATCTCGAGGCCGCGGCGGCGCAGGCGCTCGAGGTTCGCGGGCAGCGCGGTGAACAGCGCCGGGTCGTCCAGCCAGAGCACGAGCCGGGCCGGGCGGGCGGACCCGCGGGCGATCGACTCGATCGCGACGTGCACGCGCCGGATCCGCTCGCCGTGGGTCGTCATCGTGACGACGACCTCGCCGGCCGGGTCGACGACCGGGCGGCGCGAGACGCGGTTGGCGAGGTCGAGGCCGAGCAGCTCGCGCCGGAACGCGAGCGAGCGCGGGTGGTCGATCGGGCGGGCGGCCACGACCGCGGCGCGGCGCTCGCGGAGGCTCTGCGGCGCGGATCGGGCCCGGCGCGCCAGGCGGAGCAGGCGGGTGCGGGGGCGGAGCCGGGCCCCCAGCGCGGCGAGGCGCGTGCGGGGCCGGAGACGTCGGCCGAGCGCGGCGAGGGCGGAGTGCATCGGTCCAGGATAACCAGGCACCCCTGGACGGCCGGTGGTCTCAGCGGCCGCCGAGGACCGCGTAGGCCCGCACCGGGAAGGTGCCGAAGCCGCTCACCTTGGGCGGGACCGCGGTGAAGCGGGCGCCGGTGGCGGGGAGCTGCTCGAGCCCGCGGAGGTGCTCCACGACGTGCACTCCCGCGGCGAGGAGGAGGCTGTGGGCGGGCCGCTCGCCCCCGCCCTCGACGTCGTCGATGTTGACGGAGTCGATGCCGACGAGTACCGCGCCGCCGGCGATCAGCGCCTCCGCCCCGGCCGCGGTGAGGAACGGCGCGCCGCTCGCGTACCCGGGCGTGGCGAAGTGCGCGTCCCAGCCGGTCGACAGCAGCACCGCGGCTCCGGAGACGTCGAGTCCGTCGAGCGCGTCGCGGTCGATCCCGCGCCGTCCGGCCGCGCGCACGTCGACGACGACGGCCGGGAGGTCGACCAGTGTCTCGAGGTCGAGCCCGGCCAGGTCGGTGCCGCCCTCGTAGCGGTGGAACGGGCTGTCGAGGTAGGTGCCGGTGTTGCCGATCATCTCGATGACGTCCAGCGCGAACTCCGTGCCCGGGGCGTAGGAGGCACGCGAGGCCTCCCGCGTGAGGTGCGGCCGGATCCGCGGCGACGGCAGGCCCGGGTAGGTCACCAGCCCGTCCGCGACGGTGTGACTGAGATCGACGATGCGGCGCGCGGAGGAGGTCATGCTTCCGATCGTGCCAGTGGCAGGATCACCGCGTACCTCGAAGAACTGCCACTCATCGCCCGAAGAAGGCCAGCCGTCGGCCACCTCCGGCACGCGGAACCACCTCCGGCACGCGGAAACGACCGGATCCGGCGAGCCCGACCGCGAATCACGAGCCGAACATGCGCAGGTGACTTCCGGGGGCACCTCCGGCACGCGGAAACACTTCCGGCACGCGGAATCCGCCGACTCCTGCGAGCCGGACGCGATTCCGCGAGCCGGAGGTGCGAGCAGACGCCTGGGCGACGCTGGACTCCGCCCGGGCCGCCTGCGCCGCTACTTCTTCGGCAGCGCCGCCGCGAGGTCCGCGATCAGATCGCTCGCGTCCTCGATGCCGACCGACAGCCGCACCAGCGACTCCGACACCTCGAGCGGCGTGCCCTTGACCGATGCGTGGGTCATCTCGCTCGGGTAGCCGATCAGCGACTCGACGCCGCCCAGCGACTCCGCCAGCTGGAACAGCTCGGTCGACTCCGCGAACTTCCGCGCCGCGCGCGGGGTCGCCAGCTCGACCGAGAGCATGCCGCCGAAGCCCGACATCTGCCGCTTCGCCAGCTCGTGGCCCGGGTGCGAGGGCAGCCCCGGGTAGTGCACGGCCGTCACGGCGGAGTGCCCGGCCAGGAACTCGGCGACCGCCTGCGCGTTCTTGGAGTGCCGCTCCATCCGGATCGCGAGCGTCTTGATCCCGCGCACCGTCAGCCAGGCGTCCATCGGGCTGGAGATCGCGCCGACCGCGAACTGCAGGAAGGCGACCTTCTCCGCGAGCGGGCCGGAGCGCAGCGCGAGCGCCCCGCCGACCACGTCCGAGTGCCCGCCGAGGTACTTCGTCGTCGAGTGCACGACCACGTCGGCGCCGAGCGCGAGCGGCTGCTGCAGCGCCGAGGAGGCGAAGGTGTTGTCGACGACCACGATCAGGTCGTGCGCGTGCGCCAAGTCGGCCAGCTCCGCGATGTCGCTGATCGTCATCAGCGGGTTCGACGGCGTCTCGACCCAGAGCATCTTGGTCTCGCCGGGGCGGATCGCGTGCTGCACCTCGCGCAGGTTCGACATGTCGACCGCGGTGTTGCTGATGCCCCAGGCCGCGTGCACCCGGTCGATCAGCCGGTGGCTTCCGCCGTACGCGTCGTTGCCGAGCACGATGTGGTCGCCGGGAGCGAGCGCCGCGCGGATCAGGGTGTCCTCGGCGGCGAGGCCGGAGGAGAACGAGTAGGCGACGTCCGCGCCCTCGAGCGAGGCGATCAGCTCCTGCAGCGAGTCGCGGGTCGGGTTCGCCGAGCGGGCGTACTCGTAGCCGCCGCGGAAGCCGCCGATCCCGTCCTGGACGAAGGTCGACGTCATGTAGACGGGCGGGACGACCGCGCCGGTGGTCGGGTCGAACTCCTGACCGGCGTGGATGGCGCGGGTGTCGAAGTGCTGCTTCTTGGGCATGATCGCGGGGCTTTCCTGGTCGAGGGGGTGGAGAAGAAGGGGAGAGGGCGGCGCTCAGGCCGTCGCGAACGACAGGAGGTCCTGCCGGGTGATCACGGCGACCGGCTTGCCCTCGTCGGTGACGAGCAGGGCGTTCGCCTCGCTCAGCGCGGCGCGGGCCGCCGTGATGCTCTCACCGAGGCCGATCAGCCGGAGCGCGTCGCCGGCGGAGGCGCCGATCGGATCGGTCATCGAGGTCGCGCCGCTGAAGACGCGGTCGAGCAGCTCGCGCTCGTCGATCGCGCCGACCACCTCGCCCATCACCACGGGCGGCTCGGCGGTGAGGACGGGCAGCTGCGAGACGCCGTAGGTCGTCATGATCTCGATCGCGTCCCGGACGGTGTCGCTGGGGTGCACGTGCACGAGGGCCGGCAGGTCGCCCGTGCTGGGGTTCGCGGCCCGCGCCGAGAGCACGTCGCGGACGGTGCCCTCCTCGCGATGCTCGAGGAAGCCGTAGGAGCGCATCCAGCGGTCGTTGAAGATCTTGCCGAGGTAGCCGCGCCCGCCGTCGGGCAGCAGCACGACGACCACGTCGTCGGGTCCGAGCTCGGCGGCGGCCTTGAGCGCGACCGAGACGGCGAGGCCGCTCGAGCCGCCGACCAGCAGGCCCTCCTCGCGGGCGAGGCGGCGGGTCATCGCGAACGACTCCGCGTCGCTCGAGGCGATGATCCGGTCGACGACGCTCGGGTCGTAGGCGCTCGGCCAGAAGTCCTCGCCGACGCCCTCGGTCAGGTACGGGCGCCCGCCGCCGCCGGAGTAGACCGAGCCCTCCGGGTCGGCGCCGACGATCTGCACGCGGCCCTCCGACACCTCCTTGAGGTAGCGGCCGACGCCGCTGATGGTGCCGCCGGTGCCGACGCCCGCCACGAAGTGCGTCAGCTTCCCGGCGGTGTCGCGCCAGATCTCGGGGCCGGTGGTCTCGTAGTGGCTGAGCGGGCCGTTGAGGTTCGCGTACTGGTTGGGCTTGAAGGCGCCCGGGATCTCCCGCGCCAGCCGGTCGGAGACGGAGTAGTAGGAGTCCGGGTCCTCGGGAGCGACGGCCGTCGGAGTGACGACGATCTCGGCGCCGTAGGCGGTGAGCACGTTCCGCTTGTCCTCGCCGACTTTGTCGGGCAGGACGAACACGCAGCGGTAGCCGCGCTGCTGCGCGACGAGGGCCAGGCCGATGCCGGTGTTGCCGCTGGTCGGCTCGACGATCGTGCCGCCGGGCTTCAGCAGGCCGTCGCGCTCGGCCGCGTCGATGATGCGGGTCGCGATGCGGTCCTTGGACGAGCCGCCGGGGTTGAGGTACTCCACCTTGACCAGGACGGTGGCCTGCACGCCGGAGGCGACCGGGCCGAGCTTTACGAGCGGGGTGTCGCCGATCAGGTCGAGCACCGAATCGGCGTACGCCATCCCGGTGTCCGGGCGTGCGGGAAGGGCTCGATCGAGGGTCATGCGGCCAGCGTATCAACCGCGGATCGCCGGATGACGGGGGTCGCCGAGACCCCCGGACGCGGCCCCGGCACGGTCCGCGGGAGAGTGGTTCAGCGCAGAGGAGTGCCCTATCGTGGGGGTCCTCGCGTCACCGCCGACCGGAACGGACACCGCCTGCAATGACCCCTCCGATCACCGCCACGACGCGGGGTCCGGCCGATGCACGCCTACTCAGACTGCTCGGCCCCGCCATGGTCGCCGGAGTCGCCTACCTCGATCCGGGCAATGTCGCCAGCAACATGACGGCGGGCGCCCGCTTCGGCTATCTACTCGTCTGGGTGGTCGTCCTCGGCAATCTGATGGCCTGGCTGATCCAGTACCTCTCGGCCAAGCTCGGCCTGATGACGGGCAAGTCACTGCCCGAGCTGCTCGGCGAGCGCCTCCGCGGCCGCTGGGGCCGACGGGCGTACTGGCTGCAGGCCGAGACCGTCGCGATCGCCACCGACCTCGCCGAGGTCATCGGCGGCGCGATCGCGCTGAACCTGCTGTTCGGGCTGCCGCTGCTCGCCGGCGGACTCGTCACCGGGGCGGTGTCGCTGGTGCTCCTGGTGATCCAGACCCGCGGCGGCGCGCAGCCGTTCGAGCGCGTGATCACGGCGCTGATGGTCGTCATCGCCGTCGGCTTCACCGTGGGCGTGGTCGTCGATCCGCCGGACGCGGGCGCGGCCGCCGCCGGGCTCCTCCCCCGCTTCGACGGCTCGGAGTCGGTGCTGCTCGCCGCGTCGATCCTCGGCGCCACCGTGATGCCGCACGCGATCTACGCGCACTCCGCCCTCGCGCGCGACCGCTTCGGCCGCGTCGACGGGGTGACCGCCCGCCGGAGGATCCTCACGGCCACCCGGATCGACGTCACCGTCGCCCTCGCGATCGCCGGCACCGTGAACCTCGCGATCCTGCTGCTCGCCGCGCACTCGCTGTCCGGCGTCGCCGGGACCGACAGCCTCGAGGGTGCGCACGCCGCGATCGGCGCGGCGCTCGGGCCGGTCGTCGCGACGCTCTTCGCGGTCGGGCTCCTCGCCTCCGGCCTCGCCTCGACCTCGGTCGGCGCCTACGCCGGCGCCGAGATCATGCACGGGCTGCTGAACCTGCGCGTGCCGCTCGTCGCCCGCCGCCTCGTCACGCTGATCCCGGCGCTGATCGTGCTCGGGATCGGCTTCGACCCCACCCGCGCGCTCGTGCTCAGCCAGGTCGTGCTCTCGTTCGGCATCCCGTTCGCGCTCGTCCCGCTCGTCGCCCTCACCCGCGACCGCGCCCTGATGGGCGATCAGGCGAACCGCTGGTTCACCACCCTCGGCGCGATCCTCGCCGCCCTCTTCCTCATCGTGCTGAACGGCCTGCTCCTCTGGCTGACCTTCACCGGCTGAGCGCAGGCGCTGCATGCTCACCGGCTGACCCGCACGCGCTGCATGCTGGTCGAGCAGCCCCGGAGGGGCGTATCGAGACCCGCCCACCCCGAGCACTCCCACCCCGCATTGATCCGATCCGGAGCCTCGCTCGTTATCCTCTGAGAGCGCCTCTCAGGCGCCTGCGCCTCCCCCGGCGCGCCACCCCGCGATCAGAACGAGAGACGCCACCGTGCCCAAAGACACGATGTCCGCCAAGAACCGCGCCCGCCAGGACAAGGTCGAGGCCTACAAGCGCGAGCAGGCCAAGCGCAAGCGCAGCGGCCGGATCTGGATCTGGTCGCTCTCGGCCCTCGCCGTCGTCGCGATCGGCGGCATCGTCGCCGTCACCGTCTTCGGCAACCAGCAGATCGTCGAGGCCCGGCAGATCGACGGCCTGCAGACCTTCGAGAACGACGCGACCCACGTCGCCGGCACCGTCGACTACGCGCAGACCCCTCCCGCGGGCGGCCCGCACAACGCCGTCTGGATGAACTGCGGCGTCTACGACGAGCCCGTCCCGAACGAGAACGCCGTGCACGACCTCGAGCACGGCGCCGTCTGGGCGACCTACGACCCGTCCCTCCCGCAGAGCGAGGTCGACGCCCTGATCGCCGCGATGCCCGACACCTACGCGGTCGTCTCGCCCTACGAGGGTCTCGACTCCCCCATCGTGCTCAGCGCCTGGGACGCCCAGGTCGCCATCGACTCCCCCGAGGACCCGCGCATCGACGCGTTCATCGAGCGCTTCTGGCAGGCCTCGACCGCACCCGAGCCCGGTGCCCCGTGCACCGGAGGCATCGATGCGCCCGGCAAGCAGTAGGGGCCGCCTCCTCGTCGCGGCCGTCGCCGTCGTCGCCCTCCTCCTGGGCGCGGCGGGCGGCTACCTCTTCGGCGCCCTCGCCCCGTTCTCGTCCTCGGCCACCCCGTCGACGACGAGCGCGGAGGCCGGCTTCGCCCGCGACATGCAGGTGCACCACCTCCAGGGCGCCGAGCTGGCGATGATCGCGCGGGACCGCAGCGCCGACGACGAGGTGCTCACCGTCTCGAAGGACATCCTGCTCACCCAGCAGCAGCAGGCCGGTCAGCTCTTCGGCTGGCTGAACTCCTGGGGCCTCCCGCAGGCGGCCCCCGAGCCGTCGATGACCTGGATGGGCCGGCCGACCCTCGCCGGCGCCGCCGACGAGCACTCCTCGATGGGCATGTCCACGGAGGAGGACGTCGTCCCCGAGAGCATGCCCGGCCTCGCGACGCCCGAGCAGATCGCCGAGCTGAGCACGCTCACCGGCCGCGACTTCGACCGCAGGTTCCTCGAGCTGATGATCGCCCACCACCGCGGCGCGATCGACATGGCCGAGGCGCTGCTCGCCCGCAGCCGCGCCACGGTCGCCACCGACTTCGCCTCCTCCGTCGTGAAGGCCCAGGAGGCCGAGATCTCCCTGATGGAGCAGATGCTCGCCGACCGTCCGGCCGCCTGAGCGGCGTCCTGCGTGCAGAACATCAGTGGAGAACCGTGCTCATCCGCCATCGGCGATGAGAGGCAGTCTCAGCTGATGTTCTGCACCATCACCCCGCGCAGCGACCGGGCGATCCCCTCTCTCGGGCCGTCTCAGGGCTGAGACGTAGCCGACCGGGGTCTCAGCGCTGAGACGGCCGAGAGTCGACGCCGCTGCAGGTCCGCTCGGCGGGATGCGACAGCGGGAGCGACGGGGCGGCCGAGGGCGTCCTCAGGAGCTGAGGGCCGTCTCGACCTGCTGGGCGTAGAGGGAGGCGTAGAGGCCGCGGCGCTCGAGCAGCTCGAGGTGGGTGCCCGACTCGACGATGCGGCCACCGTCGACGACGTGGATGACGTCGGCCGAGACGACCGTCGAGAGGCGGTGCGCGATCGCGATGGTGGTGCGGCCGCGGGCGGCGTCGTCGAGGGCGGTCTGCACGATCCGCTCCGAGACGGTGTCCAGCGCGCTGGTCGCCTCGTCGAGGATGAGGACGGCCGGGTCCTTCAGCAGCACCCGCGCGATCGCGAGGCGCTGCTTCTCGCCGCCGGAGAGCCGGTAGCCGCGCTCGCCGACGAGGGTGTCGTAGCCGTCGGGGAAGGACGCGATCGTGTCGTGGATGTTCGCGGACCGCGCGGCCGCCTCCAGCTCCTCCTGCGTCGCGCCGGGGCGCGCGTAGCGGAGGTTGTCGGCGATCGTCGCGTGGAAGAGGTAGGTCTCCTGGCTGACGATGCCGATGTGCGAGACGAGGGACTCCTGCCGCAGCTCCCGGACGTCCGTGCCGGCGAAGCGGACGGAGCCCTCGGAGACGTCGTAGAGCCGGGGCACGAGGTACGAGATCGTCGTCTTGCCGGCGCCGGAGGGACCGACGAAGGCGACGAACTCGCCCGGCGCGATCGAGACCGAGACGTGGTCGAGGGTCGGCCGGACGTCGTCGGTCTGGTCGGGGTAGCGGAAGACGACGTCGTCCAGCTCGACGCGGCCGAGCTCGCCGTCGACGTCGCGGGCGCCCGCGCGGTCGGCGATCGCGGGCCGCAGGTCGAGGTACTCGAAGATGCGGGCGAAGAGCGCGCCGGCGGTCTGCAGGTCGAGCGCGACGCGCATCAGCCCGAGCAGCGGCCACATCAGCCGCGCCTGCACGGTCGTGAAGGCGACGACGGTGCCCGCGGTGACGGTCGTCCCGCCGAGGATCAGCCAGGCGGCGACGAGGTAGACGACCACGGGGATCACCGAGAGGAAGATCTGCACGGTCGCGAAGAACCACTGCCCGGACATCTGCTGGCAGACCTGGAGGTCGATCTGCCGGCCGTTCTCGTCGGCGTAGCGGGTGACCTCCGACTCCTGGCGGCCGAAGCTCTTGGCGAGCAGGATGCCCGAGACGCTCAGCGTCTCCTGCGTGATCGCCGTCATCTCGGACAGCGACTCCTGCGTCTTCGTGGCGATCCGGGCGCGGACCTGGCCGACCCGGCGCTGCGCGATCACGAGCACCGGGGTGAGCACCACGGCGACGATCGTCATCTGCCAGGAGAGCAGGAGCATCGCGACGACGGCCGCGATCACGGTGACGGTGTTGCCGAGCACGCTCGAGACGGTGTTGGTGAGGACGCTGGCCACGCCGCCGACGTCGTTGGCGAGGCGCGACTGGATGACGCCGGTGCGGGTGCGGGTGAAGAAGCCGAGCTCCATCGCCTGGAGGTGGCGGAACAGCCGGATGCGCAGCTCGCCCATCACGCTGTTGCCGACCGTGGCGGTGAGGAAGGTCTGCCAGACGCCGAGCACGGCGGAGACCACCCAGATCAGCACCATCACGCCGACCAGCTCGAGCAGGACGGGGAGGTTCGGGCGGCCGCCGGGCGGGAAGAGCCCGCGGTCGAAGGCGAGCTGGGTGAGCAGCGGCGGCACGACGGTGAGGGCGGCGCCGACGAGCACGAGGGCGACGGTGAGCATGAGCTTGGTGCGGTGGGCGTGGAAGAGCGAGGCGATCCGGGAGAAGAGGTGGTCGATCCGCGGGGCGTCGGAGTTCTTCCGCCGCTGGGCGTCGGGGTCGCTGCTGGAGATCTTCCCGCGCACCGCGCCCGCGCGCATCCCGCCGCCGCTCGCGACGTCACCCATCCTGCTCATCGCTCGACCATAACCCCGGCCGCCGACACCGCCCGCGGCTTCCGCCCACGGCGAAGATGTGCTCAGCGGCGGGCCCTCGGCGGCGTACCTGCCGACCCCGACGGGCCGCGTTCCGCGGACTCCGCTCCCCGGGTCTCGATACGCCGCGTCCCGCGGCTACTCGACCGGCATGGATCACCGACCGTCCGCGGCATGCCTGTCCGGCCACCGCCTTCATGCTGGTCGAGTAGCCCCGCAGGGGCGTATCGAGACCCGACGGCACCAGCACGGCGGGTCTGCGGACTCAGGTATTGACGGTGGTGGATCTCGATACGCCCGCTTCGCGGGCTACTCGATCAGCATGAGCGGCCCCCCTTCGCGGGCTGCTCGATCAGCATGGGGGCACCCGCACCGACGAGCCGGAAACGACAGAAGGCCCGGGCCCTGCGTGAGCAGGACCCGGGCCTTCCCTCGCACTCGCTGGCGGTTCGCGGCGCCGTCGGCTGCAAGGCGGAGGAGGAGAGCTGTAGCGGAGCTACTGCCGACGACGACAACGCCGCAGACGGCGGTGCCGCGGACCGTCAGCCCTTCGTCGCGCCGGCGAGGAGGCCGCGGACGAAGAAGCGCTGGAGGGCGAAGAACACGATCAGCGGGACGATGATCGAGATGAACGCGCCGGCCGTGAGGAGCTCCCACGACTGGCCGTACGAGCCCGAGAGGTCCTGCAGAGCCTTCGTGATCGGCAAGCCCTGCCCGGAGGTGAAGACCGTCGCGACCAGCAGGTCGTTCCAGACCCAGAGGAACTGGAAGATGCCGAACGAGGCGATGGCCGGGACCGACAGCGGCAGCACGATGCGGAAGAAGATCTGGCCGTGGCCGGCTCCGTCCACGCGAGCCGCCTCGATGACCTCGCCGGGGATCTCCGAGATGAAGTTGTGCAGCATGAAGATCGCCAGCGGGAGCGCGAAGATCGTGTGCGCGATCCACACCTTCGCGTACGAGCCGTCCAACCCGTTCACTCCGAGTCCGGGGAGGATGTAGAGGTTGCCGATGCGCAGGCCGTCCGAGAACAGCTGCAGCAGCGGCACGAGGGCCATCTGGATCGGCACGATCTGCAGCGAGAACACGAGCACGAAGAGCGTGTTGCGGCCCTTGAAGTCGATCCACGCGAACGCGTAGGCCGCGAGGCTGGCGATCGTGATCGGGATGAGCGCCGCCGGCAGCGTGATGACCAGCGAGTTCACGAACGCCTTGCCCAGCGTCAGGCTGTCGCCGGAGTTGAGCGCGTTCGCGTAGTTGTCGAGGGTGAAGCCGGGGTTGGCGAAGATCGTCCACCAGCCGGTCGTCTTGATGTCGTTCGCGGGGCGGAACGACGAGATGAACAGCCCGAGGGTCGGGATGGTCCAGATCGCCGCGATGATCGCGGCCGCGAGCGTCGCTCCGCGCGAGGTGGTCGCCTTGCGGACCTTGCCGCTGGCCGCCTCGATCTTCGACTCGCCGCGGGCGAGCGCGCGCTCGGTGCTGCGGTCGACCGGAACCTGGATCGGAGTGGGCGTGACGCTCATCGGATCTCCCTCTGCTTGGCGAGCTGGCGGGCGTTGTAGACGACGATCGGGAGCACGAGCAGGAACAGGATGACCGCGAGGGCCGCGCTGTAGCCGCTGCGGGCGCCGAGCTGGAACTGGCGCACCATCTCGAAGGCGAGGACGGTGGTGTCGGAGCGGCCGCCGGTCATCGCCGAGACGATGTCGAAGACCTTCAGCGACGCGATCGAGATCGTGGTCAGCACGACCACGATCGAGGAGCGGATGCCCGGGACGACGACGTTCCAGAACGACTGCCAGGCGTTGGTGCCGTCGAGCGACGCCGCCTCCAGCTGCTCGGACGGCACGCCCTTGATGGCGGCCGAGAGGACCGTCATCGCGAAGCCGGCCTGGGTCCAGATCAGCACGACGACCAGGAACAGCGTGTTCCACGGCTCGAGGCCCAGCCAGTCGACGGGCGAGCCGCCGAACGCGGTGAGGATGCCGTTGAGGACACCGATCTGCTCGCCCTGGCGGGTGTCGTAGAAGAACTTGAAGATGATCGAGGCGCCGACGAACGAGATCGCCATCGGCATGAAGACCAGCAGCTTGAAGAACTTCTCGCCGCGGCTCTTGTCGATGAACACCGCGTAGGCGAGGCCGATCGCGGTGGCGGTGATCGGGGCGAGGAGCACCCAGACCACGGTGTTGAGGAACGCGGTCACGCCGTCGGGGCTGGTGAAGACCCAGATGAAGTTGTCGAGGCCGGCGAAGCCGGAGCCGTCGTTCTTCATGAAGGCGTTCAGCGCGGTCGTGATCGTCGGGTAGATCAGGCCGATCAGGATGAAGAAGGCGGCCGGAGCCATGAACGCGATCAGCTGCAGTCCGTAGCCCGCGCCTTTGCGGGACCGGAAGTCGAGCAGGAAGAGGATGCCGCCGATGACCGCCGCGACGACCGCGACCCACATCACCGAGTTGTAGAGGCCGAACGCGAGGAGGAGGACCACCGGGAGGAGGACCGTGACGGCGAGGCGGAGGACCGTGTATCCGGTGCCGCGCCGCGGGGCGATCTCGACGAAGAAGAGGATGATCGCGACGACCGCCGCGAACGCCAGAAGGATGATGGGGATCTGCGCGAGCGGGGGGATGCTCGCCAGCCACTGGAAGAAGCCGGACATGGACGCCCTTTCGAGTGCGACTCTGAACTCTGGTGAGGCCCGGTCCGGCCGGACCGCGGGTGCGGTCCGGCCGGACGGGCATCGGTCGAGGGCCGCCGCTCCGGGGAGCGACGGCCCTCTCCGCGACTGCTAGGAGGTGTAGCCGGCCTGG
The DNA here is from genome assembly GCF_004345345.1 of Rathayibacter sp. PhB179. Classification (NCBI taxonomy): domain Bacteria; kingdom Bacillati; phylum Actinomycetota; class Actinomycetes; order Micrococcales; family Microbacteriaceae; genus Rathayibacter; species Rathayibacter sp. PhB179. The sequence goes on along the minus strand of NZ_SLVD01000007.1, from coordinate 234,631 downwards.
ATCTCCTCGAGGACCTGATCGGTGCTCGAGCCGTCGATCCAGTCGACCATGCCCTTCCAGAAGCTGTCGGCGCCAACGGACTTCGGCATGAGGTCCGAGCCGTCGAAGCGGAAGGTGGTGTCCGGGTCCTGGAGGATCCCGATGGAGTCCTTCAGGATGTCGCTGCCGGCGTTGGCGGCGTCGAGGCCGGTGTTCGCCGAGATGACGCCACCGAGCTTGACGCGGCTGTTGGCCCAGTCGGCACTGGCCAGGTACTCCTGGACCTTGGCGGTGTCCTCGTCGTTCGAGAACGCGGCGACCATCTCGCCACCACCGGTGACGGCCTGGGCGTCGCCCGCCTCGGCCGGCGGGGTGAGGAAGGCCCAGACGTCGCCGTCCTCGGCGACGTTGGCGCCGGCCGAGATCAGGAAGCCCTCGAAGAACGAGGCCTGGTGGGTCAGCGCGCAGGTGCCGTTGGCGACGTTCTGCGCGACGTCGCCGAAGGCGGTCGAGTTGATCGAGGAGACGTCGCCGTAGCCGGCGTTGACCAGCGTCGGGTCGAGGAGGATCGAGCCGACCTTGTCGAAGGCCGCCTTGATCTCGGGGTCGGTGAACGGGGTGTCGCCCGCGACCCAGGAGTCGTACACGTCGGGGCCGGCCTCGCGGAGGACGGCGTCCTCGATCCAGTCGGTGCCCGGCCAGCCGGACGCCTCACCGGAGTTGAAGCCCGCGCACCAGGACGGTCCGCCGGTCTTCTCGGCGATGGTCTTGCCCAGCGCCTCCATCTCGTCCCAGGTGGTGGGAACGGAGACGCCCCACTCGGCGAACTTCTTCGGCGAGTACCAGATGTAGCCCTTGACGGAGGCCATCAGCGGCGCGCCGTACTGGGTGCCGTCGACCTGGCCGTACTTCTGCCAGTCCTCGGACCAGTTGTCCTGGACGTTCTTGAGCGCGCCGGCGGGCAGCTCCTGGACCTTGCCGGAGGCGACGGTGTCGGCGAGCAGACCCGGCTGCGGGAAGATCGCGAGGTCGGGGGTGTCGCCACCCTGGACCTTGATGCCGATCTGCTTCTCGAACTCCTTGTCGCCGGTGTACTTGATGTCGATGCCCGACTCCTTCTCCCAGTCCGCCCAGGACTGCTCGAGAAGGGTGGCCTCGTCGCCGTTGATGGTGCCGTAGACGTTGACGACGCCGTCGGCGGTGCCCACGGTGCCGGCGGAGCTGCCGCCGCCCGCGTTCGGGTCGTTCGGGTCGCTGCTGCTCGAGCAGCCGGCGAGGGCGATCCCGGCCGCTGCGAGAACGGCGACGGGAAGGGTGATACGGCGGTGCAGGGATGACCGCATGGTTCCTCCTCATTGAGTGGTGGTTCAGCCGAGGGCCGGTGCCGTCCGGCGGGCCGGCGGGCTGAGGCGACTCGAAGCAGGTGCTGCGACGACTCGGATGCTGTTGGTGGTTCCGTGCGGAGACTCTCCGAGCGGAACACCGGGTTCGTGTGGCTCGGGCCTCCACGGAGGGAAACCTTTCCACAAGATCGATGAAAGCACAACGGCGGCGATAGAGCGCTCTCTGAGATAACGATCCGGCGACGAACCGCGGTAAATCGGGCCGTGCGCCGCGGGAGATCGATCTCGACGCTCCCCCTCGCGTCGAGCCCGGGGTATAACTTTCTGGAACCGTTTCCAGCACCGACGCCGGACGGTCCGGGAGGAACGCCGTGCCAGGCATCGAAGAGGTCGCCGAGCTCGCGGGAGTGTCGAAGGCGACCGTCTCGCGCGCCCTGAGCGGCCGCGGCTACGTCTCCGCCGGGACGAAGCAGCGGGTCGAGCACGCCGCGTCGAGCCTCGGCTACGTCGTCTCGGCCAACGCCTCGAGCCTCGTCACCGGGCGCAGCAACAACGTCGCCGTGATCATCCCGGTGATCAACCAGTGGTTCTTCGGCGGGATCATCGAGGGCATCGAGCGCGCCCTGCTCGCCGCCGGCTACGACCTGCTCCTCTACAACATCGACAAGCACCACGACGCGCGCCGCAGCGTCTTCGAGTACTACCTCGTCCGCAAGCGCGTCGACGCGATCGTCGCCGTGACCCTCGAGATCTCGCCCGACGAGACGGAGGCGCTGCTCGCCCTGGGCAAGCCGATCGTCGGGATCGGCGGCTCGCTCCCCGGCATCCCCACCTTCAGCATCGACGACGTCGCCGCGGCCCGGCTCGCCACCGAGCACCTGCTCTCCCTCGGCCACGAGCGCATCGTCCACATCGGCGGACTGGCGGAGGAGGAGATGGACTTCCACGTGCACACCAAGCGCCACGAGGGCTTCTCGCAGGCCCTCGCGGCGGCCGGACTCGAGCGCGAGGCCGGCCACTTCGTGCCGACCCGGTTCGACATCCCCGGCGGGCACCGGGCCGGGCGTCAGGTGCTCGGCGACCCGCGGACCCGGCCGACCGCGATCTTCGCCGCCTCCGACGAGATCGGGATCGGGATCATCCTCGCCGCGCGCGAGCTCGGGCTGTCGGTGCCGGAGGACGTCTCGATCATCGGGATCGACGACCACCCGCTGGCCGAGCTGTTCGGCCTGAGCTCGATCCGCCAGGACCCGCGCCAGCAGGGCGAGCTCGCGGTCGCGCTGGTTCTGGAGGCGCTGGCCGCGCTGGCCCGGGGCGAGGCGCCGCCGCCCGCCCGGCACACGACCATCCCCGCCTCCCTCGTCATCCGCACCAGCACGTCGGCCCCGCGGGGCGCGAGAATCGGAGCATGAGCGACTCCGCCGCCCCCTCCCCCGTCGTCCGCGATGCGCCCGAGCGCTCCCGCTTCGAGATCTCCGTCGGCGGCGAGACGGCCGGCTTCGCGGCCTACGTCCGCCACGGCGACGAGGTCGTGCTGACCCACACCGTCGTCGACGACGCCTGGGAGGGCCACGGCCTCGGCAGCGTCCTCGCCCGCGCCGCGGTCCTCGCGGTGACGGAGGCGGGAGGCACCGTCGTCCCGCGCTGCCCCTTCGTCGCGGCCTGGCTCCGCAAGCACCCGGACTCGGGCGCCCGCGTCCGCTGGCCCGAGGACTGACGCGGGGCGGCCGCGTCCGCTCCATGCTGATCGAGTAGCCCGCGCAGCGGGCGTATCGAGATCCCCCAGCATCAGAACAGGAGCCTGCAGACCCGCCGTACTGAGGACGCCGGGTCTCGATACGCCCCTGCGGGGCTACTCGACCAGCATGGAGGCGAGCGCCGCCGCTCAGGCGGGCGGAGTGCGGGAGCCGATCTCCTGGAGGGACCAGGTGTTGCCGTCGGGGTCGGCGAAGTGGGCGTACTTCACGCCGCCCATGTCCTGCACGTCCGACAGCTCGAGACCGCGCCCGACCAGCTCGGCACGGGCGGCATCGATGTCGTCGACGACGAGGTGCAGCCCGCGGACGACGCCGGCCTCGGGTCCGGGCCCCATCCCGGAGCCGATCACGATCGAGCAGGAGGAGCCGGGCGGTGTCAGCTGGACGACCCGCATCGACGGCGAGGGCCGGACGTCGTGGTCGACGTGGAAGCCGACGACGTCCGCGTAGAACGCCAGCGCCCGATCGACGTCGGAGACGGGCACGGGGACGAGTTCGAGTCGCATCTGCACGCGCTCATCCTGCACGAGTCGCTGACGACCGTGGGTCTCGATACGCCCCTCCGGGGCTACTCGACCAGCAGGGAGAGGGCGGGGTCAGTCGCGCGGGGCGACGACGAGGCGCTCGTGCATGATCTCGACGGCTCGCTCGAGGACGCGGCGGTCCTCGGGGCGGAGGTCGGCGAAGATCGGCGTGAGGGCGTCGCCCAGCTGGGTGCGCCAGGCGCTGAGCGCCGCGGCGCCGTCGGGGGCGAGGCGGATCTGCCAGGCCCGCGCGTCGGCCGGGTCGGCGATGCGGTCGAGCCAGCCGGCCTCGACGAGGTTCTTCACGATCTTGGTCATCGTGGGCTGCGAGACGCGGCTCTGGGTCGCCAGCTCGCCCAGGCGCATCGGCCCCATCGACAGCAGCACCGACAGGGTGCGCCAGACCGCCTGCGACTCCTGGTTGTCGGTGGCCTGCGCGGCGAGGCGGGTGATCCGGTGCGTCACCGAGACGAAGTCGCTCAGCAGCTCGCTCAGCGACACCTCGCTGGGCGGCACGTCGCGGGCCGGCAGGCCTGCGAGCGGATCGATAGCAGTCACCCGCCGATTCTAGAGGCTGCATCGCGCGGCACCGGGGAGGCCGGTCACCCCCGGTCGGTGACGCCGAGGCGGCGACGACAGCGCAGGGAGAACAGGGAGACGACGAGCGGGAACGACGAAGGGCGCCGCCTCCGAGGAGACGACGCCCTGCGCCGGTGGGGCCGCCCGAGGGAGGACCCGTGCACCCTGACGGGTGCGAGGGGATTACTTGACGGTGACGGTCGCGCCGGCGGCCTCGAGCTGGGCCTTGGCCTTCTCGGCGGTCTCCTTGTTGACGGCCTCGAGGACAGCCTTGGGGGCGCCGTCGACGACAGCCTTCGCCTCGCCGAGGCCGAGGCTCGTGAGCGCGCGGACCTCCTTGATGACCTGGATCTTCTTCTCGCCGGCGGCCTCGAGCACGACGTCGAACTCGGTCTGCTCCTCGACCTCTTCGGCCGGGGCGGCCGGGCCGGCGACACCAGCAGCGGCGACGGGCGCGGCGGCGGTGACCTCGAAGACCTCTTCGAACTTCTTCACGAACTCAGAGAGCTCGATGAGCGTGAGCTCCTTGAAGGCCTCGATGAGCTCGTCCTGCGTGAGCTTTGCCATGATTTTTCTCCTTGTTGTTTCTTGTCTACGAACCGCGTGCGCACTGCCTCCCGGAGGGAAGCGTCAGCTCGCGGACTCCTGCTTCTCGCGCAGTGCCTCGACCGTGCGAACGGCCTTGGACAGCGGCGCCTGGAACAGGTAAGCGGCACCGAAGAGCGAGGCCTTGAAGGCGCCGGCGAGCTTGCCGAGCAGCACTTCACGGGACTCGAGGTCGGCGAGCTTTCCCACCTCTTCCGCGGTCAGCGGGTTACCGTCGAAGTAACCGCCCTTGACCACGAGGAGAGGGTTTGCCTTGGCGAAGGCACGCAGCGACTTCGCGACGGCGACGGGGTCGCCGTGCACGAACGCGATGGCCGAAGGGCCAGCGAGCTCGGCGTCGAAGGACGAGATCCCGGCGTTGTTCGCCGCGATCTTGGTCAGCGTGTTCTTCACCACGGCGTAGGTCGCGTGCTCACTGATGTCCTTGCGCAGCGTCTTGAGCTGAGCAACAGTGAGACCGCGGTACTCGGTCAGCAGAACGGCGGTCGAACTCTGGAACTTCTCCGTGAGTTCGGCGACCGAGGCTTCCTTGTTCGCCATGGCTACTCCTGTGAATTCTCGTGCCGGTAGCCCGAAGGCACGCAAAGAAAAAGGCTCCGGCGCAGGAGCGCGGGAGCCTGGGGATCGCGATGAACGCGGAACACATCTCTTGCACACCTGCGCGGGCCATTCGCTTCGCGAATCCTTCGTCCGGTGGCGATCCGCGGGGCCTGGGCCCTGCTCGTGCGCACACCGGAAACCGGCGGTCTTTGGCTTCGGGAAGCGTACGACGTGGACGGGGTCGTGCGCAAGTCGGATCGACGCGGGATGCTGGAGGGATGACCGGCCCGTCCTCCCCTCCCGACCCCGAGACCGGCGGGGACGCCGAAGGCGATCGCGCGACCGGGGGCGCAACCGACGCCGCGATCGCCGCTGTCGAGGGCGAGCTGAGCACCCTCTTCAACCGGGTGCGCGACGCGATGCGCTCCGCCGCCGAGCGCCTGCACCCCGACCTCAGCACCGCCGGATACCGGACGCTCGCCACCCTGGAGCGGCGCGGCCCGATGCACTCGGGCGCCCTGGCCGAGCTGCTCGAGACGGACAAGTCCTCGATCAGCCGGCAGATCTCCGCGCTCGACCGCCTCGGTCTGCTGCAGCGCTCCCCCGACCCCGACGACGGGCGCGCGACGATCCTCTCGGTGCCGCCGGAGACCGCCGAGCGGATGCGGGCGATCCGCAGCTCCCGCCAGGCGCTGATGCACGAGGAGCTGCGCCGCTGGGACGCGGGCGACGTCGAGCTCTTCGCCGTCCTCCTGCGCCGTATCACCGCCCTGGACATGCGCGGCGCTACCACCGGGCCCGCCGACGGACAATCGGGCGCGGTGCCGGCGCCGACCGCGTAGCGTCCAGGGGGATGGAATCGCTCGCTCCTGCCTCCCTTCCCGGCGACGTCGACGGCTCTCTGGCCCTCGCCCGCACCCTCTCCGCCGACCCGCCGCGGCCCGGCACCGGCCGCACCGCCGAGCTGCACGGCCTGCTGGAGCGCCTGGCCCGGCACGACCTCGGCGTCGCCCGCGCGATCGAGCCGCACCTCGACGCGCTCGCGATCCTCGGCGAGGCGGGCCTGTCCGCCGCGGACGTCGGCGTGCAGGACGACGCGGTCTGGGGCGTCTTCGCGGCGGAGGGCGGCGACGAGCCGCTCGTCGCGACTCCCGAGGGCGACGCCTGGCGACTGGACGGCGTGAAGCCCTGGTGCTCGCTGGCCGGCCGCCTGGACGCGGCGCTGATCACGGCGCACGTCGGCGAGGGCTCCGGCGAGCGCCGGCTCTTCGCCGTGCGCCTCGGCGACGGCACCGCGACCCCGGAGGAGAACGCCTGGCACCCCCGCGGGCTGACCGAGATCCCGAGCGGGCCGGTGCGCTTCGCCGGTGCGCGCGCCCAGGAGGTCGGCGCTCCCGGCTGGTACCTCTCGCGACCGGGCTTCGGCTGGGGCGGGATCGGCGTGGCCGCCTGCTGGCTCGGCGGGGCCCGGGGGGTCGCCGCGACGCTGGCCCGGGCGGCCGCCCGCCGCGAGGACCCGCACCTGCTCGCGCACCTCGGCGCGGTGGACACCGCCCTGTGCGCCGGGCGGCGCGCGCTCGACGAGGCCTCGGCGCTGATCGACGGGGGCGAGGCCGAGGGCGCTCGCGGCGCACTGCTGGCCAAGCGGGTCCGCGGCACGGTCGCGAGCGCCGTGGAGGAGATCCTGCTGCGCGCCGGTCGCGCGCTCGGACCTGCTCCGCTGGCCCTCGACGCGGAGCACGCGAAGCGGGTCGCCGACCTCGCCCTCTACGTCCGCCAGCACCACGCCGAGCGCGACGACGCGGCCCTCGGCCGAGCGGTCCTCGCCAGCGGCGAGACGGAGGAGTGGTGAGCCGCGTCATCGAGTTCGACGGTCACCTCGAGGGCACACCGGTCGAGCGCTGGCGCGAGGACGGGCGGCTCGACCGGCTGCCGGTCCTGCCGGAAGACGCACTCCTCTCCGTCGACCGCGTGCTCGCCGTCGTCGCGCACGCCGACGACGAGACGCTCGGCTGCGGCGGCACGATCGCCCTGGCCCGCCGCCTCGGCATCCTCGTGGACGTCGTGATCGTGACGGACGGCGGCGCGGCGCACGGCGCCTCCTCCCCCGGGGCCGCAGCCGCCCTCGTCGCCGAGCGCCGCGCCGAGGGCCGGGCCGCGCTCGACGAGCTCGGCGCCGGGATCGGCCTCGCCTTCCTCGACGTCCCCGACTCCGCCACCCCCGAGCACCGCGACCGGATCCTCGCGGAGGTGCTCGCCCGCGCCGCCGCCGAGCCCGGCCGGGTCCTCCTGCTCTCCACCTGGACCGGCGACGGCCACCGCGACCACCGCGTCGTCGGCGAGGTCTGCGCCGAGGCGGCCGAGACCCTCGGTCACCCGCTGCTCGCGGCGCCGATCTGGCTCTGGCACTGGGCCGCGCCCGACGACGCCGAGGTGCCGTGGCCGGCGCTCGTCCGCGTCGAGGCCGACGAGGACCTGCGGGAGCGGAAGGCCCGCGCCCGCGAGCGCTATCCGAGCCAGACCGCGCCGGGACCCGGCGGGATCGCCCCGGTCCTCCACCCGCTCTTCGTCCGGGCCTTCGCCGGCGACGACCGCCTGTTCCGGGTCCGCTGATGGCCCGGCCGGAGCTAGCGCACGGCGATCCGACCGACAAGTGGCGGAGAGAAGCCCCGATCCTGCCTAGGCTCGGGGGGACGGACGGGCGCGGCCCCGGCGACGAGGACACGGGGATGAGCTACTTCGACGAGCTGTACGAGCGGCACGAGGACCCCTGGGGGTACACGAGCCGCTGGTACGAGGAGCGCAAGCGCGCCCTCACCCTCGCGAGCCTGCCCGAGCGCCGCTACGACTCCGTCCTCGAGATCGGCTCCTCGATCGGCGTGCTGGCCGAGGCCCTCGCCGCGCGGGCCGAGCGCCTGCTGGCGATCGACGTCTCCGCGGCCGCCGTGGAGCGGGCCGCCCGCCGGCTCGCGCCGCTCGCGCACGTGCGGGTCGAGCACCACGACATCACCCGCGGGGTGCCGGAGGGTCCGTTCGACCTGATCGTGCTCTCCGAGGTCGGCTACTACCTGGGGCGCGAGACGCTCGAGCGCACGCTGCGCGGGGTGCGCGACCGGCTCTCCGCGTCCGGCGAGCTCGTCACCGTGCACTGGCGGCACCCGATCGACGGCCTCGAGCTCGACGGCGACGCCGTCCAGAGCGCCGTCGCCGGTCTCGGCCTGCACCGGATCGCCCGGCACGAGGAGGAGGACCTGCTGCTCGAGGTCCACTCGCGCGACGGCCGCTCGGTCGCCCGGCGGACGGGGCTGCTGTGACCCGGATCGAGGAGCTGCTGGTGGTCGTGCCGGCCCACGACGAGGAGGAGCGGATCGGCGCCACCGTCGCGTCGGTCCTCCGGAGCGCCGCGCACCTCGCCACGACCGCCCCTGACGTCGCGGTCCGGCTGATCGTCGTGGCGGACGGCTGCACGGACGCGACGGTGGAGCGTGCGCGGGCCGCGGGCGCCGAGGTCCTCGAGCTCGAGCGCTGCGGAGTCGGCGCGGCGCGGGCGGCCGGCATCGCGCACGCCCTCGGCTCCGTCTCCGGCTCCGTCCCGGACGACCGGGTCTGGCTCGCGAACACCGACGCCGACACGGTCGTGCCGGAGGAGTGGCTGCTCGAGCACGTCGAGCACGCCCGCCACCACGACGCGCTGGTCGGCACGGTCCGGCCCGACCCGTCCGACCTCTCGCCGGAGATGTACGGCCGCTGGCAGCGCACCCGCGAGCGGGAGGAGTCGATCGGCAGCATCCACGGCGCGAACCTCGGCGTGCGCGCGAGCGCCTACCTGGCGGCCGGCGGCTTCGGCGGCGAGCCGCTGCACGAGGACGTCCTGCTGGTCGAGCGCCTGCACGCCGCCGGCGCCCGGGTGGGAGCGACCGACCGCGGCGAGGTGACCACCTCCGGACGCCGCCACAACCGCGTGGACGGCGGCTACGGCCCCTACCTGCACGACCGGTTCGCGGACGCTCCGGTCTGCTGACCGCTTCGGTCGCGGACGACCTCTGCTACAACGCGCGGGCGAAAGCAGATCCGCGAGGCCGTTGTCAACGGTCCGGGCCTGAATTGTCACGGCATCCGCAGGAGAGTGGAATGGGGGCCGAGCACGACCCTGTGCTCTCTCCGATGGAAGGGTCACCGCATGAATCCCCGCCTCGTCCTGCTGGCGCTCGTCGCCCTCGCCGCGTACGTCTTCGGCGCCCGCGCCGGCCGCGGACGCTACGAAGAGCTCCGCCATCTCGCACTCGGTGTGTGGAACGACCCGGCCACGAAGAAGACGCGCAAGAAGCTCAAGAAGACCTCGAAGCGCGAGGCGAAGCACTTCACCGCGGTCGCCGACAAGGCACGCGCGAAGGTGCAGCGCTCACTCCGCTGATCGACATCATCTGCAAGGACGCCTTCACGACAGGCGTTGACGCTCGCACCGGAACGGCCGGTCGAGCACACTACGAAGGAGACACATCATGGGCATCATCGGTTGGATCGTTCTCGGCCTCATCGCCGGCGCACTCGCAAAGCTCATCCTGCCCGGCAAGCAGGGCGGCGGATGGATCATCACCATCATCCTCGGCATCGTCGGCGCCCTCCTCGGAGGATTCATCGGCGGCGCGCTCTTCGGGCGCGACGACCCGATGGGCTTCAACCTCGTCAGCATCATCCTCGCTGTCGTCGGCGCCATCATCGTGCTGCTGATCTACGGCGCGATCACCGGCCGCAAGTCCCGCGCGTAGTCACGCCACCCCCGAAGGCCCCCGGCATCCGTGCCGGGGGCCTTCGTCGTTCCCCGAGCGCCCGATGGCGCCGGACGACCGCCGATGTTCGCGGGACGCGCAAGGCCTTGCACCTGGGCGGCCCCGGGGCGTGGACTGTACTCCGGCCGCAAGCTCTCCGATGCGGCCGATCCCCGGACGAAAGGACGCTCGAGTATGAGCACGGACGCGAACACTGTCCCCACGATCACCCTCAACAACGGAGTCGAGATCCCGCAGCTGGGCTTCGGTGTCTTCCAGATCGACCCCGCCGAGACCAAGGACGCGACGCTCGCCGCCCTCGAGGTCGGCTACCGCCACATCGACACCGCCGAGATGTACGGCAACGAGGCCGGCGTCGGCGAGGCCGTGCGCGCCTCCGGCCTCGACCGCTCCGAGGTCTTCGTCACCTCGAAGCTCAACAACGGCTTCCACGCCCGCGAGGACGCCCTGCAGGCGATCGACGACACCCTCGCCGAGCTGAAGTTCGACTACGTCGACCTCTTCCTCATCCACTGGCCGCTGCCGAAGGTCGGCGACTACCTGGAGACCTGGAAGGCGATGGAGGAGATCTACCGCAGCGGCAAGGCGAAGGCGATCGGCGTCTCCAACTTCCAGACCAACCACCTCAACCGGCTCCGCGCCGAGGCGACGATCGTCCCGGCCGTGAACCAGATCGAGGTGCACCCCTTCCTCACGCAGGAGGAGCTCCGCGCCTACGGCGTCGAGCACGGCATCGCGACCGAGGCCTGGTCGCCGATCGCGCAGGGCAAGGTTCTGGACGACGAGGCGATCGTGCGCATCGCGAGCAGCGTCGACCGCTCCCCCGCGCAGGTCGTCCTGCGCTGGCACATCCAGCGCGGCGACATCGTCTTCCCGAAGTCGGTCACCCGCAAGCGCGTGGAGGAGAACTTCGCGCTCTTCGACTTCGAGCTGGACGACGAGTCGATGACGGCGATCTCCGCGCTCAACCGCGACGAGCGCACCGGCCCGAACCCGGACGAGTTCAACTACATCCCCAGCTGACCCTCGGCTGCTGAGCCGGCACCTCCGGCTCGCCCTCACGCCTCCGGCTCGCGGGATCCTCGGATCCCCGCGAGCCGGAGGCGTCTCCACGTGCCGAACCTCCCGTGGGAGACCTCCGGCACGCAGAATCTGCCTCGGCAAGCGGAAACCGCGGATTCCAGCGAGCCGGACACCGTTCCACGAGCCGAAGCTCCCCGCACCCCACCTCCGGCACGCGGAATCACTCTCGGCACGTAGAAACCCCGGACTCCAGCGAGCCGAACACCGTTCCGCGAGCCGAAGCTCCCCGCACCACACCTCCGGCACGCGGGATCACCTCCGGCACGCGGGATCACCTCCGGCACGCGGGATCACCCTCGGCACGCGGAAACCGCGGACTCCAGCGAGCCGGACACCGATCCGTGAGCCGAAGCTCCCCGCACCGCACCTCCGGCACACCTCCGGCACGCGGGATCACCTCCGTCACGCGGAAACCGCGGACTCCAGCAAGCCGGACACCCTTCCACGAGCCGAAGCTCCCCGCACCACACCTCCGGCACGCGGAATCACCCCCGGCACGCGGAAACCGCGGACTCCAGCGAGCCGGACGTCGTTCCACAAGCCCGAGATCGGTCCGGCGCGGCTCCGGCTCGCAGAAACGGCTTCGGCTCGCGGAAACGGCTCCGGCTCGCGGGATCCGTGGATTCCTGCGAGCCGGAGGGTGTTTCGCGAGCCGGAACGGCGCGGAGGCGGGCGGTGGCTACTGCGAGTCGCGCCAGGAGTGCTCGGGGGCGTAGCCGAGCACCTCGCGGGCGTGGTCGATCGAGAGCAGCGTGTCGTTCACGCCGAGCTCGCCGCGCAGCTCGACGCCGGGGAAGACCTCGGCGACCAGCTCGTCGTTCGGGCGGGTCATCACGGTGTCGGCCGCCGCGATGATGAAGCGGTCGAAGCCGGGCTCGCGGTGCGCGAGGGCCTTCTCGACCGCCTGCGCGCCGTCGCGGCCGTCGATGTAGCCCCAGAGGTTCCACTTGCGCAGTGTCGCGTCGGCGTCGAAGGACGGGAACTCGGCGTAGTCCTCCTCGTTCATCACATTGGAGAAGCGCAGGCCGATGATCGTGAGGTCCTCGTGCCAGCGGCAGAGCTCGATCGCCAGCTGCTCCTCGAGGTGCTTGGTCAGCGAGTAGACCGACTCCGGGCGGGCCGGGTACTTCTCGTCGACCGGGATGTAGGGCGGCGGCACGTCGAAGGGCAGGCCGAGCACGGTCTCGCTGGACGCGTAGACGATGCTGCGGATGCCCGCGCGGATCGCCGCATGGAAGACGTTGAAGGTCGACGACATGTTGTTCTGGAAGGTCGCGATGTCCGGGACGATGCCCGGCGCCGGGACTGCCGCGAGGTGCACGACCGCGTCGATCCCCTCGTAGCGGTCGCCCACGGCCTGCAGGGCGTCGACGACCTGCCCGTAGTCGGTGATGTCGATGCTGATGACGCCCTCGCCGCGGGTTCCCGCGCGGTCGAGGACGAAGACGTCGTGGCCGGACTCGCGGAGACGGGTGACGACGCTGCGGCCGAGTTTCCCGGATCCACCGGTGACTGCGATTCTCATGCTCGAACGCTAACGGGCCGCGGGCCTGCGGACGAGGGGCTGGCGGATCAGCCCGCGACGTGGAGGGAGATGCCGTCGCCGACCTCGGGCGTCGTCTCGTCGGCGACGAGCTCGGTCCAGCGGCGCAGCACGGCGGCGCCGGCCTCGTCGTTGATCGCTCCGTCGACCACGAGGATCGGGTACGGCTTGTCCGGGACGCCCTCCGCGGGGCGGACGTCCACGTGGGCGACGTCGTAGGCGTGCTCGGAGAGCCAGTCGGCCATCGCGTAGTCGCTGCGGGAGTCGCCGACCGTGCGCCAGCGCTGCGGGATCGGGCCGGTGGCGCCGAGCAGCTCGACGGCGCGCTGGGCGCCGAGGTCCTTGCCGAGCCGGTTGGACTCGATGTCGGTGGAGATCACGGTCGGGTCGATGCGGTACTCGACGGCGCCGGTGTCGTTCGGGTAGCGGATGCCGCGGCGCTCGACGCCGAGGCCGGCCGCGGTCATGATCTGCAGGGCGTCGGCGTCGAAGACGAGCTGACGCTCGAGGTAGTCCTCGCTGGAGAGGTCGACGAGCTGCTCGGCCGAGACCATCGCGCGCTTGGTCTCGTCGAAGAAGACCAGGTCGTCGTAGTCCTCGCGGATCATCCGCTCGAGGTCGCGGGCGACCGCCTCCGGGATCGCGAGCGACTCGTCGACGATCGGCTCGGAGGTGCCGCGGTAGTCGACGGTGAACCAGACGGCGCCCTTCTCGCAGACGCAGACGATCCGCGCGTCGGCCGAGACGCCGCGCTCGAGGAGCGGCGGCAGCACGCGCTCGCGCAGGAACGCGTCGGAGCGACCGGTGTTGAAGACGAGCGGGATGCCGGCGTTCGCGAGCGCGACGAGGTCGTCGGCGATCGAGTCGATGGCGATCGTGCGGCTGATCGGGCTGGCGATCGGGCCGTCGACGTCGAGGAGCAGGCCGAGCGGAGGCGGGGTGGAGGTCATCGTCTCCATTCTGCCGTGCGGGCGCGTCCGGCCGTCCCCGCGAGATGCCACTTGTGCACGCTTTCCTCGGCGTGTCGCGTGCACAAGTGGCATCTCGCGGAGAGCGCAGCTACTCGGACGTGGGGAGGACGAGGGTGCGTTGCGTGAGGGTGCCGTCGGGGGACTCGACGGCGAGGGTGATCAGGGTCTCGGCGTCGCGGCAGGGGACGGAGAGGGCGGAGTAGCCGGTCGCTGAGAGGTCGACGGGGTCGCCGGCCCGGGCGTCGGTGGTGCCGACGGCGAGGCGGGCGGCGACACCGCCTTCGGTCTGCCAGGAGAGCGCGACGGGGACGGAGGCGGTGCGGTCGCCGGCGCAGTCGATCGTCGCGGGCGAGGCGGTGAAGGAGAGGACGGCGGCCGCAGTGGCGGCGGCGCCGGGGGCGGGCGAGGCGACGACGCCCTCGGTCGGGGAGGTCTCGGTCGGGAAGGTCTCCGTCGGGGCGTCGGTGGCCGTCGGTTCCGTCGCGGTCTCCGTGGACTCGGCCTCGGTGGGCGCGGTCGACGGGGCGGCGGCGGCCGAGGCGGAGGGGGCGACCGGGGTGGAGGTCGGGGCTCCGGCGCCGTCGGCGGGGCGGACGAGGAGGACGATCGCGACGATCACGGCGACGAGACCGAGGACGGCCAGGACGATCCCGAGGGTGCGGGCGGTACGGGGCGGCATCGGGACTCCTCGGTGGTGCGGGTGCGGTGGTGCGTCGGTGCGGTGGTGCGGGAGCGGTGGTGCGGGAGCGGTGGTGCAGGTGCGGCGGTGCAGGAGCGGTGGTGCAGGGGAAGAGCGGCGGGAGGGCCGGCGGATCGTGCTCGCCGGCCCTCCCGCGGCGGAGGCTAGACCTCCTCGACCTCGCGGCGGCTGCGGGCGATCAGCAGGGCGCCGAGACCGAGCACGAGCGCACCTCCCGAGAGCAGCAGCCAGGGGCCGGTCTCGACTCCGGTCGAGGCGAGACCGCCGGTACCCGGCTTCGCGACGGGAGCCGCGGTCGCCGTGGCGGTCGGCTCCGGAGCCGCGGTGGGCGCGGCCGTCGGCGTGGCGGTCGCGGTCGGTTCCGGAGTCGCGGAGGGCTCCGGGGTCACCGTCGGCTCAGGAGTCGCGGTCGGCTCCGGGGTCGCGGTGGGCTCCGGGGTCACCGTCGGCTCCGGAGTCGCGGTCGGCTCGGGAGTCGCCGTCGGCTCAGGCGTGGCCGTGGGCTCCGGCGTCGCGGTCGGCGTCGCCGTCGGCTCCGGGGTCCCCGGCAGCTCGACGGCCGCGCCCTCGGGCGCCACGGCGAACAGCGCCCGGGCGACGTCGCTGAACGCGCCGACCGGGTGGTTGCGGAAGACCGGCGAGGTGCCGAAGAGGAAGCCCTCGGTGCCCGACTCCGTCGCGAACGAGACGGCCGAGGCCTGCCCGGCCGCGTCGCTCCGGGACTGCCGTTCGGACGCGACCCAGTGCCCGGCGACGAAGGTGTCCTCGGCGGCGTAGCTCTGCTCCACCGTCACGGACGCGTCGAAGCCCTCGAACCAGAGCGCCGGCGAGACGAAGGCGGTGTCCTGCGGGTAGTCGCCGAGGATCCCGTCGGCCGGCGTCTCGACCGAGACGATGCCGTTCGAGCCGCTCGTACCGGTCTGCGCGGTCAGCGTCGCGAGGCCGAAGTCGGTCGCGAAGGCCGCTCCCGCTCCGCCGCGGCCGACCACGTCGCCGCCCGCCGCGAGGAACTCCTCGACGGCGGTGCGGCCCGCGGCCTGCTCCGGGGTGAAGGACAGCGCGCGGCCCAGCAGCAGCACGTCCGCGTCAGTGAGGACGGTCTCGCCCGAGGCGAGCGTGTCCGCCGTGACGGCGACCGCGTCGGCGAAGCCGAGCTTGGCCAGCGCGTCGCGGTCCTCGTGCGAGCCGGAGTAGGCGACGCGGACGGCGGACAGCGCGGTGCCGTCCTCGTCCTCGATACGCTCCGCCGTGGTCGCCGTGAAGTCGACGCCGAACTCGGCGGCGGCGGCCTTCGCGGCGGCGAGACCGTCGGCGTCGGCGCGGAGGGCGATCGTGCCGTCGGCGAACTGCTCGAGCGCGACTCCGGCGCCCAGGAGCGCGTTCACCGCCTGGTACTCGAGCACGCCGCGCGGCTCGAAGGCGAGGTAGCCGGCGTCGGCGGGGACGCTGCCGCTCGGGGCGACGGCGGTGACCGGCTCGAGCTCGACGGCGGGCATCGGGTCGAGCGTGGAGCCGACCGGGATCACGTCGGCGCCCCAGAGCAGCGAGAGACTCCAGGCCGAGACGTCGTACATCTCGGGCACGCGGTCGGAGATGTCGGTGCCGTCGGCGAGCAGCACGTTCGCGAGGCCGCGGACGGGCTGGTGCATGTCGACGACGTAGGAGCCGGCGGCGTAGGTCGTGCCGCCCGCTGTCATCGCCGTGGTCGTGCGATCGACCTCGACGCCGTGCGCGAGCAGCTGCGCGACGAGGGTCTCGGCGTCGGACGAGGAGCGCTGCGCGTCGCCGGCGGGGATCACGTAAGCGCGGGGGTACTCGGTCGTGTAGACGTCGGTCTCGTCCCAGATCTCGGTCCACTCGGTCGGCGTGCCGGCCGGCAGGTCGGACGCGGCGACGTCGGCGGGGATCTCGACGGCCGGGGCGCCGGTGACGCCGCGCTCGAAGATCTGCACCTGGTTGCTGAGCAGGGCGTCGCGGTTGGCCTCGATGTAGTCGACCGAGGCGTCCATGACGATCCCGGCGACCTCGATGTCGATGTCGGCGTTGGCCTGGCCCTGGGCGATCTCCTCGGGCGTCTCGTTCGCGGTGCGGCCGAGCGGCAGCTCGACCGTGTTGGTGATCGCGCCCTGGAAGGCGACGTACTGCGGCGCGAAGATCGGGGGCCAGTCGTCCCAGCCCGCGCGGATGTCGCGGTAGGGGATCAGGATCTGGCCGGTGTTCTCGGTCGTGACGCTGCCGTCGGCGGCCTTGTAGGTGTTGCCGGGCACGTCCGCCTCGACGACGCGGCGCTCGATCTCGAGCGCGGTCGCGTAGGCGTGCGGCAGGAACAGGTCGTACTCGTAGTTCTCGCCGTGCGGCGGACCGCAGGGCTCGACCTGCAGGATGCCGGTGTAGCCGTGGATGTCGATGAAGTAGGTCGGCTGCAGGACACTCGAGAGGTCGCGGATGACCGCCGCCTCGTTCGTCGCGCCGGTGATCATGTCGCGGTTGGGGTCGTAGCCGGCCGCGACGGCGCGCTGGCCGAGGGCCCGGCCGTCGGGGTTGTTGGTGACGGTGAAGTAGAGGCGGTTGCCCTCGAGGAGCGCCTGGGTCTCGGCGTCCTCGGCGGTGGCGACCTTCTCGATGTAGTTCAGGATCGCGTCGGATCCCTCCCACTCGTTGCCGTGGATGTTGCCGTTGAACCAGGTCGGCACCTTGTACTCGGCCATCAGCTCGGCGTCGGCGGCGGCCGCCTCCGGCTCGTTCTTCAGGCGGTCGCGCCACTCGGCCTGCTGCGCCGTCTCGGCGGCGGTCTCGGGAGCGGTGACGGTGACCAGGTAGATGTCGCGGCCGAGGCCCGACTTCCCGACCACCTGGGTCGAGACGCGGTCGGAGCGCGCGGCGAGGTCGTTCAGGGCCGGGGCGATCCGGTCGTACGGCGTGACGCCGCGGGTCAGCGAGGCGTCGGTCGGGTCGACCGCGACCTCGGTGAGAGCTTCCCGGTAGGGGTAGCTCGCGGGCTCGGTGATCGGCGCCGAGGCGGGGCGGACGAGGTCCACCCGCTCGAAGGCGGAGGCGGCGGTCGGTGTCGCGGTGGTGGTCGCTGTCGCGGCGGGCGCGATCAGCAGACCGCCGGCGGCGAGCGCGAGGGCCGCGCAGCCGGAGGTCAGGGCGGTGCGTGTTCTCAAGCGGAGATCTTTCGTGTCGGAGGTCGGCGCGGACGAGGCTCCGCGCTCGCTCCTGCGTCATCGACCTCGGAGCAACGTGTGAACCCTCTCAGGAACCTAGGCCACCCGTGTTTCCGGCACGTGTCACGCCGGTCCCCCTCCGCGAGATGCCACTTGTGCACGCGACACGCCGTGAAAGGCGTGCACAAGTGGCATCTCGCGGCGGGGATCGGCAGGGATCAGAGGAACAGCGAGAGGAGGAGGACCATG
The DNA here is from genome assembly GCF_004345345.1 of Rathayibacter sp. PhB179. Lineage (NCBI taxonomy): Bacteria > Bacillati > Actinomycetota > Actinomycetes > Micrococcales > Microbacteriaceae > Rathayibacter > Rathayibacter sp. PhB179. The sequence goes on along the minus strand of NZ_SLVD01000007.1, from coordinate 216,800 downwards.
CCGAGGGCCAGGACGGAGGCGAGGGAGACGCCGACCGTCACCGACTTGAGGGCGCCGCGGACGGACTGGCCGAGGAAGCTCTGCAGCAGCCAGAAGGTGTTCGAGGTGACGTGGATGCAGAACAGCGCGCCGGAGCCGGCGGCGAGCGCGATCAGCAGCGGATCGAGTCCGAGCGTCGCGGCGACCGGGGCCACGACGCCCGCGGCGGTGATCGCCGAGAGGGTGACCGAGCCGACGGCGATGTGCAGCACGGCCGCCATCAGCCAGACCAGCAGCAGCGGCGCGGCGGCGTTCGCCGAGAAGTAGCCCTTGAGCAGCTCGCCGAGGTCGCCCTCCGCGATCACCGCCGCGAGCGCGCCGCCGACGCCGGTGAGCAGGAAGATCTGCCCGCCGTCCTGGAAGCCCTTCGCGACCGCCTTCTCCATCCGCGGAGTCCCGACGACGGAGCGGCCGACGAGGCCGGTCGCGATCACGGCGAGCAGCAGCGCGATCACCGGGTTGCCGAGGAACTGCAGCACCGGCACCTCCGCGCCCGCGACCGAGAGCACGGCCTGCGCGGCGATGAGCAGCAGCGCGAGAAGCATCGGGGCGAACAGCAGGAGCAGCGGGCGCTCGCGCGGGGCGTCGGCGTCGCGCGCGTCTGTGTCGCCGTCAGCGGTGGAGCGACCGGCCGCGGAGCCACCGCTCGAGGACCGCCCGGACCCCGCCGACCCGGATCCGCCGACCGCCTCGCTCCCGGCCCGCTCCCCCGCGGGCACCGTCGCGAGCCCGGCGGTCTCGTCGCGCACGACGAGCTGCTCGTCGCGCGCCGGATCCCAGAAGCCCAGGCGGAAGGCGAGCGACATCAGCAGGATCGTGACCACGACGGTCGGTGCGACCACCACGAAGCCGCCCAGCAGCATCACGCCGAGCGGCACCCCGAGCAGCCCGGCGAGCGCCACGGCCGCGAAGCCCGGCACCATCATCACGATGCCCATCTCGAGACCGACGGCGAAGGTGACGGCGACGATGCCCGTGCCGGCCGGGCCGAGCCGCGGCGCGATCCGCCGGGCGAGCGGCGCCGCGATGACGATCAGTGCGTCGACGAAGATCGTCTGCAGATAGGTGGCGAAGGACAGCCCGAGCGCGTACGGGATGCCGCGCTTGCCGAAGACGCGCAGCAGCCCCTCGACGAGGCGGACGACCGCGCCCATCTCGTTGAGCATCGCGCCGATCAGCACGCCCCAGCCGATCAGGAGGCCCGCCTCCATCATCACCTCGCCGAAACCGCGGGTCATGGTCGAGACGGTGTCGACGGGGCCGAGCCCGGTCAGCAGGCCGATGGCCGCGGCGCCCACGGCGAGCGCGAGCACCGGATTGAAGCGGTAGCGGACGATCGCGACGACGACCACGACGATGACCAGGGCGACGACGCCGAGGGTGTACCACTCCGGCATGACGCCTCCTCCGCCCGCGGCGGCGCGGGCTCTCACACCCTAGGGGTGCGGAGGATCCGGCGCAGAGCACCCGCGCCGCCACGCGGGTCTGCCGCGTGACGGGGTCCGCCCCATGGACTCCTGGCCACCGCGGTCCTACGGTGTGCGCATCGGCGATTCCCGTCGCCGCGGTCGGAGCCGCGGATCGTTCGACCCGCAGCACTGCTCTGCCCGCACCCCGAGTGCAAAGGAGCACCTCGTGAACAAACGCCTCCTCCTCACCGCGGCCGCCGCCGTCGCGGTCACGACTCTCGTCTCGGCCCCCGTCGCCCAGGCCACCCCCTCCCCGCTGTCCTTCGTCTCCGTCACCGATCGAGCGACCGGACTCGTCTCGCCGCTCAGCTTCGCCGTCGATGCGGGCGGCACCGCCTACGTCGCGCAGAACTTCGCCGGGATGCTGACCAAGGTCGCTCCCTCCGGCGCGACCTCGACCCTGGTCAGCGCGCCCGGAACCGAGATCGGGGCCGTCTCGGTCCGCGGCTCCACCGTCTACTACAGCGAGGGCGTCCAGGAGGAGGGCGAGGCGCTGCTGCAATCGGTGCCGAGCGGCGGCGGAGCGCCGACGACCCTCGCCGACCTCGGCGCGTACGAGGCGAGCGCCAACCCGGATGCGGGCAACAGCTACGGCTTCCTCGGCCTGCCCGCCGAGTGCGCCGCGCAGGTCGACCCGGAGGTCGCCGGCCCCGCCTCCTACACCGGCCGGATCGACGTGCACCCCTACGCGTCGGCCGCGACCAGCGCCGGCGTCTACGTCGCCGACGCGGCCGGCAACGCGATCCTGAAGGTCACGCCGAACGGCGTCGTCTCGACCGTGGCGGTGCTGCCGCCCACGGCCCCGATCACGATCACGGCGGAGCAGGCGGCGGCCTTCGGCTTCCCGGCCTGCACGGCCGGCTACCGCTACTCGTTCGAGCCCGTCCCGACCGACGTCGAGGTCGGCCCCGGCGGCTGGCTGTACGTGTCGACGCTGCCCGGCGGGCCGGAGGACGCCAGCCTCGGCGCTCGCGGCTCCGTGGTGCGGGTGAACCCGGCGACCGGCGAGATCCGCACGGTGGCCACCGGCCTGCTGAGCGCGACCGGCCTCGCGGTCGACCGCGTCACCGGCACCGTCGTGGTGACCGAGCTGTTCGGCGGCCCGGACGGCACGGGACGCGTGGCGCTGATCCTGCCGCGCACCTCGACGCCGATCACCGGACTCGCGGTCGTCTCGCCTGCGGCGATCGAGCTGCGGGACGGCGCTCTCTACGTCGCCCGCAACGCGTTCGTCCTCTCGCCGGAGGGCGCCCCTCAGCCGATCGGCACCCTGACGGTCGCCCGGCTGCGCGGCGTCGGAGCGGCGATGACCGCGGTCGACTGAGGTCTGCTGCACTCCGCTGAAATCCGCTGAGTCGCCCGGGAAGGCTCGTTCTCCAGCCCGAGAACGAGCCTTCTCGGGCGACTCAGGAGCTCCGGGCCCGCGTGGCGGGGGCTCGGCGCCGCCCAGGGGGAGGGCATAGCGTGGCGGGATGGCACTGACGCTTCCCGAGCCCCGGCTCCCCTCGCTCCTCGACTCCCCGGTGCTGCGCTGGGGAGTCCTCGCCCCCGGCTCGATCGCCGGCACCTTCGTCGCCGCGCTGCAGAAGCACACCCGGCAGCGCGTGGTCGCGGTCGGCTCGCGCTCGCAGGAGCGCGCCGACGAGTTCGCCCGGCGCTTCGGCATCGAGCGGGCCTCGGTCGGCTCCGACGCGGTCGTGAACGACCCCGAGGTCGACGTCGTCTACATCGCCTCGCCGAACTCGGAGCACGCGCGCCAGGCCCTGCGCGCGATCGCCGCGGGCAAGCACGTCCTCATCGAGAAGCCGTTCGCCACCACGGCGGGCGAGGCCGAGATGATCGTCCATGCGGCGCGCGACGCCGGCGTCTTCGCGATGGAGGCGATGTGGATGCGCTACCTGCCGCAGATGGACGTGGTGCGGCAGCTCCTCGCGGACGGCGCGGTCGGCGCTCCCGCGCTGGTCTCCGCCGACTTCGGCGCGGCGTTCGCGTTCGACCCGGCCAGCCGCATCTTCGACCCGGCGCTCGCGGGCGGCGGACTCCTCGACGTGGGCGTCTACGCCTCGTCCTTCGTCTCGATGGTGGCCGGCGCGCCGCAGAGCACCGTCGTCGCCGGCGCGCTGACCTCGACCGGGGTGGACGCGATGGCGACGATCGTCGGCCGGCACGCGCACGGGATCCAGTCGGTCGCGACCTCGACCGTGCTCGCCGACACCCTGCACGCGGCGAGCGTCGCGGGCAGCGAGGGGCGGATCGACGTGCACCCGTCGTTCTGGACGCCGAGCGGCGTCACCCTGACCCGCGGCTCCGAGAGCGGCTCGTGGCGGGATGAGACCGGGCTGCAGGGCGGCGAGGGCCTCGCGTGGGAGGCCGTGCACCTCGCGCAGTACGTGGCGGAGGGGCGCACCGAGTCGCCGGTGCACCCGCTGGACGAGACGGTGCAGGTGGTGCGCACGCTCGACGAGGCGCGCCGCCGCCTGGGCGTCGAGGTCTGACGACAGCGGTTCGATCTGCAGGCGATCCGCCAACCGCGCGGCACTCCCCCGCGGAGGAGAGCGCGTTCCGGACGGCATCGCCTGCAGATCGCACCCGCCGCGTCAGCCCGCGGGCAGCTCCACCCGGAAGCTGGTGCGCCCCGGCTCCGACTCGACCAGCACGCGCCCGCCGTGCGCCTCGACCACGGCCGCCACGATCGCCAGGCCCAGCCCGGTCGAGCCGGTGGTCCGCGCCCGCGAGGAGTCGCCGCGGGCGAAGCGCTCGAACAGCACCGGCACCAGCGCCTCGTCGATCCCCGGACCGGAGTCGGTGACCGTCACCACCGCGATCGGCCGGCCGCGCTCGTCGCGGTCCTCGGCGAGCGCCGCGACGACGCGCGTGCCCGGCGGCGTGTGCACGGTGGCGTTCCGCAGCAGGTTCGCGACCACCTGGTGCAGCCGGAAGCCGTCGCCGCGGATCTCGATCGGCTCCTCCGGCAGGTCGAGGTCCCACTCGTGGTCCGGTCCGGCGACGTGGGCGTCGGACACGGCCTCGATCAGCACCATCGTCAGGTCGACCGGCTCCTTCTCGAGATCGCGGCCCTCGTCGAGGCGCGCGAGCAGGAGGAGGTCCTCGACCAGCGAGGTCATCCGGGTGGCGGCCGACTCGATCCGGTCGAGCGAGTAGCTCGCCGACTCCGACAGCTCGACGTCGCCGCGGCGGGGCAGCTCGGCGTAGCCGCGGATCGCCGCGAGCGGCGTGCGCAGCTCGTGCGAGGCGTCGGCGACGAACTGGCGGACCTTGTTCTCGCTGGCCTGGCGCGACTCCAGAGCACCGCCGACGTGGTCGAGCATGCGGTTGAAGGCGGCGCCCACCCGGCCGACCTCGGTGCGGACGTCGGCGTCCTCCTCCGGCACCCGCTCGATCAGCTCGACCTCGCCGCGCTCGAGCGGCAGCTCGGCGACACGGGTCGCGGTCGCCTCCACCCGCTCGAGCGGCCGCAGCGCCACCCGGATGATCGCGGTCGCGATCAGGGCGACCAGCAGCATCGCGAGCAGGACGACGACGACCACCACGGTGGTCAGGGTCCGGAGCGTGTCCTCGGCCTCGCCGAGGGGCACTCCGACGATCACGACCGAGCCGTCGATCACGCGCGCCTCTGCGCGGTACTGGCCGAGGGCGTCGCCGAGATCGAGGGTGGTCGCGTCACCGGCGTCGGCGACCGCGGCGGCAAGCACGGAGTCGGCCGGGTCGGCGAACTCCTGGCAGGCCCCGGAGCTGTCGATGTACGCGCCGGTGTAGGCACCGGACGCCCCGAGCACCGCCGTGATCGTCTGGGTGTCCTGATTGGGCCGCCCCGCGAAGTCGCCGCTCGGGCAGGTGGTCGCCCGCTCGATCGCGCTGGAGCCGGCGAACTGGCCCGGCCCGTCGAAGCCGGCCAGCCGGTCCAGCGACTCCGAGAGCTGCGTCTCCGCGTTGTCGTAGAGGATGCCGCGCAGCGACAGCACGCTGACCGTCCCGACGATCCCCGCGATCACCGCGACCAGCGCGACGACGGCGACGACCATCCGGCGCCGCAGCGTCCAGGGCGCGCGTCGGGACGCGTTCGAGCGGCGGAGGGCCGACCGGGTCGCGAAGTCGCCGAGTGTGGGCCGCAGCCGCCCGCCCCCGGTCGTCACTGCTCGGCGGGCTTCAGCAGGTAGCCGGCGCCGCGGACCGTGTGAATCATGGGCGAGCGCCCCGCGTCGATCTTCTTGCGGAGGTAGGAGATGTAGATCTCGACGACGCTCGACTTGCCGCCGAAGTCGTAGGACCAGACGCGGTCGAGGATCTGCGCCTTGCTCAGCACGCGGCGGGGGTTCCGCATCAGGAAGCGCAGCAGCTCGAACTCGGTCGCGGTCAGCTCGATGTCGGTGCCGGCCCGGCGCACCTCGTGGCTGTCCTCGTTGAGGACGAGGTCGCCCACCACGACCTCGGGGTCGTCGGCGTCGTTGGCGAGCAGGGTGGAGCGGCGGATGAGCCCGCGCATCCGGGCGACGAGCTCCTCGAGGGAGAACGGCTTGGTGACGTAGTCGTCGCCACCGGCGGTGAGCCCGGCGATCCGGTCGTCGAGCGCGTCCTTCGCGGTGAGGAAGAGGACCGGGGTCTCGCTGCCGTCGGCGCGGATCCGCTGGAGCACCTGCAGCCCGTCGATGTCCGGCAGCATCACGTCGAGCACGATGACGTCGGGGCGGAACTCGCGGGTGATCGTGATCGCGGAGCGGCCCTCGGCGGCGGTGCGCACCTCCCAGCCCTCGTAGCGCAGCGCCATCTGCAGCAGATCGGTGAGGGTGCTCTCGTCGTCGACGACGAGGACGCGGATCGGCGTGCCGTCCGCTCGCTTGAGGCGGGTGCGCTGCGCGGAGGCGAGATGCTTCGAAGGGGCCGGGGTGCTCATGTCTCCCCAGTATCAGGAGTTTCCTATGAGCGCGCTATGCCCTGGCGATGCCTCGACTGTGCGCGGCCGGAGAGGCGCGCCGGTGACCGCCGCACCGCGCGCCATCACGGACAGCGGGCGGATCGCCCGCCGCTATCCTGCAGCTGGCGCGCACTCGCGCGCCCGGACGGACGGAGCAGAACGATGCCGGACTCCTCGCGCGCGATCGTGCGGCCGCTGAACGCCGCCGTCTCGGGCTGCGTCACGGTCCCCGGGAGCAAGAGCCTGACGAACCGGGCGATCGTCCTCGCCCTCGCCGCGCGGGGCACGTCGGTGCTGCGGCGCCCCCTCCGCAGCGACGACACCCGGCACGGCGCGACCGTCGCCCGTGCACTGGGCGCCACCGCGATCGACAAGGACGACACGATCTCGATCACCGGGCTCGGTGCCCTTCGCCCTGTCGATCACGCGGAGCTCCACGTCGGCTCGGCGGGCACGATCGCCCGCTTCCTGCCCTGCTTCCTCGCCTTCGGCGGGCCGGGCGAGTGGACGCTGACCGCGAGCGAGCAGATGACGCGGCGCCCGATGGCCGGCCTCTTCGCCGCGCTCGAGGCGTTCCCCGGCGCGCTCACCGCCCTCGGCGAGCCCGAGCGCTACCCGCTGCGCGTCCGGGGCGGCGGCATCTCGCCCGCGGCGATCGAGGTCTATGGCGGCGTCTCCAGCCAGTACCTCAGCGGGCTCCTCCTCTCGGCGCCGCTGCTCGGCCGCGACGTCACCGTCCGCGCGCGGGGCGCCGTCGTGCAGGGCGCCTACGTCGACATGACCGTCGACTCGCTCCGCCGCTTCGGCGCGACCGTCGAGCGGAGCGCCGACCGCCGCGCTATCACCGTGCACGCGGGGCCCACCTCCGCGGTCGACCTCGAGATCGAGGCGGACGCGTCGACCGCCTCCTACTTCGCCGCGCTCCCCGCGATCCTCGGCGGGTCGATCCACCTGCCGAACGTCGAGCGCGCGAGCCGGCAGCCCGACACGCGCTTCCTCGAGATCCTCGAGCGGTTCGGCTGCGAGAGCGTCTGGAACGACGGCGGTCGCGGCGTGACCGTCACACGGCCCGGCGATCTCGACCGCCTGCGCGGCGGTGCGCGACTCGACCTCAACGACTGCTCCGACGTCGCGCTGACGACCGCCGCGCTCGCGGTCTTCGCCGACGCCACGACCGAGATCGTCGGAGTGGAGCACATCCGGCAGCACGAGTGCGACCGGATCGACGCACTCACAGCCGCGTTGACCGCCTTCGGGATCGAGGTCGAGGAGCGCCCGGACGGCTGGCTGATCCACCCCGGGACCCCGCGCTCCGCCGAGATCGGCACCCGCGACGACCACCGCGTCGCCATGTCCACGGCCCTCGTCGCTCTCGGCGGAGCGGGAGCAGCGCTCGACCACCCGCGCTCCGTCGACAAGACCTGCCCCGAGTTCTGGGACCTCCTCGCGGGCGTCGGCGCGGACGTCGAGCTGATCGTCGGACCCGAGCGCTCGAGGCCCACCGGGCCGTGACGCCCGACAGGAGGAGCACACCGTCCTCGGTGGAGCGGTCTGCAGACCCGCCGTCTGCCACGGGTGGATCTCGATACGCCCGCTCCGCGGGCTACTCGATCAGCAGGGACGTGCGCGTCGACTCTCGCGCCAAGTGCAGCTAGCGCTTCGATCCCGGAGCCGGCTCGTCGGCCGGGTCCGCGTCGAACTCCTCCGGGTCGACGACGGCCGAGCGGGCGTAGCCGCGCACGCGCCGGTCGATGAAGGTCGCGAACCAGAGCAGCACGCCGATCACGAGCAGCACGCCCGCGATCTCGTACTGCGCGATGTCGCGGCCGGAGGTGATCGGCAGCACCAGGTAGAGGCAGGCGATCGCACCGAGCACCGGCAGCACGGTCGGCGTCCGGAAGTGCGCGTGCTCCACCGGCTGGCGTCGCAGCACGAGCACCGCGACGTTCACCACCGCGAAGACCGCGAGCAGCAGCAGCGACGTGGTGCCGCCGAGCAGGACCGCGATCGGGTCCGACGGGTCGCGCGACACGTACGCGGTGAGCAGCAGCGCGAGGACCGTGGTGAACAGGATCGCCGCCCACGGCGTCCGCCGGCCGGCCAGCACGTTCTTCAGGAACGGCGGCAGCACGCCCTGCTTGCTCATCCCGTAGAGCAGTCGGCTGGCCATCATCATGTTGATCAGCGCGCTGTTCGCGACGGCGAAGAGCGAGATGAAGGGCAGCAGCGTCGAGATCGGGAAGTCCGGCGCGGCCGTCTCCACGACCGTCACGAGCGGGGTGTCGTTGCCGGCCAGCTCGCCGATCGGCACGATCGCGACGGCGAGCGTCGAGACCAGCACGTAGACGACGGCGGTGATGCCGAGTCCGGTCAGCATCACCTTCGGGAAGATGCGGCTCGGGTCCTTGGTCTCCTCCGCCATGTTGACCGAGTCCTCGAAGCCGACCATCGCGAAGAAGGCCAGCGAGGTCGCGGTGCTGACCGCGAGCAGGAGCGACTTGTCCTCGGGCGTCTCGAACGCGACGACGCGGGAGAAGTCGGCCTGGCCGCCGAACACCGCGAAGAAGCAGACGAAGATCACCAGCAGCAGGCCCGACAGCTCGATCAGGGTGAGCACCACGTTCAGGCCGACGCTCTCGGCGACGCCGCGCAGGTTCACCAGCGCGATGCAGACCATGAAGATCAGCGCGATGCTCAGCCGCGTGCCCGCGCCGTCGCCCAGGCCGAAGCCGATCGCGAAGTTGCTGGCGAACGCGCCGGAGGCGGCCGAGGCGGAGGTGATCCCGCTCGCCATCACGGTGAAGCAGACCAGGAAGGTGACGAAGTGGATCCCGAACGCCTTGTGCGCGTAGAGCGCGGCGCCGGCGGCCTGCGGGAACTTGGTCACCAGCTCGAGGTAGGAGCAGGCGGTCAGCGTCGCGACGACGAAGGCGATCACGAACGGCAGCCAGGCGGCACCGCCCACCTCCGAGGCGACCTGCCCGGTCAGCGCGTAGATGCCGGTGCCGAGGATGTCCCCCACCACGAAGAGGAGGAGGAGCTTGGGGCCGAGGACCCGCTTGAGCTCGGGAGGTGCCGTCTTCTCGCTGGTCGCCGTCATGATCGCGCCTCCATCGGTTCGTACCGGGTGGCGCGAGCCTAGGGCCGCGCGGGAGGCAGGGGGAAGCCCCGAGGACGGGAACGACGGCGGGAGCGCGTCCGGGAACGCAGAAGCGCCAGGACCCCGAACCGGTCCTGGCGCTTCTGTGGTGGTCGGTCACCGGGGACGACCGAAGTCGCCCGCTCAGGTGATCGAGACCTAGATCCCGAGGCAGACCCCGAGGAAGCCGGTCAGCGGGGAGGCGGAGAGACCGGTGAGGTTCGCAGCCGCCGTGTTGTTCCCCGTGTTGGTCTCCGTGAAGCCGGCGGGGACACTGGCGAGGGAGAGACGGAACTCGGCCACCGCGAAGACGCCCAGGACGCCGGTGATGTCGATGATCGCCGACGGGGTCGCCGTTGCGATGGTGAAGGTGATGGTGTTGTTGACGAGGACGCCGACGGTCGCACCCGCGGCCGAGACGCTCACGTTCGCCAGGCGCGGGCTGGACAGCGTGAAGGTCGTGCCGGCGGGGATGTTGCCCGTCACGGCGGACACCGTGAAGCGCGGCACGGAGCCGCCGAGCGTGAGCGTGCGGCAGGCGCGCGAGACGACGATGTCGACGGTCGCGTTCGACGCGGCGGCAGCGGGAGTGGCGATGGCGACGGCGACGACCGGCACGCTCCAGGCGGCGGTCTTGGCGAGCGAGCGGCGGGAGAGGGAGTTCTCGGGCACGGGTTCCCTTTCGAGGAGTCGGAGCGGAGGCCGTGCGTCGGAGGAGACCCCCGCGACCGGACAAGGGGAAAGCTAGGGAGCTGTCCCCCTTTCGATCCATCCCGGCGAACGCGGCGAGGATCACTCGAATCCGGGAGAACCTGGATCCGGGCTGAGAGCCGCCTGCACGGCCGCGCGCGAGGATCCGCGCCGTTCCGGGCGCCGCCGAGCGCCGCTCCGGCGACCGGCGCCTCGGTCGCGTTCCTCGCCGAGGCGAGCCGACCCGCCGAGGAGGTCGATCAGGCGTCGCGAAACAGCGCTCCGCTGTCGGCCCCGGACGGTTCCCCCGCCGGTCGCGTCTTCGGACGTCCCGCCGGTTCAGGCGTCGTCGAGGTCCTCCGCGGCGCGCCGCAACCGCAGCAGCACCTGGAGCTCCAGCGCCCGCCCCCGCCACTCCCGGCCGAGCAGCCGGTCGAGCGCCGCGAGCCGCTGATAGACGGTGTTGACGTGCACGCGCAGCGCCGCTGCGGTGGCCGTGGGCCGGCGGCCCTGGTCGAGGAACACCTCGAGCGTCCGGAGCAGCGGGACGCCGCGCGCGGTCTCCTCGGCGAGCACCGGTCCCAGCTCGCGCGCCGTCTGGTCGCGCAGCTCCTGCCGGCCCGTCCGGCTGAGCAGGACCGCGAAGACGCCGAGGTCTGCGGCCCGCGCCAGCACGGCCGTCCGGCCGAGCGTCGTCATGACCCGGGCGGTCCGGCTGGCCTCCGCGTGCGCCGCGCGCAGCCCCGCGGGCTCGAGCACCGGCCCGGCCAGGCCCGCCGCCGGTGCCTCCTCGCCGCCCCAGCGCAGAGACAGGTCGAGGTCGGCGGGGACGACGAGCACCAGCTGACCGCGGTGCACTGCCGAGGCGACGCGCTCGCCGAGGCGCAGGCCCGCCACGTACCGCCGGGCGCGCTCGGGGTCGCCGCCCGCGACCACCACGAGGTGCGCCCGGCGGGGATCGAGGCCCGCTCCCCACCAGCGCCGGCTCTCGGCGGCCGGGTCCTCCTCGCTCCGGCTGAGCAGGTCGATCGTGGCGATGTCGCGGCCGAGCTGCACCGCGCGGGCGGTCGCCCGAGCGCCGGCGAGGGTCAGCGCGATCAGCGGAGCGGCGCGCTCGACGAGCAGCGCCGCATCGACGGCGGGCGCCCCGGAGTCGGACGTGCCGGACTCCGCGTCGTCGACGACCAGCGCGCCGAAGAGGGTGCCCGCCGCCAGCACCGGCTGCACGAGCGCCTCGCCCACCCGGATGCGGCCCGGATCGCCCGACTCGCCCGCCCGGGCGAGCGCCGCCCCGATCGGCCCGGCGCCGGGGTGCGCGAACCAGCGCACCGGCGCGTCCGTCATCGCCCGCACCCGCTCGACGAGGGAGTCGGGGTCGCCGCCCGCGAGCACGGCCGCGGTGAGCTCGGCGTCCAGGCGCAGCGTCGCCGCCAGACCGTCGCGCGCGTCCCGCAGCTCCTGCGCTCTGCTGGCGTTGTCGAGCGCGACCGCGGCGTGCGCGGCGAGCGCCGTCAGCAGGCTGATCTCGTGCTGCCCGAAGCGCCGCTCCTCCCGCTTGGCGGCGAGCAGCACGCCGAGGACCTGCCCGCGCACGCTGAGCGGCACGCCGAGCAGGCCGCGGATCGACTCGGCGGCGGCGGCGCGATCGGCGCGCGGCTCGTGGACGAGGGTCTCGTCCGCCGCGTAGTCCGAGGTCCACCGGGGCGCTCCCGCCTCGAGCACGGCGCCGACGAGCCCTGCCGAGCTCGGCAGGCGCACGCCGACCAGGTGCGCCGATCGATCTCCGCTGGCGACCCGGATCTCGAGGTCGTCCACGGCGATCAGCACCACGTAGGTCAGGTCGACGCCCAGCAGCCGCCGGGCCTGGTCGACCACCTCGACCAGCAGCTCGCCCGGATCGGCGACGGAGGCGAGCCGGCCGGCGATGTCGTTCAGTGCCGCCAGCTCGACCGCGCGGTGGCGCCGCTCCTGCAGCAGCACCGCGATCTCGACGGCCGCGCGCGACTCGGCGTCGACGACCGACTCCTCGGCACCGGCCGCCAGCAGCGCGACGCGGTGCGCCTCGAGCGCGGGCAGGTCGGCCTGGTCCGCGAGGAGGTCGAGCCACTGCTGCCGTGCCATGGAGGCATCCTCCACCCTGCGGCTCGAGAGTGGAAGGTCCGTCCATTGTCGGCGAGGGCGGCGAGGACCGAGAGTGGAGCGTCCCCGAGCGGCACCGCCGCCCCCAGCTCAGGAGCTCCCCATGAACAACGTCGTTCCCCACCCCGATCACGGCCTCTCCGACGTCGCGCCGACCCCCGGCAGCGCCGGCCCCGCCGCCGTCGCCGACACCCCGCCCGTCCTCACCGGACCGCTCCGGCTGCGCCGGCTCTCGGTCGGCCTCGCCCTCGTCTACGTCGCGATCCTCGCGATCAACTCCGGCGGCCTCGGCATCCTCATCCCGAACCTCGTCGCCGACCTCGACGCCGCGAACAAGATCGGCAACCTCGCGATCGTCACCACGGTCGCCTTCCTCGCCAACGTCTTCGCGCAGCCGATCGCCGGCGCGCTGTCGGACGCGACCCGCTCGCGCTTCGGCCGCCGCTCCCCCTGGATGATCGGCGGGGCGCTGCTCGCGGGTGGCTTCGTCCTCGGCCTCCCGCTGGCGAGCTCGGTGGTGATGGTCGCCGTGATCTGGCTCGTGGTCCAGCTCGGCCTCAACGCCCTGCAGGCCGCCGCGACCGCCCTCGTGCCCGACCGCTTCCCCGCGGCCAAGCGCGGCGGTGTCTCCGGCATGATCGGCCTCGGCATCACCGTCGGCAACGCGGCCGGCGCCGTCATCGCCGGCTCCACGGTCGGCTCGGGCGCGCTGCCCTACGTCGTCCTCGCCGTGCTCCTGCTCGTGATCGTCGCGCTCTTCGTCGTGGTCAACCCCGACCGCTCCAGCCGCGACGACGTCGCCGCTCCCCGCCAGACCCTCGGCGAGTTCCTCCGCGGCTTCTGGGTCGACCCCCGCAAGCACCCCGACTTCGCCTGGGCCTTCGCGGCGCGCTTCCTGATGGTGATCGGCTTCTACGGCGCGCAGACCTTCGGGCTCTACATCCTGCGCGACTACATCGGCCTCAGCGACGAGGCGTCCAACGGCTTCGCCGCGCAGATCGGCATCGTCCTCCTGCTCGGCGTGCTGATCTCCGCGCTCACCAGCGGAGTGCTGTCCGACCGGATCGGGCGCCGCAAGCCCTTCATCGTCTGGGCCTCGGTGATCATGGCGATCGGCCTCGCCGTCCCGTTGGTGCTGCCGACCACCACCGGCATCCTGATCTACAGCTTCCTGCTCGGCCTCGGCTTCGGCGCCTACATCTCGATCGACCTCGCCCTGATGACCGAGGTGCTGCCCGTCTCGATGACCTCCGGCGCCAGCACCGCGGGCCGCGACCTCGCGATCCTCGGCCTCGCCACGACGCTCCCCCAGGCGCTCAGCCCCTCGATCGCGGCCGGGCTCGTCTCGCTCACCGGCGGCTACCCCGTGCTGTTCGTCTCGGGCATCGTGTTCGTGGTGCTCGGAGCGCTCGCGGTGATCCCGATCAAGTCGGTCCGCTGACCGGCACGGCCCCGGGACCCGCGGCGGGGTCCCGGGGCCGTCCTGCGCCCGCCGCCCCCTGCTCCCCCGCCCGCCCCTCGAGAAAGACGGACCGATGCGACTGCACACCACGACGACCGGAGACGGCGAGCGCCGGCTGGCCCTCGTCCACGGCCTCGGCGCCGACGGGGCGACCTGGGCGCCGCTCGCCGACCGCCTGGTCGCGACCGGCGAGTACGCCGTCACCACGGTCGACCTCCGCGGGCACGGCCTCAGCGAGCGCACCTCCCGCTACCGCCTCGACGACTTCGCCGACGACCTCGTCGAGACCCTGCCGGCGGGCCTGGACGGCGTCGTCGGCCACTCGCTCGGCGGCGCGGTGCTGGTGCGCGCGGTGCCGCGCCTCCGCCCCGCACAGGCGGTCTACCTCGATCCGGGCTTCGCGCTCGCGCTGCCCACCAGCGGCGTCGCGGGGCGGCTGTTCTGGGCGGTCCCGCAGGTCACGATGGGCGTCGCCGGCCTGGTGCAGGCCCGCAAGGGGGCCGCGGTGCGCCGCGGCTACCCGCCGGAGATCCGCGCCTCGCTGGACGACGCGCGCGGCCGGTTCGACGCCTCGATGGCGATCGGCGTCTTCCGCGACGTCGCCTTCCACCCGGTCGCGGTCGGCGCTCCGGCCGTGCCGTCGGTCCTCGTCCTCTCCGACGACTCGCCCGCCGTGCTCCCCGATGCCGTCGTCGACCGGCTCGAGGCGGCGGGCTGGGGCGTGCGGCGCGTCCCCGGCGTGCACCACGACCTGCACCTCGAGGCGCCGGAGCGGACCTTCGAGCTGGTCGCCGGGCTCCTCCGTCCCGGCGCGGAGCGGCGCTGACCGGCACGTCACCCCACGGCGAGCCGGCGGGCCCGGCGGCGCACATCGGCGACTCATAGACGACCGAGACGAGCCGCATAGCGCGCCTTCCTACTGTCGGGACGTCGAGCGGACCCCACCGCTCGGCCTCCCCGACCGAAGGACGCCATGTTCGCCACCTATCTCCGGCGAGAGCTGACCAACCGCCGCCGGCAGACGATGATCATCGCCGCCGGAATGGCGCTCGCCATCGCCCTCGTGATCCTCGTCACCTCGTTCTCCGCCGGAGTCCGCAGCGCCCAGGCCTCGGTCCTCGAGTCCGTCTACGGCGTCGGCACCGACATCACCGTCACCCAGGCCGCCGTCGCCCCGACGGAGGGGCAGGCCCCCGGCCAGCGCTTCGACTTCGGCTCGACCGACGGGACGACCGACGACGGCACCACCTCCGTCAGCCAGTCGCGCCTCGAGGCCGACCGCGGCACGACCACCTTCGACGCCTCGGCCGTCGCCACCGCGCAGGGCGTGACCGACGTCTCCGCCGCGATCGGCGTCCTCGCGCTGAACAACACGACCTTCAGCGGGCAGCTGCCCGACTCCGCCCAGCAGGGCGGCACCGGCGGCACCGGCGGCACCGCGGGTCAGGGCGCCGCAGGCACCGCTCCGGCGGCCGGCGAGGCGCCCACGGGCGGCCCGGACGGCGCGGGGGGCTCCTCCTTCGGCGTCGACTCCTTCTCGGTGCTCGGCCTCGACCCGGCCGGCTCCGCGATCGGCCCCCTGGCCGACGTGAGCCTCACCGACGGCCGCACCTTCACCGCGGACGACGCGGGCCAGAACGTCGTCGTCGTCGACTCCTCCTACGCGACCACGGCCGCGCTGTCCGTCGGCTCGACCGTCGACATCGGCGGCACCGACTTCAGCGTGATCGGCATCGTCACGACCGACTCCACGGACGCTAGCACCGCCTCCGACACCTACATCCCGCTCGACGTCGCCCAGACCCTCTCCGGCCAGGCCGGACTGATCTCCTCCGTCTACGTCCAGGCCGCCTCCTCCGAGGACATCTCCTCGATCCAGACCGCCCTGCAGACCGCGCTGCCCGACGCGACCGTCTCGACGCAGGCCGACCTCGCCTCGAGCGTCTCCGGCTCGCTCTCCACCGCGGGCAGCCTCGTGGCGAACCTCGGCACCTGGCTCTCGCTGCTGGTCCTCGCCGCCGCGTTCCTGATCGCGATCCTGTTCACCGTCTCGGGCGTCACCCGGCGCACCCGTGAGTTCGGCACGCTCAAGGCGATCGGCTGGAGCAACGGCGCGATCGTCCGCCAGGTGGCCGGCGAGTCCGTCGTCCAGGGGCTGATCGGCGGCGCCGCGGGCATCGTCCTCGGGCTCGTCGGCGTCACGATCGTGAATCTGATCGCGCCCACCCTCTCGGGCACCTCCACCACCACCTCGGCGATGGGTGCCGGCGGTCCCGGCGGCGGCTTCGGCGGAGGCGGCCCCGGCGCCGCGCAGACCGCCGCGGCCACCGAGGTGGCGCTCTCGCTCCCCGTCACCGTGCCGGTGATCCTGCTCGCGGTCGGCCTCGCCGTCCTCGGCGGGCTGCTCGCCGGAGCCCTCGGCGGCTGGCGCGCCTCGCGTCTGCGCCCCGCGGCCGCGCTCCGCTCGGTCGGCTGACCTCCTCGTCTCCTCGTCTCCTCGTCCCCGGAAGGACACCCGCATGTACACCCTCACGAACGTCACCAAGAGCTACGACGGAGCGAAGACGACGGTCACCGCGCTGAAGGACGTCACCCTCACCATCCCGGACGGGCAGATGGTCGCGATCCAGGGCCCGACCGGCGGCGGCAAGTCGACGCTGCTGCAGATGCTCGGCGCCCTCGACCGCCCCACCTCGGGCACCGTCGTCCTCGGCGAGCACGAGATCTCCTCGGCGGGCGACGCGCGTCTCGCCTCGATCCGGGCGCGGGAGGTGGGGATCGTCTTCCAGAGCTTCAATCTGATCCCGACGCTCACCGCGCTCGAGAACGTCGAGACGGCGCTCGCTCCCCAGCGCGTCCCCCGGGCGGAGCGGGCCGAGCGGGCGAAGGCGGCCCTCGCCTCCGTCGGCCTCGCCGACCGGCTCGACCACCTGCCCACCGAGCTCTCCGGCGGTCAGCAGCAGCGCGTCGCGATCGCCCGCGCACTGGTCAAGAACCCGACGGTGCTCCTCGCCGACGAGCCGACCGGCGCCCTCGACGAGGACACCCGCGACGACATCATGACCCTGCTCGAGACCCTCTGGAAGGACCTCGGCCTCACCCTCGTCATCGTCACCCACGACTCCGCCGTCGCCCGCCGCGCCCAGCGCCGCCTACACCTCAAGAACGGCCACGTCCGCGACGTCGCGTGAGCCCATGCTGATCGAGGAGCTGCAGGCAGCAGGCAGCACAGCCATGCTGATCGAGTAGCCCGCGCAGCGGGCGTATCGAGATCCACCACCGTTCGAACAGCGGGTCTCGATACGCGCTGCGCGCTACTCGACCAGCAGAAAGCGCCTGCTCCTCGGTCGGCCGCGCCTCCCGCTGAGGCCCCGCCTCAGCCCGCGTGCTCCCGCAGGAACGCCAGCGCACGCGGCCACGCGTCCGTCGCCGCATCCGCCCGGTACATGCCCTCGTTCGCGTCGTTGAAGAACGCGTGCCCGGCTCCCGGATACACGACGATCTCCACGTCCTTGCCCGCGGTCGCCTCGCGGATCCCGGGGACCTGCGCCATCAGCGGTTCGTCCTGCTCGCCGTAGAACGCGAGGACCGGCACGCGCAGCGAGCCGAGCTCCTCCGCCGAGGCGGTGTTGTGCCCGTAGAACGGCACGGCCGCGGCCACGCGCGGCTCCGCGAGCGCGAGGGCCCAGCTGAAGGTGCCGCCGTAGCAGAAGCCGGTGACGGAGACGCTCGTCGTCCCCTCCTCGCGCAGGAGCCGCTCGACCAGCGCCCGGAGGATCGCAATCGTCCGCACCGCGTGCTGCGGTGTGAACACCGGGGCGAAGAACGTCCGCAGCTCCACCTGGCGCGGCAGCCGGCGGACCGGGTGGTCGTAGTCCGCGCGCTGCTCGGTCTCGAGCTGCTCGAGCAGACCGCTGTCGGCGAGCAGCTCGGGCGCGACGACCTGGAAGCCCTCGGCCGCGTACCGGTCGGCGACCGAGCGGATGTGGCCGTCGACCCCCCACACCTCGTGGATCAGGATCAGGACGCGCCCGCCCTCTCCGCTGCAGTACACCGGTACATCGTGGTCGGCCAGGGTCCAGGTCTCATCGCTCGTGGGCATCTGCGCACCCTAGCCCCGCCGGCCGGGAGCGGGCCCACCGATGGACCTCCGGCACGCGGAACCTCGTCCGGCTCGTCGAAACGGCCGATTCCCGCGAGCCGGAGCCGATTCCGCGAGCCGGAGGTGCTCCGGAGTCGCGGTCAGCCCGCGGCAGCAGCGAGCGGCGGCGCGACCAGGATCTCGTCCCACTCCCCCTCGGGCCGCTCCCAGCGGAAGCCGTGCCGCTCGTAGAGCCGGCGCGCGGCGCTCCCCCGCAGCACGTCGAGGCGGAAGGGCCGGTCGGCGCGCCCGTCCTCGAGCATCACCCGCCGGAGGACCGCCCCGCCGATCCCGCGCCCCTGCGCGGCGGTCGCGAGGTAGAAGTGCTCGATCCAGACCGCGTCGTCCTCGAGTCGCGCCGCGATGCAGCCGACGACCTGGCCGTCCGCCTCGATCACGCGGGTGTGCTCGGGCCGGTAGCCGTCCAGGAAGCGGTGCCGCACCCGGTGCTCGTCGTAGCGGTCGAGCCGCTCGAGGTCGGGCCGCATCACGACGGCGCGCAGCTCGGCGATCACCGGGGCGTCGTCGAGCCGCCCCGCCCGGAGGCTCCAGCGCGGAACCCCGTCGAGCTCAGCGCCCACGGGGCTTCCGGGTCCGCCGCACCGCCGGCCGCGCGGTACCGCCGGGGCGGGCGGGCTTCTTCTTCCCGCCGCCGGCCTTCTCCAGCTTCTCCCGCGCCTCGCGGGCCTTCGCCTTCGCCGCCTTCGCCCGCGACTCGACCTTCGGCGTCGCCGCTGTGCCGCGCGTCGTGTTCGCGCTGCGGCCGCGGACCACGCCGATGAAGTCCTCGACGTCGTCGGTCTTGTCCTCGGTCGCCCAGGCGAGGCGGATGCTGGTGGGCGCGACGCCGGTGACGGGGACGACCCGCACGTCCTTCCGGCTGTGCACGCGGGCGACCGACTGCGGCACGATCAGCACGCCGACTCCCGCGGCGACCTGCTCGACGGCGTCGTCGAGGCCGGCCATCCGCGGCAGCGCCCGGCGGGTCCCGTCCGCGATCTCCGCGGCGAGCGCCGCCCACTCCGGCACCGTCTCCGGCTCCTGCAGCAGGTGCTCGTCGGCGAGGTCGGCGACGTCCATCTCCTCGGCGTCCGCGAACGGGTGGTCCCGGGCCAGGATCGCGACGGGCTGCTCCTCGTAGAGCAGGATCGAGCTGACGGAGTCGCTGCGCAGGTCCCCGCGCACGAAGACGATCTGCGCGCGGCCGTCGCGCAGCACCTCCTCCTGCTCGCTCTCCGCGATCGGGAGCACGCGGAGCCGCAGGTCGGGGCGGCGCTCGGACCAGACCCGGGTCCACTTGGTCGGCGTGACGCCGGGCACCAGCGCGATCAGGAGCGCGGGGCCCTCGGGCTCGGCCTCGTCCGGCTCGGCGTCAACGGGCTCGGTGGCGTCGGGCTCGACGTCGTCCGGCTCGGCGCCCTCCGGGTCCGCGTCGTCCGTCTCCGGCGTCTCCAGGTCCGCCTCAGCGGCATCGGCCCCGTCGTCCAGGCCGACCGCGTCCTCGCGGGGTGCCGGCTGCTCGCGGGGGACCGGCTCGTCGCTCATCCGTCCAGGGTAGGTCCTGCGCGCCCACCGGTAGGGTTGCCGCATGGCCAAGGCGACACAGACGATGAAGGCTGCGACCGCGGCGAAGAAGCTCCAGATCTTCCTCCCCGCGACTCCGGAGGAGTTCCAGGAGTCGGCGGTCACGCGCGAGCAGTACGACGACCTCGTCGCGAACCCGCCCGAGTGGCTGACGAAGCTCCGCGAGACCGGCCCGCACCCGCGCCCGGTCATCGCCTCGCGCCTGAACGTCTCGATCTCGGGCCTCGCCCGCGGCGGCATCGACGAGGCGCTGACCACCGAGCAGATCCAGGCCCTCCTCGACGAGGTCCCCGAGTGGCTCCGCGTCGAGCAGAACTCCTACGCCGAGGTCCGCCGCGAGCAGGCCCGCCTGAAGTCCGAGCGAGCCGCCAAGGACGCCGAGTCCGCGTAAGCCGGACTCCCGCGAGATGCCACTTGTGCACGCGACACGCCGTGAAAGGCGTGCACAAGTGGCATCTCGCGGAGGCGGCTAGGCCGGCACGTCCACCCAGGCGCCGGCCGCCGACGCGTCGAGCACGGCGTCCGTGATGCGCGCGGCCCGCAGGCCGTCGGCGAAGGTCGGCAGACCCTCGACGTCCGCGCCGGCGACGGCGGCGTAGGTGTCCCGGGCGAACGCGGTGAACGCGTCCTGGTAGCCCATCGGGTGCCCGCTCGGCACGATCGAGAGCCGCGCCGCATCAGGGCGGAGGATCGACCCGTCGCGCGGAACGAGCGTCGCGCTGTCGCGCCGCCCGACCCACAGCGTCTCGGGCAGCTCCTGCTCGAACCGCAGCGACTCCTCGAGCCCCGACACCTCGAGCACCAGCTCGTTGCGGTGCCCGGCGGTCACCTGGGAGACGAGCAGCGTGCCGACGGCGCCGCCCTCGAGGCGGACGATCACCCCGGCGGCGTCCTCCGTCTCGACCCGACGCCCGCCGCGCTCCGCGTGCACCGTGCTCGTGAGCGACGCGAGCGCCGCGATCCGCTCGCCGGTCACGAACTCGAGCAGGTCGACCAGGTGCGAGCCGATGTCGGCGAAGGCGCGGGAGCGCCCGCCCGCCGCCGGGTCGACGCGCCAGTTGTCGTCGGACGCGCCGAGCAGCCAGTCCTGCAGATAGCTCCCGCGCACCGTCACGAGCCGCCCGGTCTCACCGGCCGCGACGCGGGCCCGCGCCTCGCGCACCATCGGGTGGAACCGGTAGGCGAACGGCACGGTGGCGACCACCCCGGCGGCCGACGCGGCGTCGACGAGCGCGGTCGCCTCCGCCGTCGTCGCCGCGAGCGGCTTCTCGCAGACCACGTGCTTGCCCGCCGCGATCGCCGCGAGGGCGAGCTCGGCGTGCGTCCCGTTCGGCGTGCAGACGTGCACCACGTCGATCGAGTCGTCCTCGATCAGCGCGCGCGCATCGTCGTAGGCGACCTCGAAGCCGAGCTCGCCGGCCGCCCGCTCGCCCTTCGCCGGGCTGGAGGAGGCGATGCCCGCGAGCACCGCGCCCGCACTGCGGGCCGCCCGGCTGTGCACGGCGGCCATGAAGCCGCCGCCGAGCACGCCGACCCGCAGGGGTCCGCCCATCAGACGAGCGTCGCTTCGCTCGGGTCCCAGTCCTCGGGCAGAGCGGGGCGCGGCGCGACGGTGCTCTCGACGAGCACCTTCTCGCCGGTCTCGGCGGCCTCGAGCAGCGACAGCATCACGTCGGTCACGTGGTAGGCCAGATCGCCCGAGGCCGCCTCGGGACGGTCGGCGCGGATCGCGCGCGCGAGCTCGAGCACGCCGGTGCCGCGCGAGGCGGTCGAGCCGGTCGCCTGCACGACCTCCGGCTCGGACTCGCCGCGCCGGTACAGCGTCAGCTCGCCGTCGTGCATGTTCGGGTCGGGGAGCACGAGGGTGCCCTCCGAGCCGTTGATCTCGACGAAGCCCATCCGCGGCAGGCTCGACTCGAAGCTCCAGACGCCCTGCGCCGAGGCGCCGGACTCGAAGCGCAGGAGCCCGCCGATGTGCGTGGGGATCGTCACGGGGAACTCGGTGCCCTCGCGCGGGCCGGAGCCGACCGTGCGGGTCGCCCGGGCCTGCGAGGAGACCGCGGTGACGCTCTCGACCGGGCCGAGGTTCTGCACCAGGGTCGTGATGTAGTACGGCCCCATGTCCAGCAGCGGTCCGCCGCCGGTGGTGAAGAAGAACTCGGGGTTCGGGTGCCAGCCCTCGGGGCCGGGGCCCTGGAAGAGCGTGATCGCCGAGAGCGGTGTGCCGATGGCTCCGCCCTCGATGAGGCGCTGCGCGGTCTGCAGGCCGGCACCGAGGAAGGTGTCGGGCGCTGTGGCGACGCGCAGCCCCTTCTCCTTCGCGAGCGCGAGCAGCTCGACGCCGCTGTCGCGGTCGAGCGAGAACGGCTTCTCGGTCCAGACGTGCTTGCCCGCCTCGACGGCCTTGCGCGCGACCTCGACGTGCGCGGCCGGGATCGTGAGGTTCACCACGATCTCGATGCCGGGGTGCGCGAGCAGCTCGTCCACCGTGCCCGAGGCCGGCACGCCGAACGCCTCGGCCTGCGCCTTCGCGCGCTCGAGGTCGATGTCGGCGACGAAGAGGACCTCGAGGTCGGGGAAGACGGTGAGGTTGGTCAGGTACTGCGTGCTGATGTTGCCGGCGCCGATGACGCCGACGCCGACGCGCCCCGCGCCGCTCATGCGCTGAGCTCCGAGACGTAGCGGAGGCCGGAGGCGAGGCCCTCGAAGACGTCGCCCGCGTAGGCGTCGAACTCGAGGACGGCCAGGGCCTGCGGGGCTGCAGCGAGGATCGCCGGGACGTCCATCGCCCCCTCGCCCGCGGGCAGTTGCTCGGACGTCTCCTTCGAGATCGGCCCGTCCTTCACGTGCAGGAACTGCACGCGATCACCGAGGCGGCCGAGCACCTCGACCGGGTCGTCACCGCCGACCGCGGCCCAGTAGGTGTCCAGCTCGAGGACGATGCGCGGGTCGAGCAGGCCCGCGAGGTGCTCGAAGGCGCTGCGGCCGTCGACGCGGTTCTCGAACTCGAAGGCGTGGTTGTGGTAGCCCAGCACCAGCCCGCGCGAGGCGGCGGAGTCGACGAACCCGTTGAGCTCGTCGGCGATCGCCTTCACGCCGTCGGCGCTGGTCCAGCGCTCCGGGTCGACCATCGGGTCGATCACGGTCTGCACCCCGAGCGAGGCGGCGATGTCGAGGATCTCCTCGACCGGCGCCCCGGTCTCGAGCAGCCGGGCGTGCGCGCTCGGCGCGGTGAGGCGGGCGGCCGGGAGGGCGGAGCGGTAGGCGTCGGCGCGGTTCACCAGGTCGAACAGCTCGACCTTCGCGAAGCCGAGTCCGGCGAGCCGGTCCAGCGCGGCCGGCAGGTCCTCCGCGAGCGCGTCGCGGACCGAGTAGAGCTGGACGGAGAGGTCTGAGGGTGTGGCCACCGGGGGGTGCTCCTGATCGACGTCGAACATTGGTCCCCCGACCCTACGCGGACTTTTGCTTCCCGCCAAGCAAAACCCTGGGCCGCGGCGCGGGAAAGCGTGCTCCCGACGCGCAGAAGCCGACCCCCCTGTGGTTGACTCCAGCCATGTCCCCGCGCCGCCGCCCCTCGATCAGCGCGGTGGGCGAGCTGCTACTCCTGCTCGCCGACGGGGCGCCGCGCACCCGGGCCGACGTCGTCGGCGAGACCGGCCTGCCCCGCGCCGCCGTGTCCGCGCAGCTCGACGCGCTGATCGCGACGGGCCTCGTCGCCCGCCGCGACGACGCCCCCTCCTCCGGCGGGCGCCCGGCCGGCCGCGTCGCCTTCGACGCCCGCGCGCGCAGCCTCCTCGTCATCGACTTCGGTGCCGCGCACGCCACCGTCGCCCTGACGGACCTCGACGGCCGCGTCCTGGCCGAGCGGCGCGAGGCGATCGCGATCGCCGACGGCCCGCAGGTCGTCCTCGGCCACGCCCTCGACGTCGCCGACGCGCTGCTCGCGCAGACCCCCGGCGCCGGTCCGCTCGCGGGCGTCGGCGTCGGCGTCCCCGGCCCGGTCGAGCACGCGACCGGCCGCCCGGTGAAGCCGCCGATCATGCCCGGCTGGGACCGCTTCGACATCCCCGCCGCGGTCGGCCGCCGCCTCGCCGTCCCCGTCCTCGTCGACAACGACGTGAACCTGCTCGCGCTCGGCGAGCACGCCGCGCACTACGCCGACGTCGACGACCTCCTCTACGTGAAGGTCTCCACCGGCATCGGCGCCGGCATCGTCAGCGGCGGCGCCCTCCAGCGCGGCGCCCTCGGCGCGGCGGGCGATCTCGGCCACGTGCAGGTGCCCGGCGACCGCGGCGAGGCCGACCTCGAGGCGATCGCGAGCGGCTCGGCCATCGCCCGCCGCCTCACCGCCGCAGGCCTGCACACCGCCGCAGGCCTCCCGGTCGCCCGGACCTCAGACGTCGTCGCCCTGCTCACCGCCGGCGAGCCGACCACCGTCGAGCTGACCCGCGCCGCCGGCCGCGACCTCGGCGAGGTGCTCGCGACCTGCGTCAACCTGCTCAACCCCTCCGTCATCGTCATCGGCGGCAGCATCGCGGAGGCGAGCCACGAGGTCCTCGCCGGCGTCCGCGAGGTGGTCTACCGCCGCTCCCTCCCCCTGGCGACCCGCGCCCTCGACATCGTGCAGGCCTCCGGCGACACCGGCGGCGGCGTCCGCGGCGCTGCCCTGATGGTCCGCCGCCACCTGCTCTCCCCCGCCGAGGTCGACGCCTTCCTCAGCGCCTGACCCGGCCTCGACCCACGCCGACCTCCCCCCGCCGACGGCGTGCCGGTTGGGCAGGACGGCCCGGGAGGCAGAGAATGAATCGGTGCCCGATCTGCAGCTCTCGTTCCCCTGGGAGACGCAACCCGTCTTCGTGGACGCGAAGCCGCCGCACCTCCGCCGGGTCGTGGCCGACTCCTCCGACCGCGTCGCCTGGCTGCGCGCCCGCTCGCGGGGCATCACCGCGACCGACGTCGCGCGACTGTCCTCCCCCGCGGCCATCGACCGCGCCGCGCTCGACAAGCTCTACGGGTCGAGCTTCAGCGGCAACGCCTTCACCGACCACGGCCGCGCCCGCGAGCCGGAGATCGCCGCCTGGGTGCTCCGCGAGCACGCGATCGAGCCGAGCAGCACCCTCTTCCACGCGAGTCAGGAGCGCCGCCACCTGGCCACTCCCGACGGCATCGGCCTCCGCGAGGACGGCCGCCTCGAGCTCTGCGAGATCAAGACGACCTCGAAGCAGTGGCGCAGCATCCCGCGCCACTACCTGCGCCAGGTCTTCTGGCAGCAGTACGTCCTCGGCGCCGAGCGCACCCTCGTCGTCTGGGAGCAGCACCGCGACTTCGTGCCGATCGACGCCGTCCCCGAGTTCCGCTGGGTCGACCGCGACGAAGACGAGATCCACGTGCTGGTCCGCCTCGCCGGCATGCTGATGGCCGAGCTGCACGAGAGAACGCGCGCGGGCCGGCGATGACCGCCCTGCTCCTGCACGGCCTGGGCGGCGACCGCTCCCAGCCGCTCGGCCTCCTGCGCGCGGCCCTGCCGGCCGGCACCGAGGTCATCGCGCCGGACGTCCGGGCGCACGGCGCCTCCGAGCTGATCGGCGGCGCGGCCGACTTCTCGCTCGACGCCCTGGCCGACGAGGTCACCGAGCACGTGATCCGGGCCGGAGCCGCGCACAAGCCGCTCACCGTCCTCGGCATCTCGATGGGCGCCGCGATCGCGCTGCGCCTCGCCAGCCGCAAGGTGCTGCCGATCGATCGCGCCGTGTTCGTCCGCCCCGCCTTCACCGCGGAGCCGCTGCCGGACAACCTCACGGTCTTCCCCGTCATCGCGCAGCTGCTGCACGACCACGGCGCCAAGCGCGGCGAGCGGCTCTTCCGCGCCTCCGGCCTCTTCGAGCGCGCGGCCCAGGTGTCGCCCGCGTCGGCGGAGGCGCTCTGCCTGCAGTTCCGGTCGCCGCAGGCGCAGGAGCGGGCCGTCCGCCTGGCCGAGATCCCACGGAACGCCGCCTACCGCGACTCCGGCGAGCTCGGCGAGGTCATCGCGCGCACGCTCGTGATCGCGGCCGACCGCGACCCGGTGCACCCGGTGGCGGTCGCCGAGCAGTGGGCTAGGGCTCTTCCGGACGCAGACCTCGAGCAGGTCCCGTCGCGGGACGCCGGTCTGTCGCAGCAGCAGGAGCGGATCCGCGGTCACGTCCGGGAGTGGCTCGGCCGCTGAGCTCCTCGTCCGCGCGGCGCCGCTCGCTCGCACGCGCACCCGTGAACTCCTCGCTCGCCAGCCCACCCTTGAACTCCTCGCCAGCGAGGACGAGCCCGACGACGGCCAGCCAGAGCACGGCGATCGCCGTCGCGACGAACTCGAGGGTGCCGCCGACTCCCAGCCACAGCCGCAGCAGCGAGAAGATCGCGCCGGTCCCGGCGACCAGGGCCACCGCGACTCCCGCGACCAGCGACAGCCGGGCGACCCCCGGCCGCTCCCGCGCGGTCGCGAGCTGCAGCATCGCCAGGCAGGCCGCGGAGAAGCCGAGGACCGCGGCGGAGGTGTGGATCAGGTCCTGCCAGCTGAACCGCGGTCCGACCGGGAGCGGGCAGCCCGCCGTGCAGGTCACCTGCGAGGCGAGCGCGAAGCAGAGGGCCGCGAGGAGGATCGCCAGTGCGGGCCGGAAGCCGGGCAGCAGCCGCGTCCGCACCGCTCGCGCCCCGATCGCGATCGCGACGCCGCCCGCCGCGACCAGCAGCAGGGCGATGCGGAACGTCCCGGCGGTCGGCAGGTCCGGCGCGCCCATCTCGCTGACGTAGACCCAGCGGCTCGTGCCGATGCTGAACCGCGCGGCCACCAGCAGAGCAAGCCCCGCGAGGACCAGGAGCGCCCCGACCACGAGAAGGGGGCCGTTCGCTCGTCGTCGCACCCCCTCATCGTGCCAGACCGCACCTGGAGCGCCACTCAGGAGACGACCGGGCGCCCACCCCTCCCGTACGGGGGACATGAGGGCTTTCTTCTCCGAGGGGTGACACCGCCGAAACAGCCCGGACTCATTACCGGGCTTGACTGAACGCGGCGCGCGGAAGCGGGGTCGGTCGGGGCGGACAGCCGCCTCCCGCCTGCTCGAAGGACCACCGGCGCCGGATCAGGAAAGGGCGATGATGCACAACAGCGCGCTCGGCCACGGCCTCGCGATCGGCGACATCCCGGAGGAGGTGGTGCTCCCCGAGACGATGACGGCGGCGGTCATCGACGCCCCGGGCGACTGCTCGGTCCTCCACCTGGCGACGGTGCCCACGCCGACCGCGATCAACGCCGAGTTCGCCGTCAAGGTGATCGCGGCGGGAGTGAACCCGCTCGACGTGAAGACGCGAGCGGGCAAGGGAGTCGCCGCGCAGATCCCCTCCTACCCGGCGGTGCTCGGCCACGACTTCTCCGGCATCGTCGTCTCGAGCCCCTACCCGGCGCACCCGCTGCGCCCCGGTGACGAGGTCTACGGCTTCGTGATGGTGCCGCGCTACTCCGGCTCCTACGCCGAGTACGTCAGCGTCCCGAGCGTCTCCCTGGCCCGCAAGCCGTCGACGCTCTCGCACGTCGAGGCGGCGGGGGTGCCGCTCGCCGCGCTGACCGCCTGGGGCATGGTCGTCGAGCTGGCGAAGGCGCACGAGGGCCAGCGGATCCTGATCCACGCCGGGTCGGGCGGCGTCGGGCACTTCGCCGTGCAGTTCGCCGCCTACTTCGGCGCCTCGGTGATCGCGACCGGCTCGACCCGCAACCTGCAGTGGCTGCGTGAGCTCGGCGCCGACCAGGTCATCGACCACACCACCGAGCGCTTCGACGAGCTGCTGTCCGGCGTCGACGTGGTGATCGACCTCGTCGGCAACGTGCACGACAGCACGGGCTCCCGCTCACTGTCGGTGCTGCGCCCCGGTGGGCTGATCGTCAACGCTCCGACCGGCAGCTGGCCGGAGTTCTTCGAGGAGGCGGCGGCCGCAGGAGTCCGCGCCTCCACCTTCCGCGTCGCCCCCGACGGCGCCACGCTCGGCGTCGTCTCCCGTCTGCTCGAGTCCGGCGACGTCCGCGTCTTCATCGACGGCGTCTACCCGCTCTCCGCCGCCGGCGCCGCGCACGCGCAGCTCGAGACCGGCCACACCCGCGGCAAGCTCGTCCTCACCGTCGCCGAGGGCTGACCCCCCTCCCCTCCCGCGAGATGCCACTTGTGCACGCGACACGCCGTGTCGGGCGTGCACAAGTGGCATCTCGCGAAGGGGAGCACGGCGTCAGGGCAGGGGGCGCTCGAGGACGAAGTCCTCCTCGAGGCGGCCGCCGACGAGGAAGTGCCGGACGCCGACGGGCGCGAAGCCGTGCTTCGCGTAGAAGCGGCGTGCGCGCTCGTTCTCCTGGTTCACGCCGAGCCAGACGCTGAGGGCGCCGATCGCGCGCGCCTCGTCGAGGGACGCGGCCATCAGCCGCGCCGCGATCCCCGAGCCGTGCCGGTCGGGCAGCGCGTAGCACTTGCTCAGCTCGATCGTCGGCCGGACCGTGACCGCGACCGCCGCCTCGGGGTCGTACGGCTCGCCCCGCACGAGCATCGTGTAGCCCAGCGCGCCGGAGTCGTCCTCCGCCAGGAACAGCACGCGCCCCGAGTCGGCGAGGTATCCGCGGAAGCGCTCGACCGACAGCACGGTCCGGATGAAGTCCGCCTTCGCCTCCTCGGTGACGTGCGGCGGGCAGGCGAGCGGGAAGGTCGCAGCGGCGACGGCGGCGAGCTCCTCGGCGTCAGCGGCAGAGGCGCGGCGGACGGTCACGGGGTCGATGCTCGGGGGGAGGGAGTCGGACACGCCGTTCAGTATGCCCGGCGCACGCGGCGCCGCTGGAACGACGAAGGAGGGGACCCGCCGAAGCGGATCCCCTCCCGTCACTGCTTGCGCAGCTCAGTGCTGTGCCGAGGCTCAGGCCAGGACGTTGACGTCCAGCGGGATGCCGGGGCCGAAGGTCGTCGAGACGGCGGCCTTCTGGATGTAGCGGCCCTTCGAGGAGGACGGCTTCAGGCGGACGATCTCGTCGAGAGCCGTCTTGAAGTTCTCCTGGAGCTGCTCCTCCGTGAAAGCGGCCTTGCCGACGACGAGGTGCACGTTGGCGTGCTTGTCGACGCGGAACTCGATCTTTCCGCCCTTGATCTCGGTCACGGCGCGAGCCACGTCCGGGGTCACGGTGCCGGTCTTCGGGTTGGGCATGAGGCCGCGGGGGCCGAGCACCTTTCCGAGACGGCCGACCTGGCCCATGAGCTCCGGGGTCGAGACCGCGGAGTCGAACGAGGTGTAGCCGCCGGCGACCTTCTCGATGAGCTCGGCGCCGCCGACCTCGTCGGCGCCCGCGGCGATCGCGGCCTCAGCGGCCGGACCGGTCGCGAACACGATGACGCGGGCGGTCTTGCCCGTGCCGTGCGGCAGGATGACCGTGCCGCGGACCATCTGGTCGGCCTTGCGCGGGTCGACCCCGAGCTTGAGCGCGACCTCGACGGTGCTGTTGAACTTCGCGGAGCCGGTCTCGCGCGCGAGCGCGACGGCCTCGTCGGCGGTGTAGAACTTGCCCTCTTCGAGCTTGGCGGCGGCGGCCCGGTAGGCCTTCGACTTCTGTGCCATGTTGTTTCTCCTTGAAACGAGAATGTGGTTCTAGAGCCTGGCGGGCTCTCCCACGGTGTGAGTTCTGGAAAGGCGGAGGGACTAGCCCTCGACCGTGATGCCCATCGACCGAGCGGTGCCCGCGATGATCTTCGAGGCGGCCTCGATGTCGTTCGCATTCAGGTCGGCCTGCTTGGCCTCGGCGATCTCGCGGACCTGCGCCATGGTGAGCTTCGCGACCTTCACGGTGTGCGGGGTCGACGAGCCCTTGGCGACGCCGGCGGCCTTCTTGATGAGCTCCGCCGCGGGCGGGGTCTTCAGGATGAAGGTGAACGAGCGGTCCTCGTAGACGGTGATCTCGACGGGGATGACGTTGCCGCGCTGCGACTCGGTCTGCGCGTTGTACGCCTTGCAGAACTCCATGATGTTGACGCCGTGCTGACCGAGCGCCGGACCGATCGGGGGGGCCGGGTTCGCGGCGCCCGCCTTGATCTGGAGCTTGATCAGGCCGGTGACCTTCTTCTTGGGGGCCATTCAGGATTCCTTTTCTCAGGGTTCGAGCGGTCGGGGGCTCCCGGCCGCTCTCCCGCGCATCCGACGGAGCCGGATCGCGGTGGAGGAGGGTCGGTCGGCGCGCACGCGGACGGGCGCCGACACGAAAACCCGTACGAGCTTACACGGCGGAGGCCCTCCCCGACAGTGCGGGAAGGGCCTCGGCCGGACGGGGGTCCGTCGTCAGAGCTTGGTGACCTGATCGAACGAGAGCTCGACCGGGGTCTCGCGCTCGAAGAGCGAGACGAGGACCGTGAGCTTGCCGCTCTCGGGCTTGATCTCGCTGATCGAGCCGGGAAGACCCGCGAACGAGCCCTCCTTGATCGTGATGGTCTCGCCGATCTCGAAGTCGACCTCGGCGGGCAGCACGCGCTGCGCCTGCTTCTGACCCTTGACGCCGGCCGTCTTGGACGGCGCGACCTCCTTGATCTCGACCAGGCTCTTCAGCATCGTGAAGGCCTCCTCGAAGCGCAGCGGCGTCGGGTTGTGGGCGTTGCCCACGAAGCCGGTGACGCCCGGCGTGTGGCGGACGACCGACCACGAGTCCTCGTTGAGGTCCATGCGCACCAGCACGTAGCCGGGGATGCGCACGCGGGTGACCATCTTGCGCTGGCCGTTCTTGATCTCGACCACGTCCTCCATCGGGACCTGGACCTCGAAGATGTAGTCCTCGGCCTCGAGGGAGACCTTGCGGTTCTCGATGTTCGACTTCACGCGCTTCTCGAAGCCCGCGTAGGAGTGGATGACATACCACTTGCCCATCTTGCCGCGCAGCTCGGCGCGGAACGCCTCGTACGGGTCGATGTCGGCGAGGTCCTCGCCCTCGGCCTCCGCGTCCTCCGCGGCGACCTCGGCCTCGTCCTCGACGGCCTCGAGGGCCGCTTCGGCCTCCTCGACGGTGTCGATGTGCGCGGCCTCGTCGACGGCCGAGTCGGCCTCGGGGTCGTCCACGGAGCCGATCGCGTCGAGCGCGGCCTCGAGGTCCGACGCGAGGTCGTCCTCGGACTCGTTCTCGTCGATGACGCTCAGGGCGCCCTCCTCGGCGGGCTCGACGGCGTCCTCAGCCTGGATCCGGGTGTCGCCCTCCTGAACCTCGTCGACCTCGGACGACTGCTCGGCGGCGGTGGCCCAGTCGACGTCGTCGCGGTTTCTGTCAGACACTCGTAACTCTCTCTCGATCGATCGGCCGCGTCCCGTCGGGATTCGCGTGCCGCTGCCGTCGGCGTCCCCCGCTCCTGCGGACGGGACGCTCCCGGGTCGGGTGGCGGGGGTCAGGACGCCGGTGTGCCGAACACGTAGGTCACGGCGAGCGCGAACACCCAGTCCAGCAGCGACACCAGCGCCATCATGATCACGACGAAGATCAGGACCACGACGACGTAGTTGCCGAGCTCCTTGCGCGTCGGCGTGACGACCTTCTTCAGCTCGGCGATGACCTGCCGGATGAAGAGGGCGATGCGCGCGAACGGACTGCGCCGCGCCTCGCGCTGCTGATTGGCGATCGCGACGACGTCCTCGCTCGGCTCGTCGACTGCTTTCCCGGCCACCTGCACGCACCTTTCCCGCACCGGAACCTCCGGTGTGGCCGACCGCCCGTGGGCGGTCCTGGACCGATGACCGCTGCATCGCGGGGACCGCGAGCGACGGGCATCGATGTGCAGGGCGGACAGGGCTCGAACCTGCAACCTGCGGTTTTGGAGACCGCTGCTCTACCAATTGAGCCACCGCCCTATGGATGCCGTTGCGAGCATCCGAGGAGGAGTCGAACGTCTTCGGGAGCCTCAGCAACCGCCTCGGGCGCTGTGAATCCTGGCAGCGTTCGTCTACCGCAGACGAGTGTACGTGGACCCGCTGGACGTGTCCAGCCGGGCGCGACCCGTCGCCTGGAGGCCCCCGCGCCCGCGCGATACGCTGGCCGTCGTGTCCTCCACCACGCGCATCTCCGCCCGCATCGCCGCCATCGCCGAGTCCGCGACCCTCAAGGTCGACGCGAAGGCGAAGGCCCTCCAGGCCCAGGGGCGGCCGGTGATCTCCTACGCCGCGGGCGAGCCCGACTTCACCACGCCGCAGCACATCGTCGAGGCCGCGTCGGCCGCGGTGCTCGACCCGAGGAACTACCGGTACACGCCGGCGGCCGGTCTGCCCGACCTCCGCGAGGCCATCGCCGAGAAGACCGCGCGCGACTCCGGCTGGGCCGTCGAGGCATCGCAGGTCGTCGTCACCAACGGCGGCAAGCAGGCCGTCTACCAGGCGTTCCAGACCCTGCTCGACGACGGCGACGAGGTGCTCGTGCCGACCCCCTACTGGACCACCTACCCCGAGGCGATCAAGCTGGCCGGCGGCGTCCAGGTCGACGTCTTCGCCGGCGCGGACCAGGGCTACCTCGTCACCGTCGAGCAGCTCGAGGCGGCGCGCACCGAGCGCACCAAGGTCCTCCTCTTCGTCTCCCCCTCGAACCCCACCGGCGCGGTCTACTCCGCCGAGCAGACCCGCGAGATCGGCGAGTGGGCCGAGGAGCACGGCCTCTGGGTGATCGCCGACGAGATCTACCAGAACCTGGTCTACGCGGCCGACGGCCAGGACGACGCGAGCCCGCTCACCCGCGCCACCTCGATCGTCGAGGCCGTCCCCGCCCTGCGCGACCGCACGATCCTCGTCAACGGCGTCGCCAAGACCTACGCGATGACCGGCTGGCGCGTGGGCTGGATGGTCGGCCCCGCCGACGCGATCAAGGGCGCCTCGAACCTGCAGTCCCACCTCTCGAGCAACGTCTCCAACATCTCGCAGCGCGCCGCGATCGCCGCCCTCACCGGCCCGCAGGAGCCCGCCGAGGAGATGCGCCTCGCCTTCGAGCGCCGCCGCGGCACCATCGTCGACGCGCTCAACGCGATCGACGGCGTCGACTGCCCGACGCCCGGTGGCGCGTTCTACGTGTACCCGGACGTCCGTGGACTGCTGAACCGCGAGTGGGACGGCGTCACGCCCACCACCTCGCTGGAGCTCGCCGACCTGATCCTCGAGAAGGCCGAGGTCGCCACCGTCCCCGGCGAGGCCTTCGGACCCAGCGGCTACCTCCGCCTCTCCTACGCGCTCGGCGACGACGCGCTGCTCGAAGGCGCGAAGCGCCTTCAAGCGCTGTTCGGTTCCACTAGCTGATCTCCTCCTTCGTCGTCGGTCAGCCGCGGTCGACGGTGTTGCTGAGCCGATCTCCTCCTTCGTCGTCGATCAGCCGCGGTCGGCTTCCTGAGGTGGATGCGTTTCGCAGAGCGTCTCGCGTCCGCCCACGACGATTCGCTAGCACGCGAATCGCCGGTTGCGCTCGGCACTGCTGCCGCGCCTCGCGGGACGTGTCCGTGCCAGGGGTGTGAGGTCTCGCGAGATGCCGGTTGTGGGCATGACACACCGAACGGATTGTGCGCAAGTGGCGTCTTGTGGGGGTGGATGACTGTGCTCGGGGGGTGGGACAGGGCACGCTGGGGGGATGACGCCTGACGACGCCGTTCGTGTCCGCGATCTGCGGAAGGACTATGGGGGTGCGCCCGCCCTCACCGGGGTGTCCTTCGAGATCGCGCGCGGCGAGACGTTCGCACTGCTCGGGCCCAACGGGGCCGGCAAGTCGACGACGATCGAGATCCTCGAGGGCTACCGCGACCGCTCGGGCGGCGAGGCATCGGTGCTCGGCGTCGATCCGCGGCACGGCGACCTCGCCTGGAAGTCGCGGCTCGGGATCGTGCTGCAGTCCAGCGGGGAATCGGGCAACGCCACGGTCCGCGAGCAGATCGCCCACTTCGCGAGCCTCTACCCGAGCCCGCGCGACGTCGACGAGACGATCGAGGCGGTCGGCCTCACGGCGAAGGCGCGCTCGCGGATCGGCAAGCTCTCCGGCGGGCAGCGCCGCCGCGTCGACGTGGCGCTGGGCATCGTGGGCCGTCCGGAGCTGGTGTTCCTCGACGAGCCGACGACGGGCTTCGACCCGGAGGCGCGGCACGCGTTCTGGGACCTGGTCGCGCTGCTCAAGAGCGAGGGCACGACCATCCTGCTCACCACGCACTACCTCGACGAGGCCGCGCACCTCGCCGACCGGGCGGCGGTCATCGCGGGCGGCCGCCTCCTCGCGATCGGGCGGATGGACGAGATCGGCGGCGACGAGGCCCGCGTGCCGATCGTCCAGTGGCAGGAGGACGGCGCACGGCGTCGCCTCCGCACCACGGAGCCGGCCCGCGTCGTCGCCGAGCTGAGCGCTCGCCTCGGCGAGCCGACGGCCCTCGAGGTCCTCCGGCCCAGCCTCGAGGACATCTACCTGGACCTGATCCGCGACGACCGCGCCGGAGA
Source organism: Rathayibacter sp. PhB179 (assembly GCF_004345345.1). Lineage (NCBI taxonomy): Bacteria > Bacillati > Actinomycetota > Actinomycetes > Micrococcales > Microbacteriaceae > Rathayibacter > Rathayibacter sp. PhB179. The sequence goes on along the minus strand of NZ_SLVD01000007.1, from coordinate 182,726 downwards.
CACCGCCCTCGATGTGATCGGAGAGCCGGCATGAGCGCCGTCGCCGCCCCCCGCCCCGCGCTGCGCACCGGTGTCGGCCGCACCCTCCGGCTCGGCGCCGCCCGCGCGCGCTACGAGGTGCGCTCGTACTTCCGCGCGCCGGACCAGGTGTTCTTCACCTTCCTCTTCCCGGTGCTGCTGCTCGCGATCTTCTCGGTCGCGTTCGGCGACGGCGCGGTGATGCAGGCGAACCCGCAGGACCCGGGCATCAGCATGGCCGAGTACTACGTGCCGGGACTCGCGGCGGCGGGCATCCTGCTCTCCGGGGTGCAGAACCTCGGCGTCGACATCGCCGTCGAGCGCGGCGACGGCACGCTCAAGCGCCTCGCCGGAGCACCGCTGCCCGTCCTGAGCTACTTCCTCGGCAAGTTCGGCCAGGTGCTCGTGACGAGCGTCGCGCAGACGGCGCTGCTGCTCGCTGTCGCCGCGACCGTCTTCTCGGTGCCGCTGCCGACCGACGGCGGTCGCTGGGCGACCTTCGCCTGGATCTATCTGGCCGGAGTGGCGACCTCGGCGATCCTGGGCATCGCGGTCTCCGCCCTCCCCCGCACCGGGAAGAGCGCGACGGCCGTCATCGTCCCGCCGCTGCTCGTGCTGCAGTTCGTCTCGGGGTCCTACCTCTCCTTCACGACCCTGCCGGACTGGCTGCAGACGATCGCGAGCGTCTTCCCGCTCAAGTGGATCGCGCAGGGCATGCGGGCGGTCTTCCTGCCGGCCGACTTCGAGCAGGCCGAGGTCAACGGCGACTGGGACCTGACCGGGGTCGCGATCGCCCTCGGCATCTGGCTGGTGCTGGGCCTGATCGCGAGCCGCCTCACCTTCCGCTGGATCCGCCGCGACGCCTGACGCACGCGTGCTGGTCGAGTAGCCCCGCAGGGGCGTATCGAGACCCACCGTTCCCAGCAGGCGGGTAGCAGGAGAGGGCCGCTCGACGAGGGCGAGCATCATGGTGGTCGAGTAGCCCCGCAGGGGCGTATCGAGACCCGCCGTTCACCGCAAGGCGGGGACGCGCGCCGCGCGGTCCGTGGCGCGGGGAGTCAGACGGTGGTGCCGACCACCACGGGCTCGGGGTGCAGCAGGATGCCGAACTCGGCGAGCACGCGGCCCTGCACGTAGCGGGCGAGCTCGGCGATCTGCTCGGCGGTCGCTCCGCCGCGGTTCGTGAGCGCGAGGGTGTGCTTGCTCGACACCGCGGCGCGCGAGCCCGGGAGCGAGAAGCCGCGGGCGATCCCGGCGTGCTCGATGAGCCAGGCGGCGCTGAGCTTGACCAGCGCGTCGGGCGAGGTCGGGGCGGGCAGCCGGATCGGCGCCCCCGCCTCGACGTCGGCGAGGGCGGTCACCAGCGGGGCCTCGCTCGCCGGCGTCTCCGGCCAGCGCGGCGCGGTCGGCGGCAGTCCGCTCGCGGCCGCGACGGTGACGATCGGGTTGGTGAAGAAGGAGCCGGCGCTGGCGGTGTCCGGATCCTCCGGATCGAGCACCATCCCCTTCGCGCCGCGCAGCCGCAGCACGCTCGCGCGCACCTCGGCCAGCGGCACGCGGTCGCCCAGCTCGACGCCGAGCGCACTGGCCAGCTGACCGTAGGCGACGGGAGCACCGAGACCCGCTCCGCCGACGTCCTCGAGGGCGAACTCGACGGCGAGGACGGCGCCGCGTCGACCCTGCTTGACGGCGGAGGTCCGATAGCCCAGCTCGAGCTCGGCGGCGGTCAGTCGCACCGGCTCCTGTGCGCCCTCGTCGAGGAAGTCGACCGCGACGAGGGTGTCGGAGAGCTCCTGGCCGTAGGCGCCGATGTTCTGCACCGGCGACGCGCCGACCGTCCCGGGGATGCCGCTGAGCGCCTCGAGTCCCGCCCAGCCGCGCTCGACGGTCGCGGCGACCAGGCCGTCCCACGACTCGCCCGCCTGCACGCGGAGGTGGACCGCGCCGGGCCGGTCCGTCTCGAGCCGCTCGATCCCGGTCGTGCGCACGCGCACCACGGTCCCCTCGACTCCGTCGTCGCCGACGAGGAGGTTGGAGCCGCCGCCGAGCAGCAGCCAGGGCTCGTCGTCGGCCCACACCTCGCGGAGGGCGGCGACCAGCTCGGCCTCGGTGGCCGGCTCGAGCAGGCGCTCGGGGACTCCCCCGACGCGCAGCGTGGTGAGGGTGGAGAGGGCGGGTGTCGTCATCGGTGCGGGATCAGGCCAGCGAGACGCGCGCCTGCGCCTTGCCGAGCACCGCCTGGCCGCCGTACGTCACGGCGAGGTCGATGCGCGCGATCCCGGCCTCGGCGTCGATCGCGCCGATCTTCGCGACGACGTCGAGCTCGGCGCCCTCCTTCGGGTCGACGACGACGGGCCGCGTGAAGCGGACCTGGTAGTCGACGACACGGCCGGGATCGCCGACCCAGTCGACGACGACCTGCACGGCGGTGCCCATCGTCAGCATGCCGTGGGCGAGCACGCCGGGCAGCCCGACCTCGGCCGCGACGTCGTCGCGGTAGTGGATCGGGTTGAAGTCGCCCGAGGCGCCGGCGTAGCGCACGAGCGAGCCGCGCTCGAGGTGGAAGCGCCGCTCGCCGACGACGTCGCCGACGGTGAGCTCGGACAGGACGGGGCGCTCGGCGCTCATTCGTCTCCCCTGACGACGAGGGTGGACAGGGCGGTGACGACGTGGGCGCCGTCGGCGTCGACCATGGTCGACTGCGTGGTGATCATCGAGTGCGCGCCGAGCTGCTTGATGCCGGCGACCGAGAGGGTCGCGGTCAGCTCGTCGCCCGCGACGATGGGGCGCGAGTAGCTGAAGCGCTGGTCGCCGTGGACGACCCGGCTGAAGTCGATGCCGGCGTCCGGAGCGGCGAGCAGCTGGGCGAGGGTGAACTCCTGCACCACCACGGCGAAGGTCGGCGGGGCGACGACGTCGCGGTAGCCGGCACGGCGCGCGGCCTCGGGGTCGAGGTGGAGAGGGGACTCGGCGGAGACGGCGCGCGCGAACTCGCGCACCTTCTCGCGGCCCACCTGGTAGGGCTCCGTCGGCGCGAAGACGCGCCCGGTGAGGTCGGGGTTCACTGGCACCCGGCCATCTTAGGCGCTGGTCTCGGAGCCCTCCACGGCCCTCGGCCCCCTCCGAGACCCCTCCCCCCTCGACGAGGGTCATGCACGTATGACCATCGGCAATTACCCACGCGCGTATGGGTGACCGCGGACGATTCTTCTCCGAAGCTGGCGAGCATGTCCACACCTGACCCCGAACGCGACTGGATGACCTACGCCCGCGAGCTCGGCACGAACCTCCACCGCGCCCGGATGGCCAAGGGCGAGAGCCAGGAGCGCATCGCCCACGCCGCCGGACTGGCGGGCTACACCTACCAGAAGTTCGAGAAGGGCGAGTCGAAGCCGGGCTCGCCCGCGAACCCGCAGCTGAAGACGCTCTTCGCCCTCTGCGAGGCCCTCGACATCGAGCTCTCCGACCTGCTGCCGCCGAACCCGCCCCGCTCATCCGGCTCCGCCGGAGCCGAGTAGCCGCAGCGTCGCCTCGACGCCGCGCGCCAGCCGCGCCGCCGCGCTGAGATCGAGGTCCACCGCGCCGAGCCCGTCGGATTCGAGGCGCAGCCGCTCCTCGCCCCGGCCGCCGGGCCGGCACAGCGAGACGTGCACGACGGCGGCGACGGGCTCGCCTGCCCCACCCTCCCCGCACCAGAGCACGAGCGGGAGCGACTGCGCCCGGGAGCGGTGCAGCCGCTCCTCGGGGCACTCGATCTCGTCGTGCTCCCCTGCGCACCAGCGGGGGCACTCGTCGTCGTCTCGCCTGTTCTGTCGTCCGTCCATGTTCCGCACCAATCGTTCGAGGCGCACAGCACACCAGGCGGCACCGACATCGCGGCGGGCCCGCCGACCGGATCCCCCAGGGATGTGGACAGGCACCCGGCACCTCCCCCCTGTGGAGGAATGCTGTCACTGTGCCATACCGGGATGGCGGCCCCGCGGGCCGCGTCAGCGGTGGACGATCAGCCAGGTCGCGACGGCCGTCGTGGCACCGCGGTTGATCATCCGGTGGCCGCGCTCGCAGGGGAACGTGATCGCGTCCCCCGCGGCGAGGACCACGGTCTCGTCCTCGAACTCGACGGTGAGCTCGCCGAGCGTGACGGTCCCGATCTCGATCCCGTCGTGGCGCAGGAACCGGCGCTGCGCGGTCGAGGTCGCCCCCGGCGGATAGGTCGACTCGAAGAAGTCGACCGCGTCGACGGGCTGCGGCGCCAGCCGGCGGAAGAGCACGCCGCCCTCGAGGAGGACGGGAGCGACCTCGCCCGCGCGGACGACGGCCGTCGTCAGCCCCGCGCCCTCTCCGCCGCTGGGCCCGCCCGGCCCACCGGCCGCCGTGCCGCCGGCGGCGGTCTCGTCGAAGACGACGGAGAGCGGGACGCCGAGGGCGCCGACCATCGCGATGAGGCGCCCGACCGACGGCTGCATGGCCCCCCGCTCGATCTGCGAGACGGCGCTGGCCGAGATGCCGAGCTCGCGGGCGAGTGCGCGCAGCGACATCCCTGACGCGAGACGCAGCTCGCGCAGGCGCGCGCCGACGCCTTCGCGGACCGCCCTGGGGAGCGCGGCGGCGACGTCCGGAGCCGCGGAGACCGCGGAATCCCGGGCGGTCTCGTCGGTGGGCATGCGGGACGCCGTCCTCTCCTCGGTGATCGTCACACAGCTGTAACGGGGGCGAAACGAACGCGGCCCGGCGGAGCCCTAGGTTCTCCCGTGTGAAGTCATCACTTCACACGATCCGACAGCCCACCGCTCGCGCGGAGGCGGCCGATCGCCACGTCCGACCGCCTCGACCACCCTGACACATCCGCTCCGTGCGCCGACCCGCGCACCCGCCCGAGAGGTGGATCCACCATGACCGACCGCGCCACTGCACCCCGCATCGACCCGTCGACCGCGCCGCCCGCCGAGAGCGCCGGGCTCGCCGGCCCCTCGCTCGTCAAGCCGGGCTACGACGACCGCCTCGCCAACGAGGACCTCGCCCCGCTCGTCAAGCAGCGCTGGTCGAGCTACAACATCTTCGCGTTCTGGATGTCGGACGTGCACAGCGTCGGCGGCTACGTCACCGCCGGCTCGCTCTTCGCGCTCGGCCTCGCCGGCTGGCAGGTGCTGGTGGCCCTCGTGGTCGGCATCGTGATCGTGCAGGTCTTCTGCAACCTCGTCGCGAAGCCCAGCCAGGTCACCGGCGTCCCCTACCCGGTGATCAACCGGGCGATCTTCGGCGTCCGCGGGGCGAACATCCCCGCGATCATCCGCGGGCTGATCGCCATCGCCTGGTACGGCGTGCAGACCTACCTCGCCGCGCAGTCGCTCAACATCGTGTTCCTCAAGTTCTTCCCGGCGATGGCCTCCTGGAACACCCCGGAAGCCTCCTTCCTCGGCCTCTCCGCCCTGGGCTACCTCTCCTACGCGATCCTCTGGGTCGCCCAGGCCGCTCTCTTCTGGCGGGGCATGGAGTCGATCCGCCGCTTCATCGACTGGGCCGGCCCCGCCGTCTACGTGGTGATGCTCGTGCTCGCGATCTACCTCGTGTCGCAGGCCGGCTGGGAGAACATCTCGCTGAACCTCGGCTCGGGCGAGCCCCTCGACCTCGGCGCCTCGATCCCCGTGATGATCTCGGCGGTCGCCCTGGTCGTCTCCTACTTCTCCGGCCCGATGCTGAACTTCGGCGACTTCTCCCGCTACGCCCGCAGCTACCGCGCCGTAAAGAAGGGCAACCTCCTCGGCCTGCCGATCAACTTCCTCTTCTTCTCCCTGCTCACCGTGATCACCGCGTCCGCGACGGTCCCCGTCTTCGGCGAGCTGATCACCGACCCGATCGAGACCGTCGAGCGGATCGACACCTGGTTCGCCGTCCTGCTCGGCGGGCTCACCTTCGTCATCGCGACGATCGGCATCAACATCGTCGCCAACTTCATCTCGCCGGCGTTCGACTTCTCCAACGTCAACCCGAAGAAGATCAGCTGGCGGATGGGCGGCATGATCGCCGCCGTCGGCTCGGTGCTGCTCACCCCGTGGAACTGGTACTCCAACGACACCGCGATCCACTACACGCTCGGCATCCTCGGCGCCCTGATCGGCCCGCTGTTCGGCGTCCTGATCGCCGGCTACTACCTGATCAGCCGTCAGCGCGTCTGGGTCGACGACCTGTACACGATGAGCGAGAAGGGCCGCTACTGGTTCTCCCGCGGCTTCAACCCCAACGCCGTCTGGGCCACCGTGATCGGCGGCCTCCCCTCCGTCCTGTCGGTGCTCGTCCCGCGCTGGATCGAGGAGGCGGGCGGCCCGTCCTTCACCTGGCTCGGCGACTACAGCTGGTTCCTCGGCTGCGGCCTCGGCTTCGTCGCGATGGCCGTCCTCGAGCGCCGCTCCCCGCGGATCGGCCGCCTCGAGGAGGACCTCGCGAACGTCAGCGACGGCAGCACGGTCTGACCCGAGCCCTCCCCCACCCGCCCCTGACCCGGCCTCGCCGTCCACTCCATCCTCCAGAAGTTGCGGTAGTCGCGCGTGACTACCGCAACTTTCGAGGACTGGCCGGTGGCGTGGTGGCCGTTCCACCCCTGCAGCATCCCGAGGAGCGCCCGTGCGCATCACCGTCGTCAACCCGAACACCAGCGAGCGCATGACGGAGGCGATCGGCCGCGCCGCGCGGTCCGTCGCCTCGGTCGGCACCAAGATCGTCGCCGTCACCCCGCCGATGGGGCCGGCCTCGATCGAGAGCCACTACGACGAGGCGCTGGCCGTCCCGGGGCTGCTGCACGAGATCGTCCGCGGCGACGCGGCCGGCAGCGACGGCTACGTCGTCGCCTGCTTCGGCGACCCGGGGATCGACGCGGCCCGCGAGCTCGCCCGCGGACCGGTGATCGGCATCGCCGAGGCCGCGATGCACATGGCGTCCCTGGTCGGCCGGCGGTTCAGCGTCGTCACCACGCTCTCGCGCACCAGCGGGCGGGCCTGGGACATCGCGCACCGCGCCGGATTCGACCGGGCCTGCGCGGGAGTGCACGCCTGCGACATCCCGGTGCTCGAGCTCGACGACCCGCACTCCGACGCGCGCCGGGTGATCCTCGAGGAGTGCGCCGCCGCCCTCGCGACGGACGGCTCCGACGTGATCGTGCTCGGCTGCGCCGGGATGGCGGACCTCTGCCGCGACCTCTCCCGCGAGCTCGGGGTCCCGGTGATCGACGGGGTCGCCGCGGCCGTCCGGCTGGTCGAGGGCCTGGTCGCGATGGGAGTCACGACCTCGCGCCGCGACGAGTTCGCGGCACCGCGCCCGAAGGAGATGACGGGGCTGCTCGCCCCGTTCGCGCTGACCTGAGGCGAGCGCACGACGCGGGACGCACGAGAGGGCCCGGGAGCAGATGCTCCCGGGCCCTTCGTGTGCAGCGGCTAGGACTGCTGCGCGCTCCGGCGACGGCGCGTCACGACGAGCGACGCGAGACCGAGCGCCAGCAGCGCGGCCGCACCGGACGCGAGGCCCGCGGTCTCAACACCGGTCTCGGCGAGCGCCGAGCCACCGCGGGTGCTGCCGCCCGTGGTGGAGACGGTGGTCGTCGTGCCCTCACCGGGCTGCGGGACGTGAGCGCGGTACTGCAGGTACTCGAGACCGCCCTCGAGGACGCCCAGGGTGCCGACGATCGTGACCATGGCGTCGACGTGGCCGGGGGTCACCGGGTAGCTGTAGGTGCCGCCGGCGTAGGAGGAGGAGTCGAGCACGATCTCGTCGAGCTTCACCGCGACGAAGGGGTGGTCCTCGGTCGGGCGGTCGTAGTCGGCCGCCCAGATGACGAAGGTGATGCTGTCGAGGCAGTCGACGGTCTCGACCGACGGCAGGACGACGGTCATGACGCCGTTCGTCGTGCTCGCGGTGACGTCGCCGCTCTTGCTCTTCACGATGCGTCCGTCGTTCGGGGCGAGGCACGCGTGGTAGGCGGCCGCGTCGGCCTCGTACTGCTCGGCCGAGACGTCGGGGACGTCGAGGTGGATCTGCTCGCCGATGGTCTCGCGGGTGCTGCCCTGGACGTCGCCGTCGAATCCGTAGATCGCCACGAGGATGTCCTGATCGCCGGCGGGCAGGTCGCCGAGCCCGAGGGTGACGCCGCGGAAGTCGCGGCCCTCGATCGGGATCGTCGTCAGCAGCTCGAGCGAGTAGCCCAGGTCGGTCGGGCGCTCGTAGTCGAGGTTCCAGACGCGCAGCTCCGCGCGCTCCCAGCAGGACGTGGTGCGGATCGGCGGGATCGTCACGCTGACCGCGGCGCCGGACAGGGTGGCCGACACGTCGCCCATGACCTCCTCCGCGACCGGCCCGCCGCCGGGGACGTCGCAGATCGGGTCGATGCCGGGGGCCGGCGTCGCGGTGGGGGTCGCAGTGGCCGACGGCTCCGGCGACGGAATCGGCGATGTCGTCGGGACGGCGGTGGGAGTCGCCGTCGGCGTCGCCGTGGGGGTCGGGGTCGCTGTCGGCTCCGTCGTCGCGGTCGGAGTCGCGGTCGGGACAGCCGTCGGTGTCGCGGTCGGAGTCGACGTCGCGACGGCGGTCGCGGTCGGCTCCGGGGTGCTGGTCGACGCGGCGGCGGCCGGGGCGATCAGGCCGCCGGCGAGGCCGACGACGAGGGTGAGGCACGCGAGACGCGAGCGCGAGCGGAGAGAGGTCCCCCGGAGAGACATGGATGTATTCCTTCTCGAGAATGTGGAAGCGGGATCGGCGCCGAAGCTGCCCCCGTGGCGCCTGGCTGATGTCTATCAGCGGCCTGAACATCCGCACATCCCCCGCGAGGTCGCGTTCTGCATCGATCGCATAACGGCCCTTCTGCGAGGATCGAGCCATGGCGATCCTCCGCGACTTGGCCCTCGGCGCACGGCTCTTCGGCAGGGGGTTCGGCACCTGGGTCCGCTCGCCCCGGGCGATGCTCCTCGGCGCGATCCCGCCGCTGATCGTCGGCCTCGTCTTCGTCGGCGTGCTGGTGCTCGTGCTCACCCGGATCGACGCCGTGGTGCGCGCGCTGACGCCGTTCGTGGACGGCTGGGACGAGGCCGCGGCCGGCACCGTCCGCCTCCTGCTCTCCATCGCCGCGGTCGGGGCGATCGTCGCACTCGGCGTCGTCCTCTTCGCCGCGGTCACCCTGCTCGTCGGCGACCCCTTCTACGAGCGGATCTGGCGCGGCGTCGAGAATGAGCTCGGCGGCGTGCCCGACGAGCACGAGACGGGGTTCTGGCGCGGGCTCGGCCGCACACTGCGCGACTCCTCGGTGCTGGTCGGCACCTCGCTGGCGATCGGCGTCGTGCTGGTGCTGCTCGGGATCATCCCGGTCGTCGGGCAGGTGGTCGGGCTGATCGCCGGCGCACTCGTCGGCGGCCGGGCGCTCGCCCTCGAGCTGACCGGATTCGCCGGCGATGCCCGCGGACTCGCACTGCGCGATCGCCGCCGCCTCCTCGGCGAGCGCCGCGCGGTGTCCCTCGGCTTCGGCATCGCGGTCTACCTCGCCTTCCTGATCCCGGGCGGCGCGGTGATCGCGACACCCGCGGCGACGGCCGGGGCGACCCTCCTGCTCCGCACTCTCCGCGGCGAGTCGACGGAGCGGATCGACCCGGCGTCCGACGCCGCGACCGCCTGATCGGGTGGCCGCCCGAGCGGCGCCTCCCCTAGACTTCCCCCGTGCTCACGTCGACCCTCCGCCCCTGGTGGCCCGCCTCCTAGGCAGGCCGACGCGCAGACTCCTCTCGCACACGACCGCCTCGACCGGGCGGTCGTTCTGCATGTCGGGGCCCGGGTGAGGGACACCCCGACCCAAGGACCACGATGACCTCGCTCCTCTCCCGCATCCTCGCCTCCGACGGATCGCTGCCGTTCGCGGTCGTCCTCCGGCAGGGCCGGACGGACGTCGACGTCTTCACCGGCGACGTCGTCGACGTCGAGGGCCTCGCCGACATCCCGCTCGACGGCGCCGACGTGCTGACCCTCGTGCCCTACCGCCAGGTGCGCGAGCGCGGCTTCGCGGCCAAGGACGACGGCGCCCCGCTGCGGAACCTCGTCGTCCGCGAGCGCGAGAGCGTGCCGCTCACCGAGGTGCTGCGGCTGCTGCCCGAGCGCGAGATCCCGGTCGAGGAGCGAGGCTTCGACGTGCCCGACGAGGAGTACGCGGAGATCGTGCGGCGGGTGATCGACGACGAGATCGGCCGCGGCGAGGGCGCGAACTTCGTCATCAACCGCGCGTTCGTCGCGCACACGGACGCTCCCGCAGTCGAGGCGGTGCTGGCCTGGTTCCGCCGGCTGCTGACCGACGAATCGGGCGCCTACTGGACCTTCGCGATCCACACGCCCGGCGCCGACGGCTCGCCGACCGTCACCGCGGTCGGCGCGACGCCCGAGCGCCACGTCTCCGTCCGCGACGGCGTGGCGATGATGAACCCGATCAGCGGCACCTTCCGCCACCCCGCGGCCGGCCCGACCGGCGCCGAGGTGCTGGCGTTCCTCGCCGACGTCAAGGAGAGCGAGGAGCTCTTCATGGTGGTCGACGAGGAGATGAAGATGATGAGCGCGGTCTGCCCGAACGGCGGCCGGATCCTCGGGCCGTTCCTCAAGCAGATGTCGCGCCTCAGCCACACGGAGTACCTGCTCGAGGGGCGCACCGACCTCGACGTCCGCGAGGTGCTGCGGCTCACGATGTTCGCGCCGACCGTCACCGGCTCGCCGATGGAGAACGCCTGCGCCGTGATCGCGGAGTACGAGAAGGAGCCGCGCGGCTACTACTCCGGTGTCCTCGCCCTGTTCGAGCCGGAGGAGCACGGCTACACGGTCGACGCGCCGATCCTGATCCGCACCGCGTACCTCCGCGAGGACGGCCGGCTCACCGTGCCGGCCGGCGCGACGCTCGTGCGGCACTCGACGCCGGAGGGCGAGGTCGCCGAGACCCGCGCGAAGGCGTCCGGGGTGCTCTCCGCACTGGGGCTGCTCCCCCACCGCGACATCCCGCCGGCGATCGACCTCAATGCGCAGCCCGGAGTGCAGGAGGCGCTCGAGGCGCGAAACGAGCGGCTCGCGTCGTTCTGGCTGCGGCCTCAGGCGCCGGAGCACATCGAGGGGCTCGCCGGGCACACGGCGCTCATCGTCGACAACGAGGACCAGTTCACGACGATGCTCGCGCACCAGCTGCGCCACCTCGGCATGGACGCCCGGGTCGAGCGCTGGTCGAGCGTCGAGGACGTGCTGAGCGACGACCTCGTGGTGTTCGGCCCCGGCCCCGGCGACCCGCGCGACGACTCCGAGCCGCGGATCGCGCGCCTGCGGGCCCTGATGACGGAGCGGCTCGCCTCGGAGCGGCCGATGCTCGCCGTCTGCCTCAGCCACCAGATGCTCTCGCTGCTCGCGGGGCTGCCGGTCGAGCCGCTGCCCGCGCCCCGGCAGGGCGTGCGGCTCGCGGTCGACGTGTTCGGTGAGGACGCGGCGATCGGCTTCTACAACACCTTCTCCTCGGTCGCCGGCGCGGACGTGTCGAGCACCCCGCTGCTCGACCTCGAGATCTCGCGCGACCCGGCGACGGGGATCGTGGACGCGCTGCGCGGGGAGGGAGTCGCCTCCGTGCAGGGGCATCTCGAGTCGGTGCTGTCGTCCGACGGCCTGCGCACGCTCGAGCGACTGGTCCGCACCGCGACCTCGCAGCCGGCGCGCGCGTGAGCGACGTGCGGCTGATCGCGTCGCCGTCCTACTCCGCCGAGCTGCGGGAGGCGGTGGCCGCGAGCGTCCGGGCGGCGGCGGAGGCGGCGCGCGGCTGGTACGGCCGCGGCGACAAGCTCGCCGCCGACGCGGCCTCGGTCGCGGCGATGCGCGCGGTGCTGGCCGAGGCGCCGTTCGCCGGCGTCGTCGTCATCGGCGAGGGCGAGAAGGACGACGCGCCCATGCTCGCGAACGGCGAGCGGCTCGGCCGGGCGGACTCCCCCTCCTGCGACGTCGCGGTCGACCCGCTCGACGGCACGCGGCTGGCGGCGGAGGGGATCCCCGGCTCGGTCTGCGTCATCGCGCTCGCCCCGCGCGGCACGATGCTCGACCCGCGCGACGTGTTCTACACGGACAAGCTGGTCTGCTCCGGCGCGGGGGCGGGAGTCGTCGGGCTGGATCTGCCGCCCGCCGAGAACGCGCGGCGGCTGGCCGACGCCCTTCGCAAGCCGGTCTCCGAGCTGGTGGTCGCCGTGCTGGACAAGCCGCGGCACGCCGGACTGATCGCGGCCCTCCGGGAGGCCGGCGTCGCGCTGTCGCTGCGCGGCGAGGGCGACGTCTCGGTCGCGATCGAGGCGGCGGACCCGGACGGCAGCGTCGACCTCGTGCTCGGCATCGGCGGCACGCCCGAGGGCGTCGTCGCCGCCTGCGCCGTCCGCGCCCTCGGCGGCGTGATGGAGGGCCGCCTCGCCCCGCAGACCGATCTCGAGCGCGCGAACGCCCTGGCCGCCGGCCACGACCTGACCCGCCTGCTGACCCTCGACGACCTCGTCTCCTCCCCCGACGTCCTCTTCGCCGGCTGCGAGGTCTGACGCTTCTCCGCGAGATGCCACTTGTGCACGCCTTTCACGGCGTGTCGCGTGCACACGTGGCATCTCGCGGGGGCGCCGGTCAGGGGGCGGCGACGCCGTGGCGCCAGTAGCCGATGAAGGTGATGGCGCGCTTGTCGACGGCGCGATCGGCGACGAGGTGGCGGCGGGCGCCGGTGGCGAGGGAGGACTCACCGATGGCGAAGACGGAGGGGCGACCCGCGGGCAGGGTCGCGTCGCGGAGGACGGCGAGCGCGTGCTCGCCGGGGCGGGCGTGCGCGTCGGCACGGGGCAGCCAGTGCAGGGTGACGGCGTCGGAGGCGACGACGGGCTGGCGGTCCGCCTCGGAGGGCAGCTCGAGGAAGACGTGAGCGGCGCGGTCCTCGGGCAGCGAGGCGAGGATGCCCGCGACCGCCGGCAGACCCGTCTCGTCGGCGACGAGCAGGCACCAGTCGGAGCCGTCGGCCCGGCGGTAGCCGAGCCCCTGGTCGAGGATGCCGACCCGGTCGCCGACCGCGGCGGTGAGGGCGAAGGTCACGGCGGGCCCCGCTTCCCCCGGCTCGCCGTGCACGACGAAGTCGACGTCGATCTCGGGTCCGCCGTCGGCACCCTCGGCCCGGTAGCGGCGCACGGTGTAGTTGCGGACCACCGGCCGCTGCGCCTTCGGCATCGCGAGGTATTGCGCGTACCAGAGCGCGCTCGAGCGGGTCGGCAGCCGCAGCGCCTCCTGCCCGGGCCGCGGCAGGAAGAGGCGGAACCACTGGTCGTGGCCGAGCGGATGCAGCAGCGCGACCCCGGGCCCGCCGAAGGTGACGCGCTGCATCCCCGGCGTCACGCGCGCGGTGCGGACGACCTCGACGGTGACGACCTGCGGATCGGTGGGGCGCGTCGGGGCGGACGAGCGGGCCATGCGGAGCCTCCGTGCTGCGGGCGGACGCACCGCCGGGTTTGGTGAGGCTTACCTTACCCAGTCGCTCCTCGAGCATCCGAGAGCGCGCCGACGATGAGCTCCGCGAGATGCCACTTGTGCACGCCTTTCACGGCGTGTCGCGTGCACAAGTGGCATCTCGCGGAGGGGGTGCAGCCCGCGCAGCAGGGACGAAGCGGGCGCGCCGTAGAGGGTCGGCGGGCGGAGCGGTCGTCGCCAGAGGCCGACAGGTCAGCCGTGCTGAGCACAGGCCGGTACACCGTCGCTCGTCTGACCCTCGAAGAGGGGTATGTGATATTTCCTCGCTTAGCGGTCATATAGATGTGGTCGCGGCGCTGGGTCCGACCGACGGATCGAGGGACGGCCATGAAGAGATCGACACGAATCGCTTCCATCGCAGGAGCAGTCCTGCTGAGCGTCGGAATGGCGGCGACGGCGCAGGCGAACGTCTTCGCTGACAGCTTCGACAAGAACGCCGGCGGGTTCCAGTCGCCGACGTCGACCACTTACCAGACGAAGTACGAGTCGAATCGCAACGGCACCATCCAGCTCCGGGAGATCGGCAGCGACTACAAGATGGACGCGCAGATGTGCCAGGCGCTCGTCAACTGCGACAAAGGCACGAAGATATTCTCGATCACCGACGACAACATCGTCCACGGGCTCCCGAACAGTTATGCGGCGGGTACCGAGACTCTCACGTCCGCGCTTAGAACGACCCCTTTCACCATCTATCAGGTGCACGTGCGCGGTCAGTGGCAGGCCTGGTAGAGCCGGAACCCGACCATCGACACGACCGTGCCGTCGCGCTTCGCACTGGTCCTCACCGATCTGCGGTCGTCGTTGCGCTGGCCGCAGGCGCTCCTCGGTGCGATCCTCGTCCTCGGTCCGACGGCTCTCGGGCTGGCGGAGGTGGGCGGCGGTGTCTACCGCGATGAGCTGGACGTCTACTCCCAGTTCATGATCTCCCCGATGATCATTCTCTTCCCCGTCTTCATCACGACGGCCTGCTGCAGCGGCACCGCTGCCGAGATCAGGAACAGGTTCGTCGTCCTCGTCCGCGCGCGGACGGATCTCCGGTCCTACCTGGCGACCCGGATGATGAGCGTCGCCCTCGGAGGATTCGTGCTCGGCTTCGTCGCCGCACTCCTTCCCGGACTGATCGCCTTCGGGATCTGGCCGGAGCTGGGTGCGCCCTTCATCGATCCGGTCGTGTACGGACTCGCACCGGACGAGGTGGAACGGAACGCCCTGGAGCGCGTGAACTACTCGCAGCTGCTCGCCTTCGGGTGGCCGGTGTACCTGATCTGCTACTCCTCGGTGCTGGGTGCCTGGGGCGCGATCACGGCGGTGGCCGGGGTGCTCGCACTGGTCGCACTGAAGAACCTGGGGCTGGCGATGGTGCTGCCCGCAGTGATCTTCTTCGTCGAGACGATGGCTGTCGCTCTGGTCGACCATCCACTTCTCGGATTCATGTACGGAGCCTTCCCGTTCGGTCTCGATCAGGCACCGATCGGCATCATGGTCCTGCCGCTCGCGGTCGCTGGAGCCGCGACGGTTCTCGCCGCACGGCGGGTCCTCGGCAGAGCCCAGCGACTCCCGGCGCTGACATGATCGCCTCGCTCTCCCGCCGTGTCCGCCTGCTGCTCGCCGGCTGGGCGCTCGCGGCTGCCGCCGCGTACTCGATCCACCAGCGGATGCTCTGGACCGCGTCGGGTTCCTCGTTCGGATTCGTCGACGTGGCGGTCGAAGTCGTGAACGACCCGCTCTTCGTCTGCTACGGACTGGGAGCGCCGTGGTGCATCGCCCTCTTCCTGGCGTCGAGGTCCCTCCCTCCGGAAACCGTGTGCATTCGGGCAGGATCCCTCAAGAACGTGCTCCTCGTCCTCCTGCGCAGCGACGCGGCGAGTGCTGCGGTCGTCCTGTTCGGTGTGCTGACGACGTGCTGGGTGTGCTCCCTCGGGCTGGTGAACGACGTCGCGCGCGTGCCCGGATCGGTGAGTGCGCTGCTCTCGGACGTTGCGCTGCCCCCGCCCGTCGGAGTGCTGCTCCAGCTCCCGCTCCTCCTGCTCTTCCTCGCGACGATCGGGTCCCTCCTCTCCGCCTGCTGGGTACTCTCAGGCGGGAGTGTCCTCGTCGGGCCGGCGGCGACGGTGCTGCTCGGCTGGTTCGCCGTCTCGGCGGCGGGGGGACTCCCGAGGGACTCCGCCGTCAGCTCGGCGTTCCTCTCCAGTTCCTCGCTCCACCTCGGGCGGCCGTTCGGCATGCTGGCCGCCGTCGTCGTCCTCCTCTCGATCGAGGTCGTCCTCCTCGGCGCCGTCCGGGTCCAGGATCGCCGGCTGTCCGGAGCGGCGCGGTCCTGGGGTGCCGGATGGGCGGCGTACGTCCTCCTCCTCGGCACGGCCGCGCTCGGGCCGACGGGGCTCCAGTCGGTCTCCGAGGGGAATCCGGCACCCGGGGTCGAGGGAAGAGTCCTCGGTCCTCTCTTCGCGGGCCCAGTGGGCGCTCTCGCACCCACCCTGCTCTCCGTCCTCGTCGTCACGGGCTTCGCGATGACCTGGCAGCTCAGCGAGCTCGATCCCCGGCGCCCGATCCTCCGCTGCGAGCTGATCCGGTTCGGATCGAGCGGCGCTCGGAATCGGCGACTCGGCGCAGGGCTCCTCGCCCGTGCACTCGGAGTGAGCGCGCTCGTCGGCGCTCTGGCCGGTGCCGAGGCGCTCCTGCGGGGCGCCCCCGGCGAGCTCGCGT
Source organism: Rathayibacter sp. PhB179 (assembly GCF_004345345.1). Lineage (NCBI taxonomy): Bacteria > Bacillati > Actinomycetota > Actinomycetes > Micrococcales > Microbacteriaceae > Rathayibacter > Rathayibacter sp. PhB179. The sequence continues at coordinate 166,472 of NZ_SLVD01000007.1, read as the reverse complement.
CCTTCGTCGACCCGGTGGTGGGCTATCAGCTCCTGGTGAACGGAACGCTGCAGCTGACACTGGTCGCGGTCGCCGCCTCCGCCTTCGCGCCGCTCGCCGGATCGGGCGCGGCCCCCGCGGCCTTCTCGGCCGGATTGGCCTTCCTGCCGAGCGAGCTCCTCGAGGGCAACCCGCTCGGCATCGCGGGTCTGTGGAGGAGCGCGGGGGGCTGGCCGAGCGTCCTCCACGGGACGGCGCTGGCGCTGGGGAGCGCCTGCATCGTCCTCATCGCAGCAGTCATCGCGTCTCGACTGGTCGAGAGGCATCCAAGAACAGAAAGAGGTCGCTCATGACGAACGCCATCACGGTCGAGGGTGTGTCCAAGAGCATCCGCGGGAATCTGCTCTACAGCGAGGTCGCGTTCGAGCTGCGCCGAGGCGGGCTCTACGCCCTCCTCGGTCCGAACGGCTCCGGGAAGTCGGTCCTGCTGCGACTGCTCTGCGGCTTCCTCAGGCCGGACTCGGGCAGCATCAGCGTCGACCCTTCGATCTCGCCGGAAGGGCGGACGTTCCCGGACGGCTTCGGGATCACGATCGACGGCCCCGCCTACATCGCGGGCCTCTCCGCGGAGCAGAACCTCTTGCGACTGGCCGCGATCCGCAGGCGCATCGGGATCGAGGAGATCCGCGCGACGCTCGCCTCGGTACGTCTGCAGAGCGCGGGGCGCTCAGCGGTCCGCACCTTCTCCTCGGGGATGAAGCAGAAGCTGTCTCTCGCGCAGGCTCTGATGGAGGACCCGAAGGTGCTCCTCCTCGACGAGCCGTTCACCGCGCTCGACACGGAGAGCGTCGCGGTCGTCAAGGACGTCCTCCGCGAACGGGTGGCCCAGGGTGTCACCGTCCTGGTGACGATGCACGGCGAGGCGGACTTCCTCGCCGAGTGCGACGGCGTCCTCCGGATCGAGAACCGCACGATCTCGACGCTCTGACGACCGGTCGTCTCCGCGAGATGCCACTTGTGCACGCCTTTCACGGCGTGTCGCGTGCACAAGTGGCATCTCGCGGAGGGGGTGCAGCGGGGACGACGAAGGCCCCGGCTCGACGTGCGAACCGGGGCCTTCTCGATGTAGCGGGAGCGGGACTTGAACCCGCGACACCACGATTATGAGCCGTGTGCTCTAACCACCTGAGCTACCCCGCCGCACGTTTCCGGAGGCTGGCCTGCCGGGAACGGAGCCCCCTGTGGGAATCGGACCCACTACCTCTTCCTTACCAAGGAAGTGCTCTACCAATGAGCTAAGGGGGCGCACCTGCGGGTCTGACTGCCCCTCTCGGGGCGTGCCCGCGATTTGGCACCGTTAGACGATAGCACCTCCACGGGGCCGTGTTGACCGCGGGGTGGAGGGGGTGGTCCGGGCGGGGTGGATCTCGATAAGCCCGCTTCGCGGGCTACTCGATCAACATGAAGGCGCGGGCGGAGCAGCCGCGCAGCGGGGCCTCATGCCGGTCGAGCAGCCGCGCAGCGGCGTATCGAGACCCGCCTACGAGCGGCTCGCCGTGTCGAGTGCGGCCAGCTCCTCCGCCGTCAGCTCGAGCGTCGCGGAGGCGACGAGGGCGGGCAGCTGCTCCATGACGCGGGCGCTCGCGATCGGCGCGGCGACGCCGTCCTGCGAGCGGAGCCAGGCGAGGGCGACGGTCGCGACCTCGGCGTCGTGGGCGGCCGCTGCCGCGTCGAGGGCGGCCAGCACGCGGCGCCCGCGGGCGTCGAGGTACTGCGCGGCACCCGAGGCGCGCGGGCTGTCGGGCGTCGAGCCGTCGCGGTACTTGCCCGTCAGGAAGCCGGACGCGAGCGCGTAGTACGGGACGACGGCGAGCCCGGCCTCGCGGGCGAGCGGCAGGACGTCCGCCTCGATGCCGCGCTCGACGAGGTTGTAGTGAGGCTGCACGGCGACCGGCGCGTGCAGGCCCTCCTCCTTCGCGAGGCGCAGCCACTCGGCGATGCGGTCGGCGCTGAAGTTCGAGACTCCGATCGCGCGGACGAGGCCCTCGTCGACGAGCTCGGAGAACACCCGGGCGATGTCCTCGAGCGGGACGGCGTCGTCGTCGAAGTGCGCGTAGTAGAGGTCGATCCGGTCGGTGCGCAGGCGCTGGAGCGAGGCGCGGGCGGCCTTGCGGACGTTGTCGGGCGCGAGGCCGAGGAACTCGGGGTGCCTGCTGACCTTGGTCGCGATCACGACGTCGTCGCGGGAGCCCGACCGGCGCGAGAGCCACTCGCCGATGATCGTCTCGGACTCACCACCGTGGTTGCCGGGCACCCAGGCGGAGTAGGAGTCGGCGGTGTCGATGAAGTCGCCGCCCGCGGCGACGTAGCCGTCGAGGACGTCGAAGGAGGTCTGCTTCCCGGCGGTCCAGCCGAAGACGTTGCCGCCGAGGGAGAGCGGGAAGACCTCGATGCCGGAGTCGCCCAGGGGCGTGCGGGTGAGGGAGTCGTGGGACGGAGCTGCGCTGTCGATCGTCATCCCCCGATTCAACTCGCCGCGGGCCGCACTGCCGATCCCCCGCCGCGCATGCGGAGCAAGCACTCAGCCACCCGGCGCCGAGCAGTACCTCCGGCACGCGGAACCTCCTTCGGCACGCCGGAACAGCAGGTTCTCGCGAGCCCGGGCACGTTCCACGAGCCGGAGGTGCGCAGCGGCGGACCCTCCGGCACGCGGAACCGACTCCGGCACGCCGGAACGGCCGGTTCTCGCGAGCCGGAGGGGGTTCCGCGAGCCGGAGGTGGGGCGGGCCTCGCGCACCCTCGCAGGGCGGCGGGTGTCAGCCGCCGAGCGGGTAGTCCGCGTAGGCGAAGCGCGCCCCGTCCGGCGACCAGCCGGCGACGTTGATCGTGCCCTGGCCGCCGAAGAGCGACTGCACCACCCGGCCCGGCGAGGTGTCGCCGGCCGCGCGCCCCTCGAGCGCGATCAGCCGCAGCTCGACCGGCAGGTTCTCCGGGTGCCCGGCCGTCCCTTCGGGGTAGGCGAGGTACAGCAGGTGCGCGCCGTCCGGCGACTCGTGCGGGAACCAGTCGACCGTGTCCGACACCACGAGCCGCTCGATCCCGGAGCCGTCCCGCCGCATCCGGAACAGCTGGGCGACGCCGCCCTCGCGCTCGGAGTTGAAGTGCAGCCACTCGCCGTCGGCGGAGAAGTCGACGCCGTCGTCCGGGTGCTCGTCGGCGGTGAGCGCGGTGAGCGGCCCGCCCTCCGCCGGCATCGTGTAGACGTTGGTGACCCAGCGGCCGGTGGCGTCCTCGCCGCCGCCGATCAGCGCGAACAGCCGGCCGTCGGGCGAGACGCCGTGCAGGTAGTGCTTGAAGCGCGGACCGGGCCCGGCGGAGGTGATCCGCCGGGCGCGCGCCGAGCCGTCCAGCGCCACCGCGTAGAGGTGGCCGTCGCGGGCCGAGACGTAGGCGGTGCCGCCACCGGGAGCGAGAACGTGGTCGTTGTTCAGCTCGTCCGGCACCCCGTCGAGCGGAACGGCTTCGAGCCCGGCGGGACCGACCGGTGCGTCCCCCAGCGGCAGCCGGAACAGCCCGCCGTCCCCGTTGACCACCAGGAACGACCCGTCCGGCGACCAGTTCGGTGCCTCCACGAGGAGCGAGTCGGAGGAGAAGACCGTGGTGACCTCGCCGCTCGCGACGTCGAGCACGCGGATCCGGCAGGTCTGGGCGGGGAGCGGTGAGCGGGCCATGCGCACCACGGTAAGGGAACGGCGGTCGTCAAGCCCGTCCGCACTCAGGTTCCCGCCGCCCGGCCTCCCTTATCCTTGTCTGGACAACTGTGCTGAGTGGAACCGGGGAGGACTGTGTGATGCTCCTCACCCTCGCGATCACGTTCGCCCTCGCGGTGATCACGCCGTGGATCGTCGACCGCTTCGGTCCGAAGGTCTTCTACGCCCTCGCCCTCGTGCCGGCCGCGACCTTCGTCTCGACCGCCGCCTCGCTGCCGACCGTCCTCGCCGGCGGAGAGCTGCGCGAGGAGATCCCGTGGATCCCCTCCCTCGACATCTCGCTCTCCTTCCGGCTGGACGCGCTCTCGATCGTCCTCGCGCTCGTCGTCAGCGGCGTCGGCGCCCTCGTCCTCGCCTACTGCGGCAGCTACTTCAAGCGCGACGAGCCGTCGCTCGGCCGGTTCGCCGCCCTGCTCTTCGCCTTCGCCGGCGTGATGTACGGGCTCGTCACCGCCGACGACGTGATCATCCTCTTCGTCTTCTGGGAGGCGACGAGCGTCCTCTCCTACCTGCTGATCGGGCACTACAGCGGTCGCAAGGAGAGCCGCGGAGCCGGCCTCCAGGCCCTCCTGGTCACCACCCTCGGCGGCCTGGCGATGCTCGTCGGCGTGATCATCCTCATCGTCGAGTCGGGCACCTCGAGCCTCGCGGGCATCGTCGCCGCGGCCCCGTCCGGGCCGATCGTCTCCGTCGCCCTCGTCCTCGTCCTGCTCGGTGCCTTCTCCAAGTCGGCGCTGGTCCCCTTCCACTTCTGGCTGCCTGCCGCCATGGCCGCACCGACCCCGGTCAGCGCCTACCTGCACGCCGCCGCGATGGTGAAGGCCGGCATCTACCTGGTCGCCCGCCTCGCCCCGGGCTTCGCCGACGACGCCGTGTGGCTGCCCGTGATCGTCAGCGTCGGCGTCTGGACAATGCTCGTCGGCGGCTGGCGCTCGCTCCGGCAGTACGACCTCAAGCTCGTCCTCGCCTACGGCACCGTCAGCCAGCTCGGCTTCCTGACCGTCGCGGTCGGCTTCGGCTCGCGCGACGCGGCCCTCGCCGGCCTCACCCTGCTGATCGGGCACGCGCTGTTCAAGGCGCTGCTGTTCCTCGCCGTCGGCATCGTCGACCACCGGGCCGGCACCCGCGACCTGCGCAAGCTCAGCGGTCTCGGCCGCCAGGCCCCGGTGCTCGCCGGCGCCGCGCTGCTCGGCGTGCTCTCGATGGCCGGCATCCCGCCCCTGCTCGGCTTCGTCGCGAAGGAGGCGGTCTTCACCAGCCTGCTGTCCGCGATCGAGCAGGGCTCGTTCTGGGCCTGGGTCGCACTGATCGGCCTGGTCATCGGCTCGATCCTCACCGTCGCCTACTCGGCGCGCTTCTTCTGGGGCGCCTTCGCCCGCAAGAAGGGCCTCGAGGACACCCACCTGCACGCGGAGCCGTGGACCTTCACCGCCCCGACCGTCGTCCTCGCCGTCGCGAGCGTCGTCGGCGGCATCGGCGCCTCCCTCCTCGACCCGCTGGTCGCGGTCTACGCCGACACACTCCCCTACGGTGCCCCCGACGCCGACCCGCGGCTCGCCGCGGCGGCCGAGGAGTCCGACCACGGCGGCTACCACCTCGCGCTCTGGCACGGCTTCGAGCCCGCCCTCGCGCTCAGCGCGATCGTCATCGCGATCGGCCTGCTGCTCTTCGCCAAGCGGATCGCGGTCGCGCGGATCCAGTCCAAGGTCCCGAACACCATCGACTCCGCCGAGGGCTACTGGGCCACCGTCCGCTGGCTCGACCGCGTGGCGAGCACCGTCACCGAGTTCGTCCAGCGCGGCTCGCTCCCCCGCTACCTCACGGTGATCTTCGCGGTCTTCGTCCTCGGAGTCGGCGGTGCCGCCGCGCTCAACCGCACCTGGCCCGGCGACCTCGTCTTCTGGGACTCCCCCGGCCAGCTCGCCGTCGCGGCCGTGATGATCCTCGCCGCGATCCTCTGCGCCGTCGCGCGCAACCGCGTCGCCGCCGTGCTGCTCGCCGGCGCGACCGGCTACGGGATGGTCGCCCTCTTCGCCATCCAGGGCGCCCCGGACCTCGCGCTCACCCAGGCGCTGATCGAGACGATCACCCTGGTCGTCTTCGTCCTCGTGCTGCGCCGGCTCCCCACCCGGATCGCGCAGAAGCACCAGCCGATGCGCAAGCGCCTCCGCGCCGTCATCGGCATCGCGGTCGGCGCCGTGATGGCCCTCGCCGCCACGATCGCCCTCGGCGCCCGGACTGCCACGCCGATCTCCGTCGACCTCCCCCGCCTGGCCTACGAGGAGGGCAAGGGACGCAACATCGTCAACGTCCTCCTCGTCGACATCCGCGCCTGGGACACCATGGGCGAGATCTCGGTGCTCGTCGTCGTGGCGACCGGCGTCGCGAGCCTGATCTTCCTCTCCAGCCGAGCCGGCGGCGCTCCGCGCCTCGAGCACCAGAGCGCGGCCGACCGCGAGGAGCGCGCGACCGACCTCACCGCCCCCTCGGCCGACGCGGAGAAGACCGGCGACCGCGGCTCCTGGCTGGTCGCCGGCCGCACGCTCCGCCCCGAGAACCGCTCGATCGTGCTCGAGGTGCTGGTGCGCCTGCTCTTCCACCCCGCGATGATCGTCTCCGTCTACCTGCTCTTCACCGGTCACAACACCCCGGGCGGAGGCTTCGCGGGCGGCCTGCTCGCCGGTCTCGCCCTCGTCGCGCGCTACCTGGCCGGCGGCCGGTTCGAGCTCGGCGAGGCCGCGCCGATCGACGCGGGCAAGGTCCTCGGCCTCGGCCTGCTCTTCGCGGTCGGCACCGCCGTCTCCTCGCTCGCCTTCGGCCTCGAGGTGCTCGAGTCGAGCTGGCTCGACCTCTACCTGCCGGTCCTCGGCGAGCTGCACCTGGGCACCTCCACCCTCTTCGACATCGGCGTGTACCTGATCGTGATCGGCCTGACCCTCGACATCCTCCGCAGCCTCGGCGGCGAGGTCGACCGCCACGGCGAGGAGGCCGAGCAGGGCGACCCGTCCGGCGACGGCGTCACCCACTCGACCGACAGCACCCCCGGCCCCGGCGCCGGCACCGTCGACGGCCTCGAGACGAAGCTGCCGACCGGCTCCACCGTCGTCGGCGGACCGGGCAGGGGGGACGACGCATGAGCATCACCCTCGTCCTCGTCGTCGTGATGGCGGTGCTGTACGCCGCGGGCGTCTACCAGATGCTCGAGCGCAGCCTCACCCGGATCCTGATCGGCTTCCTCCTGGTCGGCAACGCGACGAACATCCTGATCCTGCTGATGGCGGGCCGCTCGGGCGTCGCGCCGTTCGTCACCGACGACGGCCGCTCCTACGAGCAGATCGCCGAGGAGATGGCCGACCCGCTGCCGCAGGCCCTGATCCTGACGGCGATCGTGATCACCTTCGGGGTGTCCGCCTTCCTCCTCGCGATGATCTACCGGCGCTGGCGCCTCGCCAACGCCGACCAGGTCGAGGACGACGAGACCGACGCCTCCGTCCGCGCGGACGCGGCCGGCATCTCGGCGCAGACCACCGCGGACGACCGGGCCCTGGACGTCCTGCTCGAATCGAGCGACGAGGGCACCGCCGCCAAGCATGCCGAGAGCGCCATGACCGACGACAGGAAGGAGGACCGATGAACGTGCTGATCCCCCTCGTCGTCACCCTCCCCCTGCTGGGAGCCGCCGTCGCCCTCGTGCTCGGCCGCCACCGGCGCGCGCAGATCACGGTCAACATCGTCACGCTGTCCGCGGTCCTCGTGATCTCCTCCGTGCTGCTCGTCCTGGTCCTCACCGGCCAGGAGGGCGGCAGCGCCGTCTACGTCGGCGGCTGGGAGCCGCCGTGGGGCATCGTGCTGGTCGTCGATCCGCTCGCCGCCCTGATGCTGGTGATCACCTCGGTCACGCTGCTCGGCGTCCTGCTGTTCTCGGTCGGCCAGGGCCTGGTCGACGGCAACCGCGAGACGCCGGTCACGATCTTCCACCCGACCTACCTGATCCTCTCGGCCGGCATCCTCAACGCCTTCGTCGCGGGCGACCTCTTCAACCTCTACGTCGGCTTCGAGATCCTGCTCGCGGCGAGCTACGTGCTGATCACCCTCGGCGGCACCGCGCCGCGGATCCGGGCGGGCACGACCTACGTGGTCGTCAGCCTGGTCTCGAGCGTGTTCTTCCTCTCCGCGATCGGCCTGCTCTACGGCGCCACCGGCACCGTCAACATGGCGCAGCTGTCGATCCGCATCGCCGAGCTGCCCGCCGACGTCCAGCTCGTGCTGCACGTGGTGCTGCTGCTCGGCTTCGGGATCAAGGCCGCGGTCTTCCCGCTGTCGTTCTGGCTGCCGGACTCCTACCCCACCGCTCCGGCGCCGGTCACGGCCGTCTTCGCCGGCCTGCTCACCAAGGTCGGCGTCTACGCGCTGATCCGCACCGAGACGCTGCTCTTCCCGGGCGGTAGGCTCACGGAAGTGCTGATGGTGGTCGCGCTGCTGACGCTGGTGGTCGGCATCCTCGGCGCCGTCGCGCAGGCGGACATCAAGCGGATGCTCTCCTTCACCCTGGTGTCGCACATCGGCTACATGGTCTTCGGCATCGCGATCGGCACGGAGGCGGGCTACGCCGCGACGATCTTCTACGTGATCCACCACATCACCGTGCAGACCACACTGTTCCTCGCGACCGGGCTGATCGAGCGCGTCGGCGGCACCACCTCGATCCTCCGGCTCGGCGGGCTGCTGAAGGCCTCGCCGCTGCTCGCACTGCTCTACTTCATCCCCGCCATGAACCTCGGCGGCATCCCGCCGTTCACCGGCTTCCTCGGCAAGGTCGGCCTCTTCGTGGCCGGCACCGAGTCCGCCGCCGACCAGCCGTCCTGGCTGATCTGGGCGGTCATCGCCGCGGGCGCCGTCACCTCGCTGCTCACCCTCTACGCGGTCGCCCGCGTCTGGAACATGGCGTTCTGGCGCCGCCAGGAGGAGGTGCCCGGCTACGAGTCCCCGCTGATCGACCAGCTGCAGGAGGACCCGCACGACACCGGCACGGTCCGCACCCGGCACTCCCCCCCGATGATGGTCCTCGCGACCGCCGGCATGGTCGTCTTCGGCGTGGGCCTGACGATCGCCGCCGGCCCGCTCTACGACGCCAGCGAGCAGGCCGCCGCCGCGGTCGCCGACCCGTCCACCTACATCGCCACGGTCTACCGCGACTCGTCCTTCGGAGAGGAGGGCCCCCGATGAGCCCCCGCCGCCGCGTCGACTTCTGGAACCGGTTCGCGATGTTCGTGACGCTCGTCGGCATCTGGGTGCTGCTCTGGGACGACGTGTCGGTGCTCTCGATCGCCTCGGGCTTCCTGATCGCGCTGATCATCACGCGCGTCTTCTACCTGCCGCCGGTGGAGTTCTCCAACCGGGTGAACCCCTGGCACCTGGTGGTCTTCCTGCTGCGCTTGGCGCTGGACATCGCGGTCGCGTCCGTCCGCGTCTCGTACCAGATCCTCACCCTGCCGGTCCCGGTGCACAACGCGATCGTGGCCGTGCACCTGCGCAGCCGCTCCGAGGGGATGCTGGTCTGGACGACCGAGGCCGTCTCGCTCGTCCCCGGCTCGCTCGTGATCGACGTCGACCCCCAGCTGAACGTGCTGTACCTGCACGTCCTCGGCGTCACCCACGACGAGGGCCACCGGATCGACGAGGTCCGCCGCACGGTCCTGCGCACCGAGGCGCGCATCGTCCGGGCGATCGGCTCGCGCGAGGACGTCGCCCGGGTCAGCGAGCCGCTCGGCGAGAACGCGGGGGTGCTCCGATGATCGAGTGGCTCGTCTGGATCCTGGTCCCGATCTTCGGAGCGGCCGCCCTGCTCTCGCTCGTGCGCATCCTGATCGGCCCGTCGGTGCTGGACCGCGTGGTCGCCGCCGACGTGCTGGTGGCGACGATCCTCTGCGGCCTCGGCGCCGAGATGGCCATCAACCACCACGCGACGACGCTGCCGGTCGCGCTCGGGCTCGCGCTGTTCGCGGTGTTCGGCTCGATCAGCGTCGCCAAGTTCATGGCCAACCGCGAGGAGGACTGACATGGACGTCTTCTTCGACGTCGTCACCGCCGTGCTCGTCACCGTCGGCGCCCTGCTCTCTCTGGTCGCCGCGATCGGTCTGCTCCGCTTCGGCGATCTGCTCTCGCGGATGCACGCGGGCACGAAGCCCCAGGTGCTCGGCATCATCTGCGTGATGCTCGCCGTCGCGATCCGGAACCCCGGCTTCGCCGCCGCGGGCACCGTCGTCCTGGTGATCGGCTTCCAGCTGCTGACCGTGCCGATCTCGGCGCACATGGTCGGCCGCGCGGCCTACCGGGCCGAGGCCGTCTCCACCGGGTTCCTCGTCTCGGACGAGCTCGCCGACGCCGTGCAGCGCGCGGACGACGCCTCGCGGGCGACGGGTCCGGAGACGGCGCACGCCTCCGAGGAGGCCGCCGAGCGCTCGAGCGCGCCGCAGCCCGAGGACGAGGACGGCCCGGCCGCGACCGCCTAGCCGCCGGTCATCGTCCGCAGCGCGTAGCCGCCGACGGCGAGCGTCACCGCGAACAGCCCGCCGATCAGCAGCACGAGCAGCGGCACCACCCAGAGCAGGGCCCTCCGGCGTCGGGCGCGGGCGGCTTCCGGGGTCTCTTCGCTCACCCGTCGACCCTAGGCCAGGCGGCGCCTCCGCCGGGCCGGGCGCTGCCTCCGCCGGGCCGGGCGCTTCCGGGGCGCCCGCTACCCTTGATGCCATGACCCTGGACTCCGCTCTCTCCGGCGCGCCCGAGAACTCCCCTGCTCCCGGGAGCTCCCCCGTCTCGTTCCCGGAGGTGGCCGGCCGGCCCGGTGCGGAATGGTGGCGCACCGCGGTCATCTACCAGATCTACCCGCGCTCCTTCGCGGACGCCGACGGCGACGGGATCGGCGACCTCCCCGGCATCACCTCGCGCCTGGACAGCCTGGCCGAGCTCGGCATCGACGCGATCTGGCTCTCGCCGTTCATGACCTCCCCGCAGAAGGACGCCGGCTACGACGTCGCCGACTACTGCGACGTCGACCCGCTCTTCGGCACGCTGGCCGACTTCGACGCGATGCTCGCCCGTGCCCACGCGCTCGGGATCCGCGTGATCGTCGACCTCGTCCCCAACCACTCCTCGAGCGCGCACCGCTGGTTCCAGGCCGCCCTGGCCGCTCCCGCCGGCAGCGACGAGCGCGCCCGCTACCTCTTCCGCGACGGCCGCGGCGCCGCCGGCGAGCTGCCGCCGAACAACTGGGAGTCGGTCTTCGGCGGCCCCGCCTGGACCCGGGTCACCGAACCCGACGGCACCCTCGGCCAGTGGTACCTGCACCTCTTCGACACCTCGCAGCCCGACTTCGACTGGACGAACGAGTGGGTGCGCGAGCGCTTCCGCGAGGTCCTGCGCTTCTGGCTGGACCGCGGCGTCGACGGCTTCCGCGTCGACGTGGCGCACGGGATGATCAAGGCCGAGGGCCTGCCCGACTACACCCCGCCCGCGGACAGCGGCTCGATGGGCGGCGTGGCGCCCGGCGACGACGCCGAGCCCGTCACCGCTCCCTACTGGGCGCAGGACGGCGTGCACGAGATCTACCGCGACTGGCATGCGCTGCTCGCCGAGTACCCGGCCGACCGCGTGCTCTGCGCGGAGGCGTGGGTGCAGCCGCTCTCGAAGCTCGCCCGCTGGGTGCGCCCCGACGAGATGCACCAGGCCTTCAACTTCGCCTACCTCGAGACGCCGTGGGGCGGACCCGCGCTGCGCGACATCATCGACTCCTCGCTGAGCTCGTTCGCCGCGGTCGGCGCGCCGTCCACCTGGGTGCTCTCGAACCACGACGTGGTGCGCCACGCGAGCCGCCTCGCCCTCACCACCGACAACCCGCAGGGCTACGGCATCGGCCCGCGCACCCCGGGCCTGCCCGACCCGGTGCTCGGCCTCCGCCGCGCGCGGGCCGCGACCGCCCTGATGCTCGCGCTGCCCGGCTCCGCCTACGTCTACCAGGGTGAGGAGCTCGGCCTGCCCGAGGCGATCGACCTGCCCGACGCGGCGCGCCAGGACCCGACCTGGTTCCGCACCGGCGGCGAGCGCTACGGCCGCGACGGCTGCCGCGTGCCGCTGCCCTGGGAGGCGGACGCGCCCGCCTACGGCTTCAACGACTCCGGCGACTCCTGGCTCCCCCAGCCCGGCGACTGGGCGCCGTTCGCGCGCGACCGCCAGACCGGCGTCGAGGGGTCGACCCTCGAGCTCTACCGGGCGCTCCTCGCGGTGCGCCGCGCGGAGGACCTCGGTTCGGGCGCGATCGAGTGGCTCGAGGGCTACCCGGAGGAGGTCGTGGCGTTCCGGAACGGCGGCGTCACCGTCATCGCGAACACCGGCTCATCGCTGGTCGAGCTGCCGGTCGGCACGGTCGTGCTCTCCTCCGAGGAGCTGCACGAGCCGGCACTGCCGGGCGACACGACGGTCTGGCTGCGCCAAGACTGACGTCCCAGAGTTCGATCTGCAGGTGATCCGCCGTCCGCGGACCGCGGACTCGCGGCGGAACGGGCGGTCGCGCCCGGATCGCCTGCAGATCGAACGGGAGCGGCCGGGCCCGCGGCGGCTCAGCGCCCGGCGTTCGCCTTCAGCCAGAGGTAGGAGTCGACCTTGGTCACGCCGTCGAGGCGGATCTCGAAGTGCAGGTGCGGCCCGGTCGACATGCCGGTCGTGCCGACGAGGCCGAGCAGCTGGCCGACCTTGACCGGGTCGCCCTCGTTCACCGCCGCGGAGCCGTGCTGCATGTGCGCGTAGACGCTGGAGACGAGCTGCCCGTCGATCTCGTGGTCGACGATGACGTGCACGCCCAGCGAGCCCTCGCCGTCGATCACCGTGCGGACCACGCCGTCGGCGATCGCCTGGATCGGCGAGCCGTTGCCCGGGTTGAAGTCGGTGCCGCCGTGATTGACCGAGCAGCCCGCGCAGTTGCGGTAGCCGAAGCGGTCTCCCACCGGCACACCGACCGCGAAGGGCCACTGGATCGAGGCGTTCGGGTCGTTGGTGAAGCCGGCGTCGGAGGTGCGGACGATCGCGGACACGTCGGTCTGCGTCTTGCGCTCCTGCACGCCGAAGCCGTCGCGCGCGACGGTCTCGGCGCTGACCTCGCCGGTCGTGAAGGACTGCGCGCCGCGGTCGACGGTGCCGCCGGGCGCGACGACGAGGTTCTGCGCCTGCACCTCCTCCGCGGTGAGGAGCGACGTGGCGGGCAGCGAGGTCGCCGCCACCATCGCGGCGACGAACGACAGCGCGACGAGCCCGCCGATCCGGCGGCTCGACCGCACGGGTCGCAGCGGCGCGACGCGGGGTGCGGAGACGGGCGCCGGCGGCGCGGAGCGGACGGAGGCGACCCGCAGCTCGGCGTCGCGGAGCTCGGCCGGGCCGACCGCCACTCCCTCGGCCTGGACGTCGGCAGCGAGGGCCTCGGCGCGCTCGCGCTCGCGCAGCTCGCGACGGGTGAGGGGTGGGAGGGATTCGCCAGGGGTCGATGCGGGGGCAGCGGGCAAGGGCGAATCGGGGCTCACGAAATCCGGATCTTCCGTCGGGGGCGGGGGACGAGCGGCACTCCGCCAGGGAGTCGAAGCGCTTCTCGGGGATCCGCGACCGCATCCTGTGCGAATGTCACGAATTCATAAAGGATAACCACGGACTCCCGATCCGGCCAGAGCGGGTCGTCGAGAGGCCGGATCCTCGTCGCCGGATCCGCGCTCGGCGCTCGGATCCTGCGCGATCATGCGCGCGCATGCACCGACTTCGCGCGGAACCGGTCCCCGATCAGACCTCGTCGGCGCGCAGCCGCCGCAGCAGAGCCTCGAGCTCGCTGAAGATCGGCTCCGGGGCCGCGATCAGCAGGCCGTTGCCCGCCGGGCGGCCGTCGAAGCCCGCGACGACGGCCCCGGCCTCCTCCGCGACGAGGGCGCCCGCCGCGAGGTCCCACGGGTTCAGCCCGCGCTCGTAGTACGCGTTCAGCGACCCCGAGGCGACCGCGCAGAGGTCCAGCGCCGCCGAGCCGATGCGGCGGATGTCCCGCACCGAGCCGAGCAGCTCCTGCACGACCGCGCCCTGGCGCATCCGGCGCGCGGCGTCGTAGCCGAATCCCGTGCCGACCAGCGCCAGCGAGAGCGAGGCGGGCGGAGTGACGTGCAGCGCGGCCCCGTCGCGCTCGGCCCCGCCGCCCCGGCTCGCGGTGTAGACCTCGCCGGTGGCGCCGTTGACGACCGCCCCGGCGAGCGCGGTCCAGGTCTCGGGCTCCGGCTCGCCCTCGACGACCGCGATGCTGACCGCGTAGGAGGGGATGCCGTAGAGGTAGTTGACCGTGCCGTCGATCGGATCGACGACCCAGGTGAGCCCGCTCGTCCCGCCGCCCGCGCCCGACTCCTCGCCGAGGAAGCCGTCGTCCGGGCGTGCCTCGGCGAGCCGGCGGCGGATCAGCTGCTCGACCTCGCGGTCGGCGGCCGTGACCACGTCCTCCGGCGACGACTTCGAGGCGGCGATCTCGACCCCGTCCTGGCGGCGCTGCCGGGCGAGGTGCGCCGCCTCGACGGCGATCGAGCGGGCGATGGCGAGGAGGGAGGCGTGGGCGCTCATGCGTCCAGCCTAGGGACCGGCCGGTCCGGCGGGGACGGACGCAGGCGGGGCAGACGGCGACCGGGCCCGCGGAGGATCATGGGGGCATGAGCGCCGCCGTGACCCCTCAGCCCCCGATCGCAGTGACCGGAGCCACCGGGGCGGTGGGCGGCCGCGTCGCGCGCCTGCTCGCCGACGCCGGCCTCCCCCTCCGCCTCCTCGCCCGCGACCCCTCGCGTGCGCCCGAGCTGCCGGGGGCGACGGCCGTCCGCTCGTCCTTCACCGATCCGGGCGATGCGCTCGACGGCGTCCGCCTCCTGCTGATGGTGTCCGCGGCCGAGAACGAGGACCGGCTCGCCGAGCACCTCTCGATGGTCGCGGCCGCCGCCGCCGCGGGCGTCGAGCACGTCGTCTACACGTCCTTCGCCGGCGCCTCCCCCACCGCGACCTTCACGCTCGCGCGCGACCACGCCGCGACGGAGGAGGCGATCCGCGCCTCCGGGATGTCGTGGACCTTCCTCCGTGACAACCTCTATCTGGACTTCGTCCCCGCGATGCTCGGCGACGACGGCGCGATCCGCGGCCCGGCCGGCACCGGCCGCGCGGCGATCGTCGCCCGCGAGGACGTCGCCCGCGCCGCCGCCGCGATCCTGCGCGCCCCCGAGGAGCACCGCGGCGCGACCTACGAGCTGACCGGTCCCGAGGCCCTCACCTTCGACGAGATCGCGGCCGTCCTCACCGCCGCCGGCCACCCCGCGGTCTTCGTCGACGAGACACTCGAGGAGGCGCGCGCCTCCCGCCGCCGCTGGAACGCCCCCGACTGGCAGCTCGACGCCTGGATCAGCACCTACACCGCCGTCGCCGCCGGCGAGATGCAGCACGTCTCCGGCGACGTCGAGCGCCTGACGGGCCGCGCCCCGCTGTCCCTCGAGCAGTTCCTCGCGGCGACTCGCTGATGGTCCTCCGGATGACGAAACGCCGTGCGCGCTAGGATCGACCCCATAAATGATGTCCCAACTACCCTGAGACAGCGTTCATGGAGGTCCGATGGTCAAGCGCATCCTTCAGCCGCGTCCAGTGGTCGATGACGCCCTCCGCGTCACCGGTCAGCTGATCCGCACCGGGCGCGGCGACCGCGGCTGGTCGGCGGGCGAACTCGCAGGCCGTGCCGGCGTCTCCGAGCGCACCGTCCTCGCCGCCGAATCCGGTGCGCCGGGCACCGCGTTCGCGACGGTGCTGGAGCTGCTCGTCCTCACGGGCAGCGCGCCGTTCGGCATCGAGGACCCGGTCGAGATGGCTCGACTGCGGCACCGCGGGGAGGAGCGGCTCGCCCTGCTCCCCTCGCGAGTCCGACGAGGCGCGGCGGTCGTCGATGACGACTTCTGAGCACGCCTACGTCTGGACCTGGCTTCCCGGCGCCGGGGTGCCCGTCGTCGCCGGAGTCGTGGAAGCGGACGGCGCGGCCACCCGCTTCGCCTACGCACGGAGCTACCTGGAGCGGCCGGGGGCGATCGCCCTCGCGCCCGAGCTTCCTCTGACCCGTGGCGCCCAGCCGCCGAGAGACGGTCTGGTCATCGCCGGCGCGCTCCGCGACGGCGCGCCCGACGGATGGGGCCGCGGCGTCATCCGCTACGGACTAGGCCTCGGCGAGGACGACGATCTCGGCGAGATCGACTACCTGCTCCGCTCCGGCTCGGATCGCTTCGGCGCCCTCGACTTCCAGGAGTCGCCCACGGACTACGTCTCCCGATCCGACTCGGCGACGCTCGAAGAGCTGCGACGAGCCGCAGAGGCCCTGGAAGCCGGCGTGCGCCTGACCCCGGAGCTCGAGGCGGCGCTCGAGCACGGCACCTCCATCGGCGGCGCGCGGCCCAAGGCGACGCTGATCAGCGAGGACGGGCGTCGCATCCTCGCGAAGTTCGCCTCCTCGACCGACCGCCTGTTCTCCTACGTCCGTGCGGAGGCGACCATGCTCGCACTCGCGGCCCGGGCGAGCATCGACGTGCCGACGTGGGAGGTCGTCACCGCGGGCGGGAAGGACGTCCTCCTGCTCGAGAGGTTCGACCGGGGCCCGGAAGGCACCCGTCGGCACGTTGTCAGCGGACTGACCCTGGCGGGCGAGAGCGAGATGACGGCTCGCTACGTCTCCTACCCGTCGATCCTCGACGTCCTCCGGCAGTACGGCGACGCGGCCGCAGGTGAGGAGCTCTTCCGCCGGATCGCCTTCAACATGGCCATCAGCAACAGCGACGACCACGCTCGCAATCATGCTGCGTTCTGGGACGGCGCCTCCCTCCGGCTGACACCCGCGTTCGACCTCACCCCCGGCCCGCGCTCGGGCGAGAGCGCCTCCCAGGCCATGGCGTTCGGCCGCCGGGGAGAGCGCCGGTCCTCCCTGCCGCTCCTGGTCCAGCAGAGCGGAACGTACGGGCTGAGCACGAAGCAGGGACGCCGCATCACGGAGGACGTCGTCGCGACCGTCCACGACGGCTGGCACGACGCCGTCACCGAGGCGGGACTCTCCGCTCGCGATCGCGATCGTCTCTGGGGCCGGCAGATCCTCAACCCCGCCCTGCACTTCGACTGACGCCGGACCTGGTGCGGTCGTGATCCTCTTGGCGCTCACGAGGGCGCGTACACGACCCCGTCCATGCCGGTCGAGCAGCCCCCCAGGGGCGGATCGAGACCCGACGTCATCATCAGGGCGGGTCTGCAGACTCGTCTTCTGACGCTGGTGGATCTCGATACGCCCGCTGTGCGGGCCACTCGATCAGCATGAGTTCTGAGTGCCGCAGCAGCTGCATGCCGGTCGAGTAGCCCCGGAGGGGCGTATCGAGACCCACGCTCCAGAAAGATCGGGAGACGGAGGAAGCCCCGCCACCCGCCTCGTGGAGGCGCGTGCGGGGCTTCGGTCGCAGTGCTGTGGCGAGTGAGGGATTCGAACCCCCGAAGGCTACGCCGTCTGATTTACAGTCAGATCCCTTTGGCCGCTAGGGTAACTCGCCGTCGCGCACCCGACCGGGAGTCAAGCTCTCGACCGAAGGCGCTGGACAAGGATACCCACGCGCTCCCCGGATCGGAAATCGGCCTCAGCCCGCCGCCGCGGCGTAGCGGGACGCCGCCTCGGCGACCTTGCCCGCGTAGCTCGTCGCCGGGTTGTAGGCCGCGATCGCGTCGCGCCAGCCGGACTGCGTGGTGAGGTCGCCGCCCGCCTGGCAGAGGTAGCGCGCCGCGGTGACCGCCTGCTGGTCGACGTTCTGCGGGTCCCAGCCGCTCGATGCCCAGCGCATCCAGGTGGCGGGGATGATCTGCAGCGGGCCCATCGCGCGGTCCGTCTCGGGGTCGCCGTCGAGCGCGCCGCCGTCGTTGTCCTCGACGCGGTCGAACCGCGTGCCGTCCAGCGAGGGTCCGTAGATCGGCTCGGTCGGGCGGCCGTCCTCGCCGAGCTCGCCGCCGAAGATCGTGCCGTGCCGGCTCTCGACGTAGCCGATGCCGGCGAGTGTCGCCCAGTCGAGGCCGCAGCCGGGGTCGACGGAGGAGGTAAGCAGCGCCGCGCCCGCGTAGGCCGTGAGCGCGCGCACCGGGATGCCGCTGCCCTCGGCGGTGCCGGCCAGCCAGTCCCCGCTCGTGAGCTGTCGCACCGGAGTCGCCGCCGTCTCCTCGGGGTCCTCCAGCAGCGCCGGGTCGGCCGCGGCGGGAGCGGTAGCCGCCGGCGGCACCGTCACGACTCCGTCCTCGTACTCCACCGCGGGCTCCGCGGGGCGGGTGCAGCCGACGAGCACGAGGCCGACGAGCGGCAGGATCAGCAGGGCGGGGAGGCGGCGCACCGTCCCTTCGTACCAGGCGCGCCTCCGGAACGGCCCGGCGGAGGCGCGAAAGCTAAGCTCGGAGGCATGGCAGATTCAACGTTCGACGTCGTCAGCAAGGTCGACAAGATGGAGGCGGACAACGCCCTCAACCAGGCCCACAAGGAGGTCGAGCAGCGCTACGACTTCAAGAACGTCGGCGCCTCGATCGCGTGGAGCGGCGAGAAGATCCTGATCAAGGCGAACACCGAGGAGCGGGCGAACGCCATCCTCGACGTCTTCCAGACCAAGCTGATCAAGCGCGGCATCAGCCTCAAGAGCCTCGACTCCGGCGAGCCCTTCGCCTCGGGCAAGGAGTACCGCATCGAGTCGACGCTCAAGGACGGCATCGACCAGGAGCAGGCGAAGAAGATCAACAAGCTGATCCGCGACGAGGCCCCCAAGTCGGTCAAGTCGCAGATCCAGGGCGACGAGCTCCGCGTCTCGTCCAAGAGCCGCGACGACCTCCAGGCGACGATGGCGCTGCTGCGCGGGGCCGACCTCGACCTCGACCTCCAGTTCGTCAACTTCCGCTGAGGGATGTCGCACTCCGAGAGCACGCAGACCCGCCGCGGCATCGACGCCCCCGACGCTCGGGGCCGCACCGGCCTCGACCGCGAGGGCTACGACCTGACCGGCAACCCCGACGTGGTCGTGAAGTCGGTGACCCTCCTCTCCAGCCACTGGTACGTCCTGCGCACCACCGAGTTCGAGTACCGGCGCCGCGACGGCCGCTGGACCACCGAGCACCGCGAGACCTACGACCGCGGCAACGGCGCGGCTGTGCTGCTCTACGACCTCGAGGCGCGCTCCGTCGTGCTCGTGCGGCAGTTCCGCTACCCCACCTACGTCAACGGCAACCTCGACGGCATGCTGCTCGAGGTGCCGGCGGGTCTGCTCGACGAGGACGGTCCGGAGGAGGGCGCGCGCCGCGAGGCGTCCGAGGAGACCGGCCTCGAGGTCGGCCGGCTCGAGCACGTCTTCGACGCGTACATGAGCCCCGGCTCGATCACCGAGATGCTGCACTTCTACGCCGGTCCCTACCGCGCCGGCTCGAGCGACGGCGTCTACGCCGGGCTCGCGGACGAGGGTGAGGACACCGAGCTCGTCGAGCTGTCCTTCGACGAGGCCCTCGCGCAGATCGGCGTCCAGATCATCGACGCGAAGACGATCATGCTGCTGCAGTGGGCGGCCCTGAGCGGCCCCTTCTCGCGCTGACCGAGCAGCCCCGGAGTGAGCGCGACCCATGCTGGTCGAGTAGCCCCGCAGGGGCGTATCGAGACCCGCGGTCCTCAGCACGGCAGGTCTGCAGCCTCCTGCTCTGACGATGGAGGATCTCGATGCGCCCGCTTCGCGGGCTGCTCGATCAGCGTGGACGTCCCCTCGCCGCAGGACGACCTTCTCGCGGTCAGGCCGTGTAGGCCCGCAGCGCGTCGGCGGTGCGGGTCTGCGCACCGGCGACGAGGTCGGCCGGCGTCCCCTCGAAGACGATCGACCCGCCGTCGTGCCCCGCGCCCGGGCCGACGTCGATGATCCAGTCGGCGTGCGCCATCAGCGCCTGGTGGTGCTCGATCACGATCACCGAGGAGCCGGAGTCGACGAGGCGGTCGAGCAGGCCGAGCAGGTTGTCGACGTCGGCCAGGTGCAGGCCGGTCGTCGGCTCGTCGAGGATGTAGACCGAGCCCTTCGAGGCCATGTTGATCGCGAGCTTCAGCCGCTGCCGCTCGCCGCCGGACAGCGTGTTCAGCGGCTGCCCGAGGGTGAGATAGCCGAGCCCCACGTCCACGAGGCGGGCCAGGATCGTGTGCGCCGGCCCGGAGCCGAAGAACTCGGCCGCCTCGACGATCGGCATCGAGAGCACCTCGTGGATGTTCTTCCCGCGCAGCCGGTACTCGAGCACCTCCGCGGTGAACCGCTTGCCCTCGCACTCCTCGCAGATCGACGAGACGGTCGCCGCCGGGCCGAGTTCGGTGAAGATCAGCCCCGCGCCCTTGCAGACCGGACAGGCACCCGCGGAGTTGGCGCTGAAGAGCGCCGCCTTGACGCCGTTCTCCTTCGCGAAGGCGGTGCGGATCGCATCGAGCACGCCGGTGTAGGTGGCGGGGTTGCTGCGCCGCGAGCCGCGGATCGGCGACTGGTCGGCGACGATCACCCCCGGCCGCTTCGCCAGCGAGCCGTGGATCAGCGAGGACTTGCCCGACCCGGCGACGCCCGTGACGACCGTCAGCACGCCGAGCGGCACGTCGATGTCGACGCCGCGCAGGTTGTGCGTGGACGCGCCGCGGATCTCGGCGAAGCCCATGGGCCGCCGCACTTCGCTCTTGAGCGGCACCCGGTGGTCGAGGTGGCGCCCGGTGAGGGTGTCGGATCCGCGCAGCGCCTCGACCGAGCCCTCGAAGCGGATCTCGCCGCCGTGCGAGCCGGCCCGCGGCCCGAGGTCGATGACGTGGTCGGCGACCGCGATGATCTCCGGCTTGTGCTCGACGACGAGCACGGTGTTGCCCTTGTCGCGGAGCCGCCGCAGCAGCTCGATCACCCGCGAGACGTCGTGCGGGTGCAGCCCGGCGGTCGGCTCGTCGAAGACGTAGGTGATGTCGGTGAGGCTCGACCCCAGATGCCGCACCATCTTCACCCGCTGCGCCTCGCCGCCGGAGAGCGTCCCGGACTCGCGGTCGAGCGAGAGGTAGCCGAGCCCGACCTGCACGAGCGCGTCCAGCGTGCCCAGCAGCGCCTCGACGATCGGCGCGACGGAGGGGTCGGGCACCCCGCGCAGCCACTCCGCGAGATCGGTCGCCTGCATCGACGAGCACTCGGCGATGTTCCGACCTTCGATCAGCGAACCCAGGGCCGCGCGGGTGAGCCGCGCTCCCCCGCACTCCGGGCAGGGGCCGAAGGCGGCCACCCGCTCGGCGAAGGCGCGGATGTGCGGCTGAGCCGCCTCCTTCGCGAGGTACAGGCGGGTCACCTTGACCACGAGGCCCTCGTAGGTCATGTTGATGCCGGCGATCGGCATCTTGACGGCCGGCTTGTACAGGAAGTCCTCGAGCTGCTGCGGCGTGAAGTCGGCGATCGGCACGTCGGCGGGATAGAGCCCCGACTCGGCGAGGCTCTTCCAGTACCAGCCGCCGACGACGAAGTTCGGGATCGCGTCGAGCGCACCGCCCTCGAGCGACTTCGAGCGGTCGAGCAGCGCGTCGAGGTCGATGTCGGAGACGCGGCCGGTGCCCTCGCAGCGCGGGCACATGCCCTCGGGCAGGTTGAACGAGAACGCCCCGCTGGTGCCCACGTGCGGGTCGCCGATCCGGCTGAAGAGGATGCGGAGCATCGTGTACGCGTCGGTCGCGGTGCCGACGGTGGAGCGGCCGTTCGCGCCCATCCGCTCCTGATCGACGACGATCGTCGCCGACAGCCCGTCGAGCGACTCGACGTCCGGCCGGGCCGGCGAGCCCATGAACTGCTGCAGGAACGCCGAGTAGGTCTCGTTGATCAGCCGCTGCGACTCGGCCGCGATCGTCCCGAAGACCAGCGACGACTTGCCGGAGCCCGAGACGCCGGTGAACACCGTGATCCGGCGCTTCGGGATGTCGACGTCGACGCCGCGCAGGTTGTTCTGCCGGGCTCCGCGCACCCGGATGACGTCGTGCGGGCTGCTGCCGGGACTCGTCGCGGGCAGGTCGGGCATCGTCATCGGGTCTCCGTCCGTCAGCGGTGCCCGAAGCCTAGAGGAGGCCTCCGACGTCCGGGAGTCGCCGAGGGCGACCGGTCCGGAAGGGCCCCCTCAGCACCGCGGTCTGGTGCTCACTGGTCGTGGCCGGCCCACACGACAGTGCGGGTGCTCTGCTGCCAGGGCTTGTCCGTGGGCCAGCTGCGCAGGGTGATGGTCTGCGGATTCGGCATCGGCCGGTCGAAGGTGACGCGGAAGGCGCCGGTCACGTCGGTCGCGACCGGGGGCAGCGCTGGGTCCTCGCCGAGGCGGAGCTGGACGCTCTGACCGGCGGGGACGACGCCCTCGATGCCGGTCGCGGTGAGGTGGAGGATGCGGATCGGCGAGCCCTCGACGCTCTCCGGGATCCGGGCCGGGACGGTCGGTCCGCCGTCCAGGACGATGCGCTCGGCGATCGTGTGGTCCTTGAACGTGGCGACGAGACGGGTGCTGCCACCGGGCGCATCCGGTCGCGCGGTCAGGGTGAAGTGCCCGTCCGCCGCGGTGACCGGATCGGAAACAGGGAGTCCGTTCTTGTCGGCGTCGATGCTGTCCTGGGGCATGGTCTGCAGCTGCACGACCGCGCCCGCCGTGACGGTGCCGATCACGGTGCGCCCCTCGACGCGGAGGTCGGGCCCCCACTCGACGACCGGCTTGGCCTTCGCCTTCCCGGTGGTCGTGACGGTGACGGTCTTGCCGGTGCTCGCGAATCCGGCGGTGTCCGAAGTCGAGGAGTAGAGCTCGTACGTCGAGGTCGTGCCGGGCTCCTGGAAGCCGTTCGCGTTGCGGCAGACCCACAGGCCGACGGTGTTGACCTTCGTCGCCCCGCAGACGAGGGCGTGCGTGTTCGGGTTCCAGATCTGTACGAACGAGCCCGGTGTTCCCGTGCCGGTGAACGAGGTCACCGAGTCGACGGTCGCTGCGGGCGCGGGCGCGGTGAAGCCCCAGTCGCGCTGCACCTTCTCGACCGTGGCGAGCACCTTCTCCTCGGTCACCATCGGCGTCGTGAAGGCGTTCTTCGACGGCGCCCACAACGGCAGGTCGTCGAGCGCGTGCCGGTACCGGCTCTGCATCGTCGTCCGGATCGATCCCAGCGGAGTCGTGAACTCGTCCACGTGCACCGGCGTCGGGTTGGTCGTGGGCAGGGCGTCGAGGTCCACGTGGTGCTTGAACCCGTTGATCGACACGCCCCCGTTCTCGTTCATCGTGTCCGCCCACTTCTTGCGGAACTCCGTGAACACGGCGCCGTTGTTGTACACGTCCAGCAGAGCATCCAGCCCCTGATCCAGACTCAGCACCCCCGCCTCAGCGATCCGGGCGAGCTCCTGATCCGTCGCCTCCCGGATCAGACGCTTCTGCTCCTGACCGTCCCCCGGACCACCCCCGGTCGTCAGGTCCTCGCCCGCGCTCAACTGCTCCAGATCCACCTTCGTCTGCAGATAGTCGGCCCGGTAGCGGGCCTCCTCCATCCGGTCCGAGACCGCATCGCGCATCGCGTCGGCCATCGCACCCGCCTGCTTCTCCAACGACGGCAGCGCCCAGTCCTTGAAAGCGATCGCCATCTGCTGCCCCGCATCCATCGCCCCCTCCACGGGCGAGGTGCGCGACCAGATCGACGCCGCCGTGTACAGGATCATCAGCGGCGCCAGCTCCGGCATCGCAGCCGTGAGAATCCCCGCCATCGAGAAGATGTAATCCGTCTCACTGCCACCCTGACTGAACGCGATCGTCGACGTGATGAACCCGACCACCGCCCCCGCACCACCGACGGTCGTCGCGATCCGCGACCCCAGCATCGGCGCGATCGTCGTCACGATGTCCGCCGTCGTGTTCGTGATCGACAGCGCACTCACATCCCCCTGCATCAATCCGAGGACATCCAGCCCGATGCCCGCCGCGCTCAGCGAGTCCGACCCCGCCAGGAACCGGAACGACGCCCGCTCCAACCCCGACACGACCTTCGGATACCGCGCCCACACCCCCGACGCCAGCCCCGGCCCGTGCACCTGCCGGATCGCATCCCCCACCGGATCCGCCAGCACCCGCCGCTGCACCGCCCGCGGACCCTCGAACGCCGACCTCACCTCCGCCGCCACCCGCGCCTCGACCGCTGCCGCCCGCTCCGCTGTCGACGGCCTGCGCGCCGTGACCGCGCAGGTGAGGCACGACTCCCCCGAGCCCGTCCCGGGTCGGTCCTCGGACCCGGCGGAGGAAGAGGACCGGCTCCGCGACCCCTCCGGCGATGTGGACGACGAATCCAGCGGCTGCGGCGCCTCCCACGTCCCCTTCGCCGGCACGACATCGGTGCGCCCCCGCAGGTCGGACGCCTCCCAGTCGTCGAATCCGCGAGGGACGACGACGTCGAGCGTCGTGAGGTACTCCCCTCCGATGGTGAGGGTGCTCGGGTTGTACTCGGGGCGCGTCACGACGCCCCGCTCGCGCGCGAAGGTGACCTCGGTCGGCGGATGCAGCGCCATGCTCAACCGGGCCGCTGCGGTGCGGAGCCAGCCCTCGCGCTGCCCCGCTGGGGTATCGGCGGCGACGGACCTGTCCGTCGCGTGATTCTGAGCTCGCAGGAACCACGGGTCCACGCTGATCGAGGGGAACTCCTCGGCCGTGAACACCGGCGCTTCCCCGTTCGGGCCCGGCGACGTCAGGACCGTCCGTGCCTCGGTCAGCCCGCGCGGCCCCCCGTGCGCGAACAGCTCGGTCAGCTTCTCCTGGATCTCGCCCTCACCGTCCGCGGGACCGGTCAGTGGCCACGTCGTCCACTCGGGCGTGACGACCCAGGCGTCCCCCGTCGGCTCGGCGCCGCCCGCCGCCGTGACCGCGTGCATGAGCTCGTGGTGCACGGCCGTCTCGGCGCTCAGCAGCCGACCCGCCCCGGACGCGGGGTCGAACCACATCGACCACGTCGAGTCCCCGTCCCCCCAGAGGTCCGGACTCAGGTTGACCAGGCTGCCCACCCCCTCGATGTCCCGGCCGAAGCTCGTCGCCGTCGTGTCTCCGACCGCGCCGGACGAGCGCTCCGCGAACACGATCTGCACGTCGGACCTCACGGCTGCGGAGCCGTCCGTCCCCGCGACCGTCCAGACGTCCTTCGCGCCCGGGCCGACGAGGTGCGGGATCGCCTTGAGCTCCGCTGCGCCCGTCGGAGTCGCCCGGATCCGGTCGAGGACTCCCGAGACCCGATCCACCAGCGCCTGGAAGCGATCGTCCGTCAGCACCGATCCATCGGGGTCGAGTCCGTTCGCCCGCGACGACGGGATCGTGTTCGTGACCCCGATGCCCGGCGCGACGCGGACGACGCGATAGGCGAAGTGCGACTCCGGCTGGTGCAGGGTCAGGCCGTCGGCGCCCGGACTGCGGACGTCCACGTGGTGGGTCGGCGCGCTCGCACCGGGCGGAGGAGGCGGCGTCATCGCCTGCGCCGGCGGTGCCAGCAGACCGGCGAGAAGTGTCAGAACGACGGCGACGCCCGTCGTCCTCGCTCGACGCGTCCGACCGTTCACCGCTGCTCGTGTGCTCATCCCAGGGACGGTAGCGATCCCCGGGAGTCCGCCGCGGGGATGCTCGGCGTCCTGGCGCGCGGCGGACGCACGGAAGGGCCCCCGGATCGCTCCGAGGGCCCTTCCGAAGGACGCGCCTCAGCTCGAGACGGTCTCGCCGCGCGAGATCGAGATCATGTCCTCGCGCGGGACGACCTTCACGCGCACGCGGCCCTGCGGAGCACCGAGCGCCTGCTCGTGCTCGTCGAGGCGGTGCCAGCCGTCGAGGTCGGTGTAGGCGACGCCGCGCTCCTCGAGCAGGGCGACGACCGCCGACTCCTCGGGGTGCGCCGGGGTCCACCAGGACGCCTGGTCGTTGAGCACGTGCCCGACGGTCTCCATCGCGTCCGACTTGGTGTGCCCGATCAGGCCGACCGGTCCGCGCTTGATCCAGCCGGTGGCGTAGACGCCGTGCACCGGCTCGTCGTTGTCGTCCAGCACCTGGCCCTCGCGGTTCGGGATGACGCCGCGCATCTCGTCGAACGGCAGGCCGTCGAGCGGGGAGCCGAAGTAGCCGACGGCGCGGTAGACGGCCTGGACCGCGATCTCGCGGATCTCGCCGGTGCCGCGGGTGCCGCCCTCGCCGTCCGGCTCGGTGCGCTCGTAGCGGATGGCCGAGACGCGGCCGGTGCCGTCGTCGACGAGCTCGAGCGGCTTGGCCCAGAAGTGCAGGTGCAGGCGGCGCGAGGCGGAGCCGACCTCACGGGTGCGCCACTGGTTCAGCACCCGGTTGATCACCATGACCTGCTTGTTCGTCTCGATGGCGGCCTGCGAGGCGGCGTCGAGCACGAAGTCCTCGTCGGCGACGATCATGTCGACGTCGCGCAGCTCGCCGAGCTCGCGCAGCTCGAGCGGGGTGAACTTGACCTGCGCCGGTCCGCGGCGGCCGAAGACGTGCACGTCGGTGACGGGCGAGGCGGCCAGCGCGTCGTAGACGTTCGGCGGCACCTCCGTGGGCAGCAGGTCCTCGGCGTGCTTCGCGAGCATCCGCGAGACGTCGAGCGCGACGTTGCCGTTGCCGATCACGGCGACGGAGGAGGCCTCGAGCGGCCAGGTGCGCGGGACGTCGGGGTGCCCGTCGAACCAGCTGACGAAGTCGGCGGCGCCGTAGGAGCCCTCCAGTTCGACGCCGGGGACGTAGAGCGGGGCGTCGCGGATGGCGCCGGTCGAGAAGATCACGGCGTTGTAGTGCCGCTTGAGGTCCTCGAGCGTGATGTCGGTGCCGAAGTGCACGTTGCCGAAGATGCGGATGTCGCCGCGGTCGAGCACCTCGCGGAGCGCGGTGATGATGCCCTTGATCCGCGGGTGGTCGGGCGCGACGCCGTAGCGGACGAGTCCGTAGGGCGCCGGCAGGTGCTCGAACAGATCGATCGAGACGTCGTACTTCTTCTCGGCCTTGATCATGAGGTCGGCGGCGTATATGCCCGCGGGACCCGCGCCGACGATGGCCAGCCTGAGCTTGGTCATTGCATTCCTCCTGCCGGGGCGCCGAGGCGCGTCTCCGGACTCATTCCTGCGGCGCTCGAATGCGCGCCGCGACGATTCGGTCAGCCGTTGCGGTCGACGACCGTGTCGGCGAAGCGCGTGAGCGCCTTGCGGACCGGCCCGTCGGGCAGCGGGGCGAGGGCGTCGACGGCCTCATCGGCCCAGGCGTGGGCCTCGGCGAGGGTCTGCGCCGTCACGGGGTGGTCGCGCAGCTGCGCGATGGCGTCGGAGATGTCGGCGCTCTGCTCGTCGGTGTGCGCGATCGCGTCGTTCGTGCGGCTGACGTAGCTCTCGATCCGGGCGAGCAGCACGGCCGCGTCACGGTCGGCGACGGCGCGCTCGCGCAGACGCAGGATCGGCAGCGTCGAGACACCGGCGCGGATGTCGGTGCCCGGGTTCTTGCCGGTCTCCTCCGGCTGCGGCGAGAGGTCGATCACGTCGTCGACGATCTGGAAGGCGACGCCGATCTTCTCGCCGAAGACGCGCACCGCCTCCTCGAAGGGCGCGGGCGCCTCGGAGAAGACGACGCCGGTGCGCGCGGCGGCGGCGATCAGCGAGCCGGTCTTGTCGGCCAGGACGCCGAGGTAGTGCTCGACCGGGTCCTCGCCGGCGCTCGGGCCGACCGTCTCGTGCAGCTGGCCCAGCACGAGGCGCTCGAAGGTGTCGGTCTGCAGCCGGATCGCGCGCTCGCCGAGCTCGGTCATCAGCTGGTTCGCCCGGGCGAAGAGCAGGTCGCCGGTGAGGATCGCGACATTGTTGCCCCAGACGGTCTGCGCCGAGGGCACGCCGCGGCGCTTCTCCGCCTCGTCCATGACGTCGTCGTGGTAAAGCGAGCCGAGGTGCGTGATCTCGATGGCCTGCGCGGCGCTGAGCACCTCGGGGGTGTTGCCCCGGCCGAGCTGCGCGGTGAGCAGGGTGAGCATCGGCCGCACCCGCTTGCCGCCGGCCTCGAGCAGGTAGCGCGTCGAGACGTCGGCGACGGCGTCCGCGAAGGACAGCTGCTGGACCATGCCGGCCTCGACCCGCTCGAGCCCGTCGTCGATCGCGCGCGCGAGAGCGCGGTCCGGAGCGGTCGAGAAGATGCGCTCGGAGAGGCCGAGCTGCGCCGTCAGAGACGGACTGCGGCGGGCGACGGGCGCACTGGCGTTCACACTCAAACCCTAACGTCTCGGCCCGGCAGGCCCCTGGGCGCGCATCAGGTCGCCGCGATCGGCTTGATCCCGCGGTGCAGGGCCACGATCCCGGCGGTGAGGTCGCGGTAGGCGACGCGCTCGAAGCCGGCGGCGCGGAGCCAGCCCGCGACGACCTTCTGCTCGGGCCAGGCGCGGATGGAGTCGCCGAGGTAGTCGTAGGCCGGGTCGTTGGAGGAGGCGAGGCCGACGATCACGGGCATGACCTTCGTCAGGTAGAAGTCGTAGGCGGCGGCGAGCGGCTTGAGCGGCGGGGTCGAGAACTCGCAGATCACGACGCGGCCGCCGGGCTTGACGACGCGGAAGAACTCGGCGAGCGCCGTCCGCGGCTCGGAGACGTTGCGCAGGCCGAAGGAGATGGTGACGGCGTCGAAGGAGTCGTCCTCGAAGGGGAGCTTCATCGCGTCGGCCAGGACGAACTCGATGAGCTCGTTCTCGGCGTGCCGGCGGCGGCCGACCGAGATCATCCCGCGGGAGAAGTCGGCGGCGACGACCTGCGCTCCGGAGCGCGCCAGCGAGGCGCTCGAGGTGCCGGTGCCGGCCGCGACGTCGAGGATGCGCTCGCCCGGCGCCGGGTTGACGGCGCGGGTCGTGGCGATCCGCCAGAGATGGTCGTTGCCGACGGACAGGACGGTGTTCGTCAGGTCGTAGGCGGGCGCCACCGTGTCGAACATGGCAGCGACCTCGTCGGGCCGCTTGGTGAGGTCTGCCTTTGTCACGATCAACGAGTCTAGGGCGAGGAGCGGAGTGGCGGCTGTGCATCCACTGCCCTTGCACATCCGCTCAGGCGACCGGCGCCGGACCGGCGGAGCCGCGCGGAGGGAGCGGGACGGGGCGGAGGTGCCGGGGCCGCCTTGCTCCGCCTAGCTGCGGCGGCCCCGGACGAGGAAACCGTAGCAGCGGACCCCCGGGCGAGGGTGGTCCCGGCGCACAACGTCTCGCTTTCTGCGGCGGGCGTACTGTGGAGCAGTGACATCGACCGGGGCCGGAGCTCCTCCCCTCCATGCCGAGACGACACCGCTCGACGGCCCGCACGAGCTGATCACCCGCGTCGATCCGCGGCAGCCGCTGCTCTGGCAGCGCGGCGGCGCAGGACTGGCCGGGCTCGGCGAGGCGCTGCGGCTGGAGTTCTCCGGCCCGGATCGCATCCGCGAGGCCTCCGCAGCGTGGCGCGAACTGTCGGCTGCGGCCGTCGTCGCTGATCCGCTCGGCGTCCCGGGCACGGGACTGGTGGCCTTCGGGGCCTTCGCCTTCTCCAGCCGGTCGAGCGCGACGAGCGTCCTGATCGTCCCCCGCGTGGTCATCGGCTCGCGGGGCGGGCGGTCGTGGCTGACCCGCATCGGGACGGCCGACGAGACGGCCGGCTCGACGGCGGTCCCCGCTCCGCTGCCCTTCGGCGACGAGTTCCGCCTCCCCCTCCTCCCCGGTGCGATGACGCCGGACGCGTATCGCGCCGCGGTCGCGTCGGCCGTCGGCTCGATCCGCTCGGGCGCCCTCGAGAAGGTCGTCCTCGCGCGCGACCTGCAGGGACGGCTCCCCCGGGACGCCGACCGCCGTCGGCTGCTCCGTGATCTCGCGAACGGCTACCCGGACTGCTGGACCTTCGCGGTCGACGGCTTCCTCGGTGCCAGTCCCGAGACGCTCGTCGGGGTCGACCACGGCGCGATCACCGCGCGCGTCCTCGCCGGCACCAGCGCGCGCGGCGGCGACGCGGAGGAGGACGCCGCGATCGTGCGCGCCCTCCTGGCGAGCCCGAAGGACCGCTCCGAGCACGCGTTCGCCATCGCCAGCCTGCTGCGCGAGCTGCGGCCGCACACCGGCGCGCTCACGACCACTCCGGAGCCCTTCGCTCTGAAGCTGCCGAATCTGTGGCACCTCGCGACCGACGTCCGCGGGACGCTCGACGACGCCTCGACCGCGCTCGACCTGGTCGACGCCCTGCACCCGACCGCCGCCGTCGCCGGCACGCCGACCGACCGCGCGCTCGCCCTGCTGGAGGAGCTCGAGCCGTTCGACCGCGGCCGCTACGCCGGTCCGGTGGGCTGGATCGACGGCAACGGCGACGGCGAGTGGGCCGTGGGGCTGCGCAGCGCGCAGGTCTCCCCCGACGGCGCGGTCACCGCGTGGGCCGGTGCGGGCATCGTCGCGGACAGCGACCCCGCCACCGAGCTCGCGGAGACGGGCATGAAGTTCCGCCCGATCCTCGACGCCCTGAGCTGACGGCCGCGGCCGCCGGGGCGGGAGATCAGCGCTCGAGCGCGATCTCGACGATGCCCGGGCCCTCGCCCGGCGAGGTGAGCGCCTGCTCCAGCTCGCCGCGGGTGGCGACGAGGCGGTGCGACCAGCCGTAGGCCGTCGCCAGGGACGCGATGTCGACGGTCTGCGGCGTGAACTGCACGCGGTCGAAGGCGTCGGGAGCCGAGCTGGTGGCGACCTCGAGGCCGTCGAAGATGGTGCCGCCGCCGTCGTTCACGACGACGAGCTGCACGCGCGGGCGGCGCTCGCCCGGGGCGAGCAGCAGTCCGCCCGCCTCGTGCAGGAGCGTGAGGTCGCCGAGGACGACGCGGGTGGCGCCGCCCGAGCCCGCATCGGCGGACTGCGAGGCGACGGCGATGCCGATCGCCGTCGAGACCGTGCCGTCGATGCCGGCGAGCCCGCGGTTGGAGTGCACGGTGATCCGCTTGCCGGGCAGCGAGCCGTCCGCGACGCGGATGAGGCGCGAGGCGCCGAAGAGCAGGCGGTCGTGCGGCCAGGTGACGCGCCAGACGGCGGCGACCACGAACTCGCGGGTGAGCGGCGCGCGGATGGCGGTCAGGGCGTTCCGGGCGTAGCCCCGGCGGTCCTCGATCGACATCGAGCCGCCGTCGGGCGCCTCGGGGATCGCGTCGGGGTCGGCGTCGGCCACGAGCGCGCGGCTCGCCGACACCCAGGAGCCGGCCCAGGCGCGCTCCGACCGCTCGGGTCGCGGCGAGTCCTCGGGACGGACGACGGCGAGAGCGCGGACGCTCCGGGCACGGCGGCCGGGGTTGTAGAACTCGCGGCGACCGCGGTCCACGACGATGACCTCGACGTCCTCGCGGCGCAGCAGCTCCGGGACCTCGCGGGAGAGGGTCGGGTGGCCGAGGACGATCGCCCGGCGGACGCGGCCGCCGAACCCGGGCTCGGAGAGGAGGCGTCGCCAGGCGACGACGAGCTGCGGACCGAAGCGGGCCCCGGAGGAGACCTCGGCGAGCAGCGGCCAGTCGCCGGCGCGGGCGAGCGCCTCGGCCTCGGCCCCGGCCTTGTCGCCGGCGATGACGACGGTGAGGGGCTCGAGCGGGCCGGCGGCGATCGTCTCCGGGGCGACCGCGGCCTCGTCCGGGGCCGGTGCGGCGGATCCGGGCTCGGGCACGTCGAAGGCGGGCAGGCGCGAGGACAGCGGGTCGCGGAAGGCCAGGTTGAGGTGCACGGGGCCGCCCGGGCGGAGCGCCGCGGCGTGCGCGCGGTCGGCGAGGGCGCAGGCCGACTCCGCCGGCGTCTGCGCGTCGGGGGCCGCGACGTCCTCGAAGAGGCGGACGGCGCGGCCGAACAGCTCGACCTGGTCGGTGGTCTGGTTGGAGCGGATGCCGCGCAGCTCGCCGGGTCGATCGGCCGTGAGCACGATCAACGGCACGTCGGACGCGTCGGCCTCGAGCACGGCGGGGTGCAGGTTGGCGGTCGCGGTGCCGGAGGTCGTGATCAGGACGGCGGGCGAACCGGTCTCGAGCGCGAGGCCGAGGGCGAGGAATCCGGCGGAGCGCTCGTCGATCCGGACGTGCAGCCGGATGCGGCCGCGGGTCTCGAGCTCGGCCGCGACGAGCGCGAGTGCCTGGGAGCGGGAGCCGGGTGAGACGACGACGTCGCGGACGCCGAGCGCGACGAAGCGGGTGAGGAGGTCGACCGCGAAACGGGTGGAGGGGGCGACCGGAGCCGCGTCAGGCATCCCGACGGCCGGTGCCGTCCGACTCGCCGGAGTCGTCGAGATCGGCGAGGTCGCGCTCGAGCTGGGCGATGCGCTCGGCCTGCTCGCGCTCCTTCTCCGGGTCGCGCTCGCGGCGGAGGGTGCCGAGGAAGTCGGGGTCGTCGTCCGGAGCCGTGAAACGGCGGCCCTCGGAGCGCTGCTTGCGAGGGCGGCCGATCCAGAACCAGAGGCCCGCGCCGATGATCGGCAGCAGGAGGACCACGAGGACCCACGACCACTTGGGGATCGCGCGCACCGAGTGGCGATTGCTCAGGGCGACGTCGATCACGGTGTAGACCGTGAAGACGGCGAGGGCCACGAGCAGGCCGATGAACAGGCGGATCATGGTGTCCAGTGTACGTCCGGGGTCCTCGAAGGAACCGGGCGCACGGATGCTGGACAGGGAGCTCCCGGGGTGCTCACGGACGCGCATGCTGGGGCCGACGTACACTTGCCCGGTGAAACTGAGCCGCGCGGTCGTCGTCTACTCGCTCCTGCGTCTGGCCATGTTCGCCGGCGTCTTCGTGCTGGTGTACCTGCCGGCGCGCTCCTTCGTCGACTCCGAGCTGACGGCGGCGGTGACGGCCGGCTTCGTCGCCGCCATCGCGAGCATGTCGCTCTCCTACATCGTGCTGCGCAAGCCCCGCGAGCGGATCGCCGAGGCCATTTACGAGCGCCGCAAGGACGTCCCGCGCACGCCCACCGACGACGACATCGAGGACGCCGCGGTCGACGCGGCCCGCGACGGCCGCCCGAGCGCCTGACCCCGCGGCGAGATCGGCCTGCTCACCCCGCCTCTCGGTGAGAGTGGGTCTCGATACGCCCCTCCGGGGCTGCTCGACCAGCATGAAGAGATTCGTCGCTCGCGCAGCGGGCGACCTTCGCTGATCGAGTAGCGCGCGGAGCGCGCGTATCGAGATCCACCGTCGTCGGCACGGTGGTCTCAGACTCAGCGACTCGGTGACGGTGGGTCTCGATACGCCCCTCTGGGGCTACTCGACCAGCGATGGATGCGCGCGACGCGCATGCGGGGTGGGTCAGAAGGCGAGGGCCGCGCCGAGGATCGCGGCGTAGGCGAGGCCGCTGAGGCTGGTGAGCTGCAGGGCAAGGATGAGCTCCTTGGCCGTGCGCGCGGTCAGGGTGATCAGGATGGCCGGCAGGACCGCCAGCAGGACGAAGAGCGTCAGCCAGGCGAGCGGGTAGAACAGCGCCAGCACGACCGCGATCCCGAACGGCACCAGCACGAAGGCGCTGTACATCGCCCGCGCGATGGTCGGGCCGACGACGACCGCGAGGGTCCGCTTGCCGGAGAGCCGGTCCGTCGGGATGTCGCGGATGTTGTTGACCATCAGCACGGCGCAGGCGAACAGGCCCGCGGCGACGGCGCCGAGCCAGGACTCCTGGTTCGCGCGGCCGATCTGCACGAACGTCGTGCCGACGGTGGCGACGAGTCCGAAGAAGACGAAGACGAAGAGCTCGCCGAGGCCGAGGTAGCCGTAGGGGCGCCGGCCACCGGTGTAGAACCAGGCGGCGGCGATCGCGGCGGCGCCGATGATCAGGAACCACCAGAAGCCGGACAGGACCGTCAGCACGAGGCCCGCGACGCCCGCGATCCCGAAGAAGACCAGCGCGACCGTGAGCACCGCGCGCGGCTTGGCGGCACCCGACCCGGTGAGCCGCGAGGGGCCGACGCGGTTCGCGTCCGTGCCGCGGATGCCGTCGGAGTAGTCGTTGGCGTAGTTGACACCGATCTGCAGGGCGAGCGAGACGACGAGGCAGAGCAGGGCGCGCACCCAGTGCCAGCCCTCGTCCGTGACCTGCGTCGCTCCGGTGCCGATCAGGACGGGGGCGATCGCGAGCGGGAGGGTCCGCAGCCGGGCTCCGGCGATCCACTCGCGCGGGCCGGCGGGCTGCACGACGACGCGGCGTGGGTCGCCGCCGGGGCGACCGCTCCGGGGCTTCGCCGACGGCTTCTTCTTGCGACTCGAACTCGACACGGAGGGAATCCTACCGAGTGGTCCCTGCCCGTCCCGGGCCGTCGGCCGCCGGGCGACGCGTCGTTCTCCGCCCCCGTCCGGGCCCGTGGTCAGACCGCTCCGTCCGCGGCGAGGCTCTCGAGGGTGCGGCGGTCGGGCTTCCCCGAGGCGAGCAGCGGGATCTCCGCGAGGGCCAGGACCGCCGCCGGGCCGGCCGCTCGGCCGAGCCGCTCGACCACCTCGGAGCGCACCCGCGCCAGGTCTGCGTCCGGCGCGGTCGTCGCGACGACCGGCACCTCGCCCCACTGCGCGTCCGAGCGGCGCACCACGACCGCGTCGGGCAGGAGTCCGTCGCGCAGCACTCGCTCGACCGCGTCCAGCGAGACCTTCTCCCCGCCCGAGACGATCACGCGGTCGAGGCGGCCGGTGACGCTCAGGCGGCCGTCCTCGACGACACCGGCGTCCCCGGTGCGGTACCAGCGCTCGCCGTCGAGCGAGACGAAGGCGGTGGCGCTGCGCTCCGCGTCGAGGCCGCCGTCCGCGTCCAGGTAGCCCTCCGCGAGGGTCGGGCCGCCGAGCAGGACCTGGCCGTCGACGACGCGCATCCGCACGTCGCGCAGGGGGACGCCGTCGTAGACGCAGCCGCCGGCGGTCTCGCTCGAGCCGTAGGTGAGCCGGATCCGCACGCCGAGCGCGGCGGCGCGGTCGCGCAGCGTCTGCGGGGTCGACTGGCCGCCGATCAGCAGCGCGTCGAAGGAGGCGAGGACCGCGGCCTCGGCGGGCACGCTCTCCGCGAGGTCGAGCAGCCGGGCGAGCTGCACCGGGACGAGTGACGAGTAGCGCCGCTCCCCCGCGGGCATCGTCCGGGCGAGGGCGAGGAAGGCGGCGGCGTCGAAGCCGCCGGCCGGCAGCACGACCGGGTCGGCGTCGGCGGTCAGCGAGCGGACCAGCACCTGCACTCCCGCCACGTAGTGCGTCGGCAGGCAGAGCAGCCAGCGGCCGGGGCCGCCGAGCTCGGCGAGGGTGGCGGAGGCGCTGGTCAGCAGCGCAGAGGTGGCGAGCGCGACGCGCTTGGGCGGGCCGGACGAGCCGGAGGTCTCGACGACGACGGCGACGCGCTGCGGGACGACCGCGTCCGCCTCGGAGCTCTCCGCCCCCGGGGCCGCGATCCGCACCGCGGGACCGCTGCCGTCGAGCGCCGCGCGCAGGGCGATGAGCACCTTCTCCGGCGCCGGATCGACGGAGGCGAGCGGGCGGGTCATCGCCGCGCCGCCCCGGATCGCGCCGCCCCGGCCCCCGCCGCCACCGTCAGAACTGCCACGGGAAGGGCGACCAGTCGGGCGCGCGCTTCTCGAGGAAGGAGTCGCGCCCCTCGACGGCCTCGTCGGTGCCGTAGGCGAGGCGGGTGGTCTCACCGGCGAAGAGCTGCTGGCCGACCAGTCCGTCGTCGACCGCGTTGAAGGCGTACTTCAGCATCCGGATCGCGGTGGGCGACTTGGTCAGGATCGTCTCGGCCCACTCGAGGGCGGTCGCCTCGAGCTCGGCGTGCGGGACGACGGCGTTCACGGCACCCATCTCGTACGCGCGCTGCGCGGAGTACTCGCGGGCGAGGAAGAACACCTCGCGGGCGTTCTTCTGGCCGATCTGGCGGGCGAAGTAGGCGGAGCCGTAGCCGGCGTCGAACGAGCCGACGTCGGCGTCGGTCTGCTTGAAGCGGCCGTGCTCCTCGGAGGCGATCGTCAGGTCGCAGACCACGTGCAGCGAGTGCCCGCCGCCGGCCGCCCAGCCGGGGACGGCGGCGATGACGACCTTGGGCATGAAGCGGATCAGCCGCTGCACCTCGAGGATGTGCAGGCGGCCGTTGCGCGCCGAGTCGATGCCCTCGGCGGTCTCGCCGTCCGAGTAGCGGTAGCCGTCGCGGCCGCGGATGCGCTGGTCGCCGCCCGAGCAGAACGCCCAGCCGCCGTCGCGCGGGCTGGGGCCGTTGCCGGTCAGGATGACGACGCCGATGCGCGGGTTCGTCCGCGCGTCCTCGAGTGCGCGGAACAGCTCGTCGACCGTGCGCGGGCGGAAGGCGTTGCGCACCTCCGGCCGGTCGAACGCGACCCGGGCGATGCGGCCGGAGCGGTCGTGGTGGTAGGTGATGTCCTCGAGACCGTCGAACCCGTCGACCGGCGCCCAGCGGCGCGCGTCGAACAGCTCGGAAACCTGCGTGCTCATGGCCTCGACCCTACTGTCGGGGGCTGGGGGCGGGATCGAGCCGGTTGCGCGAGGCCGCCTCCGCATGCTGGTCGAGTAGCCCGCAGGGCGTATCGAGACCGACGGCACCAGGACTGCGGATGGCGGGGATCTCGATACGCCCGCTGCGCGGGCTACTCGATCAGCATGAAGTGCGCCCGCTGCGCCGGCTGCTCGATCAGCATGAAGTGCGCCCGCTAGGCGGGCTGCTCGATCAGCATGAAGTGCGCCCGCTCCGCGGGCTCCTCCGTCGGCGCCGACCCCGGGGACGCGAAGAGGGACCCAGCGCAGGCGGGGTCCCTCGACGGGTGGTGCGGTGGTGCTACTTCGCGGCGGAGGTGGTGCGGTTCTCGGCCGACACCATCCAGGCGTACTGCTCGAGGCTCTGGATGATCGCGTGCAGGAGGTCGGCGCTCGTCGGGTCCTCGTCGTCCACCTGGTCGTGCACCTCGCGCATGGTGGCGGCGGTGTTCTCGAGGCGGACGGTGATGAGGTCGACGGTCTCGGCGGTGTCGATCTCGCCGTGCGGGTACTCCGGGAGCGTCGTGGTCGCCGCGACGGTGTCGCTGCGGCCGTCCGGGATGCCGTGCAGCGCGCGCATGCGCTCGGCGATGTCGTCGCTGAACTCGCGCGCGGCCTCGATGATCTCGTCGAGCTGGAGGTGGAGGTCGCGGAAGTTCTTGCCGACGACGTTCCAGTGCGCCTGCTTGCCCTGGACGTGGAGCTCGATCAGGTCGACGAGGACGATCTGGAGGCTGTCGAGCAGCTCCTTGGAGGCCTTGAAGCCCTTCTCGGCGTTCTGGCGGCGGCTGGTCTTCGCTCCGGAGCCCGCGGGGGCTTCGACGTGGCGTTCGAGGGTGGTGGTCATGGACCGTTCCTTTCTCTGACAGTGCCGGGATGCGGAAAACCCGACTTCGATTGTGACTCTTTCGGCTGGACGTCGCCCGGACGCGCGGAGTGCGCGACCTGGATGGCGCCGGGACTGCGGGGGCCGGGTACCCGGGTCTAGATCGTCGCGACCGAGCCCGAGTCGACGCGGTAGTTCGAGCCGTTGACGAACGAGGCGCGCTCCGAGCAGAGGAACGCGATGACCGCGGCGACCTCCTCGGGCCGGCCCCGTCGCTTCAGCTCCATGTAGGGCCGCTCCTCGTCGAGGAAGGACGAGATGGCCTCCTCCTTCGAGGTGCCGTTCTCGTCGGCGCGCTTGTCCATCATCGCGTCGGTCATCGGCGTGTGGATGAAGGCCGGCGACACCGCGTTCACGAGCAGGCCCTCGAGGGCGTAGGAGCGGGAGAGGCCCTTGGCGAGCGCCAGCACGCCGGCCTTCGCCGCGCAGTAGGGCAGCTCGTCGTCGTAGGGCTGCATCGCGTCCTCGGAGGCGGTGAGCACGAGGCGGCCCCAGCCTCCGGAGCGCAGGTCGGGCAGGAACTCGCGGACGAGCCGGACGGGGCCGAGCAGGTCGGTCTCGAGCGTGCTGGTCCAGCCCTCGTCGTCGATCTCGTGGAAGAGGCCCTGGGCGCCGGTGACGCCCGCGCACTGCACGAGGATGTCGATCTCGCCGACGGCCTCGGCCGTGCGCTCGTGCAGGGCGGCGAGCTCGGAGACGCTGGTGACGTCGGCGGCGAAGGCGTGCAGCGTCCCGTCCGCGGCGCCGAGGCGGGCGGCCGCCTCGTCGAGCTTCCCCTGGTCCTTGTCGCTCAGGACGACGGTGACGCCCTCCGCGAGCAGGAGCTGGGCGGTGTGCCAGCCGATGCCGGAGTCGCCGCCGGTGACGAGGGCGGTGCGCCCGGAGATGCCGAGATCCATCTGCTCTTCCTTCCTGCTGCTCCCGGGCACGCCGCGCAGGACGGTCCGGGGTGATGAGTCCGGTCTACGCGCCGCGGCGGGAGCCCCTCAACCGGGTTGCGCGAACCCGTCGCCGGGTCTAGCGGTGCGCCGCGCCGATCGTCGGGGGCCCGGACGCCGCCGTCAGCGCTCGCCGACCTTCTCCGGCGCCAGCTCCTCGATCGTGATCGCGGCGTTGATCAGCGCGAGATGACTGAGCCCCTGCGGCAGGTTGCCCCAGAACGCGAGGTCGTCGACGGCCACCATCTCGGACATGATGCCGACGTCGTTCGGCACCGTCTCGACCAGCTCGTCCATCAGCGCGATCGCCTCGTCGTGCCGGCCGACGCAGGCGAGCGCACCGGCGAGCCAGAACGAGCAGGCGACGAACGGGTGCTCCTCGGCCTCCATGCCGGAGTAGCGGAACAGCAGGGCGCCGCGGCCCAGCTCCTTCACCAGCGCGTCGATGGTCGAGACCATCCGCTCACCGCGCTCGTAGCCGCTCGGCGCGTGCAGCAGGACGGAGGCGTCCAGCTCCTCGGTGCCCGGGTACATCACGTACGAGCCGAGCTCCTCGGACCAGCAGTTCTCCTCGATCCAGTCGCGGATGCGGTCGCGCTCGAAGCGCCAGCGGTCCGGGCTGCCCGCCACCTGCCCGAGCTCGGCGAGGTGCACGGCGGCGTCGAGCGCCTGCCAGCAGCCCATCTTCGAGGAGGTGTAGTGCTGCTCCTCCTCGAGCTCCCACATCCCGGCGTCGCGGTTGCGCCAGAGGTCGCAGGTGGTGTCCGCGATCCGCGCGAGCAGCCGGCCGG
The DNA here is from genome assembly GCF_004345345.1 of Rathayibacter sp. PhB179. Taxonomy (NCBI): domain Bacteria; kingdom Bacillati; phylum Actinomycetota; class Actinomycetes; order Micrococcales; family Microbacteriaceae; genus Rathayibacter; species Rathayibacter sp. PhB179. The sequence continues at coordinate 127,512 of NZ_SLVD01000007.1, read as the reverse complement.
TCTCGATGTCGAGGACGTTGCCCTCGTCGACGTAGATGCGGCAGATGTCGAAGAGGTCGCCGAAGACGCCGAGCTGGAGCTGGCTCTGCGCGCCGTTGCCGGCGAGGACCGGGCCGATGCCCGCGTAGCCGGGGACGTCGTAGACGGTCTGCTCGGTCGGCAGCGAGCCGTCGAGGCCGTAGAAGATGTGCAGATCCGGGCCGTGCTCCTTGATCGTGCGCAGGAGCCAGGAGAGCGCCGCATGCGTCTCCTCGCGCAGGCCGAAGCGCACCAGCGCGTGCGCCGTGTACGCGGCGTCGCGCACCCACGCGAAGCGGTAGTCCCAGTTCTTGCCGCCGTTGGGCGACTCCGGGAGCGAGGTGGTGGCGGCGGCCGCGATCGCGCCGGTGGGCGAGTAGATCAGCAGCTTCAGCGCGAGCGCGCTGCGCTGCACCGCTCCGGCCCAGGGCCCGTCGTAGGAGAACTCGTCGGACCAGGACTGCCAGCTGGCGAGAGTGCGGTCGATCCCGCGGTCGACGTTCACCGCGACCGGGAAGTGCAGGGGCTCGTCGTGCGTCGCCGAGACGACCAGGACGTGCCGCTCGCCGCCCGCGGTCGCGACGAAGCCGCCCGCCAGCTCGTCGCCGGCACCGGAGGGCGCCGACTCGTCGACCGGTCCGTGGTCCTTCCCGGTGACGCCGATCGTGATGTCACCGGCCCGGATCAGCGAGCGGCCGTCCGCGTTCTGGATCCACGGGGAGAAGGTGCCGAGACCGGTGCCGGGGCGGACGACCCAGCGCATCCGGACCTCGCCGTCGGTGCACTCGACCCGGCGCGCCAGCTCGGCCCACGGCAGGCGCCCGGCGATGCCCGTCACCAGCGCGTCGGTCACCGTCACGGTGCCGGACTCGGTGGTGAAGGTGGTCTCGAGCACGTTCGTGTCGCCCAGGTAGCGGCGGGTCGTCTCCGCGGGCTCCTCCGGGGACAGCTCGATGCAGCCGCCGGTCCTCGCGTCGATCAGCGCGGCGAACGCGGGGGTCGAGCCGAGGTCGGGGACGGGCAGCCAGTCGACGCTCCCGTCGCTCGCGATCAGCGCGACGGTGCGACCGTCGCCGATCGCCGCGTAGTCGCGCAGGGGTCTGGTCGCTCGGGGTTGGGCCATGCCCTCACGCTAGGCGGCACGCGGACGATCGGCTCGGGCTTGCGGGGCCACTGCGATCCCGGTACCGACGCGGATCAGGTCGCCGCGACTCCGCCGTAGGCCTGCATCCGCTCGGTGAACTCGGCGCGGTCGCCCTCCTCGAGGATCGCGTTGGCGTAGCCGGCGAGGAACGCACCGCTGTCCGGCGGCGTCAGCCCGACGTCGTCGAGCATCCGCTCGACCTCTCCGGTGCTGTCGGCGCCGAGATCGACGAGGCCGATCTCGATCGCGGGCACGTCCTCCACCGTGGAGTAGGCGGTGACGACCCAGAGCGCGGCGCCCGCCTCCTCGTCGCTCAGGTCGCCCTCGTACTCGTAGCCGACCTCCGACCACTCCGCCGGGGTGTCGGCGACGTCGACGGCGTCGAAGCCCAGCGGCGCGACCGCGGCCGTGAACACGTCGACGACCGCCTGCTTGGCGTCGGCGGAGCCGAGGTCGGCGTCGGCGTAGCTCGTGGCCGAGATGTAGTCGTAGAGGAGGGACGGGCCGCCGTAGCCGTTCTCCGAGCGCTCGTAGTACTCGTCGTCGGCCGAGGTCCAGCCGTCGAGGACGGTCGACTCGATCGCCGCGACGGCCGCCTCGGACTGCGCGATCGCGGCCTCGGCCGAGGGCTGCGCGAGCACGATCGCGGCGTCGCCGTCCTGGTAGCCCGGGTAGTCGTAGAGCGGGTCCGTCGGGTCGCCGGCGTCCGGTCCCTCGGTCGCCTCGCCGAACGGCTCGTCGGTGAAGCCGGGCGCCGCGGTCGGCAGGGCGTCGGCGGTCGCGTCGATCGCGGTGCCGATGCCGAGAGCGAGCAGCGTGCCGAGCACGCCGGTGTAGACGACGCCGACGACGATGCTCGCGCCCAGGGCGATCCAGCCGCCGGTGCCGAGCGGCCGGGGCGCTCCGGGGAGGCCGGGCGGGGTGGCGGGGGGCATCGGGGGCGGGCTCACGGGTACCTGGCTCATCGCGTCCCTCCGGGGTCGAGCGTCGTCGACGCCAGTCTCGCACGGGCGCGGCGGCCCGCCCGCGCTCCGAGACCCCCTGGGCAGGCGGCGCTCGGTGTGCCACTCTGGCCCCGCGCGCCGGAGACGACCGACCGCGGTGGGAGGCGTCGTGAACCGGATCGAAGCGGGCTTCGGAGTGGTGGTCGGCGTGATCGCCGTGGGAGCGATGACGGCGCTCGCGTCGGTCGCGGGAGCGGGCGGCGCTCGGGAGGCGGAGGCCACGGTGCAGACGGTCGCCGTCGCGGAGACGACTCCGCAGGCGGGCGCCGCGGCCGGGTCCGGTCCGAATGCCGAGGCATCCGCGGAGGCGCCGATCTCCGACGGCGTCGAGATCTGGAGCACGCCGGCCGCCGACGCACCGCCCGCGCCGGCGGGCACGCCGATCGACTCCGCAGAGGCCGCCATCGCCGTGGTGCGCCCGCTCGAGGGTCCCGGCGTCGACGCGGGCAGCGAGCGCGCCGTCCGCGTCAGCGCCGACTCCGTCTACGGCGAGAGCGGCTCGCTGCGGGCCTCGGGCCAGCAGGTCGCCGCACCTCCCGGACTCTCCCCCGACGACGAGCTCTGGCTCGTCGGCTACACCGGCGAGATCCCGGCGCCCTTCGGCGTGATCGAGCTGACGCTCGACCACCTCGTGCTGACGATCGACGCCGCGACCGGCCGCGTGCTCAGCAGCGCGGGCGGCGAGGGCGGACTGCCCGCGGTCTTCGACGACGCGGGATGAGCGCCGCCCGTCCCGGCCCGCTCCCCCGGCGGAGGATGATGGCGGGATGGACGATGTCGTGCCCGCTCCCCTCCCCGCCGCTCTGCCCGCCCTCGAGGAGGTCGACGCCGGACTGCGCGTCGTCGCGCTGCCGCTGCGCACGCGCTTCCGCGGGGTGGACCACCGCGAGATCGCCCTGGTCCGCGGGCCGGAGGGCTGGACCGAGTTCTCGCCGTTCCTCGAGTACGGTCCCGCGGAGTCGGCCGCCTGGCTGCGCGCCGCCCTCGACTACGGCTGGAGCGAGCAGCCCGCGCCGCTGCGCGACCGCATCCCGGTGAATGCGACCGTACCGGCAGTGGACGCCGGCGACGTCGCCGCCGTCCTCGCCGGCTACCACGGCTGCCGCACCGCCAAGGTGAAGGTCGCGGAGCGCGGGCAGACCCTGGCCGACGACGTCGCACGGGTCGCAGAGGTGCGCCGGGTGCTCGGGCCCGAGGGCCGCATCCGCGTGGACGCGAACGGCGGCTGGAACGTCGACGAGGCGGAGCACGCGGTGCACGCGCTCGCGTCCGCCGACCTCGAGTACGTCGAGCAGCCGTGCGCGAGCGTCGACGAGCTCGCCGATCTGCGCCGCCGGGTGAAGTGGATGGGCATCCCGGTCGCCGCCGACGAGAGCGTGCGCAAGGCCGCGGATCCGCTCGCCGTCGCGCGCGCCGGTGCCGCCGACCTGCTCGTGGTCAAGGCTCAGCCGCTCGGCGGGGTGCGGCGGGCTCTCGACATCGTCGCCGAGGCGGGACTGCCCGCGGTGGTCTCCAGCGCCCTCGACAGCTCGGTCGGGCTGGCGATGGGAGCGGCGCTCGCCGCGGCGCTGCCCGAGCTGCCCTACGACTGCGGGCTCGGCACGGCCTCGCTGCTCGCCGCCGACGTGACCGAGCGGCCGCTGCGGCCCGTCGACGGGGCGATCCCCGTCGAGCGGGTCGAGGTGTCGGAGGCGCTGCTGCTGCGCAACGCGGTCTCGCCGGAGCGGCTGGCCTGGTGGCGCGACCGCCTCCGCGAGACGTGGGCGCTGCTCTGAGCCGCTGAGGCTCTCAGGGCCCGCCTCCGTTCAGGCGGGCGGCGCGAGCACCGAGATGATCGCCGAGTCGTCCGCCGACGCGAGTCCCTGGGCCGCACCGAGCAGGAAGAGCTGCTCGGCCGCCGCGGCGACCGGCGTGGCGAGCCCCGCGCCGCGCGCCGCCATGGTGACGATGCCGAGGTCCTTGACGAAGATGTCGAGCCGGCTCAGCACCTCGGCCCCGCCGTCCTCGCCGGCCTGCAGCATCCGCGGCCCGCGGTTGCCGAGCATGAACGAGCCGGCCGCTCCGGCGGAGAGCGTCTCGAGCGTGGCCGCCGGGTCGAGGCCGAGCTTCGCGGCCAGCGCGAGCGCCTCCGCCCCGGCGGCGATGTGCACGCCGCAGAGCAGCTGGTTAACGGTCTTGAAGGCCTGGCCGTCGCCCGGGCGGTCGCCGATGACGCTGAGGGTCGAGGCGAGCAGATCCAGCACGGGACGGGCCTGCTCGCGGGCGGCGGGGGTCGCGCCGACGACGATCAGGAGGTCGCCCTCCCCCGCGCGCACCGGTCCGCCGCTGAGCGGGGCATCGACCAGGTCGACCCCGTGCTCGGCGAGCGCCGCCGCAACGTCGGTCACCTCGGTGATGCCGACCGTGCTGGTCATGATCACGACGGAGCCGGCGCGCAGCGCGGTCGCGATCCCCTCGGAATCGGCGCCGCCGAAGAGCACCTCGCGCAGCTGGGCGCCGTTGCGGACGGCGAGCAGCGTCGCGTCGGCGCCGACCACCGCCTCGCGGGCCGAGTCGAACGGCGTGATGCCGGCCTCGCGGGCCAGCGCGAGGCGCGGCTCGGCGATGTCGAAGCCGTGCACGGTCAGCGAGCCGGCCAGGCGGCTGGCCATCGGCAGACCCATGGCGCCGAGGCCGAGGACGGCGACGGTGTAGTCCGAGGCGGAGGCGGGGGTGGTGTCGGGCGTGGTCACGGGGTCCTCCAGGGGATCGGGGCGGATGCGGGTGCGCGGTCAGAGCGCGGGAGCGCGGAGCGTCGCGGCGACCTGCGCCAGCGACTCGTCGTCGCCGACGTTGCCGGCGAAGACGATGTAGGGGATGCCTGCGGCCCGCCCCTCGACCGGCTCCCAGAGCGAGACCAGGCCGGGCAGCATCGGTCCGCGCACGATCGCGCGCCGGATGCCGAGGCCCTTCGAGGCGACGTCGCTCGAGGTGATGCCGCCCTTCGCGATGACGAAGCGCGGGCGGACGCGGGCGAGGACGCCCTGCACCACGGCGACGACCGCGGCCGAGACGCGCCGGGAGAGGTCGAGGCTCTCCTGCGGGTCGTCGGTGCGGCGGAGCGAGCGGCTGGTGTGCACGGCGATGTCGCCGTCCGCGAGGGCGGCGACCGCCTGCTCGACGAGCTCGGCGAGATGCGCGGGCGCCCGGTCGGGGTCGACGGCGCGGTCGACGTCGAGCTCGAGGGTCGCGCGGAGCGAGCCGGTCGCCGCGAGCCGCTCGAGCTGACGCGAGGTGAGTCCGACGTGCGAGCCGACGACGACGAGGCCGCCGCGGGACCGATCGGCCGCGTCGGATCCGCTCCGGAAGACCTCGTTCGCGGTGAGCGGTGGGCGCACCGCCTGGCCGATGCGCGCCCGGACGAACGGCGGGCCGACCCGGTAAAGCACGCGGAGGCCCGCCTCCTCCACCTGCGCGAGCCCGAGGGCCAGCAGCCGCAGGTCGTCCTCGGTGACGGCGTCGACGACCACCGGCACGCCGCCGCGGAGCGGAGCCAGCACGGCCGCGATCGCGTCGGCGCCCGCGCGGATCGTGTCGAGGCCGAGCGCGACGACCCGGTCGGCCGGCCAGCGGCCCTCGGTCTTCTCCGCCACCCACTCGCGCAGGTCGGAGTGCGCGTAGCCGAAGGTCGAGTCGCGGGCGAACTCCGTCTCGGCGACCGGCTGGAGCCCGTCCGTGCCGCGCATGTAGTGGACGCCGCCGATCGTCACCCGGCCGGCATCCGGGAAGGCGGGGACCAGGAGGACGGCGTCGACCGCGCCGTCGAGGGCGGCGGTGATGGTGTCGGTCTCGAGCGGGAAGTGGCCGCGCAGCGTCGAGTCGCCGCGGCTGACGAAGGCGACCGGGACCTCGACGGCGCGGGCGGCGGCGAGCGCGCTCGCGACGATCTCCCGGTTGCGCTCGGCGGCGTCCTCGGGCGCGAGGCTCCGGGTGTTGCTGAGGACGTAGACGGCCGGTGCGCGGGTGGCGAGCGCCCAGCGGAGGTCCTCCTCCGCCCAGCTGGTCAGCACCGGCAGATCGGCGACGGACTGCGTGCCGGTCGGGTCGTCGTCCAGCACGACCAGCACCGGCGTGCGCGCCGTCCGCGTGGCGGCGACGGCGGCGGCCTCGACCGGCACCTGCGCGGGGTACTGCTGCAGCAGCGTCGTCTCCGAGATCACCGGTACTCCTTCGTCCTGGGCTATCAGATATCTTACAAGTACTCCGCGCCTCGAAGGAAGAGCGCACGGCAGCAGGTTGAGCGGCCTCTGCAGCGCGCCCACCCTTGTTGATCGAGTAGCCCGCGCAGCGGGCGTATCGAGATCCACCACCGCCAGCACGCCGGTCTGCAGACCACGCTGCTGGCGGTGGGCGGGTCTCGACACGCCCCTCCGGGGCTACTCGACCAGCATGATCGGGCGCAGTCGCGCGCTTCGAGCGGCAACGTCTCCGCGGATCGAGCTGCCCGCCCAGCGCCGCCCTCCTTGCTGATCGAGTAGCCCGCGCAGCGGGCGTATCGAGATCCATCTCCGCCAGCACGCCGGTCTGCAGACTTCCCCGCTGGCGGAGGGCGGGTCTCGACACGCCCCTCCGGGGCTACTCGACCAGCATGATCGCCGTGCAGTGGGCGTGCCTGCGCGAGTAGCCTCCGGGCATGACGAGCCCCCTCCCCGCCCGGCGGCAGCTGCTCGAGGACCTCATCGAGCACGCCGCGCTCGACGACGTCGACCTCGCGACGATGTTCGGCTCCCCCGCGATCCGGCACCGCGGGCGGATCGTCTGCTTCCTCGGCGCGGACGACCGGCTGATCGTGAAGCTGACGCGGCCGGACACGTTCGAGCTGGTCGAGCGCGGCGATGCCGACCCGGTCGTGATGGGCAATCGGACCCTCCGCGAGTGGGTGAGCGTGCCGCGCGAGTCTCCCGACACCGCGGCGCTGGAGCGCTGGCGGCCGCTCGTCGTCGCCGCACTCGGCTACGCGCGGGCCGCCCGCGCGGAGTCGATGTCGGGACCGGAGGAGTCGTCGCCGGAGAGCACGTAGCGCCGCAGGTCCTCCGCCGTCTGGGCGATGTGGTCGGCCATCGCCGCGCGGGAGGCGTCCGCGTCAGCGGCGCGGATCGCCTCGAGCACCGCGCGGTGCTTGACCAGGGCGTTCCGCTGGATCTGCACCAGCGCGGAGGTCTGCTCGCGCTTCGCCCGCATCACCTTGGCGAGCGGCGCGAACACGGCGGCGACGAAGACGTTGCCCGTCGCGGCGAGGATCACGTCGTGGAAGGCGATGTCGGCGGCGACGAAGCCCGCGAGGTCGCCGCTCTCGTGCGCGGCGGTCATCCGCGCGAGCTCCTCCTCCAGCCGGGCGAGGTCGGCGTCGGAGCGGCGGACCGCGGCGAGCGCCGAGGCGCCGGTCTCGATCATCTCGCGCACCTCGATCAGGTGCAGCGACGCCGCGGCGGAGTCCACGCCCGAGGCGGTCGCCCGCAGGATCGGCTCGAGGTCGCTCCAGCGCGCGACCGGGTTCACCGTGCCGCGCTTGCCCCGGCGCGCGTCGATGACGTTGAGGCCCTGCAGGCGGCCGAGCGCCTCGCGCATGGTCGCCCGGCTCACGTCGTGCGCGAGGGCCAGCTCGCCCTCGCTCGGCAGCTCGGAGCCGATCGGGATGCGGCCGGCCACGATCTCGTCGAGCAGCGCGTCGGCGACGGTCGCGACGAGGGACGGACGCGGCACGGGCCCCTCCTCGTCTCGGGCACCGGCCGGACGGCGGGCACCGGTTCAGGCTACCCGCGGTCGGGGCGGCGCCGCCGGAGGGCCAGAATGGATCTGCTCCGGCCACCGATGCCCGCCGCACCCCTCCCCCTTCGAGCATCGGAGTCCCGTGACCGCACCCACCGTCCCCGTCTTCCTCGACTGCGACACCGGCATCGACGACTCGCTCGCCCTGGCCTACCTGCTGCGCTCGCCGCTCGCCGAGCTGGTCGGCATCAGCACCGTCAGCGGCAACACCGACGCCCGCCAGGCCGCCGTGAACAGCCTCGGCCTGCTCGCCCTCGCCGGCCGGACCGACGTCCCGGTCGCGATCGGCGCGCACGACTTCCTCGAGGAGCCCTACTCCGGCGGGTCCCCGCACGTGCACGGTGAGAACGGCATCGGCGGCGTGCTGCTGCCTGTCGGCGCGGAGCCGGTCGACGAGGACCCCGCGGACCTGCTGCTCCGCCTCGCCCGAGAGCACGACGGCGAGCTGCGGCTGGTCGCGATCGGCCCGCTGACGAACCTGGCGCTGGCGCTGCGCAAGCACCCGGAGCTGCCGTCGCTGCTGCACTCGGTCACCGTGATGGGCGGCGCCGGGCTCGCACCGGGCAACGTGACCGCCGTCGCCGAGGCGAACATCTGGCACGACCCGGCGGCGGCCGCCGAGGTCGTCGCCGCGGACTGGGACCTCACGCTCGTCCCGCTGGACGTGACGATGAGGCACCTGCTCGACGAGGAGCAGCGCGACGTCCTGATCCGCTCCGCCGATCCGCTGGCGTCCGCGATCGGGCACGCGCTGGACTTCTACTTCGACTTCTACGTCGGCCACTTCGGCGACCGGACCGCCGCGCTGCACGACCCGATGGCCGCGGCCATCGCCGTCGGCGCCCTGGAGCTCACCTCGGCCCCGCGCGTCCCCGTCGAGGTCGACACCTCCTTCGGTCCAGGCCGCGGCCAGACCCTCCCCGACCTCCGCGGCCTCTACCGCGACGTCCACCCCGAGGGCGCCCGCACCCGCTTCGTCCTCTCCCTCGCGGAGCCGTTCGCCCCCCACCTGATCGACGTGATCACGGGCGCCTGACCGGCCCTGCGCTCCATGGCGATCGAGTAGCGCACTCAGCGGGCGTCTCGAGATCCACCAGCACCCGAGGTCGAGTCTGCAGGCCTGCCGTGCGGACGACGGTGGGTCTCGCTACGCCTCTGCGGGGCTACTCGACCAGCAAAAAAGGCGGACCATCCCACGGACCGCGGACCTTCCTGCTGATCGAGTAGCGCGCACAGCGCGCGTATCGAGATCCACCAGCGCCAGGACGCGAGTCTGCAGACCGACCCAGCTGACGATGTCGGGTCTCGATACGCCCCTGCGGGGCTACTCGACCAGCATGAGTGCGCCGACCGTCCTGCGTGCGGCGCTGCCGTCCCCAGGAGCAGCTCGTCGCGCAGCGACGGCCGTGCTCAAACTCGTCGCGCAGCGACGGCCCTGCTCCCGAGTGCTCGTCGCGCAGCGACGGCCCCGCCGCAAAGGCTCGTCGCGCAGCGACGGCCCTGCCGCGGAGGCTCGTCGCGCAGCGACGGCCGTGCTCCTGAGGCTCGTCGCGCAGCGACGGCCCCACCCCCGTCAGTACTGATCTGCGGGTGCTGGTGGGTGTGATCGCAAGGCGGAGGAGGGGTGCGTAGCGGGAGCTACGGACCCCGACGACAACGCCGCGAGCGCGCCCACCAGCGCCCGCAGATCACATGCCGGTGTCGAGGCCGGAGTAGGCGTGGAGCCCCTTGAAGAAGACGTTGACGACGCCGAAGTTGAACATGACGGCGGAGAAGCCGATGATCGCGAGCCAGGCGGAGGGGGTGCCGCGCCAGCCGCGGGTGGCGCGGGCGTGGATGTAGCCGGCGTAGATGGTCCAGATGATGAAGGTCCAGACCTCCTTGGTGTCCCAGCCCCAGTAGCGGCCCCACGCCTTCTCGGCCCAGACGGCGCCGGCGATGAGGGTGAAGGTCCAGAGGATGAAGCCGATGATCGTGACGCGGTAGGCGAGGTTCTCGAGCGTCAGCGAGCTGGGCAGGGTGCGCAGGAAGCGGAGGACGGAGGGCGCGCTCTCGCCGCTGGTCTCCCTCCGCGACTGGAGCAGCTGCGTGACGGAGAGCGCGAAGCCGAGCGCGAAGAAGGCGGTGCCGAGGATCGCGACGAGCACGTGGATGACGAGCCAGTAGGACTGGAGTGCCGGCGGCAGCGGGACGACGGCGACGTAGTAGTTGACGGTCGCGACGCCGAGCAGCACGAGCACGAGACCGGTGATGAACGCCCCGAGGAAGCGGAGGTCCCAGCGCAGCTGGACGGCGAGGAAGACGCCGATGATGAGGACGGTCCCGGTGATCGAGAACTCGTACATGTTGGCCCACGGCACCCGGCCGGCGGCGATGCCGCGGAGGACGGTCGCGCCGAGGTGCAGGACGAAGGCGAGGAGCGTGAGCGAGAAGCCGATCCGCATCGCCTTCGAGCGGGACGGCGCGTTGTACACCTCGTCTTCGACGCGGCTGCCGAGGCGGGAGAGCGTCGCGGTGCGCCCGTTGCCGCCGACGGAGGCCGCTCCGGACGCGACGGTGGCCTTGCCGCTCGCCGCGCGGTCGGCGGCGGCGCTGGAGGCGACCCGCTCGGCCTCGCGGACGACCTCGATCGAGTCGCCGTCGGCGACCGACGAGCGCCGGGCCAGGTCGATGGCGAAGAAGATGAAGGCCAGGGCGTAGATGCCCATGGCGGAGTAGAGGCACAGCACGGAGTACTGCGAGAGGGTCTCGATCACCCCTCCAGGGTAAGCGACGGCGCCGTGAGGCGCCCCTGCACACATGCACAGGTTGGATCACTTGACCGCGGCCACCGAGGAGTCCGGTCCCGGCCGCGTCAGGGCCGGCCGACGTCGGAGCAGATCGACGTCGGGCCGGCCGTCGTCAGGGTTGGTCGAGCGGAGCGTGCCGGTCGGCGATCGTCCGGACCGCGCGCGTCAGCTGCGGGTCCTCGCCGCGGGCGAGCCCGGCGTACTCGATTGTCAGTCCGCCGTCCGCCCCGCTCGTCGCCTTCACCCACACCCGGCGCCGCGGCACGAACAGCGAGGTGAGCAGTCCCGCGAGCACGAGGATCGCGAAGAGCAGCACCCAGCCCTGGGTCGCGTCGTGGTGGATGTCGAACGAGGCGAAGCGCTTGACGCTGTCAGTCCCGACGACGGAGGTGTCCGCTCCGACGTTGTCGAAGGTCACCGTGCCGAGGCCGTTCGGCAGGTCGGCGGAGTCGCCCGGCTTGAGCGTGATCGACGGCACGCCGGTCTTCCCGCCGGTGAGGCGGGTGAGCGAGTCGGTGTTCAGCACGTAGACCGAGGTCGGGACGCCGCCGTCGAGGCCGAGGTCGCCCTCGAACACGTTGAGCGAGAGCACCGGGTACTGCAGGTCCGGGAAGATCGAGGTCGATGCTCCCGAGGGCAGCTCGTCCTGCGTCGGGTAGAAGAAGCCGGTGAGCCCCACCTGCTCGGCGAGGCCGTCGGTCACCTTGACGACGCCCACCGAAGTGAGGTTCGCGTCCTGCGGCAGGAACGGCACGGAGTCGGTGAAGATCGCCGTGCCGGAGGGGTCGCGCACCGTGATCGTCGGCGCGTAGCCGTTGCCGAGCAGGTAGACGTTGGTGCCGCCGATCGCGAGCGGGTCGTTGACCTTGATCGTCTCGTCGGAGGAGTCGCCGCCGCGCTGGGTGGTCGTCACGTGCGCGGTGAAGTCGACCGGCTGCCCGAGGGCCTGCTGGTTCCGCTCCTCGTACTGCACGTCGAGCGAGTCGAGGGTCAGCTGGTACGGATCGAGCTGGCCGCTGTCGAAGAAGCGCCCCGGGTTGAACGAGTCGTAGCCGGCCAGGTTGTTCGCGAAGCCCTGCGAGCCCTCGACCAGCACGCGCTGGCCGCTGTAGCCGAAGCCGCCGCCGATGCCCACGGCGACGAGGATGCCGACCAGGGCGGAGTGGAAGACGAGGTTGCCGGTCTCGCGGAGGTAGCCGCGCTCGGCGGAGACACTCGACCAGCGGCCGCGCGGGTCGTCGTGGCGCTCGGTGCGGTAGCCCGCCCGGCGCAGGACGGCCTGCGCGGAGGCGATCGCCTCCTCCTCGCTCGCTCCCTCGACCTCGCGGACGGTGTAGCCGGCGAGACGCTGCAGGCGGGCCGGCGTCTTCGGCGGGCGGGAGCGCATCGCCTCGAAGTGGTGCTTCGTCCGCGGGATGATGCAGCCGATCAGCGAGACGAACAGCAGCAGGTAGATGCTCGAGAACCACGCCGAGGTGTAGGTGTCGAAGGCCTGGACCTTGTCGAGCAGCGGCGCGAGGTCCGGGTTGTCGACGAAGTACTGGGTGACGCCGTTGGGGTCGGAGGAGCGCTGCGGCACGAGCGAGCCCGGCACCGCCGCGATCGCGAGCAGCAGCAGCAGGAACAGCGCGGTGCGCATGCTGGTGAGCTGGCGCCACATCCAGCGGACCCAGCCGGTGAAGCCGAGGGTCGGCTGCGTGATCGAGCCGTCGGAGTCGAAGTGGTCGGCGGGGCGGAAGGACGCGTCCGCCTTCTGCTGGGTCGCGTCGGCGCCGGCCGAGGCGTCGGTGCCCGAGTCGGACTCGGTGCTCGAGTCGGACTCAGAGCGCGGGCTGGAAGCCATTGATCACCTCGAAGAGTGCTCCGTAGACGAGGGTGTTCCACAGGCCCGTGACCATCAGGACTCCGATCAGGACGAGGGCGACGCCGCCGGCGATGTTGATGACGCGGATGTGACGCTTCACGAACGCGAGGGTGGTGGTCACCCAGCTGAAGCCGAACGCCACCAGGAGGAAAGGAATGCCGAGGCCGAGGCAGTAGACGACCGTCAGCAGCGCACCGCGCCAGGGCGACCCGGCGCCGTAGCTCAGGGCGAGGATCGAGGTCAGCGTCGGGCCGAGGCAGGGGGTCCAGCCGACACCGAAGACGATGCCGAGAAGCGGGGCCCCGATCAACCCGGTCGCCGGGCGGAAGCCGGGCCGGACGGTGCGCTGCAGGAAGGAGAGCTGGCCGATGAAGACCAGCCCCATCGCGATGACGAAGACGCCGAGCACGCGGGTGATGACGTCGGCGTAGGCGCGCAGCCAGAAGCCGATGGAGCCGGCGGCGACGCCGAAGAGCACGAAGACCAGCGAGAAGCCGAGCACGAACAGCAGCACGCCGAGCACGACCCGGCGGCGGCCCCGGGCGGCGCGCTCGCCGGCGTCGGTGAAGCCGCCGACGTAGGCGAGGTACCCCGGCACGAGCGGGAGCACGCAGGGCGACGCGAACGAGACCAGCCCGGCCAGCAGCGCGATCGGCACCGCGAGGAGGAGCTGGCCGCTGATGACGACCTCGCTCACCGCGCTACTCCGACTCCGCGAGCGTGTCGCCCACGAGCGTCGAGAGGATCGACGCCTCCTGCAGCTGGCCGAGGATGCGCGAGGCGACCCGGCCCTCCTTGTCGAGGACGATCGTGGTGGGCACCGCGTTCGGCGGCACCTCGCCGGTGAAGGCGAGCTGCACCGAGGAGTCGGTGTCGACGATCGAGGGGTAGGTGAGTCCGTAGTTCGCGGAGAACGCGGCAGCCGTCGGCGCCTGGTCGCGCACGTTCACGCCGACGAACGAGACGTCCTGGTCGGCGAACTCGGTGTTGACCGTCTCGAGATCGGCCGCCTCGGCACGGCAGGGAGCGCAGCTGGCGTACCAGAAGTTGACCACCACGACGCGGCCGGCGAGATCCGCGGAGTCGATGGTCGCGCCGTCCTCGTCGGTCCCGGTGAACACGATCGCCTCGCCCCGCTGGTCGACGGGGACCTCCTTGATCGTGCCGTCGCCCGAGATGAAGCCGTTGTTCGTGCCTTGCCGGTAGTCCTCGGCGAGCTTGTCGCGGGTGCAGCCGCTCAGCGCGAGGGCGCCGACGAGCACGAGCACGCCGAGCGCGCGGGTCCGGCGCATCAGACGGCTCCGACGTCGGTCGCGAGACCCTGGAGGCCGGCCGCCGGGTCGGAGTAGCCGACCTCGACGAAGCGATCGCCCCGGCGCTCGAAGGTGGTGATGCTCGACAGCGCGCAGCGGCGCTTGCGCGGATCGTGGAAGAGCTTCTCCCCCGCGATCGCGCGGTGGGTGGTCCAGATCGGCAGCTGGTGGCTGACGAGCGCGGCGTCGCCGGAGGCCGTGCCCTGCCAGGCGGACTCGAGCGCCGCGTACATCCGCGCCGAGATGGAGAGGTAGGGCTCGCCCCAGCTGGGCTCGAAGGGGTTGCGGAGCAGCGGCCAGCTGCGCGGGTCCTTGAGCGCCGAGTTGCGGGCGGCGACGCGCTTGCCCTCGAAGCGGTTGGTCGGCTCGATCAGGCGCTCGTCGGTGACGATCTCGAGCTCGAAGGCCTGCGAGATCGGCTGGGCCGACTCCTGCGTGCGCTGCAGCGGCGAGGCGAACAGCGCCGTGACGGGGCGGCGGCGCTCGAGCAGGTCGTCGGCGGCGGAGCGCGCCATCCGGTTGCCCAGGTCCGAGAGCCGGAAGTGCGGGAGTCGCCCGTAGAGGACCCGGTCGGGGTTGAAGACCTCGCCGTGCCGCACGAGATGGATCTGATCGGCAACCACGAGCGTCAAGTGTACGGAACGCCGCGTGGAGGAACGCCGGGAATAGGGACGGCCGATCCGCACCTGTGCCGTGCCCGGCTGCGGCGGGCGGTCAACGCCGCGCGCTCACCGCCGCGGAGAGCCGGCGGACCAGGGAGCCGGGCAGGTGGCGCACCACGCTGATCGGCACGCCGAACCTCCAGGAGGGGATCGAGACGACCGAGCCGCGCGCCACGTCGCGCAGGAACTCCTCGACCACCGCGTCCGCGTCGAGCCAGAGGAAGGAGGGGATCGAGGCGGTGTCCATCGCCGCGCGCTCGTGGAACTCGGTGCGCACCCAGCCCGGGCAGAGCGCCGCGGCCCGCACGCCCGTACCGCGCAGCTCGACCGCCAGCGACTGGGTGAAGGCCGTCGCCCAGGCCTTGATCGCCGAGTACGGCCCGAGGTTCACGAAGCCGGCGACGCTCGACACGGTGAGGATCGCCCCGCGCCTGCGGCCGACCATCGCCTGCGCCGCGGCGCCGGAGAGCACTGACACGGAGCGGACCATCACCTCGAACGCCTCGTCCTGCGCCGCGACGTCGGGCTCGGCGAAGCTGCCGTCGATCCCGAAGCCGGCGTTGTTGACCAGCACCCGGACGGGCCGCTCGGGGTCGACGAGCCGGACGCGCACCCGCTCGACGTCGTCGCGGTCGGAGAGGTCGGCGGGCAGCACCTCGACGCGCGGGGCGCCGAGCGCGCGGAAGGCGGCGGCCGCCTCCTCGAGCCGGCCCCGGTCGCGCGCGACGAGGACGAGGTCGAAGCCCCGGCGGGCGAAGGCGCGCGCGAACGCGGCGCCGATGCCCGTGGACGCTCCGGTGATCAGTGCGGTGCTCATGCGGGTCTCCTCGGGGCGACCGTCCGCCGATGCTTCTCGGGCCGCGCGTCAAGTCTGCCGCGGAGTGTCAGCGAGCCGCAGAGGGATTCCAGCACCCCGCACCTCCGCGGCGACGCTGCCGTTCGCCCGGCGGGCAGCCACTCCGCCTCCAGCAGAGAGGGTTTCGCCGAACCGGGACGGCCGTTCGCCGAACTCCGACCCCGCACTTCAGCCCGAGAATCTTCGACACCACAATGCCTTCCCTTAGGGACCCCAGGCGGAGGGGTGAAAACGCTGACCTCGAGCAGCGACACACGTTCTTCAGACCGATCTCAACAATGAAGATAGCAACACGAAGACCACCACTAGACGCATTTCGCGCCTGCGCGTGAAATGGCGTGAAACGTCGTTTATTCACACACTGTCCCCCTTATGAGGGATTTCATAATCTCAGAGTTAATGTCGTTCTAGACGGGCTGGAACCCCACGGTTCCGCCGAGGCCGCTCCGCCTTGAAGAATGGCGCTCGCAGCCGGTTGCTGGCGCTCGCCTCGAAGAGATAAGGACATCACTAGGGAGAAGAAATGAATTTCACGAGAAGGCTGTCGAGAACCGCGGCATCAGTCGCAGCAGTCTGCCTCTGCATCGGCGCGACGGCAGTCGCACCACTTTCGAGCGCCGCAGACTGCGGTAGATCGACGTACTATTTCCAGGCATCCGGGTACTACTTCGGTCGCGGTGATTTCTGCCTCCGATCCGGTGACTACCGTGCTGAGTTCCAATCCGATCAGAACTTCGTCATCTACCGCGGGGACAGGCCGATCTGGGCGACGAAAACGGATCGAGGCGGCCTGGACCTGCTCCTGCACCCGACTGGTCTCAACATGCAGGAGGACGGAAACGCCGTCATCTACAGGAACAACTATCGACCGTCGTACGATGGAGGGCCCGGGGTCACCACGGTCGGTGGTGTCGACTGGGCTTCGAACACCAGTCCGCTACGTCCTCATCACAGGATGGTGATGCAGGCCGACGGCAACCTCGTCATCTATGCCGGATCCGGTGGCTCAACGGTTGCCCTCTGGAACTCGGGCACCGGACGCTGACCACTCGTCGGACGTGACCGAGACGGGGGCCGCCTCCCCCGCGCCCCTACCTGACGCGACTCGACGAGAATGCGCCCGTCCTCGCTGCGACATTCACTGATCGACGCAGGCCGAGGACGAAGCGCCTTGTCGGCGCCGTGGTTCGCTTCCTCGTCAGTGCTCGCGCAGAGCTGCCCACGGCCAGATCTGTCCGACGAGACGGTGGACGAGACAGTAGGCGCCGGCGATGACGAGCACCGTTCCGGTGAGGAGGCCCACCTCGGCGACCAGGTATCCCGGAGAGCTGACCGTCGAATCGATCAGCAGCGCCAGGCTCCCACTCCCCGACAACGCCGCGAAGGGCGCCCAACGTCGCCTGCCTGACCGGTGGTCGAGGAGGCCGGACGCGCCGCCGGCGAGTGTTCTGAGACGCCGCCGGACGAGGCGGTGCGCCACACCCCAGGACGCGAGAGATCCGACGGACGTCGCAGCAGCGATCGCAGGGATCACGAGCGCGGGCTCGAGCAACGATCCACCGAGGCCGGCCGCGAGGGCGACGCAACCCGATGAGACGCACTGGGTGACTAGCGAGTCCCGAGCTCGTCCGAGAGCGAACATCGCTCGATTCAGGACGTAAGTGAGGCTGAAGCCGATCAGTCCGACGGCGAGGATCTGCAGGACCTCACCGATGAGCGGCGTTCCCCAGAGCACGTCCGTCAGGAGCGGCGCGGCACCGAGATACAGAACCGTCGAGAGAGACGTGAGCAGAAGAACGACGTCCTCCGTCCGCCGAAGATTCCCGACAGCGGAAGAAAGGTCGCCGTCGCGGACAGCCGTGCTGAGCGGAGTGAACATCGCGGTAGCCACCGACGCGACCACGATGCCGTGCGGCAGCAGGAAGAGCAGCAGAGCGCTCGAGTAGGAGTTGAGGCTGGCGCCGTCGACTCCCCGCTCGTTCAGGGACTCCCCGGCCGCGGTCGCGACGTTCGAGACGACGATGTAGGCGGCTTCAGCCGCCAGGACTCCGCCGAAGACCCACGACGCGTCTCGGGAGACGGACGCGAGCCCACCGAACCCCAGACGCAGCCGGAACGTGTATCCCGTCGAGCGGAGGAACAGGACAGTGATCAGCCCCTGCACCGCGATCGACGCGGTAGCCGTGCCGCAGAGGAGGGCGACCATGCCGGACGTCCATTCGGCGACCGGCTTCTCCGCAGCCTCCGGGTAAGCCACCATGAAAGTCGCGATACCGAGAATGGAGACGAGATTCGCAGCTCCCGGCGCCCACGCGGCGGGACCGTACTTCTCGGAAGCATTGAGCAACTGGGCCCCCACCGCGAAGACGACGTAGAAGAACACCTGCGGTAGACACCAGTACGCCATCTGAGTGGCGAGTCCGGACCAGCTCTCCGACCAGCGGCTCGCATAGAGCGAGACGACGAGGGGCGCCGCGAAGGTGAGGGCGACGGTCACCACCGCGGCGCCCAGCAGGCAGACCGTGAGCATGCGCTCGAGAAGAGCGACTCCCTCCGATCCACTCATTCGCGCATGCACGATCTTCGGAATCAACACGGCACCGAGGACTCCGCCGGCGATGAGTCCGTACAGATAAGTGGGCGCCGAGTTCGCGACTTCGAAGACCTGACCGCCGACGGCACTGCTGGTCCCCCCGACGGCGGAGATGAGAAGGGAGAGTCGCACGAAACCGAGTACTCGCGAGCAGAGAGAGGCGAGCGCTATCCTCCCACTCGGGGATCGCGACAGGCCCGGTGTGATCATCTGCCGATTTTACGGGACCTTTCGGACATCCTTTCTCGCCCGCCTTCTCACTCACGTCATTCGTGAATTCGTGAAAGGCGAAGAATCTCAGCGGAAAGCGGCAGATGCTGCTCGCCTTCGCGCCGGACAGGACGGTCGATCTCCGGCGGCTGCGGATCAGGAGCCGGCCCCCTTGCGCGTCGTCTCGACGAGCGGGCGACGCTACCGCTCCGCTGACCGCCGACCGGCCGGCACCGCGGCGCTCGGCTCGCCGGCCGACAGCCGGCCGTCCCGCATCGTCGCGACGCGGTCCAGCCGCGGGAGGTGCGCCTCCTCGTGCGTCACCAGGAGCGTCGCCGTGCCGCGCTCGCGGGTGAGGCGGACGATCAGGTCGATGATCGCCGCGCCGCGCTCGGTGTCCAGGGCGCTCGTCGGCTCGTCGACCAGCAGGACCGACGGCGCGTTCATCAGCGCGCGGGCGATGTTCACCCGCTGCCGCTGACCGCCCGAGAGCTGCGCCGGGCGGGCGTGGGCGCGGTCCGCGAGACCGACCTCCGCGAGCAGCTCGTCCGCCCGCGCCGACGCCGAGGAGCGCCGCCGGTCGCCGAGCCGGTCCATCACCAGCAGCTGCTCGCGGGCCGTCAGCGCGGGCAGCAGGTTGGCCTGCTGGAAGACGATGCCGATCCGGGAGCGGCGCAGCCGGGCCGCCCCCGCCCGGGACAGGCGCGACACGTCGTCGCCGTCGATCAGCACGCGGCCGGAGTCCGGGCGGATCAGCGTCGCCGCCAGGGCGAGCAGGCTGGACTTGCCGGAGCCGCTCGGGCCGGTCAGCCCGGTCGTGGTCCCCGGCCGGCACTCGAGGTCGGCCCGGTCGACCGCGGTGAGGCGCGAGCCGCCGTCGTCGAAGGTGAGGGTGGCGTCGTGCAGTTCGATCATCGTGCGCTCCCGAGTGCGGTGAGGGGGTCGGTGGAGACGACGGCGCGCAGGGCCGCGGCGGCGCCGAGCAGCCCCAGCGCGATCATCAGCGCGGCCGGAGCCAGCGTGGTCACGGGACTGAGCAGGAAGGGCAGGGCGGAGCCGGCCAGGCTCCCGAGCCCGACCACGGCGAGCAGCCCCGCCCCCGTCCCGGCGATCAGCACGACGAGAGCCTGGCCGAGGGAGTCCCGGAGCAGCGAGCGCGTCGACGCTCCGAGGGCCTTCAGCACGGCGATGTCGCCGGAGCGCTGCATCGTCCAGACCGTGAAGAACGCGCCGACGACCAGCGCGGCGATCCCGAAGAGCATCGCGACCATCAGCAGCAGCGAGCCGATCTCGGACCGGAACGACCCGATCGCGGTGAGCGCGGCGAGCGGAGCGCGCGAGACCGTGCCGGTCGCCGCCTCCCCCGCCGCCCAGTCCGGCGAGCCGCGCACCGCGAGGACGGTCGCGTCGGCCGGCGTGCCGAGCGAGGCCGCGAGCGCCTGCCAGGCGGCGAGCGGGAGGCGGACGACGGGGGTGTGGCTGTACCAGTCGTCGCCGCCGATCGAGGAGACGACGGCGGAGGTGCCCGCGAGGCGCACGGTGTCGCCGACTCCGACGCCGAGCGCTCTCGCCGCCGGGGCCGAGAGGGCGATGCCGCCCGGGTCGGCGGGAGCCCCGAGCGCCGCGTCGACGCCGAGGACGGCGACCGCGACGCGCGCTCCGCCCGCCTCCGCCCGGGCCTGCAGCACGCCGAGCGGCTCGACGGACGCGACGCCCGGCAGCGCCGCCCACTCCGCCTCCTGCTGCGCGGTGACCGAGGAGTCGGCGAACGAGGGCGCGTCGTCACCGGCCGAGAAGACCAGGCGGTCGGCGGGGACGCTGAGCACCGCCGAGACGTTCTGCAGGGCCAGACCTCCGGTCAGGCCGGAGAGGAACCCGACCAGGAGGGTGAGCAGCGCGACCACCGCGCCGATGAGCAGGAATCGGCCGCGTGCGGAACGCAGCTCGCGCCAGGCGACGAACACGGGGACCTCCAGGGAGTCGATGCCGCGGGGATCGGCGGCCCCTCCAGCCTGGAAGCGGCGCGGATCCGGCGCATCGTGCGGTCGGCCGGGGCCGCCGCCCACTCTTCGAGGGTCGGCCGCCTCCTCCTTTCGCACGATGACAGGCAGCCCCGCGGTGCGTAGCGTTCCCCCGTGCCGCACACTCCGCTCGCCCCCGTCCTGACGGGACTGCGCGCGGGACTGCACCTCCTGGTCGGCGGCCTGCTCGCCCTCGTCGCCGTGCGCACGCTCGTCGAGCCCGGCCCGCGCACTCCGGCGGTGCTCCTGCTCTGCCTCCTCCTGCTCGGCGCGTACCTCGCCGGGCCGCGCTGGACGGCCCGCTCGCGGCGCCGCGGGCTGCTGTGGCTCGCGGGAGTGACCCTCGCCTGGGCCGCGCTCGTCCTGCTCGAGTCCGACGCCGCCTACCTCGCGTTCCCGCTGTTCTTCCTGGCGATGCACGTACTGCCCCCGCGGGCGGCGATCGCCGCGGTGCTCGGCCTCACCGGCATCGCCGTCGCGGCCCTCGGCTGGGACGGCCGGTGGAGCATCGGCGGGGTCGTCGGGCCGGTGATCGCCGCCGGGATCGCGATCCTGATCGGCCTCGCCGCGCGCGCCCTCGCCCGGGAGGCGCGCGAGCGGGAGGAGCTGCTCGCCGAGCTGCTCGCCACCCGCGACCGGCTCGGCGCGAGCGAGCGCGCGGCCGCCGTCGCCGAGGAGCGCTCGCGGCTGGCCCGCGAGATCCACGACACCGTCGCGCAGGGTCTCTCCAGCATCCAGATGCTGCTGCACGCGGCCGAGCGCGCGGACCCGGGGCGGCCGGGGATCGAGCACGTCCGCCTCGCCCGGGAGACCGCCGCGGCGGATCTGGACGAGACCCGGCGCTTCATCCGCGAGCTCTCCCCGCCCGCCCTCGACAGCGAGAGCATCGACGGAGCGCTGCGGCGACTGGCCGCCACGCACTGGGAGCGCTCGGGAGTCGTCGTGACGGTCGACGCCGAGGACGGCCGCGCGCTGCCGATGCAGACGCAGACGGCGCTGCTCCGGCTCGCCCAGGGCGCGGTCGCGAACGCGCTGCAGCACTCGGGAGCGAGCACGGTCGCGCTGACGCTCCGCAGCGACGGGCGCACCGCCCACCTCGAGATCGCGGACGACGGGACCGGCTTCGATCCCGAGGCGGACACTCCCTCGGCCCGGCCGGACTCCTTCGGCCTGCGGGCGATGCGCGAGCGGGCCGAGCAGCTCGGCGGGCGGCTGGACGTCGACTCCTCGCCGGCCGGGACGACGGTCCGCGCCGAGCTCCCCGCGGGGGGCGCCGCGTGATCCGCGTGCTCCTCGTCGACGACCACCCCATCGTCCGCGCCGGGCTGCGCGCGCTGATAGGCGCGGAGGACGGACTGACCGTGGTCGGCGAGGCCGGCTCCCCCGCGGAGGCGATCGACGCCGCCGCCCACCTGCACCCGGACGTGGTGCTGATGGACCTGCGCTTCGGCGCCGACCGGGAGACCGGCGTCGACGCGACGCGGGCGCTGCGCTCCTCCGCCGAGCCGCCCTCCGTCCTCGTCCTCACAACCTACGACACCGACGCGGACATCCTGGGCGCGGTGGAGGCCGGCGCGAGCGGCTACCTGCTCAAGGACGCGCCGCCGGAGGAGCTGCTCGCGGCGATCCGCGCGGCCGCCGCCGGCGAGAGCGCGCTCGCCCCCGCCGTCGCCGCACGGCTGTTCGAGCGCCTCCGCTCCCCCGCCCCGCGGCTCAGCGCCCGCGAGACCGAGGTGCTCGCCCTCGTCGCCCAGGGCCTCAGCAACACCGAGGTCGCCGCCCGGCTGTTCGTGACGGAGACCACGGTCAAGTCGCACCTCGCGCACGTGTTCGCGAAGCTCGGCGTCGCCTCCCGCACCGCCGCCGTCTCGGCGGCCCGCCGCCTGGGCGTGCTGCGCTGACCCCTCAGCGGACCCCGCGGGTAGACTCCCCTACCGTGACCGACGAGACCCGCCTCCCCCGAACCACCGTCAGCAAGCTCGCCGCGCTCGAGGACGGGCCGGTGCGCGTCGCCGGCTGGGTCGAGACCGTGCGCGATCAGAAGAAGGTGCAGTTCGTCGTCCTCCGCGACGAGTCCGGCGCCGTGCAGCTGGTGAACCCGGCCGTCCGCGAGGCCGTCGAGGGCGACGACGCCTCCGCCGCGAAGCTCGCGATCACCGAGGCGATCTCCGGGCTCGCGCAGGGCTCGTTCGTCAGCGTGACCGGTCAGCTCAAGCACGACGAGCGCGTCAAGCTCGGCGGCCTCGAGGTCAAGCTCGAGTCGCTCGACATCGTCAGCGCGTCGATCCCCGAGGCGCCGATCGCGGCCGACTCCGGCATCGACAAGCGGATGGACTGGCGCTTCCTCGACCTGCGCCGCCCCGAGCAGAACCTGATCGCCCGGGTGCAGACCACGTTCGAGCACGCGCTGCGCACGTACTGGATCGAGCACGACTTCATCGAGATCCACACCCCGAAGCTGATGGCGAGCGCCTCCGAGTCGCGCGCCGAGCTCTTCGAGGTCGAGTACTTCGAGACCAAGGCCTACCTCGCGCAGAGCCCGCAGTTCTTCAAGCAGATGGCGCAGCCGGCCGGCTTCGGCAAGGTGTTCGAGGTCGGGCCCGCGTTCCGCGCCGACCCGAGCTTCACCTCCCGGCACGCGACCGAGTTCACCAGCGTCGACGCCGAGGTCTCCTGGATCGACTCGCACGAGGACGTGATGGAGCTGCACGAGCAGCTCATCGTCGCCGGCCTCACCGCGGTCGTCGAGAAGCACGGCGAGGCGATCAAGGCGCTCTTCGACATCGACCTGCGCGTGCCGACCACGCCGTTCCCGCGCATCCCGCTCGCCGAGGCCAAGCGGATCGTCGCCGAGCGCGGCTACGAGGTGCCCCGCGCCGACGACGACATGGACCCCGAGGGCGAGCGCCGCATCGCGGCCTACGTGCAGGAGGAGTTCGGCCACGACTTCGTCTTCCTGACCGACTACGCCTCGAGCATCCGGCCGTTCTACCACATGCGCCGCGAGGGCGACGGGACGATCACCAACAGCTACGACCTCATCTACAACGGCGTCGAGATCTCCACCGGAGCGCAGCGCGAGCACCGCGTCGACGTCCTCGTCGAGCAGGCGCGCGAGAAGGGCCTGGAGCCGGAGGAGCTCGAGTTCTACCTCGACTTCTTCCGCTACGGCGTCCCCCCGCACGGCGGCTTCGGCATGGGCCTCTCCCGCGTGATCATGCTGATGCTCGGCCAGGCGAACCTTCGCGAGGTCACCTACCTCTTCCGAGGCCCGACGCGCCTGCTGCCGTAGGCGCCGGGGTCTCGCCCCCTGCTGATCGAGTAGCCCTCGCAGAGGGCGTATCGAGATCCACCCGCTTGCACGACGGCGGGTCTCGATACGCCGCTGCGCGGCTACTCGACCAGCAAAAAGGTGCGCATGCGTCCGTTTCATGCTGATCGAGTAGCCCGCGGAGCGGGCGTATCGAGATCCGCTCGTCAGCGGGGCAGGCGCTCGTACGGGACGCGGCGGCTGAGCCAGGCGAGCAGGCCGGCGACGAGCGCCGCGACCGCCGCGGGGACGAGCAGCAGCCAGAGCGCCGACGTGACCGCGACGAGCGCGAGCGCCACCGCGGCGACGCCGGCGCCGATCGCGAAGTTCCAGCGCACGTCGGTCGCCACCCCGGCCTCCGGTCGCGCCCAGAGCACGACGAGCGCCGTCGCGATCGGGCCGAGCAGCAGCCCGAGCACGAACCAGCGCCAGCGCGAGCGGCCCTTCTGCTCGGCGAGGCCGGCCGTGACGATGGCGAGAGCGAACCAGAGCCAGCCGGAGCCTTGCGTGAGTGTCATGCCCGGAGCCTACGGCGCGGGCAGGATCATCAGGTCGAGGTAGTCGGTCAGGCAGGCCACCATGTCGACCGCGTCGTTCTCCAGCAGCCACTGCAGCTGGATGCCGTCCCAGAGCGCGATGATCGAGGCGGCCACCCGGTCCGGATCCGCGCCCTCGCGCAGCCGGCCCGCGGCGCGCAGCTCCCGGAGCTGGCCGGCGTAGTCCGCGCGCAGCCGCTGGAAGCGCGACGCGAAGAAGTCCCGCCCCGGGTGCTCGTCGGTCGTCGACTCGCCGCAGAGCACCGCGTAGAGCTCGATCACCCCGGGCGCCCTCTCGTTGTAGCGGGTCTGGCGGACGATGCCCTCGACGAGCCCCTCCTCGGGATCGGCGGGTGTCGAGCCGTCGCCGGTGATCCGGTCTCGGTGCTGCAGCACGGCCAGGAGCAGATCGGTCTTCGACGGGAAGTAGTGCAGCAGGCTCGTCTGGCTGAGCCCGACCCGGTCGGCGACGTCCTGCAGCGAGCCGCGGGCGTAGCCGCGGGCGGCGAAGACCGCGTGCGCCGCCTCGATGATCGCGCGCCGCCGCTCGGCCGACTTCGCATAGGGGCCGCGGCGCGCGCTCCGGGTGGTGCCCGCCTCCGCCATCAGCCGCTCCTCGCCCTCGAAGTGCCGGCTGCGCAGCCGGTCGATCGCCCAGCGTAGCGCGCGCTCGGAGCGACCGAGCGGTGACGTCCACCAATTTCGAGTACGCACTCGAAATTGTGATAGCGTCCGGATCAGCCGGGCGGACTGGTCCCGGACTCCACCACGATGAAGTGAGGGACACATGCATCCGTTCACCCGGCGACAGCTGCTCGCCGCGGGCCTCGGCACCGCGGCACTCGGCGGCCTCACCGCCTGCTCCACGCCCGGCACCGTCTCGGTCAACGCCGGCGCGGCGATCCCGGCGGCCGACGGGCCGATCCGGCTCCAGTACTGGGCCTGGCTCAAGGACCTGCAGAAGGTCTGCGACGTCTGGAACGCCTCGCACCCCGAGGTCCAGGTCGACGCGGTCTGGATCCCCGGCGGCAACGCCGGCGGCTATCAGAAGCTCTACTCGGCCCTCGCGGCCGGCGGCGGTCCCGACCTCGGCCAGGTCGAGATGCGCTCGCTCCCCGAGTTCCTGCTCGTGAACGGCCTCGTCGACCTCAACCGCTACGGCGCCGAGGACTACGCCGACCGCTACGACCCCACGCTCTGGGGCCAGGTCAGCTACACCGGCGGCGTCTACGGGATCCCGCAGGACAGCGGTCCGATGGCGCTGTTCTACCAGCCGGAGATCTTCGACAGCGTCGGCGCCGAGACGCCCACCACCTGGGACGACTGGGCCGCGGTCGCGACCGAGCTGCGCGGCGTCGACTCCTACATCGACTGCTTCCCGCTCGCCGACGCCTCCGTCTTCGCCGCCTTCGCGACGCAGGCCGGCGCGCAGTGGCTGACGGCGGAGGAGGACGGCTGGGTCATCGACATGACCGACGAGGCCACCACGAAGGTCGCCGCCTTCTTCGACTCCGCGATCGACCAGGACCTGGTCGAGGTCGGCTACGGCGCCTACTCCCCCGCCTGGTTCGCGGCCGCCGCGAACGGCGGGATCGCCTCCTGCACGACCGCGAGCTGGGGCGACGCCCTGATCGAGGGCGTCAGCGGCGGCGCCGGCAAGTGGCGCGCGGCGCCGATGCCGGTCTGGGAGGGCACGGGCTACGGCTCGAGCTTCCTCGGCGGCTCGACGGCCGCGGTCTTCGCGAACAGCAAGCACCCCAAGGAGGCGCTCGAGTTCGCCGTCTGGATGACCACCACGCAGGAGGGCATCGACGCGATGATCGCCAACAGCGGCATCGGCTGGTCCCCGGCGGTCGGCGAGATCGGCTCGGTCCGGAAGGGCCCGAGCGACTTCTTCAGCGGCCAGAACTACAACGAGGACGTCTTCGTCCCCGCCGCGACGGAGCAGAACCCGGACTGGTCCTGGTGGCCGGTGACCCAGCAGTCGTTCAACATCCTCAGCGACGGCTTCCGCAAGAAGGCGTCCGGGCTCTCGCTCGTCGACGCCGTCGCACAGGCGGAGCAGCAGATCATCACGGTCTTCCAGAACAAGGGCCTCAGCATCAGGAAGGCCTCCGCATGACCACCACGACCTCCCCCGCCGCCGCCGCGGTCGCCGCCACCTCGAAGGCGCCCGGCGCCTCGAAGCGGAGCCGCTCCGTCACCCGCGCCCCGTGGATCCTGCTGGCGCCGTTCCTGGCGCTCTTCGTCCTCACCTTCATCATCCCGATCGTCGTCGCCATCGGCTCGAGCTTCACGAAGGTGACCCGCTCGGGCCTCTTCGGCGAGGCGGGCGTGACCAGCGGCTTCGCCGGCTTCGACAACTACGCGCAGGCCCTCGCCGACGGCAACTTCATCGCCTCGATCGGCCGGATGTTCCTCTTCGGCATCGTGCAGGTGCCGATCATGATCGCGCTGTGCACGGTGCTCGCGCTGATGCTCGAGTCCGCGTCCGCGCGCTTCCCCGGCTTCTTCCGCGCCGCGTACTTCCTGCCCTACGGCGTCCCGGGCGTCATCGCGACGATCCTGTGGTCCTTCCTCTACGTGCCCGGGCTCAGCCCGATCATCGATGCCGCGAACGTGGTCGGCCTCGACCCCGACTTCCTCGGCGCGAACTCGGTGCTCTGGTCGATCGCGAACATCTCGCTCTGGAGCTACACCGGCTACAACATGCTGATCATCGTCGCTCAGCTGAAGTCGATCCCGGTCGAGCTCTACGAGGCCGCGAAGGTCGACGGAGCCTCCACCTGGCGGGTCGCGCGCAGCATCCAGCTGCCGCTGATCCGCCCGGCCCTCGTGCTCACGACGATCTTCTCGATCATCGGCACGCTCCAGCTGTTCGCCGAGGCGCAGGTGCTGAAGACGGTCGCACCCGCGATCGACAGCCAGTACACGCCGAACCTCAGCGCGTACACCACCGCCTTCGCCTACAACGACTACAACGTCGCCGCCGCGCAGGCCGTGCTGATCGCGCTCGTCGCGTTCGCCCTCTCCTTCACGTTCCTCTCGATCTCGAACAGGAAGTCCTCATGAGCACGACGGAGCGCGCCACCGCCGATGCGCCCACGACCACCGGCATCGTCACCGCTGAACGGCCCGCGAAGGCCGGCCGCGGCCCCGACCGCTCGGCCGGGCGCAACCGCGCCTCGACGATCATCGTCACCGCGATCCTCGTCGTCGTCGCGATCTACTTCCTGATCCCGGTCTACTGGGTCGTCGTCGCCGCGACGAAGACCACCGGCGACCTCTTCGCCACCTACGGCTTCTGGTTCGCGCCGACCTTCGCGCTCTGGGACAACCTGGGCCAGGTGCTGACCTACGACGGCGGCATCTTCGTCCGCTGGTTCCTCAACTCCGTCCTTTACGCCGGCGTCGGTGCGCTGCTCGCGACCTACCTCGCGGCCGCGGGCGGCTACGCGCTGGCGAAGTACGAGTTCAGGGGCAGCAAGCTCGTCTTCGGCACGATCCTCGCGGGCGTCCTCGTCCCCGGGACCGCCACCGCGCTCCCGCTGTTCCTGCTCTTCAGCCAGATGGGCATCGCGAACACCTATTGGAGCGTGCTGATCCCCTCGCTGGTCTCGCCGTTCGGCCTGTTCCTCTGCCGGATCTACGCGCAGGCGACGGTCGACACGGCCATCATCGAGGCCGCCAGGATCGACGGTGCGAGCGAGCTGCGGATCTTCCACACCCTCGGGCTGCGGATCCTCACTCCGGCGCTGGTCACCGTGTTCCTCTTCCAGCTGGTCGGGATCTGGAACAACTACTTCCTGCCGCTCGTGATGCTCTCGGACACCGAGCTCTTCCCGATCACCCTCGGCCTGAACAACTGGCTCAGCCAGGTGGACCGGCTGCCCGAGTTCTACGAGCTCACGACCGGCGGCGTCCTGCTGTCGATCATCCCGCTCGCCATCGCCATGATCGTGCTGCAGCGCTTCTGGCGCGGCGGCCTGACCGAAGGATCCGTCAAGTGACCCTCGCCCCGACGTCCCCCCACTACCTCGCCGACACCGGCCCCGGCTCCGGCCGCCGCCGCGCCGCCCGCTCGTGGCTGCACACCGACGCGCCGACGCTCTCGCTCGACGGGGACTGGCGCTTCCGCCTGCTGCCCGCCGCGCCGGGAACGCCCGGCGGCGCCGACGCGCTGCCCGAGGGCGAGGGGGTGGACGACGTCGGGGCGGAGTCCTTCGACGACTCCGGCTGGGACGTGCTGCCCGTCCCGTCGCACTGGGTCCTCCAGGGCGACGGGCGCTACGGACTCCCCGCCTACACGAACGTGCAGTTCCCCTTCCCGACCGAGCCGCCGTTCGTCCCGGACGAGAACCCGACCGGCGACCACCGCCGCAGCTTCGAGCTGCCGGAGTCGTTCGCCGGCGCCGAGGCGGTCGTGCTCCGCTTCGACGGGGTCGAGTCGCGCTACCGCGTCTGGGTCAACGGCGTCGAGATCGGCATCGGCTCGGGCAGCCGGCTCGCGCAGGAGTTCGACGTCACCGAGGCGGTGCGGCCCGGCGAGAACCTCGTCGTCGTCCGCGTGCACCAGTGGTCCGCCGCGAGCTACGTCGAGGACCAGGACCAGTGGTGGCTGCCGGGGATCTTCCGCTCGGTGCACCTGATCGCCCGCCCGGTCGGCGGCGTCGAGGACGTCTTCGTGCGCGCCTCCTTCGCCGCCGGCGCGGGCCGGATCGAGACCGAGCTGACGGCGGACGACGCGGCCTTCCCGGTCACCCTCCGCGTCCCCGAGCTCGGGATCGAGACGGTCTGGGCGAGCGCCGCGGACGTCGCTCCGATCGAGGTGCCGGCCGTCGAGCCGTGGTCGGCGGAGGCACCCCGGCTCTACGAGGCCGAGGTCGCCTCCTCGGGCGAGACGGTCTCGCTCCGCCTGGGCTTCCGCACCATCGAGATCCGCGGCGACCGCTTCCTGGTCAACGGCGAGCGCGTCGTCTTCCACGGCGTCAACCGCCACGAGACGCACCCCGACCGCGGCCGCGCCTTCGACGAGGACTTCGCCCGAGCGGACCTCGCGATGATGAAGCGGTTCAACGTCAACGCGATCCGCACCAGCCACTACCCGCCGCACCCGCGCCTGCTCGACCTCGCCGACGAGCTCGGCTTCTGGGTGATCCTCGAGTGCGACCTCGAGACCCACGGCTTCGAGCGCTACGGCTGGAAGGGCAACCCCAGCGACGACCCGGCCTGGCGCGAGGCGTACCTCGACCGGATCGAGCGCACCGTCGAGCGCGACAAGAACCACCCGAGCATCGTGATCTGGTCGCTCGGCAATGAGGCCGGCACCGGCGCGAACCTCGCCGCCATGTCGTCCTGGGTGCACGGCCGCGACCCCGAGCGCCCCGTGCACTACGAAGGCGACTACACCGGCGCCTACACCGACGTCTACTCGCGGATGTACTCGTCGATCCCCGAGACCGAGCAGATCGGACGCGACGACTCGCGGACGCCGCTGCTCGGCTGCTCCGCGGGCGAGTCGGCGCGCCAGCGCTCGAAGCCGTTCCTGCTCTGCGAGTACGTGCACGCGATGGGCAACGGGCCCGGAGCGATCGACCAGTACGAGGACCTCGTCGACCGCTACCCGCGGCTGCACGGCGGCTTCGTCTGGGAGTGGCGCGACCACGGTCTGCGCGCCCGCACGGCCGAGGGCGTCGAGTACTACGCCTACGGCGGCGACTTCGGCGAGGTCGTGCACGACGGCAACTTCGTGATGGACGGCATGGTCCTCTCCGACGGCACGCCGAGCCCCGGGCTGTTCGAGTGGAAGCAGATCGTGGCGCCGGTGCGCGTCACGGTCGAGGCGGACGCCGTGCTGGTCGAGAACCGCCGGCACGACGCCTCGACCGCCGACCTGCGCTTCGCGTGGCGGGTGGAGCTCGACGGCAGGGTCACCGCGGAGGGCGTGCTCGACGCTCCCGCGATCGCGGCCGGCGACTCCGCTCGGCTCGCGCTGCCCTCCTTCGACGTGCCGACCGGCGGCGAGGCGTGGCTGACCGTCGACGCGGCGCTCGCGTCGAGCACCGTCTGGGCCGAGGAGGGGCACGTGATCTCCACCGGTCAGCGCCGTCTCTCCGCGCTCGCACCGATGCCCGCCTGGGCCCGCTCGCCCCGCGGCGGCGCGTCCGTCGAGGGCGATCTGGGGCTCGCGAGCTTCCGGAACGGCCGGCTCACCGCTCTGGCCGGGCTGGCGGTCGACGGACCGCGCGCCGAGCTCTGGCGTGCGCCGACCGACAACGACGAGGGCGACGGCTTCCCCGGGTACACCGAGGGCGACCCCCGCGCCGGCAACGGCAACGGCGTGCCCGCGCCGTCCTCCGCGTCGCGCTGGCGCGAGGCGGGACTGGACCGGCTGGTGGGCCGGGTCGAGTCGGTCGACACCTCGTCGGGGGTCCGCCGGCGCACCCGCTGGTCCGCCGCCGACCTCGACGCGGCGCTCCTCGTCGAGGAGCACTGGAGCCTCGACGGCGACGCGGTCGTCCTCCGGGTCGACCTGGTGCCGACCCGCGGCTGGGGCTCGGTCTGGCCGCGGCTGGGCATCCGACTCGACCTCCCGGCGTCGGTCGACGGCGCGGAGTGGTTCGGCACCGGACCGCGGGAGTCGTATCCCGACAGCATGCGCGCGACCAGGGTCGGCCGCTTCTCGGCCGGCATCGACGAGCTCAAGACGGAGTACGCGCGCCCGCAGGAGAACGGTCACCGCAGCGCCGTGCGGGAGCTGGTCCTCAGCGAGGGCGGGTCCGCTCGCCTGCGCATCGAGGCGGCAGCCGACCTGCACGGCCGGCTGCCCGGATTCACGCTCGCGCGCCACACCGCGCACGAGCTGACGGCGGCGGGCCACCCGCACGAGCTGCCCGCGTCCACCCGCTCGGTGCTCACGATCGACGCCGCCCAGCACGGCCTCGGCTCGCGCGCCTGCGGCCCGGACGTCTGGCCCGACTTCCAGCTGCGCCCGGAGGCCCGCACGATCCTGCTCCGCTTCACCGCCGCCGCCTGACGGACAGCGGGTCTCGATACGCCCTCCGGGCTACTCGACCAGCATGAAGGACGGCTGCGCCGCGCTCCTTCGAGGCGCGCGCCTCGCCCCCGCCGATGCCGGCGCACTCACCATGCTGATCGAGTAGCCCGCGCAGCGGGCGTATCGAGATCCACCACCGTCAGCACCCGGGTCTGCAGACCAGCCGTGCTGAGGACGGCGGGTCTCGATACGCCCCTGCGGGGCTACTCGACCAACATGGGGGGCGCATGCGCCGCTGCGATGCTCGACCGACATGAGGGCGCAGGCCCTGCGGGGCTGCTCGACCAGGACGGGGGCGCGCATCCCCCGACGCCCTCTTCCGGACATGTCCGCAAGCGGCGCTTGCGGCGCGCGGGCCCGACTCCGGACACTGGGGACTGCCTGGTCGGCGCAGACGACCACTCGGGGCGACCCGAACCCTCCCCGAGTGGTCGGGACCCTTCCCGGCGCCTGGGCCGTGGAGCGCTGATCGGACCTGCGCCGCTGGACCTCGACCGGTCCGTCCGGGGCCGCTCGGCCCCCCTCCGCCGACCAGGCCGCTCCCAGCGCGAAGAGCGTGGGCGCGGCGCAGCGATCAGGCTGTCGTCGCGGACCGGGATCCCGCGGTCGTCACCCGGCTCCCCGGTGCAGCGGAGGCGCGCCTCACTGCTCCGTCGGGTGCGGGAGCGGTCCGCCGATGAGCAGGTCGTCGTTCTCGCGGCGACGGCGCAGGACGACGGCCGTCACGAGTCCGGCGATCAGCAGTGCGACGAGCACACCGGCGCCGATGGTGAGGCCGACCCCGGCCGAGAGGCCGCCGGTGCTGGCGGCCGCGGGCGGCACGGCGCCGGCCTTGGCGGAGGTGATCGCGATGCCGCAGACCTGCGCGGCGTCGGGAGCCGTCGCGGTCGAGCCCTCCGCCGGATAGGCGACCGTGACCGCGGCGGTGCGCTTGCTGACCGAGCCGACCGCGACGATGCAGTAGACCTCGGCCGTGGGCTCCGCGACGACGGCCTCACCGAGGTCGAGGTCGGACCAGCCGAGCGCGTCGACGCGGACCGCGAGGTCGCCCGCCGCGAGGTCCGCCTGGACGCCGGCGGTCGTGTACGCGCCGACGGTGACGCTCTCGACCGGGCCGAAGCCCCAGACCGCGCCGCGCGGCATGGCCGCCTCGGAGCTGGAGGCCTCGCGCGGCTCGACGAGGATCCCGGGAGCGGAGGAGGCGATCAGAGCGAACGTCGTGGTCGCCGACGAGCCGCGGTCGCCGGTGACGGTGACCGTGTAGGTGCCGATCGAGAGGAGCGCGGCGGTCGGCACGGTGGCCGATCCGGTGCTGGTCGTCTCGCCGTCCTGGCGGTTCTCGACGGTCAGCGGAGTCTCGGTACCGGCCGGCGCCTTGAGCGTCGCAGTGGCGTTCTCCTCGCGCTGGAATCCGGCGTAGGCGACGCCGACTCCGTAGAAGCGGGCCAGGTCGACGGTGAGCGCGCCGGGGTCGACGCCGGCGTCGCGGGTCAGGTAGACCGACACGGCGGGACCGCCGGCGGTCTCGGTGCCGGGGACAGGCGCCGCGGCGGGGTCGCCCGCGGAGGTCGAGAGCAGGGTCCGGCCGGGCGCGGAGGCGCGGGGTGGCGTCGCGCCGGCCTCGGTGGTCGCGGTGCCGCCGGTGCTGCCGCCGCCGGTCGAGCCGGAGTTCGAGCCGCCGGTGCTGCCGCCGCCCGTGCCGCCACCGGTCGAGCCGGAGTTCGAGCCGGAGCCGGGCGCAGGGTTGCCGCCCGTGCCCGAACCGTTCCCAGGATTGGTGCCGGTCCCCGGGTTCGTGCCCGTCCCGGGATTCGTGCCAGTCCCCGGGTTCGCGCCCGTTCCAGGGCTGGTGCCCGTTCCGGGGTTCGTGCCCGTGCTGGGACCGGTACCCGTCCCGGGAGTCGTGCCCGTACCAGGGTTCTCGTTGCCGGTACCCGGAACGGTCGGGGGGGAGGGCTCCGACGGGGGAATGCCCTCGACGGGTGTTGTCGGCTCCTCCGGCTCGGGTGCCGGCTCCACAGGCGTCGTCGACGGCTCACCGACGGGCTCCTCGGGCGCAGGCGGAGGCGGAGGCGCGGGCTCCTCGGACGGCGTCGTCTCGACGGGCTCGCCCGGTACCACCACCACGGGCTCCTCCGGAGCCGTGCCGACACTCGTCGACGGGTCGGGGAGGTTCTCGGCCTGCGCCGACGCGGGCAGCGCCAGCCCGGCGATCAGCAGGGCGAGCGCGAGCGCGGAGGCCGTGGAGCGGCGACGCTGCTTCAGCAGACGCTGTCGAGTCATGGAAGTTCCTCCCCCGCGAGACGCCGAACGCACCCCGAACGTGGGGAGCGAGCCTCCCCGTGAAGAGACTATGCGCGAACCGCGAGCACTCGCAGGCACTCCGGTCCCCCATCCGAGGGGCCTTCTACAACATTCGCATCACGGCGGAGTCCCGCCAGCGCGCTGCCGTCAGGCGCGCTCGAGCAGTGCTCGGCGCAGGCGATCCGGCTCGACGCGCCAGTAGGTGTGCACGCGCCCGTCGAGGAGGACGACCGGGATCTCCTCGACGAAACGCTCGTGCAGCTCCGCGTCGTCGAGGATCGAGGCCTCGGCGAGCGAGACGCTCGGAGCGCCGGGCACGTCCGCGAGCTCAGCGAGGACCTGCTGGACGACGGCGCGGGCGTCGTCGCAGAGGTGGCAGCCGGGCTTGCCCACGAGAGTCAGTGCCACATCCACGTGACCACTGTAGCCGCGGCCACCGCGCGGAACCCGGGACGGATCGACCCCGGAGACGCAGACGAGCGCCCGACCCCAGAG
This sequence comes from Rathayibacter sp. PhB179, assembly GCF_004345345.1. NCBI lineage: Bacteria > Bacillati > Actinomycetota > Actinomycetes > Micrococcales > Microbacteriaceae > Rathayibacter > Rathayibacter sp. PhB179. The sequence continues at coordinate 93,528 of NZ_SLVD01000007.1, read as the reverse complement.
GGGCGGACGCTCGAAGGGTGAAGAGGCGCGAGCCTACTTCTTGTTGCGACGCTGGTGACGAGTCTTGCGAAGCAGCTTGCGGTGCTTCTTCTTCGCCATACGCTTGCGACGCTTCTTGATGACAGAACCCACGAAGACCTCACAACGTTCAGGGGGTCGACCGCCCGACGGACGGCCGCTTACGAAAAACTGGCTCCCGCGAGCTTACACGACGCGGACACCGACGAGAATCCGCGCCGTCGCACCACCCCTGGCGGCGACCGACGCGGCCTCACTTCCGGATGCGCAGCGCCCCCGCGACCTTCGTCGCTCCCTCGCTCACGCCGCGCTGGATGTCCTGCACGACCGCGGTCACCTGGTGGGTGCGCTCCGCGAGCGCCCGCCCGAGCGACTCGGCCCGGGCGGCGGCGGCCGCGTCGAGCACGGCGGCGCCCTCGTCGGCCTCGTCCGCCGCGCCGAACGGCAGCAGCCAGTCCTCGACGGCGACGAGCGGCCCGTACTGCAGTGCGTAGATGCGGTGCTGCCCGCTCTCGCGGACGGTGACGAGCCCCGCCTCGCGCAGCACCTTGAGGTGCTTGGACACCGTCGGCTGGCTGAGCTCGAGCTTCGCCACGATGCGCGAGACGCTCATGCCGCCGGCGCCCCCGGAACCCTCGACCCGCTGCTCCAGGAGGAGCGAGAGGATGTCGCGGCGGGTGCCGTCCGCGATCACCGCGAAGATGTCAGCCATCCCCCCAGGGTAGTCAGCGCCCTCCGCCGCGGGCGGGGTGTCGCCCGTGCGTATGCCCCGCGGCGCATGGCGTCCCGGCGCCCCGGGCGCTGACCGGCGAGCGGGTAGCATGGCCGCGATCGAGTGGAGGGCCCGCCGTGGTGGTTCGGCAGCAGTTCCGCAGCCCCGTGGGCGTCTCGCCGGCCTCGCCGTGGTCGAGCTTCGCCCGGGCCCGCGACCTCGTCGACGACTTCGCCGGCCGCTCGCCGTCGCGCTTCGCGATCATGATCTTCTCGGGCCTGATCCTCGTCTTCACCCTGCTCTTCTCGCTGCCGGTGTCGAGCACGACCGGCACCGTCACTCCGCTGCACGACGCCTTCTTCACTGCGATGTCGGTGATCTGCGTCACCGGCCTCGCCACGGTCGACATGGCCACGCACTGGTCCGCGTTCGGGCACTCGATCGTCTTCATCGGCGTGAACATCGGCGCCCTCGGCGTGCTGACGCTCGCGTCGATCATGGGTCTCGCCATCTCGCGCCGCCTCGGGCTCCGCGCGAAGCTGATGGCCGCGAGCGACTCGAACCCGCTCCGCATCCACTCCGGTCCCGTCGCCGAGGGCCAGGCCGTGCGGCTCGGCGAGATCGGCGGTCTGCTCGCGACGGTCGCCATCAGCGCGGCGGTGATCGAGATCGTGGTCGCCCTGCTCCTCTTCCCGCGGATGCTGATCGACGGGATCCCGATCGGCGAGGCGATCTGGCACTCCTTCTACTACTCCGCGATGGCCTTCACGAACACCGGCTTCGCGCCCAACGCCGCCGGCCTGACGCCGTTCGAGGACGACTACTGGTTCCTCGGCATCCTGATGATCGGCGTCTTCCTCGGCTCGATCGGCTTCCCGGTGATCTACGCCTTCTCGCGCGGCTGGCGGCGCCCGCGCAAGTGGTCGGTGCACGTGAAGCTCACGCTGGTCACCTCGCTGATCCTGCTCGTCGCGGGAGCGGTGCTCTACATCGTGCTCGAGTTCGACAATCCGACGACCTTCGGCACCCTCGACGCCGGCGACACCGTCTTCCAGTCCTTCTTCCTGTCGACCATGACGCGCTCGGGCGGGTTCTCGACCATCTCGATCCCCGATCTCAACGGCTCCAGCCTGCTCGTCACGGACATGCTGATGTTCATCGGCGGCGGCTCCGCCTCGACCGCGGGCGGCATCAAGGTGACGACGCTCGCGATCCTCTTCCTCGCGGCGTTCGCCGAGGCGCGCGGCAACAACGACATGGAGGCGTTCGGCCGCCGGATCCCCAACGACGTGCTGCGCCTCGCGGTCTCCGTCGTGCTCTGGGGAGCCACCACCGTCGCCGTCTCGTCGGTCCTGATCCTGCACATCACCAAGGCGCCGCTCGACCATGTGCTCTTCGACGTGATCTCGGCGTTCGCGACCTCCGGTCTGTCGACGGGGCTCACCGCCGAGCTGCCGACCTCCGGCGTCTACGTGCTGGCGCTGACGATGTTCATGGGCCGCGTTGGTACCGTGACTCTCGCTGCCGCGCTCGCCGCGAGCCAGCGCAGGCAGTTGTTCAGACGACCGGAAGAGAGGCCCATCGTTGGTTGACCGCATCAGGTACGACGCCCCGGTGCTGGTGATCGGCCTCGGTCGCTTCGGCGCCGCGACGGCCGGCCAGCTCGACCGGCTCGACCGCGAGGTGCTCGCGATCGACGCCGACGCCGGGCTCGTGCAGAAGTGGTCGGAGCGGGTCACCCACGCGGTCCAGGCCGATGCCCGCTCGCTCGACGCCCTCGCCCAGATCGGCGCGCAGGACTTCCAGGTCGCCGTCGTCGCCGTCGGCTCCTCGATCGAGGCGTCGGTGCTGATCACCGCGAACCTCGTCGACCTCAAGATCCCGCAGATCTGGGCCAAGGCGATCTCGCGCTCGCACGGCAAGATCCTCGAGCGGATCGGCGCGAACCACGTGATCTACCCTGAGGCCGAGGCGGGCGAGCGCGTCGCGCACCTGGTCTCGGGCCGGATGCTCGACTTCATCGAGTTCGACGACGACTTCGTGCTGGCCAAGATGTACCCGCCGAAGCCGATCCGCGGCCTGACCCTCACCGAGTCGGGCGTGCGCCGCAAGCACCGCGTCACCGTCGTCGGCGTGAAGAGCCCAGGCAAGCCCTTCACCTACGCGACCGAGCAGACCGTCGTCTCCAACCACGACCTCATCGTCGTCAGCGGCACCCCCACCGACATCGAGCGCTTCGCGGCCCTCGGCTCCTGACCCCCTCCGCGAGATGCCACTTATGAGCTCCCGTCACGGCGTGTCGGGCTCATAAGTGGCATCTCGCGGAGGAGCGGGGGGCGTCAGGAGGCGGCGAGCTCGCGGGCGCGGGCCAGGGCCGCGTCGGTGGCGCGGGTGAAGAGGGCGGCGAGGTCGGCCTCCTGCAGCACGGCGATCGCGCGCTCGGTCGTGCCGTTCGGGCTGGTGACCCGGCGGCGCAGCTCGGCCGGCTCCTCGCCGGAGTGCACGAGCAGCTCGGCGGCGCCGCGGAAGGTGCCGGTCACCATGGTCGCGGCCTGCTCGGGCGTGAAGCCCTTGGCGAGCGCCGCGGCGGTCAGCTCCTCGACCAGGAGGAAGACGTAGGCCGGCCCCGATCCCGAGATCGTCGAGAGCGCGTCGAGCTGCGACTCCGGCACCTCCACCACCTCGCCGACGGTCTCGAACAGCCGGCGCACCAGCGCCAGGTCGTCCTCGCTCGAGCGGGTGCCGGCGCTCAGGCCGGTGACCGCACGGCCCACGACGGCCGGGGTGTTCGGCATCGAGCGGAGCACGGCCACCGAGGCGGGCAGGTGCGCCTCGAACGTCGCGACGGTCACTCCCGCCGCGACGCTGACCACGATCGTCCCGGGGGCGAGCGCGTCGGCGATCTCGTCGAGCAGCGCGGGCACCATGTGCGGCTTCACGGCCACCAGCACCACGGCGGCGCCGTCGACCGCGCGCCGGTTCGCCTCCGGGTCGTCGGCGGTCGCGAACGCGGTCACCACCGGGTGGCCGCTCCAGCGCGCCGCCTTCTCCGCGTCGCGGTTGGTCACGCGGACACCGCCCTGCACCTCCACGTCGGGGGCGAGCAGTCCGCTGAGGATCGCGCCCCCCATCGAGCCGAGCCCGAGGACGGCGATGGACGGGAGCTGCACGGGTGCGTCGGTCATCCGCCCATCGTACGAAGGCGATCTCCGCGCAAGGGGCACGACTCGGTCGACCGCGGGAGCCTGCTGCCCGGCGCCCGCCTCCTAGGATGGGCCGACCACCCCCGAGCACCAGCACCCCGACGAGTCACCCCGAGGAGACCCCGTGAGCGCATCCGGAGGCGGTTCCGCCATCATCGCGGCGCTGGCCGCGAACCTCGGCATCGCGCTGACCAAGCTCGTCGCCTGGTTCTTCTCCGGCTCGGCCTCGATGCTGGCCGAGGGCGTGCACTCGCTCGCCGACTCCGGCAATCAGCTGCTGCTGCTGCTCGGCGGCCGCAAGTCGCGGAAGGCCGCCGACGAGGAGCACCCGTTCGGCTACGGCCGCGAGCGCTACGTCTACGCCTTCGTCGTCGCGATCATCCTCTTCTCGGTCGGCGGTGTCTTCTCGATCTACGAGGGTGTCGAGAAGATCGCCGAGCCGCACGAGCTCGAGAACGCCTGGCTGCCGATCCTGGTCCTCGTCGTCTCGATCTGCCTCGAGGGCTACTCGCTGCGCACCGGGGTCAAGGAGTCGAACAAGGTCCGCGGGCAGCAGTCCTGGCTGCAGTTCATCCGCCGGGCGAAGGCGCCGGAACTGCCGGTCGTGCTGCTCGAGGACGTCGCCGCGCTCACCGGTCTCGTCTTCGCGCTGCTCGGCGTCGGCCTCTCGGTGATCACCGGGAACACGGTCTTCGACGCGATCGGCACCATCATGATCGGCACCCTGCTGGTCGTCGTCGCGATCGTCCTCGGCGTCGAGACCAAGAGCCTGCTGGTCGGCGAGGGCGCGACCCCGGCCGACGCCGCGGCGATCCGCGCGGCCATCGAGGCCGGTCCGGACGTCGAGCGCGTCATCCACATGAAGACCCTCTACCTCGGTCCGGACGAGATCCTCGTCGCCGCCAAGCTCGCCTTCCCCGCCGCCGAGACCATGGCCGAGCTGGCCGCGGGGATCGACGCGACGGAGAAGCGGATCCGCGACGCGGTCCCGGCCGCCCGCGTCATCTACCTCGAACCCGACGTCGACCGCGGGGCGACGCCGCCCGCGGAGCCGGCCGCCACCAGCGGGAGCGCCGGCTGATGCGCCGGGTCCTCGCGATCGTCAACGAGCGCGGCGCCGGACTCGGCGCCCTCGAGCCGATGCTGCGCGACCGGGGCTTCGCGGTCGACGCGGTCGCCGGCACCGACCTCGACTCGGTCGACATCCTCGCGCCCGATCTCGTCGTCACCCTCGGCTCGAGCGCCGGCGTCTACGAGACCGCCCGGCACCCCTTCATCTCGCCCGAGATCGCCCTGCTGCAGGACCGGCTGCACCACCGCCGGCCGACCCTCGGCGTCTGCTTCGGCGCGCAGCTGATCGCCGCCGCGCTCGGCGAGGAGGTTCGGCCGGGCCCGACCCGCGAGGTCGGCTTCCGCGGCATCGTCGCGACCGAGGCGGGGATCCGCTCGCCGCTGCGCCACCTCGCCGACGTCCCGGTGATGCAGTGGCACAGCGACACCTTCGAGCTGCCGACGGGGACGACCCTGCTCGCCTCCTCGCCCTCCTATGCCGTCGAGGCGTTCGCGATCGACGACTGGCTGCTCGGCGTGCAGTTCCACCCGGAGCTCACCGGCGAGCTGGCCGCGCGCTGGCTCGAGGGCGACGCCGAGTACGCCGCGGGAGCGGGCTACGGGCACGAGCAGCTCGAGGACGACGTGCGCGAGGGCCGCTTCGAGCGGATGCGGACGGCGACGGAGGCGGCGCTGACCGAGTGGGTCGGCGCGCAGGGCTGACCGCGCTCCGGCCCGCTCAGCGCTTCGCCGCGAAGAAGTCGAGCAGCAGCCGGGCGCCCTCGTCGGCGCGCAGCCCCGGGTACACCTCGACCACGTGGTGCAGCCGTCGATCGCGGAGGAGGTCGTGCACCGAGCCGGCCGCGCCCGCCTTCTCGTCCCACGCCCCGAAGACGACGCGCTCGAGCCGGGAGGCGAGGATCGCGCCGGCGCACATCGCGCACGGCTCGAGCGTGACCACGAGGGTGCAGCCCGCGAGCTGCCAGTCTCCGCGGGCCGCCGCGGCCTCCCGCAGTGCGACCACCTCGGCGTGCGCCGTCGGATCCGTGCGCAGCTCGCGCTCGTTCCGGCCGCGCCCGATCACCGCGCCCTCGGCGTCCACGACCACCGCACCGACCGGCACGTCGCCCCACTCGGCGGCCCGGCGGGCCTCGTCGAGCGCGAGCCGCATCCAGGCGTCCGCGTCGGGAGGGAGGGGGAGGTCGCTCTCGCGCATCGCGCCCCCTCGTCCGGCTCCGGCCGACTCCGACCGGCAAGTAGATTGAGCTTATGCGCGTCCATGTAGCCGACCACCCGCTGATCACGCACAAGCTCACCGTGCTGCGCGACAAGCGCACCCCCTCCCCCACCTTCCGGCAGCTCGCCGAGGAGCTGATGACCCTGCTCGCTTACGAGGCGACCCGCGGCGTCCGCACCCGCACCGTCACCATCGAGACGCCGGTCACCACGACCACCGGTCTCGCGCTGAGCGACCCGCAGCCGCTGGTCGTGCCGATCCTGCGCGCGGGCCTCGGGATGCTCGAGGGCATGGTCAAGCTCATCCCCACCGCCGAGGTGGGCTTCCTGGGCATGGCACGCAACGAGGAGACCCTCGAGCCGACCACCTACGCCGAGCGCCTGCCCGACGACCTGTCCAACCGCCAGTGCTTCGTGCTCGACCCGATGCTCGCCACCGGCGGCTCGCTGATCGCGGCCATCCAGTTCCTCTTCGACCGTGGCGCCGAGGACGTCACCGCCGTCTGCCTGCTCGCCGCCCCCGAGGGCCTCGCGGCCGTGGAGAAGGCGTTCGTCGGCAAGGACGTGACCATCGTCCTCGGCTCGCTCGACGAGAAGCTCAACGAGCTGGGCTACATCGTCCCCGGCCTCGGCGACGCGGGCGACCGCCTCTACGGGCTCGCCGGCTGAGCCGCTCCGGGCGCCCGCCGCGGCGCCCGGAGCGCGCCAGTGTGCGCGCCAGTGTGCGCGGATCTGTTGACGGGGTCCGCCACCATCCGCTTTACTTTCGACCATGACTGACAACGCGCACGCCCTGACCTCCCTTGAGGCCATCGGGGATGCCGGCATGATGATGGCCGGCGGCCTCGTCCTGCGCTGTCGAATGTGCGCCTGAGGAATCACCCTCGCCGGTTCTCCGCACAGCCTCCGCCCCCGATCGAGCCGATCCTCTGATCGGCCGGGCGTCGCAGGCTCGGTGAACCCCTGGATGCCCCGCATCCGCTCCTGCCGGCCCGCACCTCGTGCACCGGCTCTCGCGCGCACACCCGGATCCGCTCCCCGACACTCGTCCCGGATCCGACCAGCCCAAGGATTCGTCATGTCCCTCCTCCACGCCCGTCCCGTCTCCGCTCCCGTCGCCGCCCCCCGCCTGCAGGCCGCCCCCGAGGCGGCGCCCGCCGCTCCCCGGCTCCGCGCCGTGCCGCAGGGCACCGAGGCCCGCGGCTTCGCCCTCTACGTCGGCATCGACGAGGCCAAGGCCCGCGCCGCCGGCATCGACCTCGGCCGCCTGGTCGAGGAGCTCAAGCGCGTCACCGCCGAGTTCGCTCCCGACGCCGAGACCTACGCCTCCGTCGCCCTCGCCCCGCAGGGCGCCGGCGGCCGCGACGTCGACGTCGTCCGCCTCGCCCTCCAGGACCCGGCCGCCGTCGCCCGCCGCCGCTCCGAGACCGAGCCCGACCTCGACCGGGCTCCCGGCGGCGTCGTCATCGACATCTCGCGCAAGCGCGTCATCCTGGACGACGAGACCACCGCCCTCACCTACAAGGAGTTCGAGCTGCTGCAGTACCTCGTCCTCCGCGAGGGCCGCACCATCGAGCGCGCCGAGCTGATCTCCTCGCTCTGGGGAGCCGCCGACGACGACGCCCCGAACGAGCGCACCATCGACGTGCACGTCCGCCGCCTCCGCGCCAAGCTCGGCCGCTACGAGGACATCGTCCGCACCGTCCGCGGCGTCGGCTACCGCTTCGACCGCCACGCGGACGTCGCCATCCGCTACGCGTCCACCCCTAGCCCCGATCTGTTCTGAGGAGTGGGCGCTCGCGCCCACTCCTCAGTGCTCGATTGCTGCGCGAGCGCGAGCGCTCGCTCCGCCGCGGTCGGCTCCGCGGGTGGCCGCGTTCCATACAGCGTCCTGCGTACGGCTCGTGGAAAACGCTGACACGCGTTTTCCACCTGACGCCTCGCGGGCGGCCGCTGGTCGTTCGGCCCGAGTCGGACGAGGGGTCGGCGGCAGCTCATGCTGGTCGAGTAGCCGCGGGACGCGGCGTATCGAGACCCGCCCCCGTACGGAGCGTGGATCTCGATACGCCCGCGGAGCGGGCTACTCGATCAGCATGAAAGGGACAGCGGCGCTTCGCGCGTCTGCAAGCGGCAGCGCTCCGCGTGCCTGCGGGTCCCGCGCTCGGTCGACGGAGGCCGCGCCATCATGCTGGTCGAGTAGGCGCGGGACGCGGCGTATCGAGACCCGGCCTCCGGGGCGACGCGGGGTCACAGGGAAACTTCAGGAAATCGGACCTTGCGGCGTTATCGATCCGTTATATAGTTCAAGTGCGTCGACCGTTTGCTGTGGCGGGAAGCGCAAGAAGTGATTGCAGGACACTCTTGGTGCAAGGGAATGAAGGCCGGCCGCTCGCCTCAGCGGCCGGCCTTCTGTCGTTCCCGGACTGAGCTCCGCCTCCGCGCGACACCCTCCGGACGACCCCGCGCCCCGGGCGCCGCAGGGCTGTCGAGACGCCGTATCCTGAACGGAACACAAGGAGGATGCGTGAGCTCGAGACGTGCGGTCGCCGCGTGGGAGTCGCTGTTCCGAGCGCAGGTGCACGTGATGCGGGCGCTGAGCACCGACTTCCCGTCGAAGGAGATCTCGCTCAACGAGTACGACGTCCTCTTCAACCTCACGCTGCAGCCCGAGCGCCGGGCCCGGCTCCGGGACCTGAACAAGCACGTCCTCCTGACGCAGCCGAGCGTCAGCCGCCTGATCGACCGCCTGGTCGCACGCGGCTGCGTGACCAAGAGCGAGGACCCGACCGACGCCCGCGGCACGGTCATCCAGATCACGGACGACGGCTACGCGCTCTTCCGGCGGGTGGCGATGACGCACATGCAGACGATCTCGGACCACGTCGGAGCGGCCCTCGACGACGACGAGCTCGACCAGCTGACCGCCCTCTGCGACAAGCTGCGCGAGCGCGTCGCCTCGGCCTGAGCGACCCCGCCCTCCGCTAGCACGCCCCGCCGCCGCGCGGCCAGCACTTCGCAGGGGCGCCGCGCTCGCGGATCATGGAGGGACCATGAGCAGCTCCTCCCCCACCCTCGTCTGGCTCCGCGACGACCTGCGTCTCGCCGACAATCCGGCACTCCGGGCCGCGATCGACCGCGGCGGCCCCGTCGCCGTCTGCTACGTGCTCGACGAGGAGTCCGACGGCATCCGACCGCTCGGCGGCGCGGCCCGCTGGTGGCTGCACGGGAGCCTGCTCGCGCTCGCGAGCGACCTCGACGAGGCCGGAGCGTCCCTGATCCTGCGCCGCGGACCGGCCGAGGCCGTCGTCCTGCAGCTCGCCGAGGAGCTGGGCGCGGGCGCGGTGCACTGGAACCGCCGCTACGGCAAGGCGGAGCGGACCGTCGACGCCGCGATCAAGGAGGCGCTGCGCGACCGGGACGTCGAGGCGGAGAGCCACCAGGGCTCGCTGCTCTTCGAGCCGTGGACCGTGCAGACCGGCGGCGGCACCCCCTACTCCGTCTACACGCCGTTCGCGCGCGCCTGCCGCAACCGGGACACCCCGCGCGCTCCCGTGCCGCGGCCGCGCGAGATCGACGGGATCGAGACGAAGGCGGCGTCCGACGACCTCGACGACTGGCAGCTGCTGCCGACCAGCCCCGACTGGGCGGGCGGGCTCCGCGAGCGCTGGGTGCCGGGCGAGAAGGCGGCGGCGAAGCGGCTGCGTGCGTTCCTCGCGGAGCAGCTCGACGACTACGCCGACGACCGGAACCTGCCGGCGCGCGATGCCACCTCGAACCTGTCGCCGCACCTGCGCTGGGGCGAGATCAGCCCGTTCCAGGTCTGGCATGCGCTCGAGGAGGCGCACGCGAAGGGGCAGCACCGCGGTGAGGGCAGCGACCGCTTCCTCGCCGAGGTGCTCTGGCGCGAGTTCTGCTACCACCTGCTCTTCCACTGGCCCGACCTCGCGACCGCCAACTTCGACTCCCGCTTCGACTCCTTCCCCTGGGGCCACCCGGGCGAGGACAAGATCGATGCCTGGCACCAGGGCCGCACCGGCTTCCCGCTCGTCGACGCGGGGATGCGCGAGCTCTGGAAGACCGGCTACATGCACAACCGCGTCCGGATGGTCACCGCGTCGTTCCTGATCAAGAACCTGCTGGTCGACTGGCGGGTGGGCGAGGACTGGTTCTGGGACACGCTCGTGGACGCCGACCCGGCGAGCAACGCCGCCAACTGGCAGTGGGTCGCGGGGTCCGGCGCCGACGCGTCGCCGTTCTTCCGCGTGTTCAACCCCGTCACGCAGTCGAAGAAGTTCGACCCGGAGGGCGGCTACCTGCGCGAGTACGTCCCGGAGCTGGCCGAGCTCGACCGCACCGTGATCCACGAGCCGTGGACGCTCGGCGACACGCTGACGCCGGAGGCGGACGGCTACCCCGCGCCGATCCTCGACCTCAAGGAGACGCGGGTGCACGCCCTGGACGCGTTCGCGGTGATCAAGAGCGCGAAGCGCGACATCTCGCGCCGCGACGACGACGACTGAGACCCCGCCTCGGCCGTGAACGGGCCGGCCTTCGACCGCTCGGCCCTAGATGTACATGGCGGGGTCGATCCAGAAGGCCGGGTCCGCGAGCGCGTCGTCGGCGCGGCCCAGCGCGCGCAGGTCGCGGGCGGGGATCCCGACCAGCACGGCCCCGTCCGGGGCGTCCTTCACCACTACCGCGTTCGCGCCGACGCTCACGTCCGAGCCGAGCACGATCGGCCCGAGGATCACGGCCCCCGCGCCGACGACCACGCGGTCGCCGAGCGTCGGGTGGCGCCGCTCGCGCTTCGCCGACTTCCCGCCCAGTGTGACGGAGTGGTAGAGCATGCAGTCGTCGCCGATCCGCGCCGTCTCGCCGATCACGACGCCCATGCCGTGGTCGATGAAGAGCCGGCGGCCGATCGTCGCGCCGGGGTGGATCTCCACTCCGGTCGCCGCGCGGGCCGCCTGCGCGAGCAGCCGGGCCGGCAGGCGCGCGCCGCGCCGCCACCACCGGTGGGCGAGGCGGTGCACCCAGACCGCGTGCAGCCCCGGGTAGGCGAGCACCACCTCCGCCGCGCTGCGGGCCGCAGGATCGCGCAGGCGCGCGGTCGCCACGTCCTCGCGGAGGCGTGCGAGGGCGGTGGGTCGTCCGGCCGCGCCGCGACGGGGTCCGGCGGTGCTCAGCTGCGGAGGTCCTCGTAGAGGACCGTCGAGATGTACCGCTCGCCGAAGTCGCAGACGATCGCGACGATCGTCCTGCCCGCGTTCTCGGGGCGCTTCGCGACCTCGAGGGCCGCCCACATGATCGAGCCGGAGGAGATGCCGCCGAGGATGCCCTCCTGCGCCGCCATCGCGCGTGCCACGCGGACCGAGTCGTCGAGGGTGACGTCGATGATCTCGTCGTAGACGTCGCGGTCGAGGTTGGCGGGCACGAAGTTGGCGCCGATCCCCTGGATCTTGTGCGGGCCGGCCGTGCCCTGCGTGAGGAGCGGCGAGTCGATCGGCTCGACGCCGATGATCTGCACGCCGGGCTTGCGCTCCTTGAGGACCTGGCCGACGCCGGTGATGGTGCCGCCCGTGCCGATGCCGGCGACGAAGACGTCGACCTCGCCGTCGGTGTCCTCCCAGATCTCCTCTGCCGTCGTGCGGCGGTGCACCTCGGGGTTGGCGGCGTTCTCGAACTGACGGGCGAGCACGGCGCCCGGGGTCTCGGCGACGATGGCCTGCGCCCTCTCGACCGCGCCGCGCATGCCCTCGGAGCCGGGGGTCAGCACGATCTCGGCGCCGTAGGCGCGCAGCAGGACCCGGCGCTCGGTCGACATCGTCTCGGGCATCGTCAGGATCACCTTGTAGCCGCGGGCCGCGCCGACCATGGCCAGCGCGATGCCGGTGTTGCCGCTCGTGCCCTCGACGATCGTGCCACCGGGCGGCAGCTCCCCCGACGCCTCGGCGGCGTCGACGATCGCGACGCCGATGCGGTCCTTTACGCTGTTCGCGGGGTTGTAGAACTCGAGCTTGGCCAGGACGACGGCGCTGTCCGCTCCGTCGAGGCGGTTGATGCGGACGAGCGGGGTCCTGCCGACGAGCTGCGTCACGTCGTCGTGGATGCGTGCCATGGTGTGTGCTTTCTGCCGGGGCCGACCGCCCCGGGGCCCCGGGGCGACTGGTGGTGCGGTGATGCCGACGCTCCCCTCGCGGGGACGCACCCTCCACGATACGGAAGCGGCGTGCCCGGGGGCGCCTTCCGACGGTCATGCGCGCCGGATTCCCACCTCCGGGTCGCCGTCCGATTCCGAGGTCGCGGACGCCTCGTCACAGGTGCATCTCGTCCTCTCGGAGGACCCCCTCCTCCCGGGCGCGTCGCGTACCATGACCGAGGGGATTCGCACGACCGGCGCGACGACCCGCCACCCTGCATTCGCGCGGCACCACCGCGCCGGAAGGACCTCCCGCTCCATGGCTCTCCCCACCGCATCCCGCAGCTCCGCTCGACCGCTCGGGATGTCGTTGCGGGCAGTGCTGGGCTTCATCGGGATGAGTGCCGTGGCGGGCGTGCTGATCACCGTCGGCGTCACTCCGGCGCTCGCGCTGACGGGCCTCGCGACCAGCAACACCATCGGCATGTTCCAGAACCTGCCCGGCTACCTCGACGCCGGCCAGCTGATGCAGCGCACCAACATCTACGCGGGCGACGGCACCACCCTCCTCGCCTCCGTCTACAACCAGAACCGCGTCGAGGTCGGCTGGGACGAGGTCGCGCAGACCGCCAAGGACGCCGCGGTCGCCGGTGAGGACCCGCGCTTCTACGAGCACGGCGGCATCGACCTGCAGGGCACGCTCCGCGCGCTCGCGGTCACGCTGACCGGCGACGACCTGCAGGGCGGCTCGTCGATCACGCAGCAGTACGTCAAGAACGTCCTCGTGCAGAAGGCCGAGTCGATCACCGACGAGGCGGAGCGCGACGCCGCCTACAAGCTCGCCACCGACCCGACCCCCGAGCGCAAGCTCAAGGAGATGCGCCTCGCGATCGGCCTCGAGAAGGAGACGTCGAAGGACGACATCCTGCTCGGCTACCTCAACATCGCGCTCTTCGGCGGCACGGTCTACGGCATCGAGGCCGCGGCCAACTACTACTACGGCATCCCCGCCAGTCAGCTCTCGACCTCGCAGGCGGCGTCGCTTCTGGCGATCGTCAACAACCCGTCGAAGTTCCGCTTCGACGACCCGACGGACGAGGCGAACGGCGCCGCGAACGGCTACGCCGCGACCAAGGAGCGTCGCGACTACATCCTGGCCGAGGAGCTGAAGTACTCGAAGATCAGCCAGGAGGTCTACGACGCGGCGATCGCCGAGCCGATCACGCCGAACATCACCGAGCCCTCCACCGGCTGCGCCACCGCGGGCAACGCGGCGTACTTCTGCGAGTACGTGCTGAACGTGCTGCGCAACGACGAGGCGTTCGGCGCCGACGACGACGAGCGCTACCAGCGGATCCGCCAGGGCGGCTTCGACATCGTCACGACGCTCGACCTCGACATCCAGCAGGTCTCGCAGGCGGCGATCAACGCCTACATCCCGTCCTACGACCCCCGCTTCCAGGTCGGCGCGACCGCCGCGTCGGTCGAGGCCGGCACCGGCCGCGTGCTGTCGATGGTGCAGAACACGAAGTACAGCCAGGACGAGGAGTTCCTCGCCGCCAACCCCGGCTTCAGCGCGATCAACCTCAACGTCGACGTCGGGATGGGCGGCACCTCCGGCGTGCAGACCGGCTCGACGTACAAGGTCTTCACCCTCGCGCAGTGGCTGCAGGCGGGGCACACGCTCAACGAGTCGTTCCCGTCGCCGACCTCGGGGTTCCGCTCGTACCCGCAGAAGTGCAATGTCGCGAATGATGGGCTCTTCACCGAGCGGTTCACTCCGAAGAACGACAACTCCTCCGAGGACGCCTCCTCCATGACTGCGGTCCAGGCCACGGCGAACTCGATCAACACCGGCTTCATGGGCATGGCCAATCAGCTCGACGTCTGCGACATCCGCACCACGGCGGAGTCGTTCGGCATCCACCGCGCCGACGCCAAGGAGCTGGAGAGCAGACCTGCTTCAGTTCTCGGCACCAACCCGATCGCGCCGCTCACCCTCGCCAACGCCTATGCCGGCATCGCGAACGATGGGGCGACGTGCGACACGATCGTCATCGACCGGATCACGGACAGCACCGGTGCGGCGGTCGCGCCGCCCGCCTCATCCTGCGCGCCCTCCGTCACCCCCGAGGTCGCGCGGGGCATGCAGTACGCGATGCAGCGCGTCATCACGTCGGGTACCGCCACCGCCTCGGACCCGCGCGACGGCATCGAGCACATCGGCAAGACGGGCACGACCGATGAGGCGGCGGACGTCTGGACCGCCGGCGCCAGCCGCTCCGCGTCACTCGCTGTCTGGGTCGGCAGCATCAAGGGCTTCGACGACGGTTCGAAGCAGAACCTCCGCACCACGCGGCTCACCGGCGAGGAGGGGACGATCCGTGCCGCTGACGCGCGTCACGCGATCTGGAAGCCGATCATGACGGCGCTCGATCAGAAGTACGGCGGTGACGACTTCATCGCCCCGCCCGCCTCGATGCTCGCGTCCTCTCCGCGCACCGCCACGCTCACCGAGGTGCCGGATGTGACCGGACTGACGGTCGCTGCGGCCACCGCCACGCTCACCGCCGCGGGCTTCACCGTGGGCAAGAGCGAGCCCGTCCAAGTGGCGAGCATCCCCGCGGGCTCCGTCGTCTCGACCACGCCCAGCGCGGACGAGACGGTTCTCCGCGGAGCCGTCATCCCGCTGCAGGTCAGCACCGGCGAGGCGCCGAAGAACGTCAACGACATCGCCGATCGCAATGGAGACCTGCTCGATTAGGGACGCCGGTGAGCAGGCCGCGCCTGACGGCGCGCGCCATCCCAGCGTGCGTCTCGTGCCATCGATGAGTCGAGTGACTCGGCCTGACTAGCGTCTCCGCTGGGGACGACGATCGCCGCCGTACCCGGTGACGAAGGAGTCAGCCATGCAGTGGACCGAGAGACGCGGAACAAAAAGTCGGAGTGACGCACTCACCGCGACGGCGAGCGGCCGACGGCCCTGGCGGAGATCGCTGGCCGCGGTCGCGGTGGCCTCGTCGATCCTGACGGCTACGGTCGTCGCGCCGGCCGCGCAGGCCACCGATCAGTTCGGCAACGAGACGTCCTACAGATATCAAAACGAATCGTGCGTCGGACCGGAGAATGCATTCTGGTGGTCGGACTCGTCCTGCTCCTACCCGCCGGGCTACTCGAAGATTGATTCGCGCTCGCTCAACGGACGGTACCGCTCGACCTTCCAAGCCGACGGCAACTGGGTGGTCTACGACGGTGACAATGCGATCTGGTCGAGCGGTACGGCCGGGCGTGGAGCGACGAACATCAAGTTCCAGGGAGACAGCAACATCGTCATCTACCGCAATTCAGTCGTCCTCTGGTCGTCGAATCCACGGCGCTCCTGCAGCACTGAAAAGGGCAAGACTCTGACCATGCAGGACGACGGCAACCTGGTCTTCACACAGGACACCCCGGGTGACTTCACGAGCCCGCACCACTTCACGGTCCTGTGGTCCTCGCGCGGAGGAACCAGGACGTCGTGCGACTGATCAGCCGGCCCGGAGTAGCTGTTGCGTGTGATGCGCGGGCGCGCCTGGGCGGGGATGCCGGGAGCGTCGCCTAGGGTGCTGGTGCACCGAGAGGATCCATCCTGAAGCGTCCGAACGTTCCCGTCTTCCAGCCCCGTCGCACCGTCCACGGGGCCCTCGGCGCGCTGTTCGGATTCGTGATCGTCAGCGTGCTGGCCGGGCTGCTCGCGACGATCGTCGTGGCGCCGGCGGTCGCGCTCACCGGGGCGGCCACCTCGGGGACGATCTCGGCGTTCCAGTCGCTGCCGAGCTACCTCGAGGTCGGCGAGCTGATGCAGAAGACGGACGTCTACGCGGGCGACCCCGAGGACCCGACGCTCCTCGCCTCCTTCTACGACCAGAACCGCATCGAGGTCGCCGCCGACCAGATCGCGGCGCCGGTCTTCGACGCCCTCGTCTCGAGCGAGGACCCGCGCTACTACGAGCACGGCGGCATCGACCTGCAGGGCACCCTGCGCGCCGTCGCCAGCACCTACCTCCTCGACGCGGCGCCGCAGGGCGGCTCGTCGATCACGCAGCAGTACGTCAAGAACGTCCTCGTGCAGAAGGCCGAGTCGATCAGCGACGAGACCGAGCGCGCCGCGGCCTACGCGGAGGCGACCGCGACCACTCCCGAGCGCAAGCTCAAGGAGATGCGTCTCGCGATCGGGGTGGAGAAGGAGTACTCGAAGGACGAGATCCTCCTCGGCTACCTCAACATCGCCCTCTTCGGCGGCACCGTCTACGGCATCGAGGCCGCGGCCGAGTACTACTACGGCATCGATGCGGCCGACCTCTCGGTCGGGCAGTCGGCCGCGCTGCTGGCGATCGTCAACAACCCGGAGAAGTTCCGCTTCGACCGCCCCGACGACCCCGACAACGGCGAGGCGAACGGCTACGCGCTGACCACGAGCCGGCGCGACTACATCCTCGACCGGATGCTCGAGTACGGGAAGATCGACGCCGCGACCCGCGACGCCGCGAAGGCCGCGCCGATCGAGCCGGTCATCACTCCCCCGTCGACCGGCTGCCAGACCGCGGGCAGCGCCGCCTACTTCTGCGACTACGTCTCGCACGTGCTGCGCAACGACCCGGCCCTCGGCGCCACCGCCGACGAGCGCTACGCGGCGCTCAAGCGCGGCGGGCTCAAGGTCTACACGACGATCGACCTCGCCATGCAGGACACCTCGGCGCAGGTCATGACCGACCAGGTGCCCGCGACCGACCCGCGCTTCGACGTCGGGGCCGCGGCCGTCGGCGTGGAGACCGGGACCGGGCGGATCCTGAGCATGGTGCAGAACAAGAAGTACAGCCAGGACCCGGAGCAGATCGCCTCGGCCGACGGCGCCGAGTACTCCGCGATCAACCTCTCGGTCGACGCGGCCTACGGGGGCGGCAACGGCTTCCAGCCGGGCTCCACCTACAAGGTCTTCACGCTGATGGAGTGGCTGCAGGACGGCCACACCCTGCTCGAGCAGTTCGACGCGAAGAACAAGAACTGGACCGGCTTCCAGGACAGCTGCGAGGGCCCGCAGGACTACGGGGTGTTCAATCCGAACAACAACGGCGGGCAGATCTTCCCTGCCTCGCTGAACGCACTGGAGTCCACGATCGACTCCATCAACACCGGCTTCATCGGCATGGCACACCTGCTCGACCTCTGCGACATCCGCAAGACCGCGGAGGCCTTCGGCGTGCATCGCGCGGATGCGACCCCGCTGCTCGAATCCCCGGCGACGGTGCTCGGCACGAACGAGATCGCCCCGCTGACCATGGCGGTCGCCTACGCGGGCGTCGCGAACGACGGCCGGACCTGCAGCGCGGTGGCCATCGACTCGATCGTCGGGCCCGAGGGGCAGGACATCGAGGCGCCCGCCTCGACCTGCACGCAGTCGACGACGACGGCCGTCGCCCGCGCCACGCAGTACGCGCTGCTCGAGGTCACCTCGCAGGGCACCGGTCAGGCGGCGAGCCCCGGCGACGGCATCGAGCACATCACCAAGACCGGCACCACCGACGGCGCGGCCGACGGCTGGACGCTCGGCGCCTCCTCCGAGGTCGCCCTCGCAGTCTGGGTCGGCAGCATCTCGGCGCTGAACGACGCCGGCAAGCGGATGGCGCTCGACTCGATCGACTTCGACAGCGGCTCGGCGATCCTCGCGCGGCACCGGATCTGGAACCCGGTGATGACGGCCTTCGACCGCGAGTACGGCGGCTCCGCCTTCGCGAAGCCCGACCAGTCGCTGGTGAAGGCGCCGATGGTGACGATCCCGGACGTGACCGGGAAGAGCGTCGACGCGGCCGTCAGCGCGCTCAAGGCCGCGGGGTTCGTCGTCGGCGGGATGAGCCAGGTCGACTCGTCGGTGCCCGAGGGCCAGGTCGCCGGGACGGATCCCTCGGCGGGGACCTCGGTGATCCGCGGCACGGAGATCGGCGTGCGGATCAGCACCGGCTCGACCGCGACGAGCCCGCCGCAGCCGTCGGTCTGAGCCCCAGCGCGTTCCGCCGTCAGTGGTGGAAGCGGTGCACGACCGCGTGGCCCCTGCCGCGGCCGATCAGCCAGCGGTTGACCGGGGTGGTGACCACGAAGGCCAGGACGAGCGAGCCGGCGAGGGAGCCCCAGAAGAGCCCCGTCGCGAGACCCGCGTCCATCGCGCCGGGGATCGCCAGCATCGCCGTGTTGTCGATGACCTCCATCACCGCGATCGAGACGGTGTCCGCCGCGAGGGCGATGCCGACGGCGGCGCGCCAGGAGACCCCCGCGCGGAGCACGCCGCGCATCGTCAGGGCGTAGCCGAAGGCGAAGGCGAGCACGATGGAGAGGACGACGGTGCCGAGGGTGTGCAGCCCGAGTGCGGTGCCGAGCACCATGCCGAGGACCTCGCCGATGGCGCAGCCGGTGAGACAGTGCAGGGTGGCCGTCGCGGCGGTCCGCCAGGACGTCGTGGCGGAGGACGTGTGCGTGCTGTAATCGTGCGCGGCGTCGGTCATCGGTGCTCCCTCGTGGTCGGTCACCGTGGTGCAACATACCCCCGGGGGGTATATTCCCGAGTCGAGTGATTCCGCGCGACCGGGAAGGGTCAGAGCTGGACGGCGGCGGCCGGCAGGAGGCCGAACTCGACCAGCTCGGCGTCGGTGAGGAGGCGGCTGCGGATCATGAAGCGCTTGCCCTCGGGCGCCTCGACGCTGAAGCCGCTCCCCCGCCCGTCGACCAGGTCGACGGTGAGGTGGGTGTGCTTCCAGTACTCGAACTGCGTCCGCGACATGTAGAACTCGATCGGCTCGAGGCCGTCCACGTGCAGCGTCTCGACGAGCACGTCGGACGCCCCCGTGCGGAACATCCCGACCGGGAAGCACATCGGCGAGCTGCCGTCGCAGCACCCGCCGGACTGGTGGAACATCAGCGGGCCGTGCAGCTCGCTCATCCTCCGCAGCATGCCGGCTGCCGCCTCGGTCACGTCGACTCGCGTGCTGTCCATGGGCGGTGTCCTCTCGGTGGTGGTGTCTGGCGGGGTGGGTCTCGATACGCCCGCTGCGCGGGCTACTCGACCAGCATGGAAGGGCCCGCAACCGCGGGAAGCGCGACGCGGATCCTGGGTGCGAAGCGGAGCGAGGAGGCCGAGCTCCCGCACCTTCTGGTCACGTGGGTCTCGATACGCCCGCTGCGCGGGCTACTCGACCAGCATTTCCGGCAAGGGAGAGCGCGGAGCGCGAATCCGCGTGCCAGCGGATTCGCGGAGCGCGACGCTCCCCGCTCCACTCAGCGCAACCACCTCGGTCAGCCGACCGCGGCGGTGATGACGAGCGGAGCGAGGAATCGCCGCAGGAGAGCACGGCGCGTGCCAGCGGATTCGCGGAGCGCGACGCTCCCCGCTCCACTCAGCGCGACCACCCCGGAAAGCCGACCGCGGCGGTGATGACGAGCGGAGCGAGGAATCGCCGCAAGACGGCTCAAAAAAAGCCCATGGGCCCTTCCGCGTAGCTGACGAGGAGGTTCTTCGTCTGCTGGTAGTGGTCGAGCATCATCTTGTGGTTCTCGCGGCCGATGCCGGACTGCTTGTAGCCGCCGAAGGCCGCGTGGGCGGGGTACTGGTGGTAGGTGTTCGACCAGACGCGGCCGGCCTCGATGGCGCGGCCGGCGCGGTAGAGCTGGGCGCCGTTGCGGCTCCAGACTCCGGCGCCGAGGCCGTAGAGGGTGTCGTTGGCGATGGCGATGCCGTCGTCGAAGTCCTCGAACGAGGTGAGGGCGAGGACGGGGCCGAAGATCTCCTCCTGGAAGATGCGCATGGAGTTGCGCCCCTCGAAGACCGTCGGGTTGACGTAGTAGCCGCCGCTGAGCTCGCCGCCGAGGTCGGCGCGGTCGCCGCCGATGAGCAGCTTCGCGCCCTCCTGCTTGCCGATGTCCATGTAGGAGAGGATCTTCTCCAGCTGGTCGTTGGAGGCCTGGGCACCGATCATCGTCGAGACGTCGAGCGGGTTGCCCTGCTTGATCCGGCCGACGCGCTCGAGTCCGTCGCCGACGAAGTCGTCGTAGATGGACTTCTGCACGAGGGCGCGGGAGGGGCAGGTGCAGACCTCGCCCTGGTTGAGGGCGAAGAACGAGAAGCCCTCGAGCGCCTTCTCGTAGAAGGAGTCGCGCTCGGCGGCCACGTCGGCGAAGAACACGTTGGGGCTCTTGCCGCCGAGCTCGAGGGTGACCGGGATGAGGTTCTCGCTCGCGTACTGCATGATCAGGCGGCCGGTGGTCGTCTCGCCGGTGAAGGCGATCTTGCGGATCCGCGGGTGCGAGGCGAGCGGGGCGCCGGCCTCGATCCCGAAGCCGTTGACGATGTTGAGGACGCCGGCGGGCAGCAGGTCGTGGATCAGGTCCATCAGGACGTGGATCGACGCGGGGGTCTGCTCGGCCGGCTTGAGCACGATGCAGTTGCCGGCGGCGAGCGCCGGAGCGAGCTTCCATACGGCCATCAGGATCGGGAAGTTCCAGGGGATGATCTGGCCGACCACGCCGAGCGGCTCGTGGAAGTGGTACGCGATGGTGTCGTGGTCGATCTCGGAGACGCCGCCCTCCTGGGCGCGCAGGGCGCCGGCGAAGTAGCGGAAGTGGTCGATCGCGAGGGGGATGTCGGCGGCGAGGGTCTCGCGCACCGGCTTGCCGTTCTCCCAGGTCTCGGCGACCGCGAGCAGCTCGAGGTTCGCCTCCATCCGGTCGGCGATGCGCAGCAGGACGTTCGCGCGCTCGGCGGGGCTGGTCTTGCCCCAGCTCGGGAACGCCTTCCAGCCGGCCTCGACCGCGCGGTCGATGTCCTCGGCGGTGCCGCGGGCGATCTCGCAGAAGGGCTTCCCGGTGATCGGGGTGATGTTCTCGAAGTACTGGCCCTTCGCGGGGGCGACGTACTCGCCTCCGATGAAGTGGTCGTACCGGGAGCGGAACGAGGCGACGGATCCCTCCGTGCCCGGGTTGGCGTAGACCGTGGACTCCGGTTCCTTCGGTGCCTGGTCGGCTACCGGGTCGGCGTACAGCGTCATGTGGACCTCCATCGACGTCGTTGTCGGGTGAGTGCGGGGTGTCGCGCTCGGTCCGACCGTACGTCGCGGGAGGTTGCACGCCGTTGCACGGCCGCGCGGCGACGGAGGCGGCGGCCGAGCGCGGGTCAGCGCTGCTCGGCCTCGAGCTCCTCGAGGTGCGCGACGATGCCGGCGCGGCGGGGCGAGCGGCGCGGCAGGATCCGCAGCAGCTCGGCCCAGACCTCCGCGTCGTCGTGGCCGTCGGGCCCGTGCGCGTAGGCGAGCAGCGTCTCGGCGGCAGCGCTGGTGAGCACGGTGGCACGGACGCGGGCGCGCAGCTCGTCGGCGATCGCGCGGATGCCCGGGGCCTCGGAGCCGGGCAGCGGGGCGCCGGCGTAGGCGTCGAGGGCGAGCCGGTGCGCGCCGCGATCGAGCAGGCCGACGACCTGGCGCGCGTCGAGGTCGACCGGACTGGCCAGGCGGTACGGGCGCGAGAGCGGCACCAGCCTCGGGAGGCGCGGCTCGAGGATCCGGCGCAGGCGCACCATCTCGGCGCGCACGGTGACCACCGCGTCCTCCCGCCCGTAGAGCAGCTGGGCGAGCGCCTCGGCGGACAGTCCCGCTCGGTGCCAGGCGAGGAGGGTGAGGATCTCGGCGTGCCGGGTGGAGAGCTCGAGCTCGACGCCGTCGGCGCTGACGACGCCGGTCTCGCGGCCGAGGACGCGCAGGCTCGGCGCGCGGGCCGCCGCGGGCCGAGGTGGCGAGCGGCGGGGTTGCGCGCGGCGCGGGCGCTGCAGCCGCTGCACCATCAGCTGGCTCTCGACGGCCGCCGCGGTCGCCTCCATCAGCGGGAGGGTCTGCGGGGCGACGACCTCGGCGCCGCCGGTGATGTCGATCACCCCGAGGATCTCGTGGGTCTCGGGGTCGTGGATCGGCACCGCGGTGCAGCTCCACGGGTGGACGAGGGAGGCGAAGTGCTCGGCGCCGTGGATCTGCACGCCGTGGTCGAGGACGAGGGCGGTGCCGGGGGCGGAGGTGCCGACGTCGGGCTCGGCCCAGGCCGCGCCCTCGACGAAGAGCATCCGCTCGGCGGAGCTCTTCAGCGCCTGGTCGCCGTCGATCCAGAGCAGCCGCCCCAGGGCGTCGCCGACCGCGACGAGCACGCCGCTGTCCTCGTCGGCGTCGCGGACGAGGAGGCGCCGGATGACGGGCAGCACCGAGGCGAGCGGGTGGCCCATCCGGTAGTCGCGCAGCTCGTCGCTCGAGAAGGACAGCGGGGCGGTGAGGCGCTCGGGGTCGAGGCGGTGGCGGCGCGCGCGCTCCCAGGACGCCTCGACCAGCGGGCGGCGGCGACCGCTGCCGGGCAGGGCGAGCCAGGGGTTGGTCATCGGATCCGCCCCCTCGTCGTCGATCGGTGAGGCGCTCGGGCGCCGCGGCAGGGCAGAGGCTACTCCGCGAGGCTCGACGGCGCCTCAGGGGCGACGACCTCGGGCCTCCTGCGGCGCGCCCTCCCCCGGCGCGGGGGCAGAGCCAGGAGCAGCACGGCGAGCACGAGCACGACGATGCCGGCGACCGCGTCGGGCGTCAGCCGCTCGCCGAGCAGGGCGACGCCGAGGAGGGTCGCCGTCGCGGGCTCGACGAGGGTGAGCGTCGAGACCGTGGCGGCGGGCAGGAGGCGCAAGCCCCGCGCGAAGAAGGTGTAGGCGACCGCGACGGTCACCACGCCGAGCCAGAGCACGGCGGGGAGGGAGCCGGCGAGGCGTCCGGGGTCGCCGGCCAGCAGGACCGGCAGCGCGAGCAGCGCGGCGGTGCCGAACTGGGCGCCCATCGCGGCGGCCGGGCTGAAGCCGCGCTCGAGCAGCAGCTTGCCGCAGACGGCGTAGAGCGCGTAGGCGGCGCCGGCCCCGGCCGAGCCGGCGAGACCGAGCACGGAGACTCCGCCCGCGGCGCCACCGGTCAGCAGGCCGGCGAGCAGCACGACGCCGACCGCGGCGAGCGCCGTCGAGACGAACCAGCGCGGGCTCGGGGCGGAGCGCAGCAGGAGCCACTCGAGCAGTCCGGTGAAGGCGGGGGCGGAGCCGAGCGCGACGATCGTGCCGACCGCGACGCCGTTCTCGGCGGTGCCGGTGAAGAAGGCGGGCTGGTACGCGGCGACGCCGGCCGCACCGAGGAGGACGAGCAGCACCGTCGAGACGCGCGGCCTCCGGGCGGCGCGGCGGGGAGCGCGCGCCGTCTCGACGCCGAGCAGGACGGCCAGCAGCGCCCCGCCGAGCACGATCCGGGCGGCGCCGAGCAGCAGCGGATCGACGCCCTCGGCGCCGAGCGACTGCGCAGTGCCGGTGGTGCCGAAGCAGACCGCGGCGAGGAGGATCGCGGCGACCGCGGACCCGCGAGACCCCATCTCCGCCCCGTCCCGCGGCCGGGCGGCGCGCGGGCTCCAGTCTGGCAGCGGCGGACCTTCCGCCGTTCAGGTTCCGGGCCCAGGATGGCGGTACGGTCGAAGCGAAGGCGGGTGGAGCATGGGCATCGCGGAACCGTTCGACGTGGAGAGCTACCGTCGCAGCGCGCACGGCAGCCTCCGCGACCACTTCTCGATCCGCGAGTTCGAGGAGGCGCCGCTGGATCGCGAGGCGATCGTCGCGTCCGCCTACCTCCGCGCTCTCGAGCACGCGGCCGTCGTGCGGGTGCTGCCGCTTGCGCGGGCGCACCCCGATCCGCGGGTGCGGTCGTTCGCGACGACCTGGGCCGCCGAGCGGCACCGGATCGCCGATGCGCTCGGCGAGGTGCTGGCGGCCTCGCCGCGGATCCGCGGCGTCGAGACCGGCCCGGCCGAGCCCGTGGTCAGGAGCCGGGTGCTGCGCGACCGCTCGTCCCGGCTGCTCGCAGGGCCCATCGCCCTCGCGCTGGCGGTCGACGCGCAGATCGCCCTGCACGCCTACCGCCGCCTCGCGCGGCTGTCGCTGCACCCCGAGATGGAGCGCCTCGCCGAGACCGTCGCCGCGATCCTCGAGCGGCACGCCGACTTCTTCGGCGAGCTCGCGGCGGACACGATCGGCCGGCCGCTGCGCCGCCGGATCGTCGCCGCCGCCGTGCTCGCCGCCGTGCGGCTGCCGGTCGGCGAGGCGGCGCTGCCCGAGGAGCTGGCCCGCGAGGGACGCGAGCTGGTCTTCGGCCGCGACGACGGCGGACTCGACGGGATCGACGCGGGCGTCGTCGCGCTCTACGCGCTGCCCTGCACGGCAGCACGGCGACTGCTGCGGCCGCATCGGACGCTGCCGCTGCGCGCGGCGGTGCAGGCGGGGCGCGTCGGGGCCGATGTGGTCGCGGGAGTGCGGGAGCTGCGGTCGCTGGTCGCGGACTGAGCGGGTGGCGACCCTGAGAGCCGCGCTGCCCGAGGACGCCCTCCGCTCTAGGCGGATTCCCGCTGGACGAGGCTCACGGGCAGGATCCGCTGCCGGTCGACCTCGCGTCCCTGCAGGACGGCGACGACGGTCTCGGCGGCGATGCGGCCCATCTCCGCGAGGGGCTGGCGGATCGTCGTGATCGGCGGGTCCGTCGTGGTCGCGATGACGACGTCGTCGAAGCCCACGACCGAGACGTCCGTCGGCACGCGCCGCCCCGCGGCCCGGAGGACGTGGATCGCGCCGTGCGCCATCAGGTCGGAGGAGGCGAAGATCCCGTCGAGATCGGGGTAGCGCTGCAGGAGGCGCACCATCGCGGTCACGCCGCTCTCGACCGTGAACGCACCGTGCGCGAGGGGCGCGTAGTCGATGCCCAGGTGCTCCAGCTCGTCGCGCCAGCCGCGCAGCCGCTCACGGGCGGGCTTCATGTCGTGGGGGCCCGTGATGATGCCGAGTCGCCGACGGCCGGACTCGGCCAGCACTCGTGCGGCGAGCCTCCCTCCCCCGTAGTTGTCCGCATCGATCACGAGCGCGTCGTCCGCGAGGGCGACCCGCGGCCGTCCCACCCAGGCGATCGGCGCGGGAGAGTCGGCCAGCTCCTGGGTCACCTGGGTCATCTCGTTCTGCAGGATCACGATGGCCCCGTCGACCGCGCGCGTGCGGAGAAGCCGGGCGACGCGGCCCCTGTCGTCGTAGTCCGCGGGCAGCAGGACCGGCTGGACCCCCTGCGCGTGCAGGCTCGCCGCGGCGCCCTTCAGGACCGCCGTGAGGATCGTCCCGGGCAGGCGGTCGAGATCCTCGAAGGCGACGATCAGCGCGATCGAGCCCGCGCGTCCCCCGCGCAGCATGCGCGCGGCGCCGTTCGCCTCATAGCCCAGCTGCTTCGCGGCGCGCTCCACGGCGGCGGTCATGCCGGCGTCGACGTTGGTCCGGCCCGCGAGCACGCGCGCGGCGGTCGCGCGGGACACCCCCGCGATGCGCGCGACGTCCACCAGTGTCGGTTCAGCCATCGCCTGTCCTTCTGTCGAGGAGGAGCGGCCGCCACGGCGTCGCGGGAGCGCCAGGAGTCACCGTCCCGTGCTCCGAAGACACAGGATGTCAGAGTTCGGTCCGCGCACTGCCGGCTGCGATCGGGGGCTTGCGGGCGCAGCGGGACGCGGTCCCCGTGACGCCGGAGTCCCGATCCGCCGAAACACTCGTGTCACCTCCCTGGGGTACGGTGACCGCCGGGGTTCGCGAGGAGACGCATGCACAGGGCAGGACGGCTGGCACGGCGCCTCGGCGTCGGCGCCCTCGCCGCGCTCGTGCTGGTGGTCGGCGCCGGGATCCCCGTCTACGTGCTGCCCGCGATCGATCCGGTGCCGGAGCACGCCGACGCGGTGCTCGTCCTCGGGCCGCCCACCCGCGCGCGCACCGAGCTCGGCCGCGACCTCGTCGAGGCGGGAGTGGCCGACACCCTGGTGATCTCGGTCTGGGCCTCGGATCTGGCCGCGGCTCCGGGCGAGAACGACGTCGTGGCCTGCGACGAGCCGGACATGGACGTGATCTGCTTCACCGCCGAGCCCGGGACCACCCAGGGCGAGGCGCGCGCCCTGGCCGACGACGCGCGGGCGGACCACTGGGACAGCGTCGTCGTCATCACGCAGACCCCCCACATCGCCCGGGCGCGCCTGCTGCTCGGCCGCTGCTTCGACGGCGAGCTGTCGATGGTGTCCTCCGGCGAGCCGTACACGCTCGGCGACTGGGCCTACGAGTACGTCTACCAGACCGGGGCGTTCGTGAAGGCGCTCGCGGACCCGGCCTGCTGACCGGACCCGCACCGACCCGGGCCGCTCAGCCGAGCAGCTCGCGCACGTCCTCCGCGGTGATGCCGCCGGTCGCCGCCGCGCCGTCGTCGGACATGACGGCCGCGAACAGGGCGGCCTTCGCCTCCTTGAGCGCCATCACCTTCTCCTCGATGGTGTCCTTCGCGACGAGCCGGTAGACCATCACCGAGCGGGTCTGGCCGATGCGGTGCGCGCGGTCGACGGCCTGCGACTCCGTCGCCGGGTTCCACCACGGGTCGAGCAGGATGCAGTAGTCGGCCTCGGTGAGGTTGAGACCGAAGCCGCCCGCCTTCAGCGAGATGAGGAAGACGCCCGCCTCGCCGGAGCGGAAGCGGTCGATCACCTCGTCGCGCTTCTTGGTCGCGCCGTCGAGGTAGGCGTACTCGACGCCGGCCGCGTCGAGCCGGCCGCGCACCCGGCCGAGGAAGCGGGTGAACTGGCTGAAGACCAGCACCCGGTGCCCCTCGGCGAGCGCGTCGGCGAGGAGCTCGTCGAGCAGGTCGAGCTTGGTCGACGGCACCGTGGCGTGCGCCTCGTCGACCAGGGCCGCGTCGAGCGCGACCTGGCGGAGCACAGTGAGGGCGCGGAAGATCGCGAAGCGGTTCTTCTCGAAGTCGCCGATCAGGCCGAGCACCCGCTGCCGCTCGCGGGCGAGGTAGGTGTCGTAGACCTTGCGCTGGCGGGTGCCGAGCTCGACCTCGATGGTCTGCTCCTGCTTGGGCGGCAGCTCCGTGGCGACGAGCTCCTTGGTGCGGCGGAGCATCAGCGGGCGGATGCGGCGGCGCAGCTGGCTGAGCCGCTCGGTGTCGGCGTCGCGCTCGATCGGCTTCTGGTAGTACTCGGCGAAGCCGGCCGGCGAGGGGAAGAGGCCCGGAGCGACGATCGACAGCAGCGACCAGAGCTCCATCACGTTGTTCTCCATCGGCGTGCCCGTGATGGCGAGCTTGAACGGCACGTCGAGGCGCCGGGCGAGCTGGTGGGTGGCCGACTGGCGGTTCTTGACGAACTGCGCCTCGTCGAGCAGGAAGCCGGACCACTGGATCCCGGCGTAGGACTCGTAGTCGAGGCGGAAGAGGGCGTAGGAGGTGACGACCAGCTCGGCCTCGCCGATCATCGTCGACAGCGCCTTGCGCTTCTTCTTCGAGGTCTCGTCGATGCCGACCACGCGCAGGTCGGGGGCGAAGCGCTTGGCCTCGCCGACCCAGTTGGGCACGACGCTCGTCGGGGCGACGACGAGGAACGGGCGGGGCGAGGTGCCGGCGCTCGCGGCGGCCGCGCGCTGCTCCTGCATCACCCGGGTGACCAGCGCGAGCGACTGCACGGTCTTGCCGAGGCCCATGTCGTCGGCGAGGACGCCGCCGAGCTGGTTGTCGTAGAGGAAGGACAGCCAGTCGTAGCCGAGCTGCTGGTACGGCCGCAGCTCGACGGCGAAGCCCTCGGGCAGGGCGCGCGACTCGAGGGCGCCGGTCGCGGTGAAGCCGGAGAGGCCCTCGACCGAGCGGCGCCAGGCCGCGGCCTGCGCCTCGACGACGCCGAGCTCGACCAGCTCGTCCCAGAGCGAGGACTGGAAGCGGCTGATCCGCAGCGTCTCACTCGGGTCGTCCGAGAGCTCGCGCGCCTCGGCGATCAGCTCGCGGAGGCGGCCGAAGCGCTCGTCGTCCAGCGCGAAGTAGACGCCGCTCGGCAGCACCATGTACTCGTCGCCGCGGGCCAGGGCGAGGAAGATCTCGGCGAGTGGGACCGCCTGGTCGTTGACCGTGACCGAGATCTCGAGGTTGAACCAGTCGCGGCTGTCCGGCTGGGCGACCGTCTGCACGGCGACGACCGGGGCGGTCTCCGCCTCGCGGTACTCGACGCGCTGGCCGATCTCCTCGATCTCGACGGTGCCGAGCTCGCGCAGGCGCTCGACCTCGCCGGTGAGGAAGCCGACGGTCTGCATGCCGCGCAGGTCGAAGGTGGGGCGGAGGCGGCGGCTCGACGGGGAGACCAGGGCGGGGGTCGACTCCGGGTCGATGCCGGCGCCGCCGAGCGAGTCGAGGATCCGCTGCTCGGCCTCGGCGTCGCGGTAGCCGGACTCGTCGTCCAGGCGCAGCGGGAGGCGCTCGGCCTCGGTGCCGCGGCCGCCCTCGATGCCGTAGCGCCACCACCAGGAGCCACGGAGTCCCGCGCCCTCGGTGTGCTCGAGGGTGAGGCCGAGCCGCGGCTCGGGGACGGGCGGTGCCTCGAAGGAGCCGTCGCGCGAGACGATGTCGAAGAGGCGGTGCAGGCGCTGGTAGTGCTCGGTGAGGAACGCCGACTCCTCCTGCTCCGGGATGCGGATCGGCTCGTTGCTCCAGAGGAACGTGCGCGCGGAGGAGACCAGCGGCGCCGCGAACGGCACGAGCGTGACGGCCTTGCCGCGCAGCTCGTCGCCCTCGTCCCAGGTGTAGAGGCCGACGGCGGGGTCGCCGATGAAGCCGAAGTGCTCGGGCGCCGGGTGGTCGCCGATCGCGACGAGCGAGCGCAGCTCGAGGCCGGCCGGGGTGCGGGTGACGTCGATGGACGCCGTCGCGGTGGTGTCGAGGATCTTCAGCGGGGTCTGGTCGCGATCGCCCATGACCAGGCCGATGCCGGCGCGGACGGCGCCGTGCAGGGCCGCCCAGATCGCCTCGCTCCGGCACTGGTCGAGGTAGAGCCAGGTGTCGGGCGAGTAGTAGCTGGAGGCGCTGTGCCCGGAGAGCAGGCCCTGCATCTCGCGGACGACGTCGATCTGGCGCTCGTCGTAATCGTGGCTGTAGTGCAGGTAGCCGAGGTCGCGCCAGCTGGTGCCGGTGCGCACCCAGCGGTCGCGGTCGCCCATCCGGACCGGGCGGACGCCGAGGCGCGGGCGCGGCTCGGGCGGCGGACGGTAGCTGTTGTAGCGGCCGGGCGGGCGGCGCACGGGCTCGCCGGGGAGGAGCTCGAACTGGAGGCCGAGCGGGATGCCGGAGTGCGAGCGCTCGGCGCCCGCGAGCAGCGGCGCCAGGGCGCTGCGCCACTCCGGGACCGCGTCGACGGCGGCCTCGCCGGGGAACGGGCCGCTCAGGGCGCCCTCGCGCTCGCGGCGCAGCGCCTCGATCAGGACGGCGGCGACGTGCTTGCACTCGTGCTTGACCGGGCAGCTGCAGGCGCCGCCGAGGAGGATCGAGTGGTCGCCCTCGTCGCGCAGCTGCACGCTCACGGCGTAGGGCGAGCGGCCGGAGCCGCGGACCTGGCCGAAGAGCCGGGTGCGCCCGCCGAACCACTGCAGCTCGGCGACGCGGCCCTCGTCGGCGTAGGCGACGCCCTTGTCGAGGGCGGCGGTGCCGACGAGTCCCCGGATGTCCTGCTCGCTGAAGGGTTCGCGGCCCTCGGCCCCGGGCGCGGCCGAGGGGGGCAGCACCTCTTCGGGGGGACTCTGGCGGGCCATGGACCTCACGCTCTCCGCGCACCGACCGGAGCGCATCCGTCCATTCAACCCGATTCCGGAGGCGCCGGGAGCCGCGGGGCGGGATCCGCGCCCTCCGCGCCCGCTCCTACGATGGACGGATGCCCCGCCTGTCGATCGTCTCGGCGCACACCTCGCCCCTCGAGCAGCCCTCGACCGGCGACGCCGGCGGGATGAACGTGTACCTTGCCGGGGTGCTGCCCGAGCTCGCGGCGCTCGGCTGGGAGGTCACCGTGCTCACCCGCGGCGAGGGCGTGCGGCGGCTCGCGCCGGGGGTCTCGGTCGTCGGCGTGCCGGTCGAGGCGGCCGACAAGTACGCGCTGGCCGCCTCCGCGCCGGCGTTCGCCGAGGCCGCCGAGGGTGCGGACGTCGTGCACTCGCACTACTGGGTGTCGGGGCTGGCGGGGGCGCTGACCGGCGCTCCGCACGTGCACTCGATGCACTCGAACTCGCTGGCGAAGAACGTGCGGCTGGTGCCGGGCGACGTGCGGGAGCCGGAGGAGCGGATCCGCGCCGAGCGCTCGGTGCTGAGCTCGGCGGACGCGGTGGTGGTCGCGGGGGCGTCGGAGCGGTCGGACGTCGTGGACGGCTACGGGGTGGATCCGGCGCGCGTGCTGGTCGTGCCGCCGGGGGTCGATGCCCAGTTCTCGCCGGGGGCCGGCGAGCGCGCGCGGGAGATCGTGCTGCTCGGCCGGGTGCAGCCGCTGAAGGGGCAGCTGCTGGCGGTGCAGGCGCTGGCGCGCATCCCGGTCGGCGAGCGGCCGCTGCTGCGGCTGGCGGGCGGGCCGGCGCCGGGACGCGAGGGGTACCTGGAGGAGGTGCGCGCGGCGGCGCAGGAGCTCGGCGTGGACGAGTGGGTGCGCTTCGAGGGCGTGGCAGACCGGGAGACGGCGGCGGCGCTGCTGCGCGGGGCGCGGCTCGCGCTGGTGCCGTCGGCGGCGGAGACGTTCGGGCTGATCGCGCTCGAGGCGGCGGCGAGTGCGACGCCGGTGCTCGCGCGGCGGACGACCGGGCTGGTCGACGCGGTGCGCGACGGCGAGAGCGGCGTGCTCATCGACTCCGGCGACCCGGCGGTGTGGGCGGCGGAGATCCGCCGGCTGCTCGCCGACGACGCCGAGCGCGCGCGTCTCGGCCGCGGCGGCGTGCAGTGGGCGGCGGCCCACACCTGGGCGGCCGCGGCGGCGCGCCTGGACGCGCTCTACCGCGGGCTGCTGCGAACACGCTGACGCCGACACGCGGATCGAGCAGCCCTCGCAGAGGGCGTATCGAGATCCACCGTCGTCCGGTGCGCGGGTCTCGATACGCCGCGATGCGGCTACTCGACCACCATAGGGGCGCCGCTGCGCGGCTCCTCCGCAGGCGGTCAGTCGGCGATGGCCGGGGTGCCCGGGTCGAAGTGGGCGCCGCGGGTGGAGCGGTACCAGGGGGCGAGGCGGTCGGGCGAGACGGCGACCATGGCGGCGCCGGTGAAGCCGGCGTCGTTGCCGAAGCGGGCGGAGACGATCTCGGTGCCGAGGTCGAGGAAGCGGGCGAACTCGTCGAAGACGTGCGCGGCCGCTCCGCCGATCACGAACAGCTGCGGTGAGAGCAGCATCTCGAGGTGCCGGTAGTAGACGTTGAGGCGGCCCGCCCACTCCTCGAGGGTGATGCCCTCGCGGCGGACAGCGGAGAAGCCGACGCGCGGCTCGAAGTCGGGGCCGTCGATGTGCACGTGGCCGAGCTCGGAGTTGGGGATGACCTCGCCCTCGTAGACCAGCGCGGTGCCGATCCCGGTGCCGAGCGTGGTGAGCAGGCAGAGGCCCTCGCGGTCGCGCATCGCGCCGAACTCGCGCTCGGCGACCCCTGCGGCGTCCGCGTCGTTGACGACGACGACGTCGACACCGGTCGCCTCGGACAGCAGGGCCTGCGCGTCGATCCCGACCCAGCGCTGCGAGACGTGGGTGGTCTGCCGCACGATGCCGCCGCGGACGATGCCGGGGAAGCCGACGCCGACGGGCGTGCCGGCGATCGGCGAGACGTCGCGGACGATGCCGGCGATGGCCGCGGCGAAGTCCTCGGGCTCCTTGCCGACGGGGTTCGCGACGGCGAAGCGGCGGGCGGCGCGCTCGCCGGTGGTCACGTCGACGAGGGAGGCCTTGATCGAGGTGCCGCCGATGTCGACGCCGACGGCGAAGCGCGGGAGGAGGCCGTCCTGGGGCTGGGTCACGGATGCTCCGTCTGGGAAGTGGTGGCGAGGGCTGACCTCGGGCTCGCGGGAACGCGCACGGCTCGCCGGATCACAGGATCCCGACGAGCATTGGACGAGTCTACGAGCCGGAGGTCCGAGCGGGCTCGGAGGTGGCGTCGAGGCCGTCCAGGAGGTAGGCGATCACCGGCTCGTAGAGGTGCACGGCGAGGCCGTCGTCGATCGGGACGACCACCTCGATCGAGCCCTGCGCCTCGGCGACGAAGACGGCGGGGTCGTTGCAGTCGGCGATCGCGATCGTCGGGAGGCCGCGCCGCCCGGAGGCGCCCGCCCAGCCGTGGTCGGCGACGACGAGGTCGGGGCGGATGCCGAGCGCCTCGAGCTCGTCGAGGAGGGCGTTCATCGGCTCGGCCGAGTGGGTGTGCTGGAGGCTGCCGCCGCGGTAGGCGCAGGTGACGCCGCCCGTGCACCAGAGCCGCTGGTGCTCGTCGGCCAAGCTGACCCGGATGCCGTCGGGGCGGGCGAACGGGAGGGCGTTCACGTCGATCACGCGGGCGCCCGCCGCCGTCGCGGCCGCGGCGAGCCGGCGGTAGACGTCCAGCAGGGTCGCGGGGTGCGCGGTGGCGAAGAGGATCAGCGCGCCCTCGCGGACGGCGCGGGCGAAGCGGTCGCGATAGGCGTCGAGCGCGGCGACGGTGAGGGCGGCGTCGATGCGGTCCTGGCCGTGCTCGAACGCGGGGTCGGTGCTGATGCCGACCCGCTCCCCCATCAGGGCGAGCAGGCTCTCGACGTCCCAGTGCTCGGCGACGTCGACACCGTAGAGGTGGGCGGGCTCGCGGGCGGCCAGGCGGCGGAGGTTGCCGAGGTTGCTCGCGCGGCCGGTGAGGACGGCGCCGGTGAGGAGCGACTCGTCGAGGATCGCGGCGAGCGCGGCGGCGGACAGCGGCATGCGGAGGGGCCTTCCGGTGGGGGTCCCTCGAGCGTAGTTCGAAACTCGTGCTTGACGAGTGACAGTCGCCGATATATCGTTACTACATCGCCGACAGATCGTGAGCACTCGCTCCGACGGGCGAGACGGATTTCGAGAGGAATCCCCTGACACGAGAAGAGACACCATGAACACCAGGAACTCCTTCCACGACCACAGCGACCGCTTCGACCGCTCGCACGGCGACCACGACCACGGCCACGGCCACGGCGGCCACGACCAGCCCGGCCGCCGCGAGCGCCGCGGCCCCGGCGGACACGGCCGCGGCTTCGGTCCCGGCTTCGGCTTCGGCCCGGGCTTCGGCGGCTTCGGCCCCGGCTTCGGCGGCCCCGGCTTCGGCCGCGGCGGAGGCCGGGCTCGTCGCGGTGACGTCCGCGCCGCCCTGCTCTCCCTCCTCGCCGAGAAGTCCTCGAACGGCTACGGCCTGATCAAGGCGATCGCCGAGAAGACCAACGGCTCGTGGCGCCCCAGCCCCGGCTCGGTCTACCCCACGCTCCAGCAGCTCGTCGACGAGGGCCTCATCACGGCCGTCGGCGAGGGCCGCGGCACCGAGTACCAGCTCACCGACGCGGGCGGCACCTACGTGCGCGAGCACGCCGACGAGCTCGCCGCCGCCTGGGAGGCCACTCCCGGAGCGAGCGACGCGGACCGCGAGTTCGTCGAGAACATCGGCAAGCTGATGGGCGTCGTTCAGCAGTTCCGCGGGGCCTCGGAGGCGCAGCGCGCCGCCGCCTCCGCGAAGCTCGACGAGACCCGCCGCGCGCTGTACCTGATCCTCGCGGACTGACGAGGCTCGGCCGCCGGCGTGCCGGTCGAGCGGCCCTGCCTCATGCTGATCGAGCAGTCCCGCCTCATGGTGGTCGAGCAGCCCCGCAGGGGCGTATCGAGACCCGGCGTTGTCAGAAGGGCGGGTCTGCAGACTCGACTTCTAGCGGTGGTGGATCTCGATACGCCCGCTGCGCGGGCTACTCGATCAGCAGGGAGAAGGCCACCGCATTCCGATGGACGCCCCTCGCGCACTCGCGCGGGGGGCGTTCGGCGTGTCAGCGGTAGGAGGCGGCCAGGCGGGCGAGGCCCTCGTCGAGGGTCACCGCGGGCGTCCAGTGCAGGTCGGCGCGGGTCGCGCGCTGGTCGAACCAGTGCGCGGTCGAGAGCTGCTCGGCGAGGAAGCGGGTCATCGGCGGCTCGTCCTCCCCCGGGCGCACCGCCCAGACGCGCTCGACGAGCGAGCCGGCGGCGCGCGCGACGCCCGCGGGCACCGACCAGCTCGGCGGCTGCACGCCGGCGGCGCGGCAGATCCCGGCGAGCAGCTCGGCCACCGGCCGCGGCTCGCCGTTGGTGACCACGTACGCCCGGCCGTGCACCGCCTCCGCCCGGCCGAGGGCGGCGACGATCGCCGAGGCGGCGTTGTCGATGTAGGTGGAGTCGATGAGCGCCTGGCCGTCGCCGAGCAGCGGCAGCCGGCCCGTGCGGGCGCGCTCGACGATGCGGGCCACGAGCTGCGTGTCGCCCGGCCCCCAGACCAGGTGCGGGCGGACCGCGACCACGGCGAGGCCCGGCGCGTCCGCCGCCAGCGCGAGCAGCTCGGCCCGCGCCTTCGTGCGGGCGTAGTCGCCGCGGGCGCGCTCGGGATCGGCGGGCTCGGCGCCATCGCCGATGATCGAGGCGCCGGAGTGCGCGACGGACGGCGACGACACCTGGACGAAGCTCTGGACACCCGCCTGCGCGGCGGCAGTCAGCAGCCCCCGCGTGCCGTCGACGTTCACCCGGACGAAGTCGGCGGGATCCCCGGCGAGCGAGACCTTCGCCGCGAGGTGCACCACGCCCTCGCAGCCCTCGACCGCGGCTTCGACGGCGCCCGCGTCGGCCAGCGAGCCGCGGACGTCCTCCACCCCGCTCACTCCCGAGGGACGGCGCTGGAACGTGCGGACCTCGTGCCCCTCCGCGACGAGCCCCGCCGCGACGGCGCCGCCGAGCAGCCCGCTGGCGCCGGTGACGAGGACCCTCACGGCGCGACCATCCGGCCGCCGGCGAGGATCGATTCCGCCCAGCGCGCGAGCGCGGCCCGGTCGATCTTGGAGTTGTGCCGGATGTCGGTGGGCAGCGCCGGCACGACGAGCACGGCTGCGACCGGTGCGCCGACGGCCGCGCGGACCTCGGCGGCGAGCTCCTCGGACGCGAGCTGCGTGCGGCGGGCACCCTCGTGCCGCTCGACGACGGCGACGAGCTGCGCGACTCCGCGGGGCCCGACGCCGACGATCGCGGCGCGGGAGACGGCGGCGACGCGCGCCTCGATCCGCTGCTCCGGCCCGAC
This sequence comes from Rathayibacter sp. PhB179, assembly GCF_004345345.1. Classification (NCBI taxonomy): domain Bacteria; kingdom Bacillati; phylum Actinomycetota; class Actinomycetes; order Micrococcales; family Microbacteriaceae; genus Rathayibacter; species Rathayibacter sp. PhB179. Next base: position 57,961 of record NZ_SLVD01000007.1, on the reverse strand, counting down.
GGGCGTGACGACGCCGTCGGCCGTGACGATCACGTGCGGCAGCCGGCCCTCGACCCAGAGCCGGCCGTCGGCGTCGATCCGCCCGACGTCGCCCGTGCGGTGCCAGCGCTCGCCCGGGACGGCGCCGCGGCGCGCGGCGCGGTCGGTCAGCCAGAGCCGCTCGTAGTGGTCCTCGACGTGCCCGGCGGAGACGACGATCTCGCCGGTGACACCGACGAGCTCGGCCGGCTCGGCGGCCGCCTGTCCGTCGTCGTCGAGCGGCGCGATCCGGAGGCGGACACCCGCGGCCGGGACCCCGACGCAGACTCCCCCGCGCGGATCGTCGTCGGCGGCGGCCGCGCGGATGCCCTCGAGCGACGCGTCGGTCAGCAGCAGGCCCTCCGTCATCCCGTAGGGCGTGCGGGCCGAGGCGTTCGGCATCAGCGCCTGCGCCTGCGCCAGCAGGCCCTCGGCGACGGGCGCGCCGGCCGAGAGGAAGGTGCGGACGCCGGCGAGCGCGCGGTGGTCGTCGGCGTCGAGGTCGCCCGCGGTGGCGACCACGTTGGCGAGCGCGGCGGGCGAGAGGAAGAGGACGGTGGCGTCGACGCGCGACGCCGCGGCGGCCACTGCCCGCGCGGTGAGCGTCCGCGGCGAGGTGACGTCCATGTCCGGCGTCGCGGAGCGGGTGCCGAGCGCCGGGCCGAGGAGGGCGAACGGCGCGAAGCCGGCGACGAGTCCGGTCCCCGGTCCGATGCCGTACTGGCGGGCCAGGGCGTCGCGGACGCCGGCGAGCTGGCGGTGCGTATAGACGACGCCCTTCGCGGGTCCGGTCGATCCGGAGGTGAAGAGGATCGCGGCGGTCGCGTCGGCCGCGGGAGCCTCGCCGAGCGCGTCGGCGGAGGCTTCCAGCTCCGCGCGGCCGAGCTCGATCAGCTGCCCGAGCGAGGTGTCCACGCCGAGCGCGCGGGCGGAGGCGCGCGGCAGGGTCTGCGTGGAGACTCGGCCGCCCGGCCAGCAGAGCGCGCGGGCCACGGCGAGCCCGGGCAGCGCGCCGACGACGAGGTCCGGCCAGGCACCGCGGACGGCGCGGGTCAGCCCGCGCAGGCCCAGGCCCGCGTCGGCGACCACCACGACGGCGCCGATCCGCAGGCAGGCGTAGAGCAGGGCGGTGAGATCGGCGCCGGGCGGCACGAGCAGCGAGACGCGGTCGCCCGGCGCGACGCCCGAGGCGCGGAGCCCCGCGGCCAGCTCGCGGACCCGCTGCGAGAGCAGCCGCCAGGACACCGAGCGCGGGCCGCCTCCCCCGGGCGGCGCCATCTCGACCAGCGCGAGCGAGTCGTCCTCGACGCGCTCGTCCAGGTGCCGCCAGAGCGGCTCGATCGGCACGGTCGGGCGCTGCACGTCGGGGGCCTGGACGCCGGCGGTGACGTCGCCGAGCCAGGTGAGCACCGCGGCGGAGTAGTCGACGTCCTCCGCGAGCAGGTGGCCGGTGCCCTCGAAGCGGTGCACCTGCGCGTGCGGGAGGCGGTCGACGAGGTCGTCGAGGTAGCGGTCCGAGAAGATCGGGTCCAGCGGGCCCCAGAGCAGCAGTGCCGGGGTCTCCAGCGCGCGGACGCCCGCGGCGATCCGCTCCAGCTCGGCGTGGCTCGGGTGCGCGGGGCCGACCGGGATGTCGGCGACGAACCCGCCGACGCCGCCCCGTCGCTCCGCCGAGCGGTAAGGCGCGCGGTAGCCGTCCTTGACCGCGGCCGGGATCGCCGGGTGCCCGAGGGCGAGCGTCGTCTCGAGGAACGCGGGCGTGCCGACGGTCGAGGCGCCGAGGACGCCGGAGGCGAGCGCGAGCCGCAGCGGCGCGGGGATCGGCGCGTCGGCCGGCTGGTGGATCGCGGTGTTGAGCAGCATCGTGCCGCGCAGCAGCTCGGGGTGGTCGACCGCCCAGCCGAGCGAGACGACTCCGCCCCAGTCGTGGCCGAGGGTGACGACGTCGGTCAGGCCGAGGACGTCGGTGAGGTTCGACAGCTCGCGCACGCGGTCGGCGAGGGCGTGCAGCTCGCCGGTGCGCTCGGAGAAGCCCATCTCGAGCTGGTCGACGGCGACGACGCGCCAGGCCGGCTCGCCGCGGCGGGCGGCCGCGACGGTGGCGGCGGCGAGGGCGCGCCAGAGGTAGGACCAGGTCGGGTTGCCGTGCACGCAGAGGATCGTGCCGAGCGGCTCGACGCCGCCCAGCGCCTCGTGCGTGTCGAGCAGATGCCAGCGGCGCGGGACGCCGTGCGCGTCGGGCGCGTCGACGAGGCGCGACCAGGACGGATCGAGGCCGTCCAGTCCCGCCGGCGGCAGCTCCGCCGCCGAGGTCGAGCCGAGTGCGCGGCGGATCCTGGCGGCCGGGTGCCGGCCGGCGGCGGCGCTCACCAGGCGATCTCGAGCATCGCGGTGTTGATGCCGGAGCCGACGCCCAGCAGCAGGACGCGGTGGCCCGGCTCGAGGGTCTTCGACTCCTGCGCGAGGGTGATCGGGATCGACGCGGGGCCGACGTTGCCGAGGGTCGGGTAGGTGGTGGGCACCAGCTCGGGGTCGATGCCGACGGCCTTCACGAAGGCGTTGGTGTGCACGTCCGACACCTGATGCATGATGTAGCGGTCCATCCCGCCCCAGCTCCAGTCGCGCTTCGCCTCCTTCCAGGCGGAGACGACGAGCTCCATGCCGCCCTTGAGCAGCGCCTTCGCGTCGGTGAACATCCCGTCGACGCTGCCGACGCAGAGCTCGTTGAACTGGGTGGCCGCGCGGGTGATGCCGCCGAGGATCCGGTGGCCCTTGGGGTGCTCGTCGGCCGGGCCGAGGATCGCGGCCGCGGCGCCGGACCCGAGGGTCAGGCTCGCGAACTCGCTCATGAAGTCCTTGCGCTTGATGCCCTCGCGGCTGAGGCGCTCGATGGTGTTGACCTGGATCTCGTCGGCGTCCTCGCCGTCGATGATCATCGCGTACTTGATCTGGCCGGAGTCGATCAGCTGGGCCGCGAGCGTCATGCCGTTGACGAAGCCGAGGCAGGCGTTCGCGATGTCGAAGTTGATCGCGGAGGAGGGCAGGCCGAGCCCGTGGTGCAGGCGCACGGCGACCGAGGGCTCGAGGTGCTTGCGGGTGACCGAGGTGTTGATGATCAGCCCGATCTGGTCGGGCCGGATGCCGGCCTCGGCCAGCGCGCGCTTGCCCGCCTCGATCGCGGCCCCGTCGAAGCCCTGCTCGGGGCCCCAGTTGCGCCGCTCCTGCACGCCGGCGACGCGCTGGAGGAGTCCGGTGGGGAGTCGCAGCCGCTTCAGCGCCGGCGCCAGTCGCGCGTCGATCTCTTCCGACGTGGTCACCCGGGGGGCCATCGTGGTTGCGACGGACAGCAATGCGACGTTGCGGTGCGTGGTCGTTGCGTTTCCGTCCAACGGAACTCCCTATCGAGTTGTCGATCTCGGCATGTGCCCCCGTGATTTTACGCTGTCGTTCACCCGACGCTTGCTGGACGCGGGCTGGACGGCGGCGACATGCACACTCTGGGGGCCTTCTGCGCGCGCTGGCGCGGAATCGCGCGCGTTCTCGCGGGTGCTCTCCGGGTGGCCACAGGCGACCCTCCGGTGTCAACCACCCGGCGCTCGGCGCACCTCCGGCTCGCGGAAACGGCTTCGGCTCGCGGAAACAGGCGGATTCGACGAGCCGGACCTGAGATCGCGAGCCGGACGTGACGGCCGCCGAGCTCCGGCTCGCGCAAACTGCTCCGGCCCGCCGAAACAGGCGGATCCGACGGGCCGCAGCCGAAACCGCGAGCCGGAGGTGCGGGCCGCCGACGTTCGGCTCGCGATATCAGCCTCGGCTCGCTGAAACAGCCTGGTTTCGCGAGCCGAGACCGGAATCACGAGCCAGAGGAGCGGGCCGCCGACGTTCGGCTCGCGAAAACAGCTTCGGCTCGCCGGAACTGGCGGATCCCGCGAGCCGAGGCAGGAATCACGAGCCGGAGGTGTCGGCGGAGGAACAGGCGGCCGAGCTTCGGCTCGCGGAAGCAGCCCCGGCTCGCCAGAACGGCCGGATTCCACGAGCCGGAGCCGAAACCGCGAGCCGGAGGTCCGAGCCGCCGACGCTCGGCTCTCGGAAACAGCCTCGGCTCGTTGGAACAGCCGGAACCCGCGAGCCGAGGCCGGAACCGCGAGCCGGAGGTGTCGGCGCAACAACAGGCGGCCGAGCTGCGGCTCGCGGAAACCGCCCCGGCTCGCCAGAACGAGCGGATTCCACGAGCCGTGACCGAAAGTGCGAGCCGGAGGTGCGGGCCGCCGACGTTCGGCTCGCAGAAACAGCTCGGGCTCGCTGGAACAGGCGGATCCCACGAGCCGAGGCCGGAATCGCGAGCCGGAGGTGTCGGCGGAGGCACGGGCGGCCGAGGTTCGGCTCGCGGGAACCGCCTCGGCTCGTCGGAATTCACCGGTCTCGCGAGCCGGGGCCGGTCTCGCGAGCCGGGGCCGGTCTCGCGAGCCGGGGCCGGTTTCACGAGCCGGAAGTGCAGCGGAGGTGCAGCGCAGGTGCGGGCGGAGGCGAGCAGGGACGGAGGTGCGGCCGACAGCCGCGGGCGGCGCGGGCCGCCTCAGGTGCCCATCGCCCAGGGCTCGCGGTCGCCGCGGAGGCGGGCGGCGAGCGCCATCGCCTGCTCGTCGGTGAGGGTCGCCACGTAGTCGACGACGCCGCGGGCCCGGCCGAGGCGCTGGAGCGACTCCGCATCGACGCGCGGGCGCCCGCGCTCGCCGGCCGGCAGCCACTCGGGGCGGTCGGCGCGGAGGCGGAAGTAGCCGTCGGTCGCCAGCTCGATCAGGTCGAGCAGCTTCTGCGGGGCGCGCGGGCCGTCGCGCGGATCGTCGAGCCAGGCGTCGAGGTGGGTGACCAGCGTCCCGAGCACCTGCGATTGACCGCGCTGATAGGTCGCGAAGTCGGGCCGGTCGATGACGAAGCGGGTGTGCACGAACTTGAGTACCGCGACGTCGTGCCAGGCATCGGGGAGCAGCGTCAGGTGGCCCGAGCGCACGTTCGGCTCGGCGAGCACGAGCACCGAGCGCTGCAGCCGGCCGATCCAGGAGGAGACGAAGGACTCGATCGCCCGCTCGGTGCGGGTGGAGCCGTCGAACGGCACCGCGAGCAGACCCTCGACCAGCTCGGTCGAGACCCGCTCGACGGAGGAGCGGAAGTGCTCGTCGCTGGCGATCCACGGGTCGCGGGCCACCAGCCGGCGCCGCAGCATCTCCAGCGAGTGGCCGGGCGCCCGCGCCCAGAGCTCGTCGGCGTCGAGGGCGGCCAGCGCGTTCTGCTCGCGGAGGAACGCGCGGAACTCCACGGCGACGGCCGCCTGCTGCAGCACGCCCGCGCGGTAGAAGTCGTCGAGGTCGTGCAGCGAGTAGGCGATGTCGTCGGCGACGTCCATCACCGAGCACTCCAGCGTCTGCTGCCACGGCGCGATCGCGGTGAAGCCGGTGCGGGAGTCGAGCAGGTCGTCGAGGTCGAGGGTGTAGGCCGAGAACTTGGGCGGCGCGGTCTCCCAGCGGCTGGCGGTCGAGCCGCGCGGCAGCTCGGTCGGGTCGGCGGTCTCGAGGTCCGGCCGGCAGACGGTGCGGCCCCACGGGTACTTGAGGACCGCGGCGCGCGAGGCGGCCGTGAGGTTGAGCCCCGCCTCGACCGTCTCGCAGACGTCGAGCTCGGAGAGGATCCGGAACGACTGCGCGTTGCCCTCGAAGCCCTCCTCGAGGCCGAGCTTCTCGCGGGCCAGGCGGTCGAGCGCCTGCTCGCCGAGGTGCCCGAACGGCGGGTGGCCGAGGTCGTGCGCGCTGGCCGCCGCCTGCACGACGACCGGGTCGCAGCCGCCGAGGCGCTCGACCAGCTCGCGCTGGGCGGTGTCGGTGGTGGTCAGCTGCATCGCGATCGCGCGGGCGACCGCGGTGACCTTGATGGAGTGGGTCAGCCGGTTGTGCACGACCTGGCCGACGCCGGAGGGCGAGATCACCTGCGTGACCGCGGAGAGCCGGGCGAAGTAGGGCGAGAACCGGATGCGCTCGAGGTCGACCCGGTACTCCGGGAACTCCTCGCCGGTGGCGAAGCGGTCGACGGGCTCCGGCGTGCGGCGGTCGCGGCGGGTGTCGTGCGCCCGGTCGTCCGCGTGCGCCCGGTCGTTCGCGGGGGGCAGTGCCGGTGTCGCCTCGTGCATGGGCCCACCCTACGGGCGGAGCTCCCCCGGCTCCCCGCGGCCCGGCTCGTCCCGCCCCGGCTCCTCGCGCTCGAAGCGACTGCGCGGCGCCACCGCGATCAGCACGGCGGCGGCGACCACCGCGCCGAGCACGTACGCGGCGATGTCCAGCCAGGAGAAGGTGCTGCCGACGACGAGCCGCAGCGGCGGCCACAGCTCGACCAGTCGGGCGGCCGCTCCGATCGCCTGGAGCTGCTCCATCGCGATCGACCAGGCGAGGGCGATCCCCGCGGCGGTCACCGCCGGGATCCGCGGCAGCAGCACGCAGACCAGCAGCGCGACGAGCACGACGTAGAGGACGCTGCCGGCGAGGTCGGCGAGCAGGCCGGCCAGGAGGAAGCGCAGGGCGAGCCCGAGCGCGAGCGCGGCGATCGCGGCGAGCGCGAACGGCAGCCGCGCCCTCATCGGGCACCGTGCGCGCGGCGCACCCGGTCGAGGGCGAGGAGGAAGGTGCGGTCGTCGGCGACGGTCCAGCCGAGCGGCCCCGGCGTGGCGACCACGAGCGGCACCAGGACGCGGCGGCGCGCCCGCGCGGCGAGGGCGGCCGCGGAGGCGCGGGCCGCGTCGGACACCAGGCCGCGGAAGCCCTGTCCCGCGGCGGCCCCCCGCTCCGGCCGGGCCGCCAGCACGGCGAGCACGACGGCGCGGACGCGGAAGGCGCCGTGCGCGACCGTGCCGACCTCGACCGAGAGGACGTCGCTCCAGTCCGCGATGGCCAGGGCGTCGGCGCGCTCCCCGGCGAGCGCCGGTCCGTCCGCGCCGAGGGTGACGACGCCCGTGGCGTCCGGTGCGACGGCGGCGGCCGGGGCGGCGATCCGCCGCAGCGCCCGGTCGAACTCGCGGCCGCGCAGCAGCGCGACCCCGTCGGCGACCGCCGCGAACTCGGCCAGCCGCCGCCGGTTCGCCGGGGACGTCTGGCGCAGCTGCGCGGCGAGCGCGCCCCGCGCCCGGCGGGCCTCGGCCGGAGAGGTGATCAGTGCGGTCGGCTCGAAGCGGCGCCGCGGGGGCAGTGGATCGGAGGGCAGCGGATGCGCGGAGGCGTGCGGCGGCGGGGCGCCCCAGTCGGGCGTCGGTGCGGCGGCCATGTCCCCTCCCCCGGAGCACTCGGGACCGCGGCGCTCCTCCGTCGATTCTCCCGCCTTCCGCCTCCGCCTTGCCCGCGAGCGCCGACGGGCTTACGATGGGAGTACCCCCGGGGGGTATCCCTCCGCCGGGTCCCCCGCCCCACGCAAGGAGAACAGCATGACCGCGCACCTCGATCTCGGACTCACCGCCAAGGGAGCCGTCGGCGGGTCCGGGGGCGGCTGCGGGTCGGGTGGCGCCTGCGCCTGCGGCGGTCACGACTCCGCGCACGCGTCCGGGCACGGCTCCGCCGCGGGCGGCGCCTCGGTGCAGAGCTTCGGCGTCGCCGGGATGACCTGCGAGCACTGCGTCCGCAGCGTCACCGAGGAGCTCGCCGCCTACCCCGAGGTCGACAGCATCGACATCTCCCTCCTCCCCGACGGCGTCTCCACCGTCACCGTCGGCTCCTCCCGTCCGCTCGGCCGCGAGGAGATCGCGGCCGCCGTCGCCGACGCCGGGTACCGCCTCGCGCCCCTGGCCTGAGACGGCCGACTCAGAGATGGCAGACGCAGCGATGGCCGACGCAGCCGCGACCGGCCGCACGGAGACACCCGCCGAGCTCGAGCTCGCGATCGGCGGCATGACCTGCGCGTCCTGCGTCGCCAAGGTCGAGCGCCGCCTGGACGCGCTCCCCGGCGTCCGCGCGAGCGTCAACCTCGCCCTCGAGCGCGCCACGCTCGCGCTGCCCGAGGGCACCACGGCCGCCGACGCGATCGCCGCGGTCGAGGCCGCCGGCTACACGGCCACGGTCTCCGGAGCGGCGCCCGTCGCGGACGACGGTGCGGACGACGGCGCCCCCTCCCGCGAGGAGGAGGCCGCCGAGTCCGAGCGCCGTGTCCTGCGCACCCGCCTCACCATCTCGGCCCTGCTGGCCGCGCCGGTCGTGCTGCTGTCGATGATCCCCGCGCTGCAGTTCGCCAACTGGCAGTGGCTCTGCCTCACCCTTGCCGCGCCCGTCGCCGTCTGGGGTGCCTGGCCGTTCCACCGCACCGCCTGGCGGGCGCTGCGGCACGGCACGACCACGATGGACACCCTGATCAGCCTCGGCACCACCGCGGCCTTCGCCTGGTCGCTGTACGCCCTCTTCCTCGGCGACGCCGGCCGGCCCGGGATGAGCATGCCGTTCGAGCTGCTCGGCACCCGCTCCGGCCACGACGAGATCTACCTCGAGGTCGCCGCCGCCGTTCCCGTGCTGGTGCTGGCCGGCCGCTGGCTCGAGGCCCGCTCCAAGCGCGACGCCGGTGCGGCCCTCCGCGCGCTGCTGAGGCTCGGCGCGAAGGAGGCGACCCGCGTCGCCGCCGACGGCTCCGAGGAGCGCGTCCCCGCCGCGGCCCTCGCGGTCGGCGACCGCCTGCGCGTGCGACCCGGCGAGGTCGTCGCCGCCGACGGCACCGTCCTCGACGGCTCGAGCGCCGTCGACGCGAGCCTGCTGACCGGCGAGAGCGTCCCCGTCGAGGTCGGGCCCGGCTCCGTCGTCACCGGCGGCGTCCTCAACGCGCACGGCGTGCTCACCGTCCGGGTCGACCGCGTCGGCTCCGACGCGACCCTGGCCCGGATGGGACGCCTCGTCTCGCAAGCGCAGGCCGGCAAGGCGCGGGTGCAGCGCCTCGCCGACCGGGTCTCCGCCGTCTTCGTGCCGGTCGTCGTCGTGCTCGCGCTGGCGACCCTCGTCGGCTGGCTGCTCGCCGGAGCGGACCTCGCCGCCGCCGTCTCGCCCGCGGTCGCCGTGCTGATCGTCGCCTGCCCCTGCGCGCTCGGGCTCGCCACGCCCACCGCCGTCCTCGTCGGCACGGGCCGCGGCTCGCAGCTGGGCATCCTGATCCGCGGACCCGAGGTGCTCGAGACGAGCCGCCGCGTCGACACCGTCGTCCTCGACAAGACCGGCACGCTGACCACCGGCGCCTTCACCGTCGCGGCGGCGAGCGACGACGAGTCGCTCCGCCTGCTCGCGGCCGTCGAGCGCGGCTCCGAGCACCCCCTCGCCGCCGCGATCGTCCGCGGCGCGGAGGAGCGCGGGCTGACCATCCCGGAGGCGACCGGGTTCCGCGCGAGCGCCGGCTTCGGCGTCCGCGCCCGGGTCGACGGCCGCCTCGTCGTCGCCGGGCGCCTGCGCTGGCTCGACGAGCAGTGGGGCTACGCGCCCGGCGACCTCGCCGCCCGCGCCGAGCAGGCCGCGGCCGACGGCGGCACCGTCGTCGGGATCGGCTGGGAGGGCGAGCTGCGCGGCTTCGCCGTCCTCCGCGACGAGCCGCGGCCCGAGGCGGCGCGCACCGTCGCGTCGCTCCGCTCCCGGGGGCTGCGCGTGCTGATGCTGACCGGCGACAACCCGCGCGCGGCCTCGGCCGTCGCCGCCGCGGTCGGGATCGACGAGGTCGTCGCCGAGGTGCTGCCGGAGGAGAAGCTCGCCGTGATCGAGCGGCTGCGGTCCGAGGGCCGCACGGTAGCCTTCGTCGGCGACGGCGTGAACGACGCGGCCGCCCTCGCCGCCGCCGACCTCGGCATCGCGATGGGCGCCGGCTCCGACGCGGCGATCGAGGCGAGCGACGTCACCCTGGTCGGCGACGACCTCGCCCGCGTGCCCGACGCGCTCCGGCTCGGCCGGCGGACCCTGGGCGTCATCCGGGGCAACCTGTTCTGGGCCTTCGCCTACAACGTGGCGGCGATCCCGCTCGCGATGGCCGGCCTGCTCGGCCCGCTGGTCGCGGGGGCCGCGATGGCGTTCTCCAGCGTCTTCGTGGTGCTGAACAGCCTGCGGCTGCGCTCGTTCCGCGCGGAGTGACGTGCGCGGAGCGACGTGGTTGGCTGGGTCCATGCGCACCGAGACCCGCCAGGGCGTCCCCCTCCTCCTCGTCGACGACGACGGGCCCGCCCTCTCCACCTCGGAGGACGCGCTCGCGGTCATCGGCGAGATCTACGGCAGCGACGCCGAGACGATCGTCGTCCCGGTCGGCCGCCTCGATCCGGAGTTCTTCCGGCTCCGCTCCGGCATCGCCGGTGAGTTCGTGCAGCGCTTCGTGATGTACGGCAAGCGGCTCGTGGTCGTCGGCGACATCACCGAGCACGTCTCGGCCTCGAGCACCCTGCACGACTTCGTCGTCGAGTCGAACCGCGGCGACCACCTGTGGTTCGTCCCCGCGCTCGACGCGCTCGACGCCCGCCTCCGCGACTCCGCGACGGCCGAGGAGCCCGGTGCCGACGGCGGGGTGGAGCCGACTCCCGGCCCCGCGCTCTGATGCCGGACGGGCGACCCGCCGCGCCGACGCTGCGGCTCGAGGGCCCGGTGCGGCTGCTGCTGCTCGCCGACACCCACCTCCCCAAGCGCGCGAGGGCACTGCCCGACGAGGTCTGGCGGGCGGTCGACGAGGCCGACCTGGTCGTGCACGCCGGCGACTGGGTGGACGAGGCGGCGCTCGACGCCCTCGAGTCCCGGGCTGCGCGTCTGCTCGGCGTCTGGGGCAACAACGATCCCGCCGGGCTCCGCGCGCGCCTCCCCGAGGTCGCCCGCGCGGAGATCGCGGGGCTCGACGTCCGCGTCGTGCACGAGACCGGCCCCGCGGCCGGCCGGGAGGCGCGCGCCGACGCCGCCCACGCCGGCGCCGACCTGCTCGTCTTCGGCCACAGCCACATCCCCTGGGACTCGCGGACCGCGGCCGGGATGCGGCTGCTCAACCCCGGCTCGCCGACCGACCGCCGCCGCCAGCCGGCCTGCACCTACCTCACCGCGGTCGCCGAGGACGGCGAGCTGCGCGAGGTGCACCTCGTCGCGCTCCCGGTGCGCGTCCCCACCCGCTGACGGCGCGCCGTCCTGCCGCCGAGCGATCCTTCCCGCCGCGCGAGCGCAGGGCTACGCTCGCCGCATGATCGAGGACGCCGTACCGCTCCAGAGCCGCCGGATCGGCGACGGCCCCGCCCTCGTCCTGCTGCACCCGGGCGGCACCGATTCGCGCTCGCTCGAGCCGCTGGTGGCGGAGCTGCAGGGCGACTACACGCTGCACCTGCCCGACCAGCGCGGCCACGGACGCACGGCCGACACCGACGCTCCCCTGAGCTTCGCCGCGATGGCGCGCGACACGATCGCCCTGATCGAGTCGCTGCCCGGCGCCCCCGTGCACCTCCTCGGCCACAGCGACGGCGCGATCGTCGCCCTGCACGTCGCCCTCCGCCGCCCCGACCTCGTGGTGAGCCTGGTCTTCTCCTCCGGCGTCTTCCACCACGACGGCTGGCTGCCCGGCGTGCTCGACGGCGAGGCTCCCGACTTCCTGAGGGAGAGCTACGCCGAGGTGTCGCCCGACGGCGCCGCGCACTGGGACACCGTCGTCGCGAAGCTCGACGCGCTGCACGCCAGCGAGCCGGAGCTCACCACCGCGGACCTGCGCGGCCTCGCGGTGCCGACGCTCCTCCTCTTCGGCGACGACGACGAGATCCGCTTCGAGCACGTCCTGGCGATGTACGACGCGATCCCGGACGCCGAGCTGGCCGTCGTCCCGCGCGCCAGCCACGGCGTGATCGTGGAGAAGCCGGGCTTGGTCGCCCGGCTGGTCCGCGACTTCCACGACCCCGGCAAGACCGACGGCTTCGCGCCGATCCGCCGCGCCTGAACGCCCGCCTTCGAGACCGCTCAGCCGCGGCACGACCGGTTCCGGCCGGCGGCGCAAGGGGGTCACAGCGGAATATGGTCGGCCTAAGCTCTCGGAGATGACCAGCTCACACGACCACCCCGATTCCGCGCACCTGCGTCCGGACGGTCTCGACGACGCCACCGTCGCTGCGCTGGGCAAGCTCTCCGAGGCGCTCGAGACCGTCGAGCACGCGCGCGGACTCCTCTACGGCTTCCACCGGCTGACCGGCGCCGCGGACCTCGCGCTCGGCGAGGCGGTCGACGCCTTCCGCGAGGCGGGGCGCGACGAGGTGGCCGACTCCCTGGAGAAGGAGCTGGTCGGCCGGAACGTCATCGAGGGCCGCTGGACGTTCCAAATCGTCGAGGACTACGACGACGGCTACTACGCCGCCTTCCGCGACCAGGAGCGCGCCGCGCGCGACGAGCTCGCCGCCGGTCGCCGCCACCTCTTCGAGTCCGAGATGAAGGAGGACCGTCGCTCGCACGGTCTCCGCCACCACGAGTCCCGGCCGGATCCCGAATGAACTCCGTGATCCGGATGCACGCCTCCCCGATGCGCGTGCGCGCCGTCACCCCCGGCTCCGATCGGCGCGGGCCGACGCCTGCGCCCACGACCCGGCGCACCAGCCTCAGCATCGACGGCCGCCGCTTCCTGCTCGCCCTCTCCTTCGACACCGAGGAGCTGGAGAAGAAGCTCGTCGAGGCCGTCCGCGAGCGCGGCGGCATGGTGAGCTTCACCGTCGCCGGGGACCGCGAGGTCTGCGTGCTCGTCTCCCCCGGCGTCGCCGTCATCCTCGAGCACGAGGACGTGCCGGTCGACGAGTTCGAGCCGGACGACGCGGTGCAGTACGACGACGTCGAGTACCTAACCTAGACGCGGGCCGCTCCTGCGCGGCTCGCTCCTGCGCCGCTCCGTGCCGTCCGGGTTCTCGTGCTCCGCATTATTGACACGAGTAAACCCGCGTGCTGAACTGGGTCCGCCGCGCCACCGATCGTCGTCGGCTCTAAGGAGAAATCATGACCTTCACCCTCGGAATCGTCGGCGCCGGCCAGTTCAGCCGCCACTTCGCCGATCTCTTCCACCGCCACCCCGGAGTCGGCGCGATCACCGTGACCGATGTCCTCGACGGCCGCGCGGAGACGCTCGTCGAGTCGGAGGGACTGGCCGGGACGCACGAGAGCTTCGAGGCGATGCTCGCCGATCCGGCGGTCGACGCGGTCGCCCTGTTCACGCAGCGCTGGACCCACGGACCCCTGGTCGCCCGGGCGCTGCGCGCGGGGAAGCACGTCTACTCCGCCGTCCCGATGGCGAGCGACGCCGACGAGATCGCGGAGATCATCGAGCTGGTCTCGGCGACCGGCCTGACCTACATGATGGGCGAGACCAGCCAGTACAACCCGGCCACGGTCTTCGCGCGGCGCAAGCACGAGGAGGGCGCCTTCGGCCGCGTCTTCTACCTCGAGGGCGACTACCTGCACGACATGGACCACGGCTTCTACGACGCCTACCGCTACAGCGGCGGCGACGACTGGAAGTCGACCGCCAGCTACCCGCCGATGTGGTACCCGACCCACTCCATCGGCGGCGTGCTCGGAGCCGTGCCGAGGCACGCGACCAGCGTGAGCTGCACCGGCATGCGCGACCACCTCGACGACGGGGTCTTCGACACCGAGGTCAGCATGTTCGGCAACGACTTCTCCAACATGACCGCGCTGTTCGAGCTCGACGGCGGCGGCTCGATGCGCATCAACGAGTTCCGCCGGGTCGGCTATCCGTCCTTCCTCCGCGAGAGCCGCTTCCGCTTCTTCGGCACCACCGGCGTCTTCGAGCAGCTCGTGCAGACGAGCGTCTGGCAGACCGGCGAGGGCGTCGAGGACGTGACCGAGCAGCTCGCGACGACCGCGACGATGGCGGACGACGACCCGCGCCTCGAGAACGTCTCCCCCGCCCTGCGCGCCGCCTTCGTCAGCGGCCACGCACCGGTGCACGAGGAGGAGGCCGCACGCCTCCCCGGTGAGCTGGAGGGCGCGCCGAACGGGCACGAGGGCTCGCACCACTTCCTGGTGGACGACTTCGTCCGCGCCGTCTCGACCGGCACGCTGCCGACCGTGAACGCCTGGGTCGCCGCCCGCTACACCCTGCCGGGGCTCGTCGCGATGGAGTCCGCCCGGCAGAACGGGGCACGACTGCCCATCCCCGACCACGGCGACGCCCCGGTCGCGGTCGGCGAGCCGCTCCCGGCGTCGGCGCGGGTCTGACGCACGGAGCGGGGGCGGGCGCCGTGCCCGCCCCCGCTCAGAGTGCCGGGTCCGGACTCCCGGCCAGGAACGGCTCGAAGGCGTCGGCACCGCCGGGGCCGACCCAGTCGTACTCGAGGACGTCGTCGCCCGCCGACCACCGCGACGGCGTCGGCGAGTGCAGCCAGTCCAGCGGAGCGACTCCCCCGGGCGTGCCGCCGTCCAGCGCCAGCCGCAGCGCCTGCGCGAGGTCGGCGTCGACGGCGTCGGTCCGCGTCGCGGGATCGACGGAGACGAAGAGCGCGGTCCCGCTGCGGGCGATGAGGTCGAGGAACCGGCGGTTCAGCGCCCAGTCGGTGGCGGTCGTGCTGGGCACGCAGTCCGCGTCGAGGGTGAAGAACGCGTCGTGCTGGGCGAGGCGGAACGCCAGCGCGTTGACGCCGACGCGGCGGGTGCGGTCCCAGTGCAGGCCCGAGGTGTCGTCGCCGACCCGCTGCGCGTGCACGAGCCCGGCGGCGAGGTGCCCGACGACGTTGCAGCCCAGCACCAGCGCCTCGCCGGCGGCCGCGCGCACCGTCGCGTAGAAGCGCACGAGCGCCTCGGCGGTGGTGACGGAGGGGTCGTGCAGCGCGGGCCCGGAGCCGGGCGCCGCGCCGAAGTCCGGACCCCACGAGCCGAGGAGGTCGTAGGTCGAGAAGTCGTGCTTGATCAGCTCGAAGCCCCAGCCGCCGAGGCGCGCCGTGTCCTCCGCGACGAGCTCGAGGACGGCGGGCGAGCTGGGGTCGAGGGCGAGCGCCCCGTCCCGCCCGGCCCGCACTCCCTCGATCGGCTCCTCGCGCGTCAGCAGCGGCCGGAACCAGACGCCCGGCCGCACGCCCTCGGCGCGGACGGCCTCCGCCGCCTCGGCCATGTCGGGGAAGCGGTCCGGGCGACCCGCCCGCCAGGGACCCGGTGAGGCCGCGAGGCCGTCGGCGGTCCCGGCGGAGCTCCAGCCGTCGTCGACGACGCCGAACGGGCGCACCGCGTGGTCGCCGACGAGGTCCGCGATCGTGCGCGCGTCGCGGACGACGGCGGCGAGGCCGAAGTCGCGTCCGTAGGCGTAGTACCAGTTGTTCGCGCCGACCAGGGGTCCGCCCGTCGTGAGCGGCTGCGGGCAGAGCCGGCGGAGGAGCGACCGCTGGACGGCGAGCGCCCCCTGACCGCCGGAGACGACGTGCACGATCGCCGCAGTGAGCATGCGGTCGCCGGGGACGACCGCCGCACCGCCGCTGCGCAGGTCGAGCGTCAGGGTGACTCCGCGCCGGTCGACCTGCCAGAAGGCGAGCGAGGCGCCGCCCACCTCGACGCCCCAGCCGTCGGTCGTGCCCGTGCGCGGGTGGTGCACGAGGGCCGTCCAGGGCAGGACCCGCTCGGCGCGGACGCCGCGCCACTCGAGCTCGCCGTAGGAGCGCTCCCACGCGTCCCCGAGCACCAGGCAGTCCTCGGGGATCGCTGCGGCCCAGCGCAGCCGCACCCGCGAGACGGCGGCGACGGCTCCGACCTCGACCCGCAGACCGCCGGAGCCGGTCTCGACGAGGTGGACGCGGACGCCCGAGCATCGGACGTCGGCGAAGGCGCCGTCGGGGTCGATCTGCACGGCGATGCGTGCGGGATCCACGGGCGGAATCGTCATGATGCTCTCTCTCCGACCCGGCAGCACTGCTCGGAGCCGAGCCCGACTGTAGTTATGTAAGAACAATCATTCAACAGTTGAATTCCTCCCGGTTACTCGTGTAGCTTCCTTCGCAGCACGCTCCCCCGCACCGCGGAACGGGCGCCTCCTCACCTGCTCGGACAATGACGAAGGAGTCATCTCTTGCTGCTTTCACGACGGTCGAACGCGCGACGAACCGGGTGCGCACGATGACGGCTCTCCGCGAGGGGCGCACCCGCCAGGGCGCCGACGCGGTCCGGATCCGCCCGACGATGTCGCTCGGCCGGCGCCGGGCGCGCCGCTCCGAGCTGCTCGTCGCGCTCGCCTTCATCCTCCCGGCGGCCGTCGGCTTCGGAGCCTTCTACGTCGTCCCGACGATCCGCGGCATCTACCTCAGCTTCACGGACTACAACCTGATGAGCGCGCCGTCGTACATCGGCTTCGACAACTACCTCCGCCTGGCGAAGGACCCGCTGTTCTGGAACTCGGTCGGCGTCACCCTCGAGTACGTCCTGATCAACATCGTCGTCCAGACGGTCGTCGCGGTCGGCCTCGCCGTCCTGATGCACCGCCTCACCCAGTCCGTGGTGATCCGCGGGGCGATCCTGCTGCCCTTCCTGATCTCGAACGTCATCGCGGCGATGATCTGGTTCCTCCTGCTCGACTACCAGCTCGGCCTCGTCAACAGCGTCATCGAGAACCTCGGGCTCACCCGGATCCCGTTCTTCGCCGACTCGAACTGGGCGATCCCGACGATCGCGCTGGTCAACGTCTGGCGGCACATGGGCTACACCGCGCTGCTGGTCTTCGCCGGCCTGCAGCTCATCCCGAGCTACGTCTACGAGGCGGCCGCGATCGACGGCTCGAGCGAGTGGCGGTCGTTCTGGAAGATCACCCTGCCGCTGCTGCGGCCGGTGCTCGCGCTGGTCCTCGTGGTCACCGTGACCGGCTCGTTCCAGGTCTTCGACACGGTCGCCGTCACCACCCGGGGCGGCCCGGTCAACGCCACGAGGGTCATGCAGTACTACATCTACCAGGTCGGCTTCGGCGAGAACGACTTCGGCTACGCCAGTGCGATCTCGGTCGTCCTCCTCGTCATCCTCGCCGGCGTCGCGCTGATCCAGCTCCGGCTGCTGCGCGCCGACCAGTCCGACCTCGCGTAAGGAACGCCGATGTCCACTGCAGCTCCCGTCGCCCTCGATCCCGCCGCCGCCGCGTCCCCCGCGCCCGTCCCCGCGCGCACCCGACCGGCCCGCCGCCCCTCCCTCGGCCGCGTCGTCGCCTGGATCGCACTGATCCTCGCCCTCGTCGTCACCCTCTTCCCGTTCTTCTGGATGGTGCGCACCGCGTTCTCGACCGGGAACGCCCTCGCCAGCGACACGACCTCGCTGCTGCCCGTCGACTTCACCTGGGGCGCCTTCGCCCGCGTCCTGGGCTTCTCCACCCAGGAGCAGGCCCTCGCCGAGGGCGGGTCGGGCGCCTCCGTGAACTTCTGGCTCTACCTGCGCAACTCGGTCGCCTACGCGACCCTGGTCACCCTCGGCCAGCTGCTCTTCTGCTCCCTGGCCGCCTACGCCTTCGCGCGACTGCGCTGGCCCGGCCGCGACGCCGTCTTCTTCCTCTTCCTCACCGCGCTGATGGTCCCGCCGATCTTCACCGCCCTGCCCAACTTCGTCCTGATGCGCGATCTGGGGCTCCTCAACTCCTTCATCGGGCTCTCGCTGCCGACGCTGCTGATGACCCCCTTCGCGGTGTTCTTCCTCCGCCAGTTCTTCCTCGGCATCAGCCGCGAGATCGAGGAGGCGGCCGAGCTCGACGGAGCGGGCAAGCTGCGGATCTTCTTCCGCCTCATCGTGCCGATGAGCACGGCGCCGCTCGCGACGCTGGGCATCCTCACCTACATCAACACCTGGAACGACTACTTCTGGCCGCTGCTCGCCGGCAACACCGAGGACAGCCGCGTGCTCACCGTGGCCCTGGGCGTCTTCCGCTCGCAGACCCCGGGCGGCAGCCCGGACTGGGCCGGACTGATGGCCGCGACCGTCGTCGCCGCCATCCCCGTCCTCCTCCTCTTCCTCGCCTTCGGCCGTCGCATCGTCGACTCCATCGGCTTCTCGGGCGTGAAGTGACCGCCCCTCCCTCTTCTCCGCCCCCTCCCTCTTCTCCGCCCCCTTCCTCTTCTCCGCCCCCTCCCCCTTCTCCGCCCCCTCCCTCGTCTCCGCCCCCTTCCCCTTCCCCTCTTTCCTCCCCTTCCCCTTCCTCACTCTCCCCCTCCCTTCCCTCCCGTGCAATGAAGCAGCAGACAGGAACCAGCACCATGACCCGCATCCTCCGACGATCCGCCGCCGTCCTGGCCGGCACCACCGTCCTCACCCTCGGACTCACCGGCTGCGTCGGCGGCTCCGGCGGCGCCGCGAGCGGTGGCGGCGACAGCGCCGACATCGACACCAGCTCCGCCTCCGGCACCATCGACTACTGGCTCTGGGACAACAACCAGAAGGCCGCCTACCAGCAGTGCGCCGACGACTTCCACACCGCGAACCCGGACGTGAGCGTCACGATCTCGCAGTACTCCTGGGACGACTACTGGACGAAGCTCACCAACGGCTTCGTCGCCGGCACGGCCCCCGACGTGTTCACCGACCACCTCTCGAAGTTCGCGGACTTCGTGAACAACGGCCAGGTCGTCTCGCTCGACGGCGTCGTCGAGAAGGACGGCGTCGACGTCTCGCAGTACCAGAAGGGCCTCGCGGACCTCTGGGTCGGCGAGGACGGCGAGCGCTACGGGCTCCCGAAGGACTGGGACACCACCGCGATCTTCTACAACCAGGCCCTCGTCGAGGACGGCGGCTACACCGCCGACCAGATCGCCGGCCTGGACTGGAACCCGGACGACGGCGGCAGCTACGAGAAGGCCATCGCGCACCTCACCGTCGACGTCAACGGCGTCCGCGGCGACGAGGCCGGCTTCGACAAGACCCGCGTCGCCGTGTACGGCCTGGGCCTGGACGGCCAGTCCGGCGGCGGCAACGGCCAGACCCAGTGGTCGATGTACGCCGGCACCACCGGCTGGAGCTACACCGACAAGAACCCCTGGGGTACGAAGTACAACTACGACGACGAGCGCTTCCAGGCGACCATCGGCTGGATGGCGAAGGTCATCGACGAGGGCTACATGCCCTCCCTCGCGGCCGTCACCGGCAGCGACTCGACGCAGACCTTCGGCGCCGGCAAGTACGCGATGATCACCAACGGCTCGTGGAACATCAACTCCTTCTACGGCCTCAAGGACATCCAGGTCGGCACCGCGCCGACCCCGACCGGCCCCGACGGCAAGCGCGCCACGATGTTCAACGGACTGGCCGACTCCATCTGGTCCGGCTCGGACAACAAGGCCGCCTCGGCCAAGTGGGTCGAGTACATGGCCTCCGCCGACTGCCAGAACGTCATCGGCGCCGCCGGCGTCGTCTTCCCGGCCATCCCCTCCGGCTCGGACGCGGCCCAGGCCGCCTTCGCGGAGCGCGGGATCGACGTCACGGCCTTCACCGGGCAGGTCGACGAGGGGACCACGTTCCTCTTCCCGATCTCCGACAACGCGGCGAAGATCAACGGCATCATGCAGCCGGCGGTCGACGCGGTGTTCGAGGGCCAGGCCGACCCGTCCTCCCTGTCGTCGGCGAACGATCAGGTGAACGCGCTGTTCCAGTAGCGCTTCGGCCAGACTGGCGGAGAGGGGGCGATCCTGTCCCCCTCTCCGCCGATCGTCGCTTACTCGAGGAGACCCCGTGCCGGACACCACCACCCCCCGCAAGCGCCCGACCCGCAACGACGTCGCGGAGCGGGCGCAGGTGAGCTCGGCCGTCGTCAGCTACGTGATGACGGGGGCGAAGCACGTCACTCCCGAGACGGCGAAGCGCGTGCGGACGGCGATGGAGGAGCTCGGCTACCGGCCGAACTCCACCGCTCGCGCCCTGCGCACCGGCCGGACGCACACCCTCGCCCTCATCGTCGCCGATGTGAGCAACCCGTTCTTCTCCGAGTACGCGCTGCAGCTCGAGATCGCGGCCACGGAGCGCGGCTACGCGCTGCTCATCGCCAACTCGCACGAGAGCCTCGAGACGGAGGTGCGGCTGCTCGACGAGATCGCGCAGCGCGGCGTCGACGGCGTGATGCTCTCGAGCGTCCGGCACGCCAGCGACCGCTCCTCCCTCGACTCGATCCCCGTCCCCGTGATGTGGATCGACGCCTTCCATCCCGCGGACGGCGCCGCCAGCGTCGGGGTCGACATCCGCCACAGCGCGCGCACCGTCGTCCAGCACCTCGCCGACGTGCACGGCTGCCGCTCCGTCGGCCTCGTCATCGGCGCGAGCTCGCAGGACACCACCGACCCGCGGGTGCTGGGCTGGGCCGAGGCGATCGAGGAGATCGGCCTGGAGCCCGGACCGGTGGTCACCACCACCTGGACACGCGAGGGCGGGATCGAGGCGGCGCGGATGCTCCTGGACACCCCGAACCGGCCCGACGCCGTCTTCGCCGGCTCGGACCTCCTCGGCATCGGCGTCCTCCGCGGCGCGGCGGACCTCGGGCTCCGGGTCCCGGAGGACCTCCGGATCATCTCCTACGACGGCACCGCGGAGTCCGCGTTCAGCGTTCCGCGGCTCACCTCCTTCAAGCAGCCGGTCCGCGAGATGGCCCGCGCTGCGATCGACACCATCATCGACTTCACGCCCGACAAGGCGCACCACACGCTGTTCCGCGGGGAGCTGCTCCTCCGGGAGTCCTGCGGCTGCGCGTCGTCCGCGCCCTGACCGGGCAGAACAGCCCCGATCCGGGCAGAACAGCCCCCATCCGGGCAGAACAGCCCCGATCCGGGCAGAACAGGAACACTCACCGTGACACTCGCCACCTCCTCGACCGGAGTCGTCCTCCGCAGCGCCGGAGTCGCCCTCGTGCTGGACCTCAGCGACTCCCGGCTCCCGTCGGTCGCGCACTGGGGGGCGGACTGCGGGCCACTCGATCGGGCGGCGTTCGACGCGCTGGTGCTCTCGGGCGTCGCCCCGGTCGGCCCGAACGACATCGACGAGCCGATCCGCCTCGCGGTGCTCCTCGAGCACTCCACCGGCTGGACCGGCCGGCCCGGCCTCAGCGGATCCCGCGCGGGGGCGGCCTGGTCGCCGGCTTTCCGCACCACGAGCCTCGAGCTCGACGGCGCCGCCCTCGCGGCCGGCGAGATCGCGGACGCCGGCGCGGGCACGCTCGTGGTCCGCGCCCGGGACGACGTCGCCGCGCTCGGACTCGAGATCGTGATCGTCCTCGACCCCTCCGGCGTGCTGCGGATGCGGGCGGCGCTCACCAACCTCGGCGGGGACGGCTACCAGGTCGACGAGCTCCTGCTCAGCCTGCCCACCCCGGCCTCGGCGAGCGAGATCCTCGACTTCGCCGGCCGCTGGGGCAAGGAGCGGGTGCCGCAGCGCTCGGCCGTCACCATCGGCGCGCACCGCCGCGAGGGCCGGCACGGGCGGACGGGGGCGGACGCCGCCACCCTGCTCAGCGTCGGCGAGCCCGGCTTCGGCTTCGCCCGCGGCGAGGTCTGGGGCGTGCACACCGCGTGGTCCGGCAACCACGTCCACCAGGTCGAGCGCGTGCACACCGGCGTGCAGACCCTCGGCGGCGGCGAGCTGCTGCTGCCCGGCGAGGTCCGGCTCGCTCACGGCGAGACCTACACCGGACCGTGGATCCACGCCGTCTACGGCGACGGACTCGACGAGGTCGCGCGACGCTTCCACCGCCAGCTGCGGGCGCGGCCCGGTCACCCGAAGTCTGCGCGCCCGGTCACGATCAACGTGTGGGAGGCCGTCTACTTCGACCACGACCTCGACGCGCTCGTCGAACTGGCCGACTGCGCGGCCGACCTCGGGATCGAGCGCTTCGTGCTCGACGACGGCTGGTTCGGCAGCCGACGCGACGACCACTCCGGCCTGGGCGACTGGACCGTCTCGAGCGACGTCTGGCCGGACGGCCTGCACCCCCTGGTCGACCACGTCCGGTCCCTCGGCCTGCAGTTCGGGCTCTGGTTCGAGCCCGAGATGGTCAACCCGGACTCGGACCTCGCCCGGGCGCACCCCGAGTGGATCCTCTCGACCGGAGACAGGATGCCGCCCGAGTCGCGCTGGCAGCAGGTCCTCGACCTGGGCGATCCGGACTGCTTCGCGCATCTCCGCGACGCGATCCTCGCGATCCTCGACGAGTACGACATCGGCTACATCAAGTGGGATCACAACCGCGACCTCACCGACGCGGGCCGGCGCCCCGACGGAGCGCCGGGCGTGCACCGGCAGACGCTCGCGGTCTACCGGCTGATGGACGAGATCCGGGCCCTGCACCCCGAGCTCGAGATCGAGTCCTGCTCCTCGGGCGGAGCGCGGGTCGACCTGGAGATCCTGGAGCGGACCGACCGCGTCTGGGTCTCCGACAACAACGACCCGCTCGACCGCCAGCAGATGAACCGCTGGACCGGCCAGCTGCTGCCGCCGGAGCTGATGGGGACCCACATCGCGTCGGGGGCCTCGCACACGACGGGCCGCGTGCACGACCTATCCTTCCGCGCCCTGACGGCGCTGTTCGGCCACCTCGGCGTCGAGTGGGACCTGCGCTCCGCCGGCGACGAGGAGCTCGAGGAGCTGCGCCAGTGGATCGCCCTGCACAAGCGGCTCCGGCCGCTGCTGCACGGCGGCGACCTCGTCCGCCTGGACCACCCGGACGAGACGATCGCGGTGCACGGCGTCGTCGCTCCCGACCGCTCGGCCGCCGTCTACGCGTACGTCTCGCTCGCGCGCGCCGGCGTCGTCTCCCCCGGGCGGGTCCGCCTGCCCGGCCTCGATCCGGAGTCGGTGTACCGAGTGGCCCCGATCGTCGTCGGCACGCGGGGCCTCGCCCCCCGCGAGGCGATCTGGTGGCCGCAGGACGGCGGGGCCTTCGAGCTGTCCGGCGCCCTGCTCGGCCGAGCGGGACTCGTCCCGCCGCTCCTGCACCCGGAGCGCGGAGTGCTCTACGAGGTGACCCGCGTCGGGAGCGTGCAGCCGCCCGCGAGCTGAGGCGGGTGACTGCGCTCGGGCGGGCGGTGGCGGCGGCACGGGCGCTGGGGGCACGGGCGCGGTAGGTTCGCTGCGATGAACACCTCGCGACGGGTCACTCGGCGCGACGTCGCCCGCCTGGCCGGCGTCAGCGACGCCGTCGTGACGTACACGCTCACCGGGACCGCGCCCGTCGCCGAGGCGACCGCGGCGCGGGTGCGGGCGGCGATCGCCGAGCTCGGCTACCGGCCGAACGCCACGGCGGCCGCCCTCCGGACCGGGACCTCCCGGACCATCGCCCTGCTCGCCCCGGTCGGCAGCCGGCGGGTGTTCAGCAATCCGCTCTTCACCGAGCTGGCCAGCGCCGTCGAGGACGCGGCGCGCGCCCGAGGACTCGATCTGCTCGTGGTCACCTCGATCCCGGACGTCGACGCCCTGCACGCCCGCCTCCGCGATCTGACCGCGCGGCAGATCGCCGGGGTGCTCCTCCTGGCGGGCGGCCCCGTCGACCGGGGGTCGATCGACTCCTTCGGCGTCCCCTGGCTGCAGCTCAACAGCAGCGACGAGTCGGGGGCGAACGGCGTCGGCGTCGACCTGGAGGCCGGCGCGGCGGCGGTGACCCGCCACCTCCTGCAGACGGGGCGGCGCCGCATCGCCTTCGTCGGCGACCTCGAGCGGGACGACCGCGGCCGCGTCGAGGCCCGTCGGCGCGGCTGGGAGTCGGCGTGCCGCGACGCCGGGCGGGAGCCGGGTCCCGCGCTCCGCAGCGACTACTCCCGCGAGGGCGGCCGGGCCGCCGGCCGGGTCCTGGCCGGCCTGTCGCCCCGGCCCGACGCCGTCTTCGCCGCCTCCGACCTGATCGGCATCGGCGTGCTCCGCGCGCTGCGGGACGCGGAGCTCCGGGTGCCGGACGACATCGCGGTCGCGAGCTTCGACGGCACCTGGGAGGGCGAGTACAGCGCTCCGCCGCTCACCTCGCTGCGGCAGCCGCTCGAAGCGCTGGCCGAGGCCGCCCTCGACCGCCTGGTCGGCGGCGTGACCGGCTCGACGCTCCTCGAGGGCACCCTCGTCCTGCGCGCCTCGTCGGGCTAGGCGAAACGCGCTCGGGCCGCTCCGACGGGTTCAGACGGCGCCCGTCGAGGCCCACAGGTGGAAGGCCGCGTGGGCGCGGTGCGGACGCCAGGCCTGCGAGGCCGCGTCGGCCGCCGCCGTGCTGATGCCGCCGAGCGCGCGGCGCAGGACCAGGTCGCCCGCGGGGAACGCGTCCGGGTCGCCGAGCAGCCGGAGGCCGAGGTAGTCGGCGGTCCACGGGCCGATGCCGGGGATCGCGAGCAGGAGCCGGCGCTGCTCGGGCAGGTCGCCCGCGCGGTCGAGCACCAGCCCGTCGGCGAAGGCTGCGGCCACGGCGCGCACGGTCGCGGCTCGGGCCCGGGTCACGCCGATCGCAGCGCGCAGCTCCTCGATCGGTCCGGCGAGGAGGGCCTCGGGCGTGGGGAACGAGTGGAGGCCCCACTCGCGCTCACTGCCGAACGCTGTCACGACGCGCCCGCCGAAGGTCCTCGCCGCCGCGACCGACACCTGCTGGCCGAGGACCGCCATCACGGCGGCTTCGAACGGCGCGGGGTACTGCGTCGCCCGCAGTCCCGGCCGCGCGGCGACCATCGGGGCCAGCAGCGGATCGCGGGCGAGGGCGGCGCCGATCGCCTCGACGTCGGAGTCGAGATCGAACCAGGCGCGGACCAGCGGGAGGACGGCGGGGTCGGTCGTCGTGACCCGCACGCCGGTCGCGGTCAGCTCGAGCGCGAGCGGCACCGCCCGCGACCCGACGGTGACGAGCCGCTCGAGCCGCCGCCCGTCGTCGGAGACCCGCTCGACGCCGGGCAGCGCGTGGTGCAGGAGGAGGTTCGCGGCGCCGACGACGTCGAAGGGGCCGTTCGCGACGAGGTCGACGGGGCGCGGGTCCGCGGATCGGGAGTCTGCGGCGCTGGGGTCGACGGCGTTCAGGGGAGGAGCACCACCTTGCCGCCGGCGCGGCCCGACTCGACCAGCGCGAGCGCCTCCACGGCCGAGGCGAGCGGGAAGGAGGGGCCGAGCACCACCTCGAGCTCGCCGCGGCCGGCCCGCTCGAGCAGCGGTGCCCGGGCGGCGTCGCGCAGAGCGGTGCCCGGATCGGCGCCGGCGCCGCCGCCCAGCACCAGGACGCCGAGCGCCGCGCCGCGCTCGAAGCCGGCGACGGTGGCGATCCGGGAGCGGTCGGCGACGAGCTCGACGGAGGCGTCGAGCGCCTCGTCGGTGCCGGCCGTGTCGAGCGCGACATCCACGCCGTCGGGGGCGAGGGCGCGCACCCGCTCCACCAGGCCGGCGCCGTAGCGGACGGACTCTCCGCCGAAGCGCTCGACGACGGCGGCGCCCCGCTCGCTGGACGTGCCGATGGCACGGGCGCCGCGCTCGCGCACGAGCTGGACGAGGAGGCTGCCGACGGCGCCGCTCGCCCCGTGGATCAGGACGGTGTCGCCGGCGGAGACGTGCGTCGCCTCGAGCAGATGCACCGCGGTCGTGCCGGTGAGCAGGAGCCCGGCCGCCTGCTCCCAGGCGAGGCCCGGCGGCTTCGGCAGCACCGAGGCGGCCGGGACGACCAGCTCCTCGGCGTAGCCGCCGGAGACGCGGAAGGCGACCACCTCGTCGCCGACGCGGACGTCGCCGAGCGGCCCCGTCGCTGCCTCTCCCACGGCGGTGACCACGCCCGCGACCTCGCTGCCGGGCCGGACGGGGGTGCGCCCACGACCGAAGAGACCGCGGAGGAGCTTCGCGTCCGCGGGGTTGACGCCCGCGGCGCGCACGCGGATCCGCACCCGGCCGGCGGCGGGCTCGCCGGGCTCGGTCGTCACCGCGTGGAGGGCCTCGGGCCCGCCGAAGTCGTCCGCCTGCATCGCCAGAACCACGGGGACCGCCTCTCGCGCGGGCCCGATCGCCGGTGACGATCAGGAGGGGTCCGAGCGGGGCCGACGCTAGCAGCAGCCACCGACACCGGGGCGGGCCTCGGGGCGCTGAGTGCCGAACGAGTGTCGGACAACTGAGAACGCGCGTTCCCTCAGCGCCTACGATGGAGGGATGACGCCGCCGACGCTCGAAGCAACGCCTCCCCGCGAGGCGATCCTCGCGGCGGCCGACCGCCTCTACTACGAGCGCGGGATCCAGTCGGTCGGGATGGACGCGCTGCGCACCGCCGCCGGCGTCTCGCTGAAGCGGCTCTACTCGGAGTT
The DNA here is from genome assembly GCF_004345345.1 of Rathayibacter sp. PhB179. Lineage (NCBI taxonomy): Bacteria > Bacillati > Actinomycetota > Actinomycetes > Micrococcales > Microbacteriaceae > Rathayibacter > Rathayibacter sp. PhB179. Next base: position 31,716 of record NZ_SLVD01000007.1, on the reverse strand, counting down.
CCCGAGCAAGGAGGCGCTGGTCCTGGCCGTGCTCCAGGCCCGCCACGAGCAGTGGACGCTCGGCGTGCGCAGCCGGGTCGCCGCCGCGGCGGGCGCCCGCCCGAAGCTCCTGGCGATCTACGACTTCCTCTTCGACTGGTTCTCCGAGGACTCCTTCCGCGGCTGCAGCTTCATCAACGCCTTCGGCGAGTTCGGCTCGTCCAACCCGGCGGTCGCGCAGCTGGCCCGCGAGCACAAGGACACCTTCCAGCGCTTCCTCGCCGTGCTGACGGAGGAGGTGGGAGGCGGCCCCGAGCTGGCCCAGCAGCTCGCCATCCTGGCCGAGGGCGCGCAGACCACCGCCGCCATCTCGGGCACCCCCGAGTCCGCCCTGCACGCCCGCCGCGCCGCCGAGATCCTGATCGACGCCGCGACCCGCGCGTCCTGACGCCGCGCCGCATCCCCTGCTGATCGAGTCGCCCGCAGGGAGACCCCTGCTCATCGAGATGCCCGCAGGGCGTATCGAGACCCGCCGTCATCAGCAAGGCCGGTCCGCAGGCTCGTCCCTGTGACGCGAGTGGGTCTCGATACGCGCGCTGCGCGCACTACTCGACCAGCAAGAGAGGGGCCCCATGCCGGTCCGGCATCTCGCAGGGCAGCCGTTCATGCTGGTCGAGTAGCCGCCTCCGGCGGCCCGTGCATGCTGGTCGAGCAGCCGCCTCGGGCGGCCCTTGCATGCTGGTCGAGTAGCCGCCTCCGGCGGCCCGTGCATGCTGGTCGAGTAGCCGCCTTCGGCGGCGTATCGAGACCCACCATCGCCGAGACATCCGGGAGCGGGTCTCCTCCACACTCGCGTTCCGACGACTTTGTCCCCGGTCAGCCCCTGGTTCCGACCGGGCAGTCGGTGGCTCCTGCTTCAATACGCGTATGTCTGAAGATGAGAACGCGGCAGCACTCGCGGAGGTGCGCGACTGCTTCACCGACGCCGCCGCCGCCGAGCGCGCCGCATCCCCGACGCGCCTGAAAGCGGCAGAACGGATGCACCGCGGCCACCGCGTCGCCCTTACCGTCCCGGAAGCGTTCGCCCGCGGGGCGTCCCGGAGCGAGACCCGGGACCTCGTCGAGCGCTCGATCCGTGCCGAACTCGCGGTGACGCTCGGCGTGTCCGAGCGGGAGGTCTGCCGACGGCTCGAGACCGCGCAGATGCTGATGGAGCACCTTCCCCTCACCCGCGCCCTGCTGAGAGACGCGCGGATCCTCTGGGAGGCCGGTGAGGCGATCTGCCGGACCGCGAGCAGCCTCCCCGAGACCTCCCGCGCGGCGCTCGACGAGCGCGCTGCCGACGCCGTTCTCACGATGACGACCACCCAGCTGCGTCGCACACTGAGCCGCTGGCGCGAAGAGCTGCACGAGGAGCCCCTCGCCGAGCGTCACGCCCGCGCGAAGGAGGACCGCGCCGTCTGGGTCACCCCGGACGTCGACGGCATGGCGACCCTCTGCGTCCACGCCCCCGCAACGGCGGTGACGGGCGCCTACGACCGCCTGCGCCGCATCGCCCGCACCCTTCGCGACGACGGCGACCCGCGCACCCTCCAGCAGCTCAGCGCCGACGCCGCTGTCGACCTGCTCTGCGAGGGCGACATCGCCGGCACCACGCCGAACGCCGAGCACCGACCCGACCCGACCTTCGTCCCCGGCGTCCGCGCCGAGGTCCGGCTGACACTCGCCGCGTCGACGGCCGTGGGTCTGGACGACGCGCCCGCGGATCTCGACGGCTACGGACCGGTCCCCGCCCCGATCGCCCGCGAGCTGATCCGCACGGCTCCTTCGTTCACCCGGGTCCTGACCGATCCGGAGACCGGCGCGGTCGTCTCCGTCGGCCGCACCCACCGCGTCCCACCGCCGCAGATGCGCCTGCACCTGCAGCTGCGGGACCAGACCTGCCGCTTCGCCGGCTGCACCCGCCCCGCCGCGACCAGCGAGGCCGACCACACCCTCGAATGGCGCAACGGCGGAGAGACGTCCTTGGAGAACCTCGTCTCGCTCTGCACGTCCCACCACCACATCCGGCACGGGGACCAGTGGACCTACGTCACAAGCGGCGACGGGACGATCGTCTGGACGAGCCCGACGGGCCGGCGGATCAGCAGCCAGCCACCGGCACTCCCCGGGCGTCCGCCCGACCCGCCTCCACGGCCGCACTTCGTCGATGTTCCCGCGCCGTTCTGAAGGTGGGGGGATCTACTTGGAAGAGACGCCCGCAGACATGCTGGTCGAGTAGCCCCGCAGGGGCGTATCGAGACCCACCACCGCAAGGACGTCGGTCTCTTCCCCGCCCTGCGCTGGCGCCGAAGGCGCCCCCTCCGCTCGATACACCCGCTGCGCGGTCTACTCGATCAGCGGGAATCGCGCGCAGGACGTCGGGGCGAGCCCGCACGTGCTGCAGGAACCGCGCAGGGTGCGCCGGCGTGCGTGCGCACATGCTGGTCGAGCAGCGCGCAGCGCGCATCGAGACCCACGATGCTCGGGCGAGCATCCGCCGGCATGCTGACGCGGGTGGATCTCGATGCGACCGCTCCGCGGGCGATCCGATCTGGCGCGTCAGGCCTCGCCGCCGCCGGGCGGGCCGACGACGAGCAGCGCAGCGAAGAGCGCGGCGACGGCGGCCAGGACCAGGGCGGCCGCGAGGACCGGGCGGCCGAGCGCCCAGCGCAGCAGCCGGCTCGGGAGCCTCCGGTCACGCGGGTCGGCGCCCGCCTCGCGGCGCCAGTCGCCCTCGAGGAGCCCGCGGCGCTCGAAGCCGCGCTCCAGCGGGATCGTCGCGTACGGCACCACGGCGCTGGCGAGCGCGAGCAGGGTCGCTCCGGCGGTCCAGCGCTGGTTCACCGCGAGGACGAGCGCGGCCGCCCCGTAGGCGAGGAACGCGAAGCCGTGGATCGGGCCGGCCACGCTCACCGGCCAGTCGCCGACTCCGACGGCGTACTTGAGCAGCATGCCGACGAGCAGGAGCGTCCAGGTCACCGCCTCGAGGATCGACAGGATGCGGAAGAGGCGGCGCGGGCTCATGGGATCGGCTCCGTTCGGGTCCGCGGCCAGAGCAGCGGACGGTCGGCGTCGGTCGACGGTCAGCGGGTCGACGGTCACCGGGAGACTACGACAGCACTCCTGCCCGCCACCTGGGCGGCGCGGGACCGGGGTCGATGCGTCAGCCGAGGCGACCGAGCAGAGCGAGCGTCGAGGCGACGCCGACCGCCACCGCCGAGAGCGCCGCGATCGCCCCGTGCACGCCGCTGCGCAGCGGCGTGGCCTGCGGCTGATCGCGCAGTCCCGACCACAGTCGGCGTGCGACCTCGTCGGCGCTCGGGCGGGAGGCGGGGTCGAGCCGAGTCATCTCGGTCAGCAGCCCGCGCCAGCGCTCGGGCACCGAGTCGGAGACGATCGGAGCGTGGTGCATCCGCTGCAGCGAGATCTCCAAAGTGGTGCCGGTGTAGGCACGACGTCCGGAGACCGCCTCGAGCAGCACCAGGCCGAGGGAGTAGACGTCGGACGCCGGGCCGACCGTCCCGGAGCCGAGGCTCTCGGGGCTGAGGTACGCCGCGGTCCCGACCAGGACGTCCGAGCGGGTGAGCCGCGCGTCGTCGACGGCCCGGGCGATGCCGAAGTCGCTGAGCTTCGCCTCGTGCAGAGCACCGGCGGCGGCGACGGACCGCGTGCGGACCAGCACGTTCTCGGGCTTCACGTCCCGGTGGAGGACGTCCCGCGCGTGCAGGTGCGCCAGAGCGTCGGCGAGCTGAGCGCCGACCTCGGCGAGCAGCCGCTCGTCGCCCGAGGCGAACCAGCCGGCGGCGGGGTCGGCCGGATCGAAGTACTCGAGGACGAGGAAGGCGAGCGCGCCCTCCTCCGTCGCGATCTCACCCTGGTCGAGGATCTCGACGATCGAGGAGTGGCGGGAGTCGATCAGGAGGCGCACCTCGCGCTCGCGCCGCGACCGCTCGTTCGGGGTGTCGGCGATCTCGCGGTAGACCTTCACGGCGACGGAGCGCGCCAGACGGAGATCGCGCGCCCGGAAGACGGTCGCGCTGCCGCCCTCGCCGATGCGCTCGAGGAGGAGGTAGCGATCGGCCAGAGTCGTGCCGAGCAGGGGATCCGAGAGCGGGAGAACCGGTGCGGTGTCGAGCATGCCGTCCTCCTCCTCTGATTTCGCTAGCTCGTCTAACTAGCTTGTCCATTCGTACCGTCTGGGGTCGCCGAGGACAAGCACCAGGACGGGGTTGTACATGACTAGATCTTCTTGCTACATGACTGTCTAAGCTGTGGTGCATGGACGAGGTCGCGCTGACTCGACCGGCTGCCCTCCGGCACCCGGCCGTTCCGAGCGCGCCCGGGGCCGCCGAGGTCCTCGGCGCGATGCGGGCCTTTCGCACGGCCGAGAGCGCGATGCGCCGTCGCACCCGCGGATCGATGGGCATGGGCGAGAACGATCTGCTCGCGGTCCAGTTCCTCATGCGCCGACAGCAGGGCGGCCAGCACGTCAGCCCGAAGGACCTCGCCGCCTACCTCGGCATCTCCTCCGCCTCCACCACCGTGCTGATCGACCGCCTGGTCAAGAGCGGCCACGTCCTGCGCCAGCCGCACCCGAGCGACCGGCGCGCGATCCGGATCGTCGCCACCCCCACCTCCCACCGCGAGGTGCGCGAGACGCTCGACGACATGAACCAGCGGATGCTCGCCGCGGCCGAGCAGCTCTCCCCCGAGGAGGCGAGCGCGGTGGTCCGCTTCCTGCAGACCGTCCGCGAGATCGTCGAGATCCCCGGCGAGCAGGGCGACGTCCTCGAGGACGACGCCGACCACGAGCTCACCGTCGAGCGACGCCGCGCCTGAGCCGCTCGGCTCGGCCGCACCCTCCGCGTTCTCTGCGGAACACGCGTCCTCGGCGTGGGTGCTCGGGCTCTCCGGGCGTCACCGTCCGTTCATCCGGCCCGGCTTGACATCGTTAGTCAAACTAGTAGACAGTCTTTCTAGCGACAGGGACAGGCTCCTGTCTTCGCGCGAACGGGAGAAGACCATGGGCAGCATCATGTACGGCACTCCTCCGGCGGCCATCGAGGTCGACGACCGGACTCTGGCCCACCTGCAGATCGTCATCATCAACAAGTTCCGCCGGGACGAGCGCTTCCTGCTCACCCTCGACGCCAGCCCGAACGCCGGGACCGGCCGCCGCGGCGTCTGGATGCACCCCACCATCCCGCTGCAGTTCGACTTCAAGGGCAGCCGACAGCCCACGATCAACCCCGAGTGGATCGAGGCCCTGATGGAGCGCGCCAACAGCGGCGCCGGTCTGCGCATCGTCCCCGAGCCCGTCGGCGCGACCGCGGTGCCGCTGCGCCGCGCGGAGCCCGCAGCCTGACGACGGCCGCCTGATGTCAGCCGCCTGACGTCAGCCGACTGACGCTCGCCGCCTGGCGCCGGCCGTCTCTGAACGACCGGCCGGCATCGAGTTCGCCGATATCTGTCGGACTCTCCGAACTGCCTCGCAAGCGCTTGACATTCCGCGCCACGCCCAGGGCACAGGCCTACACTTCGAGTGCGGTCCGGGTTCGTTCCGGCGGGCTCGACCCCGTGACCGCGCGCATGACCGGATGCCGGGTAGCGAGCTCCCCCTCTCGTGGGCCCGGCATCCGGGTGCGCGGCGCACCCGAAGCGCTCCCGCGAGGCCTGCCGACAGGAGTCGGCGCCATGCTCGACACGACCACCGCCCCGCGCTCCAGCGCCGAGGCCCCCGGCACGGATCCCGGTGACGTCCGGCCCGGCGACGAGTTCACCGCCGTCGTCGCCGACGAGCTCGAGTGGTGGCGCGTCGTCGCCGTGCTCGGCATCCGCGTGCTGGCGGAGCGCCTCGGCAGCGGCGACCGGCACAGCTTCACCCTCCGCTTCGTCCGCTACCGCCTGGCCGTCGCGGCTGAGGGCGGCGCCTAGGCGGCCTGTCCCGCCTGCACCGGTCGCCCGAGCCGGGCGAACATCCGGTCGAACACCCTGCGGCGGTCGAACTGCAGGGCGTACTCGCGCGCCGCGACGGCCCGCTGCGCCCGGTCCTCGGCGGTCAGCTCGAGCACCACGTGGTCGAGCAGCGCGGCGATCGTGTCCGGGGCGTCGACCGGGGTGATGAACGCGTGCTCGCCGACCGCTTCGCCGATGCCGCCGGTCAGGGTCGTGATGACGGGTCCGCCGCCCGCGAGCATCTTCTCGGCGAGCGCGATGCCGAAGGTCTCGACGAACTCCGGGCGCGGCTTGCTCGGCAGCACGAACGCCGAGCAGCCGGCCATCAGGTAGGGCTTCTCCGCGTCGCCGACGTCGTCGAGGAAGCGGATGCGGTGCGCCAGCGGCGACGCGGCGGCGAGACGCCGCAGCTCCGCCTCCTGCGGACCGCGCCCGGCGATGACGAGCTCCCGGTCCGTGTGCACGGCGCTGCGCTCGTAGCCGGCGATCAGATCCTCGACGCCCTTCGCCTCCGTCAGCCGGGAGAGGAAGAGCACGTAGCCGTCGGTGCGGAGCCCGCGGGCGCGCACCACCTCGTCGACCACGGCCGGGTCGAGCCCGGTGTAGGCGTCGGAGTCGATCGCCGGGTAGGAGATCTCGATGCGCGCGTGGCACTGCTCGGCGAAGCGGGTGCCGTGCACCGCGTCGATCCGCTCGGCCTCCTCGACGATCAGGTCGCGGGTGTACTCGGAGACCGCGACGCAGTGGTCCTGCGAGAGGTACGAGGCGAAGATGTGCGCGGCGGCGCCGAGGCGGCCCTCCTCGACCGCCCGGCGGACGACGTTCGTGACGTCGGAGCCGACCGCCTCGGCGATCGTCGTGACGTCGACCGGGAGTCCGGTGCTCCAGGCGGCCCGCAGGGCGTCCGCCACCGCGAGGGTGTGCGGGCTGAGGTAGAGGGAGAGGCAGACGGTGGGCACGCCGTCGGTGAACAGCTCGACCAGGCGGCCGACCATGCCGGCGAGGAAGCGACCGTCCGGCACCTTGTAGTCGCCGACCGGCTCCGGGCGCTCGACGATGATGCCGTCGCTGTAGGGGAGGACGGCGTCGAGCGGCTTGAGCGGGAGGCCGGCGGCCTGGAGCCGCTCGATCGGCCAGGTGACGATCCGCACCTCGTCGAAGCCGCGCTCGAGGGCGGTCTCGGCGAGGTTGCGGGCCTCGACCGAGTGCCCGCAGATCACCGGATCCGCGCGGACCACGATGACGAGTCGGTTCTGCACGGTGTGGGCGTGCGTGCTCTGGTCCATGGTGCTCCTTCAGGGGTGATCGGTGCGGGCGGGATGGAGGCGGGCGGGGTGAAGGCGGTGGAGGGGGTGCGGGGCGCTCAGTGCCGCGGGAACGACGGCGGGCGGTGCTCGGGGGCGCTCCCCCAGCCGGCCGGCTCGGCGCCGAGGTGCAGCGTCAGCTCGCCGCCGCGGTGCAGCTCGGCGGCGGTGATCCAGCTCGCGTCGAGCGGTGCGCCGTTCAGCTCCGCGGACTGCACGTACTGGACGGGGCCGCCGGGCACCGGCTCGACGAAGCCGGTCGTGCGCAGCTCGACGTCCGCCCCGCCCACCGCGATCGACGCCCGCGCGAAGGCCGGCGCGTTGACCAGCAGCAGCCCCTGGCCGGCGACCGGGAAGAGCCCGAGGCTCGCCCAGACGTACCAGGAGCTCAGGCCGCCGGAGTCGTCGTTGCCGGGCAGACCGCCGCGGCCGGCGCCGAAGCGCTGGTGCAGCACGCCGTGCACGATCTCGGCCGTGCGGTCGGGGCGGCCGGCGTAGTGGTACGCCCACGGCGCGTCCATGTCGGGCTCGTTGTTCAGCCCCTCGAAGCGGCCGAGCGCCGCGCCCGCGAGCATCTCCGCGCGGTCCGGGCGCAGTCCCGGCTGCACGACGGGCTCGGCGCCGTAGCCGAAGAACTCGTCCAGCTGCGCGACGAAGGCATCGTCGCCTCCGCTGATCGCGATGCGGCCGGCCATGTCGTGCAGCAGGCGGAAGGAGTAGTTGTGCCGGGTGCCCTCGTAGTAGGTGGAGTCCTTGAGCAGGCCCGAGCGCAGGTCGTAGGCGTTCACCCACTGGGCCGCCCGCTCCTCGAGCTGGTCGGCGAGGAGGTGGTCCCCGACGTGCCGCGCCACGACCGCGGTGCACCAGTAGCCGTGCGCGAGGTCGAGGGTGTGGCTGATCGGGTGCGCCTCCCCCGCCGCGAGGAACTCCTCGCCGTAGGTGCGCTTGAGGTCCTCGCCCATGTGCACGAGGGCCGCCTCCCAGTCGATGCCGGGCAGGCCGAGGCGGCAGAGGTCGGCGAGGAAGGTGTGCGCGAGCGCGCTGCCCTGGCGGGAGAAGCGGTCGCTGCCCTTGGCCATCCGGTAGCCGATCGGGAAGTTGCCCTCCTCCTCGCAGATGGTGAGCAGCGCCGCGCCGATCTCGACGGCGCGCTCGGGCAGGAGCGCGGTGAGCAGCGGGAGCTGGGTGCGGTAGATGTCCCACATGGTGCTGAGGTCGAAGACGAACGGGCCGTCGGTCGGCCAGAACGGGCTCTCGTCCGGCGCCAGGCAGGGCTTGATCAGCGAGTGGTAGAGCGCCGTGGCGAAGACGGTCTCGCGCTCGGTCGAGGGGGTGTCCACGGCGATCGTGCGCAGGCGCTTCCGCCAGGTCTTGCGGGTGCGGTCGCGGCGCTGGTCGAAGCCGCCGGTCGTCGGCGGAACGTCGCGGTGCAGGTTCTCGCGGGCGCGCTCGGTGCCGCGGAGGGAGAAGCCCATCCGCAGCTCGACGGTCTGGCCGGCCGTGCTCGGCCCGGCCCACATCAGCCCGAACGGGCGCAGGGTCGTCGGGCGGATGTGGTCGAAGTCGAGCCGGGTGCCGCCCGGCATCAGCCGGCGGTCGTACCAGAGCATCTGCCGCCACTGCAGGGCGTCGCACTCGAGGTGGACGGCGAGCGGCGCGCCCTCCATCACGACCTCGCCGGCCGCGACGCCGGGCGAGATCGAGTGCAGCTGCGCGCGCAGCGGGATCGTCGCTCCGGACGGGATCGCCAGGCCGCCGAGCGAGACGTCGACGACCACGCGGGCGCTGCGGTGCTCGGGGAAGGTGTAGCGGTGCACGACCGAGGCGGGGCCGACGGTCAGCTCGGCGCGGATGCCGGAGGAGAGGGTCGCGGCGTAGTAGCCGGGCTCGGCGACCTCGTCCTCGATCGCCCAGCTGCGGCCGAGCTCGTCGAGCGGCTCGAGCATCGGCGTGACGCGGAGGTAGTTGTAGTACTTGCGGATCGCGCCGGTGCCGGACTGCTGGAAGTGCGTGAAGCCCGAGGCGACGAGGCCGTCCTGGATCGTCGGCGGGACGCCCTCGAGCGCCAGGTCGTACCGGCCGTAGCCGGTCGGGTAGGCGCCGGAGTAGGAGCAGGCGGACACCATCCCGAGCGGGAAGGTCGCGCCCGGGTGCGTGTTGCCGATCTGCGGCTTCGGCGACCACCAGGTCGCCGCGAGCCCGGTCGCGTCGGGGAGCAGGGTCGCCTCGGTGCCGAGGAACGGGTCCACCCGCTCGATCACCGGGTGCCCACCCGTCCGTACTCCGCCGCCGCCATGCCGTGACGCTAGGCAGCGCGGGGGGACGCAGGGTGTCGCCCGGGTGTCGTGCGGGCGACGGATCGGCGACCGGACGGGGCTACGGGATCAGGCGCTCCGCGCGGTAGCGGTCGAACAGGGCCGTGAACGAGTCCACCGTGCGGTGGTGCACGCCGAAGCCGGCCAGGCGCGACTTGCTGATGTCGGTGACGACCTCGATCTGCCGGCCGAGGTCCGCGTCGGTGTGCCACCAGGAGGCGACGCGCTCGAGGTCGGGCTCGATCAGGTCGTGCTCGCGGACGAGGCGCTGCCAGACCTCGTCGGCGCCGGCCATCTGCTGCTCGAGGGGCTGCGGCTCCTCGCCGGGGCCGACGGGCTCGACGCCGAAATGCTCGGCGATCCGCGACCACATCCAGCGCCAGCGGAAGACGTCGCCGTTGACGACGTTGAACGCCTCGTCGCGGCCCGCCTCCGACGTCGACGCCCAGAGCATCTGCTCGGCGAGGACGGTGGAGTCGGTCATGTCGGTGAGGCCGTTCCACTGGGTGAGCGAGCCGGGGAAGACGAACGGCGTGCCCTGCGCGCGGTGGATCGACGCGGCGACGGCCAGCGTGAGGCCCATGTTCATCGCGTTGCCGACCGCGTGGCCGATCACCGTGTGCGAGCGGTGCACGGACCAGGTGAAGCCGTCGCGCTCGGCGGCGGCGAACAGCTCGTCCTCCTGCGCGTAGTAGAAGTTGGGCGCGTCGAGGCGCTCCTCCTCCTCGTGGAACGGGGTGTCGGGCATCGTGCCCTGGCCGTACGCCTCGAACGGGCCGAGGTAGTGCTTGAGCCCGGTGACCAGCGCGACGTGCTGGAGCGGCGCGTGCGAGAGCGCGGCGAGGAGGTCGCGGACCATGCCGCCGTTGACGGCGATGTTCTCCTCCTCCGTGGCCTGGCGCGACCAGGCGGTGAAGAAGACGTGGGTCGGCTTCTCGTCGGCGAGCACGCGGGCGAGGTCCTCGGCGGAGCGGAGGTCGGCGGAGAGCGGGGTGACGCCGGGGCGCTCGGCGATCGGCCGGCGGGAGAGGGCGGTCACGGGCCAGCCGCGCTCGGTGAGGAGGTCGACGAGGGCGGAGCCGCCGATGCCGGTGGCGCCGACCACGAGGGCGCGCTGCTCGGGAGTGGGGACGGTGGACGGGTCTGCTGCGGAAGTCATCCCTGAGGACAACGCGCGTCCCGGCCCGGCATTCCTGGGCGGGTCAGCCGACGGCGGGCAGCGGCTCGCCGTGGCCGTCGAAGGAGAGCTCGACGCCGACCTCGGAGCACTCCTCGGCGATCAAGTCGAGGGCGTTCCAGAAGGACGGACTGCGCACCGGCTTCCGGGCGAGGGTGCTCTGCAGTGCGGACTTCGCCGAGCGCGCCGCGTCGACCGCCGTCGAGGTGGCGTTCTCGTACTCGAGCGCGTCGAGGGCGGCCTCGAACGCCTCGCGGTTCGCCGTCGCGGGGTCCGCCGCGAAGGCGTTCCACGACTCCTCGACGGGCGGGCAGAGGGCCGGGTCCTGCGTCTGCCCGGGGAGCGCGCAGCCGGTGAGGAGGAGGACGGGCGCGACGAGGAGCACTGCCGTCGCCCTGCTTCTCCGCCTCATCCGAGTGAGGGTACCGTCCGTCCGGGATCGCGGTGTCGGGGGCACGGGGTAGCGTCGGTGGGTGCGTGCTCCGTGGAAGAACCGTGAACCCGGGGCGCGGCTCCCCCGCGACGTGAAGGTCCTCGGGATCGTCGCGTTCTTCGTGATGCTGGGGTTCGGGGTCGTCGTGCCGGTGCTGCCGGTGTACGTGCGGAGCTTCGGGGTCGGCTACGTCGAGGTCGGCGCGGTCGTGTCGGCCTTCGCGCTGATGAGGCTGGTCGCGAATCCGTTCGTCGGGCCGCTCGTCGACCGGGTCGGCGAGCGCATCGTGCTGGCCGTCGGCATCGGGATCGTGGCGGTGTCCAGCGCGCTCGTCGGGCTGGCCGGCGACTACGCGCACCTGCTGCTGCTGCGCGGGGCGGGCGGGATCGGCTCCGCGATGTTCTCGGTCGCGGCGATGACGCTGCTGCTGCGGACGGCGGATCCGGAGCGGCGCGGCCGGTCGATCGGCTTCTACCAGGGCGGGTTCCTGCTCGGCGGCATGGCGGGACCGGCCGTCGGCGGCGTGCTGACGGCGATCTCGCTGACCGCTCCCTTCTTCTTCTACGCGGGCACGCTCGCGATCGCCGGGATCGTCGGGCTGGTGCTGCTGCAGCGGCCGGACCGCGACGCGGAGGCGGCGGCGACGGCCGTGGCGAAGCCGATGCGCGAGGTCGCGCGCGACCGGCGGTACCAGAGCGCGGTGCTGGCGAACTTCGCGCTCGGCTGGTCGGCGATGGGCGTCCGGGCGACGCTCGTGCCGGTGCTCGTCGTCGAGGGGCTGGGCGACGAGCCGGCCTGGACGGGCATCGCCTTCGCCATCGCGGCGGTGGTGCAGACGATCGCGCTGGCGCCGGCCGGGCGCTTCGTCGACACGGTCGGGCGGCGGCCGGCGCTGATCGGCGGGTTCGCCGTCGCGGCCGTCGCGATGCTGGCGATGCCGCTGGTGCACGAGCTGTGGCTGCTGATCGCGCTGCTCTGCGTGTACGGGGCGGCGGCGGCGTTCATGGGGACGGCGCCGGGCGCACTCGTGGGCGACGCGGCGGGCGAGCGCGGCGGCAAGCCGGTGTCGTTCTTCCAGGCGGCGTCGGACCTCGGCGGGGTCGTCGGGCCGCTCCTGGCGGGGGCTCTCGCGGACGCGGCGTCGCCGACGGCGGCGTTCGCGTCGGCCTTCGTGCTGCTCGGGCTGACCGCGGTGGTCGGGCTGCGGGTGCCGCGGCGCTGAGCCGCGCGGGATTCACTGGGAAGAGACGCCCGCAGGCATGCTGGTCGAGTAGCCGCGGAGCGGCGTATCGAGACCCGCCGTGATCAGCAGGCCGAGTCTGCAGGCCATCCGTACGGCGCTGGTGGATCTCGATACGCCCGCTGCGCGGGCTGCTCGATCAGCATGCAGGGCGGCCCGCCACGCGCGCTGCTCGATCAGCAGGGACGAGGGCACGCCGGTGAGGCGTCCCGCACTGGTCGAGGCGTCCAGCAGCACCTGGACGCTTCGACCGTTCGAGGACGTCTCGGCGCGAGCGGGGTCAGGTGTTGCGGACGCGGGCGTCGACGGGCCAGGTGGCGGTGCTGCCGTCGGCGAGGAGGACGCGGTAGTCGTCGGCGAGGTTGACGGCGACGCAGACGTGGTTGGGGGCGATGCGGATCCGGGTGCCGAGCGGGAGGTCGACTCCGGTGATGGTGGCGTGGTGCTCCGAGAGGACGGTGATGCGGGCCTCGGGGTGCTCGAGCAGGCGGCCGAAGCCGGTCGAGGCGGCGCCGCGGTCGGAGGAGAGCACCTTGCTGCCGGCGTCGGCGATCAGGTGGTCGTCGCGGCGGGCGACGATCGTCGCGAGCACGGTGACGGCGACCGACTCCGGGCCGATGGTGCCGATCTCCCACTGCTGCGCGTCGCCGAGGGCGGAGACGCCCGGCCGCAGCTCGGTGAGGACGCCCGCGTCGGCGAACTCGAGGGACGGGGTCGAGCCTCCGCTGATCACGCGGGCCGGGACTCCGGCGTCGGCTAGCGAGGCCCCGGCGGCGCTGAGCGCGGCGGCCTCGTCGCGGGCCGCGGCCCGGCGGCCGTCGAGGGCGTAGCTGTGACCGGGGAAGGTGAAGACGCCGACCACGTCGAGCCCGGCCTCGGCCGCGGCGGCGGCCACCGCGCCGGCCTCCTGCGGCGGCACTCCGCTGCGGTGATGCCCGGAGTCGACCTCGACGACGACCTCGAGGCCGGCGGGGATCGCCGCGGCGAGCCGGCGAGCCGACTCCGCGGAGTCGACGCCGACCCGGACCCGCGCCCGCTCGAGCACGCCGCGCAGCCGGACCGCGCGCTCGGCGTCGAGCCAGAGCGGGTAGGCGATGAAGAGGTCCTCGACACCGCCGGCCGCGAACACCTCGGCCTCCGACACGGTCGCGACGGTGAGGCCGACCGCGCCGGCCGCCAGCTGCCGCCGGGCGATCTCGATCGACTTGTGGGTCTTGGCGTGCGGGCGCAGCGCGACGCCCCTATCGCGAGCCGAGCGGGCGGTGGCCGCGATGTTGCGGTCGAGGATCGCCTCGTCGAGCACGAGCGCGGGCGTGGGGACGCTGTCCGGAATGCGAGGCATGGCGCGATCATAGGGCGGCTCTCCTCTACGGTGAAGGAGACGACGAGCGGCGGGGGCGGCGCCTCGACCGAGCCGGAGACGCGAAGGAGCGCCGCATGCGCGAGCAGGAAGCCCGATCCCACCACGAGGACTCCGAGGCGCGCGCGGCCTCCTTCGGCCGGGGCATGCTGACCGCGACGTACGCGCTCCGGCACGAGAAGGGGCTCGACGTCGTGTTCCTGCTCCGCGGCACCGGCCCCGACTTCCTGATCGGCATGGGCGCGGCCTCGGACGACTTCCGCTCCGTCCTCTCCATCGGCCTCGACAGCCGCGACGGCGTGCTCCACCCCACCGCGAGCCACACGATCGACGGCCGCCGCCGCGGAGTCCCGGCGCGGGTGGTCTACCGGAGCGACGGAGCGCTGGTCGTCGAGGCGAGCCCGCTGCCGCTGCGCGACCGGCCCGCGTCGCTCAAGTGCTGGTCGTTCGTCCGCTCGGGCGAGGAGGAGCACTACTCCGACGTGGTCGGCTTCGTCGCGCCGTCGCTCGCCGCCCTGCCGCCCGTGCCGCTGAAGACGCGGCCGCGGGCGCGCAGGCCCTAGGGTGTGGTCAGGCCGGTCCGCCGCCGGTCGCCCGCGCCCGACGGAAGGCCGAGCTCCATGGATCCCGACGACTCCCCGACCCTCGAGCAGGCGCCGCCGCAGCGGCGGATCGTCACCACCCGCACCGGCGCCGTGGTCGCGGTCGGCGTGCTCGGCGCGGTGATGCGCACCGAGGGCGCCATCTACGGGACGGTGCTCTCGATCACGCTGATCGCCGTCGGCTGGGACAAGGACACCGACCTGGACGTCCTGCTGTTCCTGCTCGGCTCGGTGACCGTGTTCTGGGTCGCGCACCTCTACTCCGGGACGATCGCGCGCCTGCCCGAGTCGGATCCGACGCCGCGCACGGTCCTCGCGGCCGTGCGGGACACCGCCCGGCACTCGATCGGGATGATCGCCGCGATGGTCGTGCCGGCGCTGCTGCTCGCGCTCGGGCCGCTCGGGGTGCTGGACGAGTGGACGGCGTACTACCTGGCGCTCGGAGCGGGTGTCGTGATCCTCGCGGCGCTCGGCTACCTGATGTCGGCGCGGCGCGGCAGCTCGTGGAAACGGCGGGTGCTGAGCACGCTGGTGACGACGCTGCTCGGGTTCGTCGTGGTGTGGCTGAGCACGCTGGTGCACTGAGCTGCAGGTGCACTGAGCTGCTGGTGCACGGAACTGCTGGTGCACGGAACCCTCGACGGGCGACGGGCGCGG
The DNA here is from genome assembly GCF_004345345.1 of Rathayibacter sp. PhB179. NCBI lineage: Bacteria > Bacillati > Actinomycetota > Actinomycetes > Micrococcales > Microbacteriaceae > Rathayibacter > Rathayibacter sp. PhB179. Next base: position 16,652 of record NZ_SLVD01000007.1, on the reverse strand, counting down.
CTGCCAGGCTGACGGGATGACCTCTCAGCCCTCCGCGCTCCGCCCCTTCGGCCCGTCAGGCGCCCTGGTGACCCGGCTCACCCTTGGCACCTCCTGGAACCCCGACCGCGTCGGCTCGCTCGACACGGTGCCCGCGCTCGAGCGCGTGCTCGACTCCGGCGCCGACCGCGCCGTCTCGGTGATCGACACCTCCAACGAGTACGCGCTCGGACACAGCGAGCGCCTGATCGGCGAGGCGCTGCGGGCGCGCGGCGGGGTCCCGGAGGGGATCACCGTCGTCACGAAGCTCGACCGCGACCCGGAGACCGGCAGCTACTCGGCCGAGCGGATGCGCCGCAGCCTCGACGAGAGCCGCGAGCGCCTGGGCATGGACGTGCTGCCGCTGCTCTACCTGCACGACCCGGAGCGGATCTCCTACGACGAGGCCTTCGCCGAGGACGGCCCGGTGCGCGCGCTCGTCGCGGTGAAGGAGGCGGGCGTCGCGCTCTCCATCGGCATCTCGGGCGGGCCGGCGCCGATGCTGCGGCACTACGTCGACACCGGGCTCTTCGACGCGGTGATCACGCACAACCGGTTCACGCTGGTCGACCGCTCCTCCGAGGAGCTGATCGACGCCTCCGTCGCGCGCGGCGTCGTCGTGGTCAACGCGGCCGTCTACGGCGGCGGGGCGCTCGCGCGCTGGCCCGAGCCGGTCCGCAGCTACGCGTACGCGCCGGCGCCGCAGGAGATCGTCGACGCGGTCGCCGCGATGGGCGAGGCCTGCGAGCGGGCGGGCGTGCCGCTCGCCGCCGCCGCGCTGCAGTTCTCGACCCGGGACCCGCGGGTGACGACGACGGTGGTCGGCGCGACGAGCGCGGAGCACTACGACGCGTTCGTCGCGGACGACGCGCTCGACATCCCCGACGCGCTGTTCGAGGAGCTGGAGTCGCTCGCGCCGCCGAGCTCGGTCTGGCAGGAGGCGCCCGGGTCGACCTGGCCGCGCTGAGCGACGGCGCGGCGCGTCCCTCGGAGGGCCGCGCCGGGCGTCGGCGGATCGTCGGCGTCGCGTCAGGGGGACGCGCGCCGCGCGACAGCGGGCATACCCGGGCCGCTCCGTCGGTTGGCCCTGAGATGACCGACGCACCTCGCACCACCACCGACTCCCCCGCCCTCTTCCAGCCGCTGACCCTCCGCTCCCGCACGGCGCGCAACCGCGTCTGGGCCGCGCCGATGTGCCAGTACTCGGTGGAGGCGCAGGACGGCGTGCCGACTCCGTGGCACCTCGTGCACCTCGGCTCGCTCGCGCGCGGCGGGGCGGGGGTCGTGATCGTCGAGGCGACCGGCGTCGTCCCCGAGGGGCGGATCAGCCCCTGGGACACCGGGCTCTGGAACGACGAGCAGCAGGCGGCCTGGGCGCCGATCGTCGACTTCGTGCACGGCCAGGGCGCCCTCGCCGGCATCCAGCTCGCGCACGCGGGCCGCAAGGCGTCGACCTACCGCGAATGGAGCGGGCGCGGCTCCGTCCCCGTCGACGAGGGCGGCTGGGAGACGGTCGCCCCCTCGGCCGTCGCGTTCGAGGGCTACGCGGTGCCGCGGGCGCTCGACGTCGAGGAGCTCCCGGGCCTCGTCGAGGCGTTCCGCGCCTCCGCCCGCCGTGCCGTGGACGCGGGCTTCGACGTGATCGAGCTGCACGCGGCGCACGGCTACCTGCTGCACCAGTTCCTCTCGCCGCTCTCGAACCACCGCGAGGACGCCTACGGCGGATCGCTGGAGAACCGCGCGCGGCTCCTGCTCGAGGTCGTCCGCGCGGTGCGGGCCGAGATCGGCGAGCTGCCGCTGCTGGTGCGCTTCTCCGCCACCGACTGGGCCGAGGGCGGCTGGACGCTCGAGGAGACGATCCGGGTCTCGGAGTGGGCGCGCGACGAGGGCGTCGACCTCTTCGACGTCTCGACCGGCGGGCTCGTGAAGGGCACCGACATCCCGGTGGCGCCGCTCTACCAGGTGCCGTTCGCTCGCGAGGTGGGCCGGGCGACCGGCGCTCCCGTCGGGGCGGTCGGGCTGATCACGACGGCGGAGCAGGCCGAGGGCGTGGTGGCCGGCGGCGACGCGGACGTGGTGCTGCTGGCGCGCGAGCTGCTGCGCGACCCGCACGCGCCGTCGCGGATGGCGCGCGAGCTGGGGGCTCCGCTCGGGCTGGTGCCGCCGCAGTACGCACGGGCCTGGCGCTGAGACGACGAAGGGCCGGGGGCGTCACCGCCTCCGGCCCTTCACATCGTTCTGCTACTTCTCGTCCGCCTCGCCCTCGGAGTCGCTCGGGGCGTCCTCCTCGGGGTTGAAGTGCGAGTCGCCCGAGACGCCCAGGGCGATCCCGTCCTCGGAGTCGGGGATGGTGCCCTCGGTGCCGAGGCCGCCGTCCTCAGGAGTGCCGGTGTCCGGGGTGCTGTCGTCCGACATCGGGCTCAGGCCTCGACGTCGCCGCGCCAGGCGCCGTCCGGGGAGCCCTTGGACTCGATGTACTCCTTGAAGTTCTTGAGGTCCTTCTTGACCGCGTGGCTGCCGGCGCCGACGAGCGAGCCGACGGTCTCGAGGAAGCCCGCGGGCTCCCAGTCGAGCTGCACGGTGACGCGGGTCTCGGTGTCCGAGAGCTTGTGGAAGGTGACGACGCCGGCGTGGTCGGTCTCGCCGCCGGTGCTGTTCCAGGCGACGCGCTCGTCGGGGTGCTGCTCGGTGATGTTGGCCTCGAACTCGCGCTCGACGGGGCCGACCTTCACCTTCCAGACGGTGAGGACGTCGGTGACCTGCTGGATGGACTCGACCTCGTCGAGGAACTTGGGGAACTCCTCGAACTGCGTCCACTGGTTGTACGCGACGGACACGGGGACGTTGACGTCGACGGTCTCGATGATCTGCGACACGGTAGTGCTCCTTGATGTCTCACTCGGTGTGCGGCAGGCCGCTGCTGCGGTCGCCTCCCTCGACGGTAGAGGCGAGCCGCCTGGGAGTTCAGGTGGTTGCGGCTGGACGCAGACGTGGTACAACCCGGGAGCGGGCGGTGGACCTCGAGACGCCCGCTGCGAGGGCTACTCGATCGACATGAGGCGCGGGCCGCTCCGCTTCATGCTGGTCGAGTAGCCGCGGAGCGGCGTATCGAGACCCGCGGGTCAGTCGTCGGTGCCGGCGTAGCGGTAGGCGGTGAACGACGGCGTGCCGGTGGTGGCGTAGAGGCCGAGGACGCGGCCGGTGAAGGAGGTGGCGGTCTCCGCGGTGAAGGAGCGGCCGTCGATCCGGGCGAGGGTGCGGGAGACGCCGCCGGCCTCCGCGCGGAGGACGAGGAAGTCGCTCGTCATCTGGCCGGGGCCGAAGCCGACGCCGGCGTCGCGCTCGGACTCCAGCATCAGCGTCACCGGGCCCTCGGGAAGCTCGGCGGTCCACTCCTGCTCGAAGGAGGGGATCACGGCGCGGGCGGTGACCCGCGTGCCGGAGCCGGTCGACTCCGCCTCGACCGACGCGAAGGTCGTCTCGTCGTAGCGGACGGCGAGCCCGCCGACGCCGGCCGACACGTCGGCGACGACCGAGGCCTGCATCGTCTGGGTGAGCTGGCGGCGGCCGATGAACGTGGGCTGCGGGTGGCGCAGGGTGCGCCCCTCCCCCGGCAGCGACAGCCGGCCGCCCTCGACGCTCGCGAGCGCGGTCGGGAGGCGGCGGACACCGATCCAGCCCGCGTCGAGCGGCCCGGAGAAGTCGACGTCGTCGCGCAGCGGACCGCGCGGCGCGAGCGCGACGGGCTCGGCGACCGGCCAGCCGTCCTCCCAGCTGACGCGGGTGACGAAGGTCTCGCGGCCGAGCGCCGAGAAGGCGCGGGTCGCTCCGCGCGGGCGGACGCCGAGCAGCACGATCAGCGTCGAGCCGTCGGGGCCCTCGACCAGGTCGCCGTGGCCGGTGTTCTGCACCGGTCGGGTGGTGCCGCGGGCGGTGAGGAACGGGTTGCCGGGCGCGGTCTCGAACGGGCCGGTCGGCGCGTCGCTCCGGGCGATCGAGACGCCGTGGCCGCGCTCCGTGCCGCCCTCGGCGATGAGGAGGTACCAGACGTCCCGGCCGTCGACCGAGCGCCGGTAGAGGTGCGGCGCCTCCGGGAAGCCGCCGCCGGTGCCCGACCACAGCGAGCGCGGCTCCTCCAGGATGCGACCGGCCGCGAGGTCGACCCGCACCTGCTGGATGCCGAGGTGCGCGCCGGCCTCCTCGCCGCTCAGGATCAGGCCGGAGTAGGTGACGTACGCGGTGCCGTCCTCGTCCCAGGCGAGGTCCGGGTCGATGCCCTGCAGCGGGCCGCCGTCGGCGTCGGTCAGGACGGTGCCGTCGCTCCACTCGCCGGCCGGGTCCGCCGCGGTGAAGACGACGGTGCCGACTCCCGCGGGGACCGAGACGATCACGTGGAAGAGGCCGTCGTGGTGCCGGATCGTCGGCGCCCAGACGCCGAGGCCGGTGGGCACCTCCTCCACACCGATCTGCTCGGCGCGGGTCGCGACGTTGCCGACGCGCTCCCAGGTCTCGAAGTCGGTGCTGCGGTAGACGGGGATGCCGGGCAGGTACTCGAACGTCGAGGTGACCAGGTAGTAGACGCCGTCGGCGCGGACGACGCTGGGGTCGGGGTTGAAGCCGGGGATCAGCGGGTTCGGGAACGGGGCGCCGACCCCGCCCTGCGCGACTCCGCCCGGCACGACGCCGCCGCTCATGCGCGCAGCTCCAGCTCGGTCACCAGCGGGACGTCCTCGAGCGAGGTGCCGAGGCGGATCGTGAACGCTCCGGCCTCGTACTCCCAGCCGTCGTTCCAGGTGGCGAGCAGGCGGGTCGGCACGGTCACGGCGATCTGCGCGCTCGCACCCGCCTCCAGCGTCGCGCTCTCGAAGCCGACCAGCCAGCGCACCGGGCGCTCGACGGCGGAGTCGCGGCGCTCGGCGTAGGCCTGCAGCACGACCTTGCCGGCGCGCTCGCCGGTGTTCACGACGTCGACGAGGAGCGCGACGTCCTCGCCGCCGCGCACGGGCTCGGGGGTCGAGACCGAGACGAGCTCGAACGAGGTGTAGCCGAGGCCGTGGCCGAAGACGTAGGCCGGCTCGACCTCGCTGCGCAGCCAGGCGCGGTAGCCGATGTGGATGCCCTCGTCGTAGTGCAGCTCGCCGTCGGTCGGCAGCGTGGAGAGGACGGGGACGTCCTCGATCGCGACCGGCCAGGTGGTGGGCAGGCGTCCGCCGGGCTCGACGCGGCCGAGCAGGACGTCGGCGACCGCGTCGCCCATCTCCTGCCCGCCGAAGTAGCCGACCAGCACGGCCGCCACCTCGTCGCGCCACGGCAGCAGCACGGGGGCGCCGGCGTTCACGACCACGACGGTGCGCGGGTTGACCGCGGCCACGGCGCGCACGAGCGCGTCCTGCTGGCCGGGCAGGTCGAGCGAGCTGCGGTCGTAGCCCTCGGACTCGACCGCGGAGTTGGTGCCGACGACCACGAGGGCGACGTCGGCGTCGCGGGCGAGCGCCACCGCCTCCGCGATCAGCTCGTCGGCGGGGGTGGCGTCGGGCTCGAGGCCGTAGGTGAAGCCGAGCGCGCCCTCGAGGTCGCCCTCGGCATGCACGATGTCGTACTCGATCCGGATGTCGACGGGGGTGCCGGCGGTGACGGTCAGCGGCGCGGAGACCGACGGCGGGGCGAGCAGCGCGGCGCCGAGGTCGGAGCCGACGGCGGCGAGGGTCTCCTCGAGGAAGAGCGCGCCGTCGACGTAGACGCGGGCGGTGCCGGCGACGGCGAAGCCCAGGCGGACGGTCGCGTCGGCGGCGGGGGTGAGGATCGTCGAGAACTCGACGCGGGCCGACGCGGCGATCGGGGCGGTGCCGCCGAACCAGACCAGCGAGGTGGCGCGGCGGTCCTCGACGAACAGCTCCGCGCCGTCCTCGGCGAGGAAGCGGACGCGCTGGCCGGGCTCGCCGGTGACCGGGTTGGTGATCGTCTCGAGGACGAGCGGGGCGACGCCGTCCTGCACCACCGCGCCGAGGGCGTAGTCGACGCGGGCCTGCGGCAGGGCGGCGCGGACGCCGTCGAGCGGAGTGACGACCTTCTCGGGCAGGACCGTCGCGGATCCGCCGCCCTGGGTGCGCGCCTCGCGGGCGTTGTGGCCGATGACGGCGACGGAGGTGAGCGCCGAGGCGTCCCAGGGCAGCTCGCCCTCGTTGCGCAGCAGGACGCTGCCGGCTGCGGCGGCCTCGCGAGCGAAGGCGCGGCCGTCCTCGACGAGGACCGGCTCGGCGACGGCGGGCTCGAAGCCCTCCAGCGCGCCGACGCGGGCGGCGAGGCGGAGGATGCGGCGGACCTTGCGGTCGACGACGGACTCCTCGATCGAGCCGTCGCGGACGGCGGCGACCAGCGCGGCGCCCCATGGGCCGTCGGGGCCGGGCATCACGAGGTCCTGCGCCGCGCGGGCGCTGTCGACGGTGCGGACCGCGGTCCAGTCGCTGATGACGACGCCGTCGAAGCCCCACTCGCTGTTCAGCGGGGTCTCCAGCAGGTCGCTCTCGGTGGCGGTGGTGCCGTTGATCGAGTTGTAGGAGCTCATCACGAGCCAGGCGCGGGTCTCGACGATCGCGCGCTCGAAGGCGAGCAGGTAGAGCTCGCGGAGCGCGCGGTCGCCGACCCGGACGTCGACGGTGAAGCGGTCGGTCTCGGAGTCGTTGGCGATGTAGTGCTTGGGAGTGGCGCCGACGCCGTTCTCCTGCACGCCGGCCACGTAGGCGGCGGCGAGGTCGGCGGTGAGCACCGGGTCCTCGCTGAAGCCCTCGAAGTGGCGGCCGCCGAGCGGGGAGCGGTGCAGGTTGATGGTCGGGCCGAGGACGACGTCGACGTCCTTGCGGCGCGCCTCGACCGCGGCGGCGGCGCCGTAGCGGCGGGCGATCGAGCGGTCCCAGGAGGAGGACAGCGCGGTGGCGGAGGGCAGGTTGAGCGAGGGCGAGCGCTCGTCCCAGACCTCGCCGCGGACACCCGACGGGCCGTCGGAGACGAGCATGCGGCGCAGGCCGATCCTCTCGATCGGCCAGGTGGTCCAGAAGTCGCGGCCGGTGAGCAGCTGCACCTTCTCCTCGAGGTCGAGGCGCCCGATCAGCTCGGTGAGCAGGGCGTCGGCGTCAGGTCCCTCGGCCGGGATGCGGGGAGCAGTGGAGGTGTCGGTCACGGTGACTCTTTCTCTCTCGGGAGGCGACGTCGTCGTCCCTCAAAACCTAGCAGTAGTGGGTTTCTGACGGTGCACCCCGCCCGACCCCCCTCCGCGAGATGCCACTTATGACGCGATCGCGCGGCGTGTCGCGCTCATAAGTGGCATCTCGCGGAGAGGGGGAGGGACGCGCGCGCGTCCGGGGGGCGGCGGGCGTCAGGGGTGGGCGGCCACGAAGGCGCGGCGCTCCTCGCGGCGGGTGGCCTGGCGGACCGGGTCGGCGACGGGGGCCGCCAGGAAGAGGCGCTGGGTGTAGGCGTGCTCCGGGCGGGAGGTGACCTGGTCGCCGTCGCCCCACTCCACGATCTCGCCGTGGTACATCACGGCGACGCGGTGCGAGAGGTGCCGCACGACGGCGAGGTCGTGCGAGACGAAGAGGTACGCGACTCCGGTGCGCTCCTGGATCTCGGTGAAGAGGTCGAGGACGCGCGCCTGGGTGGAGAGGTCCAGCGCCGAGACGGGCTCGTCGCAGACGATCAGCCGCGGCTCGAGGGCGAGCGCCCGGGCGATCGCGATCCGCTGGCGCTGACCGCCGGAGAACTCGCGCGGCAGGCGATCGGCCGCGGACTGCGGCAGCCCCACCTGGTCGAGCAGCTCGCGCACCCGCTTCGAGGCGACCTTGGCGTCGACCTTCCGCACGGTGAGCGGCTCGACCAGGATCTGCTCGATCGTCAGCGACGGGTTGAGCGAGGTGTACGGGTCCTGGAAGACGACCTGGATCTCGGAGGAGAGCCCGCGGCGCTGACGTCGGTCGAGGTGCGCGATGTCGCGCCCGTTGTAGAGGATCTCGCCGCCGGTGACCGGGGCGAGCCCCAGCACCGCGCGGCCGAGCGTGGTCTTGCCCGAGCCGGACTCGCCGACCAGGCCGACGGTCTCGCCGGGGCGGATGTCGAGCGAGACGCCCTTCAGCGCCTGGAACGGCTTCGCGCGGAAGCCCTTGCCCGGGTACTCGACGACGACGTCCTTGACGTCCAGCAGCAGCTCGGACGGTGCGGCGGGTGCGGCGCTCATCGGCTCGACTCCTTCACGGCGGTGGTGGCGACGAGCGGTCCGCGGGCGGGCCCCTCCTCGAGGATCGCGTCGAACAGGGCGCGGGTGTAGGGGTGACGGGGGTCGGCGAAGATCGAGCGCACGGGCCCGGTCTCGACGATCCGGCCGTCGCGCATGACCGAGACGCGGTCGCACAGGTCGGCGACGACGCCGAAGTTGTGCGTGACGAGGATCATGCCCATGTTCAGCTCCGACTGCAGCTCGCGGAGCAGGTCGAGCACCTCGGCCTGCACCGTGACGTCGAGCGCGGTGGTCGGCTCGTCGGCGATCAGCAGGTCGGGGTCGCAGGAGACGGCGCCGGCGATCAGCACGCGCTGCGCCATGCCGCCGGAGACCTCGTGCGGGTAGGCGTCGAAGGTGCGCTGCGGGTTGGGGATGCCGACCCGGGCGAGCAGGCCGAGCGCCCGCTCCTTCGCCGCCGCCTTCGAGAGGCCGAGGCAGATCCGCATCGGCTGCACGAGCTGCGTGCCGATGGTGAAGGACGGGTCGAGGTTCGACATCGGCTCCTGCGGGATGTACGCGATGCGCTTGCCGCGGAGCTTGGTCATCTCCTTCTCCGACAGGTGCGCGAGGTCCTTGCCGTCGAAGACGATCGAGCCGCCGGTGATCCGGCCGCCCTCGGGCAGCAGGCGCAGCACCGACCAGGCGGTCTGCGTCTTGCCGGAGCCGGACTCACCGATCAGGCCGTGGATCTCGCCGCGGCGGACCGCGAGCGAGACGTCGTGCACGACCGTCTTCACCGAGCCGTCGTTCTGGCCGTAGCCGACCGAGAGGTTCGTGACGCGGAGGATCTCTTCTGAGCTCTTGGCGCCGGCCTCCTCCTCGTGGACGACGGTCTTGGGCGCCGCGGCGTCCTCGTCGAGCATCGTCTGGATGCCGATGGTGGACAGGCTGGTCGGCACCGTCGCGGGCGCCGAGGCCGACTTGCGCTTCTTCGAGCGCTTGGCTCCGGAGGCGCTGCGCTCGAGCTCGTCGCGCATCGCGTTGCCCAGCAGGGTCAGCGCGATGGAGGTGAGCGCGATCGCGAGGCTCGGCCAGAGCATCAGGATCGGGGCGTTGAAGACGTTGGAGAAGCCGTCGTTGAGCATCGAGCCCCAGGTGGGGATCGACAGGTCGCCGAGGCCGAGGAACTCGAGTCCCGCCTGGATCGCGATCGCGATGCCGGCGACCAGCGAGGCCTGGATGATGACGGGAGCGCGGACGACGGTGAGGATGTGCCGGGCGATGATGCGGCCGTTGCTGAGGCCGGACACCCGGGCCGCGTCGACGAAGAGCTCGCCGCGCACCGCGGTGACGGAGGCGTAGACCAGGCGGTGGAACGCCGGCGAGAGCAGGACGCCGAAGATGGCCATCGAGAGCCACATCGACGGGCCGATGACGGCGCGGGCCGCCAGCAGGACGACGAAGCCGGGCAGCGCCATCACGAGGCCGGAGGTCCAGGCCGAGACGGAGTCGAACCAGCCGCCGAAGTAGCCGGCCAGCAGTCCGCTGGTGACGCCGATCACGACGGCGACCGCGAGCGCGACCAGGGCGCCGGCGAGGCTGAACTGGGTGCCGAAGAGCAGTCGCGAGAGGACGTCGCGGCCGGCGCTGTCGGCGCCGAGCAGGTGCGCGGCGCCGGGCTCGGCGAGCACGTCCTGCAGCGAGGCGCGGTTCGGGTCGGCCGGGGCGAGCAGCGGCGCGAAGATCCCGGAGAGGACGACGATCGCGAGGAAGACGAGCGAGACGAGCCCGACCGGGTTGTGCAGCAGGCGGCGGAAGAGGTGCGTGCGGGCGGCGCGCTCCTCCACTCCGACCGACGGGGTGCTGGCGGGCAGCGGAGTCGTGGCGGTCATGAGAGTCGCACCTTCGGGTTGAGCCAGCCCTGGAGCAGGTCGATGAGCAGGTTGACGATGACGACGATGATCGCGGTGATCAGCACGAGGCCCATCACCAGCGGGATGTCGCCCTGGGTGGTCGCGGTGACCGCGACCTGGCCGAGACCGGGGATCGCGAAGATCTGCTCGACGATGACGGCGCCGCCGAGGAGGCCGATGAACTGCACGGCGAGGACGGCGAGCGCGGGGCCGCCGGCGTTCCGCAGCACGTGCTGGAAGACGATCCGGTTGGCGGGCAGGCCGCGCGAGCGCAGGGTCCGCACGTAGTCCTGGCGGAGCGCGTCGATGACGGAGCCGCGGACCTGCTGGGCGACACCGGCGATGCCGCCGATCGCGAGGGCGATGATCGGCAGGGTGACCGTGGCGATCCAGCCCGAGAACGAGTCGGTGAGGTTGACGTAGCCGGTGGGCTTGAACCAGCGGAGGTTGATCGCGAAGACGGTGACGAGGCCCAGCGCGATCAGGAAGCCGGGGATCGCGAAGCCGAGGATCGACACCAGCTGCACGAGCTTGTCGGCCCAGCCGCGGCGGACCGCGGCCCAGACGCCGAGCACGACCGCGACGATCGCGGAGATGATCGTGGCGCCGATGACCAGGGAGAGCGTGACGGTGACGCGGGTGGAGATGGCGGTGGTGACCGCCTGCCCGGTGAACCAGGAGCTGCCGAGGTCGCCGGTCACGGCGTGGCCGAGCCAGCCGAGGTACTGCGACCAGATCGGCTGGTCGAGGCCGAGCTGCGCGGCGCGCTGGGCGACCGCCTCCGGCGTCGCGTTCTGCCCGAGGATGCGGCGGGCGATGTCGCCGCCGCCGAGATAGAGGAGTGCGTAGGCGACGACGGAGATCAGCACCACGAGGATGATCCCCGAGACGACGCGTCGCAGGATGAACCTGGTCATCAGTGGTCCTTCGAACGGAGGAGGGCGCGGGCCTGATCAGCGGATCGGGCGGCGCGAAGAGAGGGAGCGGGCGGGTCGACCGGAGCCGACCCGCCCGCCGATCCGGATCAGGCCGGGGTGATGTTCCAGAGGTACGGGTAGGCGTTGCCCGTCTGGGTCTCGACCTTGGTGTTCGCGTCGGTCACGAAGCTCGACTGCTGGCGGTACCAGGGAGCGAACCAGGCGTTCTCGACCGTGTAGGCGTTGACGGCCTGGACGGCGGCGGCGTAGCCGGACTCGTCCGCGGTGCGGACGGCCTCGATCAGCGTCTCGAGCTCGGGGTCGGCGTTCTTGAAGGGGTTGAAGATCGCGTTGGGGCTGAGCTCGAAGTTGATCAGGGCCCAGTCGGGGTCCTGCTGCAGCGTGAGCCAGGTCGCGGCGTACTTCGGGGCGAGGACGTCGGCGATGAAGTTGTTGCCGGCGTCGGTGTAGGTGACGGTGATGCCGACCTCGGAGAGCTGCTGCTGGATCAGCGTGAAGGTCGAGGAGCCGATGAGCGAGCTCGAGGGCATGTTCAGCTCGAAGCCGTCCGGGTAGCCGGCCTCGGCGAGCAGCTCCTTGGCCTTCTCGGGGTCGTAGGGGTAGTCGTCGTCGAGCGACTCGTCGTAGCCCTCGGAGGAGGTCGGGAAGATCTGCGTGGTCGGGGTGCCGTAGCCCTGGCCGATGGCCTTCAGCAGCGACTCCTTGTCGAACGCGTAGTTGATGGCCTGGCGGACGCGGACGTCCTTCAGGGCCGGCGCGATGGTGCCGTCGCGGTCGAGCAGCAGCAGACCGGTCCAGTTGAGCTCGAAGGGGTTGACGGTGAAGCCCGACGCCTCGATCTCCTTGAGGTCGTTGTTGTCGACCGTGTTGGCCGCGTTGACCTGACCGCCCTTGATCGCGTTCACCAGAGCGGTGGAGTCGCTGTAGACGTTGATGTTCAGGTTGTCGTAGTGGACCGAGTCCTCGTCCCAGTAGCCGTCGCGCTTGGTGAAGGCGTAGGAGGTGCCGATGACGGTCTTGGCCGCGTCGAGCTCGTAGGGGCCGGAGCCGACCGGGACGGTCTGGATGTCGGCGGACTCGAAGGCGGAGGGCGCCTCGACGAGGCCGGCGTTCTGGGTCAGGTAGAAGAGGAACGTCGGGTTGGCCTGCTTGAGGGTCACCGTGACGGTCGAGGCGTCGGTCGCGACCGCGTCGGCGAGGTCGGCCATCTTGTTCGTGTCCGGCGAGTTGCCGTCGCGGAAGCGGATCAGGTTCTGCGCGACGGCGTCGGCGTCGAGCGTCGATCCGTCGGAGAAGGTCACGCCGTCGCGGATCTTCAGGGTGAGGACCGTGTTGTCCTCGTTGTAGGTCCACTCCGAGGCGAGGCCCTCGGTGATGGTGCCGTCGGGCTCGGCCCGCAGCACGCTGTCGTAGACGGCCTGCATGTACGGCGACTCGTTGGCCCAGTACGAGTCCGCCGCGGCGAACGTCGACAGGGTCTGGATCGCACCCAGCGTGAGCGTCTCGCTCGAGCCGCCGGAAGCGCCTCCGCCGGAGTCGGCCGCGCAGCTGGTCAGGCCGACCATCGTGGTGACGGCGATCGCAGCGGCCGCCAGCCTCTTCCATCGGAACATCTTCGGTCTCCAGGTTCTCCCGGTTCTCCCATGAACCGGTGCCGAGGAAGCTAACACGAAAAACAGACGACCCCTAGGTTTTGGGAAGAAAAACTTCGGCCCGTTAGGTTTTCGTGATTCTCGTGACCGTTCACGTCTCGCGAGGCGCTTGGAACTGGGCGCTGACGGGGAGCTTTCCGAAAACCGACTCGGCGCCAGGTTTTTGACTCGGAAACCTCTAGCGGCTAGGTTTCTCGCACCGGAGGCTCCGTGCCCCCTCGCAACGATGCGCCTGGAGGCACTTCATGGCACTCCCCACCTCTCCCCCGCGGCGACCGCGCGGGCAGTACGCCAAGACCGCCGCCCGGCGTGCCGAGATCGTGGCCGCGGGCCTGGAGGTCTTCTCCGCGAGCGGCTACCACGCCGCGTCGCTGCGCGAGATCGCCGAGAAGGTCGGGCTCAGCCAGGCCGGCGTGCTGCACCACTTCGCCAACAAGTGGGAGCTGCTCTCGGCGGTGCTCACCCTCCGCGACGACCACTCGATCGTCCGGGTGCCCAGCGGCGACGCCGTGCCCGGCATCGACACGGTCCGCGCGCTGATCGACCTGGTCGCCTACAACACCGAGATCCCCGGCCTCGTCGAGCTGCAGTGCGTGCTCTCGGCGGAGGCGACCCACGCCGACCACCCGGCGCACGAGTACTTCGCGAACCGCTACCGCTTCATCGTCGACCTGTTCACCGGCGCGTTCGGCGACATGCTGACCCGCGGGCAGCTGGTGCCGGGCGTGGATCCGCGCAGCGCCGCGATCCGCGTCATCGCGACCATGGACGGGCTGCAGGTGCAGTGGCTCCTCCAGCGCGACTCCCTCGACATGCAGGCCGAGTTCCGGCGCACCGTGCAGACCCTGACCACCGTGGAGGTGTGACCGTGGGCTTCTCCCGCGAATCGACCCTGGCCGCCGTCCTCGACCACGGGGAGGCGGGCGACGTCGTGCGCCGCTTCGTCCCGGGTGTCGTCAACTCGCCGCTGCTGGTGCAGCTGCGCTCCGCCCCCGTCGGACTCGTCGTGGGGATGGATCCGCTGCTGAAGGCGGACCCCGAGCGCGAGGCCTCGTTCTGGGCGGCGCTCGACGCGGTCGACGACTCCGGAGTCGCGGCGCCGCGGCCGGAGCGGGTGGCCGTGCTGCCGCGCGCGGATTACGAGGGCGAGGACGTGGCTGTCGCGTCGGCCGTGGTGCGCCCGGTCGCTTCCGGCACCGTGTGGGCGCCGGCCGAGGTCGTCGTCGACGGGCCGGCGCACGGCAATCCGTTCGTGGACGTCGAGTTCTCGGCGGAGTTCTCGCTCGGCGACGAGACGGTGCGGGCCGGCGGCTTCTACGACGGCGACGGGGTGTACCGGGTGCGGTTCCTGCCTCCTGCCGCCGGCGTCTGGACCGTGTCCACCGCGTCCACCGCGCGCTCGCTCGACGGGCTCACCGCCTCCGTGACCGTGGAGGCCGCCCTGCCCGGCGCGCACGGGCCGGTGCGGGTCGCCGACACCTTCCACTTCGCGCACGAGGACGGCACCCGGCACCTGCCGCTCGGCACGACCGCGTACGCCTGGACGCACCAGAGCGAGGCGCTGCAGGAGGCGACCCTCGCGACGCTCGCGGACGCGCCGTTCAGCAAGGTGCGGCACTGCGTCTTCCCGAAGGCGTACCTGTACAACACGAACGAGCCGGAGCTGTACCCGTTCGAGCCCGATGGCGACGGCTGGGACTTCGACCGGCCCGTGCCCGCGTTCTTCCGCCGGCTGGAGGAGCGGGTCGCGGATCTCGACGGGCTCGGCATCCAGGCCGACGTGATCCTCTTCCACGCCTACGACCGCTGGGGCTTCTCGGACATGGGCCGCGCGGCCGACGACCTCGTCACCCGATACGTGGTCCGGCGCCTGGCCGCCTCGCCGAACGTCTGGTGGTCGCTCGCCAACGAGTACGACCTGCTCTGGTCGAAGACGGTCGACGACTGGGAGCGCCTCGCCGCGCTCGTCGTCGCCGAGGACCCGGCGGGCCACCTGCTCTCCATCCACAACTGCTTCGGCTTCTACGACTACTCCCGGGCGTGGATCACCCACGCGAGCGTGCAGCGGATCGACGTGTACCGCACCGCCGAGAACACCGACGCCTGGCGCGAGCAGTGGGGCAAGCCCGTCGTGATCGACGAGTGCGCCTACGAGGGCGACATCGACCAGGGCTGGGGCAACATCACCGGCGAGGAGATGGTCCGGCGGTTCTGGGAGGGAGCGGTCCGCGGCGGCTACGTCGGCCACGGCGAGACGTACCTCAACGACCGCGAGGAGCTCTGGTGGTCGAAGGGCGGCGAGCTCGTCGGCGACAGTCCGGCGCGCATCGCGTTCCTGCGGCGGATCACCGCCGAGATGCCGGACGGGCGGATCGACCCGCTGCCCTCGGACTGGGACGCGCCCTGGGGCGGGGGCGGCGGCGTGCAGCTGGTGTACTTCGGCTTCAACCGGCCGCGGTTCCGGCAGATCGTGCGCGACCCCTCCGACTCCTGGATCGTCGACGTGATCGACACCTGGGGGATGACCGTCTCGCGGGTGCCCGGGGTGTTCTCGGGGTCGTTCCGGGTGGAGCTGCCGGCGCGGCAGTTCATGGCCGTGCGGCTGACGAAGGTCGTGTCGTGAGCGGGGGCGCGGGTGCTGGCGCGGGCGGGGACGCTTGCGCGGGTGCGAGCGGGGACGCGGGCGGGGTGCCGCCGCGGGTGCGGGTGATCTCGGACAACGACTACTCCGGCGATCCGGACGGGCTGGTGCAGCTCGCGCAGCACGCGCTGTCGCCGTCGGTCGAGCTGGCGCTGATCGTCGGCTCGCGGCTGCGGCCAGGGGATCCGTTCGATCCCTCCGACCGGACGGCGGACAACGCGGCCGCGGCGGCACGGAAGGTGCTCGCGCTCTGCGGGCGCCCGGACGTGCCGGTGGTGGCGGGGTCCAACACCGCTGACGGGGCTGATGTGTCGGAGGCGGCGCGCGCGATCGTGGCGGAGGCGCTGCGGGACGACCCGCGGCCGCTGTACCTCTGCGCGGGTGCCGGGCTGACGGAGGTGGCGGCGGCCCTGCGCCTCGAGCCGTCGATCGCGTCGCGGATGACGCTGGTCTGGATCGGCGGGCCGGAGCACCCGGGCCTGGCCGTCCCTCCGCCCGGCGCGATGCCGATCGAGTACAACCTGCTGATCGACGTGCCCGCCGCCGCGGAGGTGTTCGCGTCCGCGCTGCCGATCGAGCAGTTCCCGCGCGACGCGTACCGGCAGCCGCTCGCCTCCGTCGCCGAGCTGCGCGTGCGGATGCGCACCGCCGGCGAGCTCGGCCGGCACCTCTTCGACGCCCTCGACGGCGTCTTCCGGATGGGCGCCGCGCACGGCCTCAGCTTCGGCGAGACCTACGCCCTCGGCGACAGCCCGCTCGTCCTCGCGACCGCCCTGCTCTCCGCCTTCGAGCCCGACGCCTCCTCCAGCCGCACGGCGCGCGTCCCCCGCCCCTCGATCACCCCCGACGGCCAGTACGGCCCCCGCGTCGGCGTCGGCCCGGACTTGCGCGTCTACACCCACGTCGACACCCGCCTCCTCCTCGAGGACCTCTACGCGAAGCTCGCCCTCCGCGCCGCGGAGGCCTGACCGCGGGCGCGCCGCCGACCCCGCAGCGGCACCCCCCTGCTGGTCGAAGTGCCGCGCAGTGGCACCCTCATGCTGATCGAGTAGCCGCGCAGCGGCACCCCATGCTGGTCGAGTAGCCGCGCAGCGGCACCCCCATGCTGGTCGAGTAGCCGCGCAGCGGCGTATCGAGACCCACGCCCGCCAGCGCGCTGGCCCCGTGCCCCCGCCCGTGCCACGGCGGATCTACTTGGAAAGGGATGGTGACCTTTCACGCGGTTCTGGGGGTGAGGGTGACGTCGTAGCCGAGGGTCGCGAGGGTTCGGAGGGCGTTGTC
>NZ_SLVD01000006.1:0-329834 GCF_004345345.1 Rathayibacter sp. PhB179 | reverse complement strand
CGGATCACAAGACCCGGACGGGGTTATAAATTTGGCATTGAACATAGTGCACGCTGTTGAGTTCTCAAGAATCGGACACATCCCGCCTCCACACCAGAAGAGGTGCTTCACAACGGAAGTGATCGAAGATGTTGCCTTAGTCGGAAGACTTCGCTAAGCTGGAGAAGTTGTTCTCTCAGCCGCCGTGGCAACTTGACTAACTTAGCACATCCGCAGGCCGTGTCAAATCCGGCTTCTTCGCGATGTCGTTGCGCTCGTAGGCGCTCCGACGTTGCTCGGTTCCGGACCTGAGTCCGTCGCCGGGCGGCGAAGTTGCTGGACCCGAGGGATCCTGCGAAGGCTTTACATCCGTGCGGCAGACGTGACCCGAAGGACTGTCTTGCCGAGTGGATGGTGCCGAATGAGGCCGGGACGTCGAACCGTGCTCCCTGAGGAGCCCTGTTCTTCCGTTTCCCTGCGGCCTGTGTGGCGACCTGGAATAAGTTACGGCCCGATCCCGGCACTGTCAAACCGGGCCCCCGAAACCGCTCATCCCGGGCGTGTCGCGCTGGGGGTCCTCCCCAGGGCGCGGATGCCGGAGCTCTCCACCGATCGCCCGGTCGGGCCTCTTCTGCCCCGGCACTGCTGGCCACAATGGGCGCATGTCTCTCCCCGACCAGCCCCGTCCCCTGCTCGCCTCCCTCGAGGAGGCGGTCGCCGCGATCCACACGGCGGCGTCGGACCGGCGTCTCCTCCTGGTGGGAGTGACCGGATCGCCGGGCGCCGGCAAGTCCACGGTCGCCGAGCGGCTGCGTGCTCGCCTTCCCGGCGCGCTCGTCCTCCCGCTCGACGGGTACCACCTGCCCCAGCAGCGTCTGCGCGAACTCGGCCGGCGTGAGCGGATGGGTGCGCCGGACACCTTCGATGTCGTCGGATTCCTCGGGGCCTTGCGGAGTCTCCGGACCGCGCAGCCGGGCGACACCGTGCGGGTCGCCTCCTTCGATCGCACGATCGAGGAGCCGGTGCCGGACTCCCTCGCCCTCCTCGTGGGCGAGCGGACCGTCGTCCTGGTCGAGGGCAACTACCTGCTGCTCGAGGACGACGGCTGGGGTGAGGTCGCCGGCCTCCTCGATCTGACGCTGCACCTGCGGGTCGAGCCGGCCCTCCGCCGACGGCGACTGGTCGCGCGGCACCTCCGCTTCGGCAAGACCCTGGAGGAGGCGATCGCCTGGGCCGACGGGCCCGACGAGCGGAACGCGGAGCGGATCGAGGCGGCGGGAGCGCGGGCCGACGCGATCCTCGAGGAGTCCGCTCCCCGCGCCGTGCGGATCCTTCACCTCTCGGACACGCACCTGCTCGCCGACCCCGCTGCCCGGTACAACCGCATCGTCGATCCGCGCGCCGCACTCGACGCGGTGCTCGCCGCCCACTCCGCCGTCGCCGACCTCGACGCCGTCGTGGTGTCCGGCGACCTGAGCGATGACGGCGATGCCGAGTCCTACCGGGTTCTGCGCGCGAGGCTCGAGGAGTGGTGCGCCGAGCGGGATGCCGCGCTCGTGCTCGCCCTCGGCAATCACGACGACCGCGAGGGCTTCGGCTCCGACGGGGCCTGGAACACAGAGGTCGTCGTGCGCGGGGTGCGGATCCTCGTGCTCGACTCCTCCGTTCCGGGCGGAGCGTCCTGGGGACTCCTCGCCGAGCCGACGCTGGCGTGGCTGCGGAATCGAGTGGCCGAGGACCCGGAGACGCCGACGGTCGTGGTGCTGCACCACCCGCCGATCGAGCCGGTCACCCCGCTGCACCGGCGGATGGGACTCGCGAATCCGCACGACTTCTGGGAGGCGGTCGAGGGTTCGACGCTCCTGGCGGTGCTCGCCGGGCACTGGCACCACGCCTTCGTCGACACGACCCACCCGGCTCCGGTGGTGGTCGCTCCCGGTTCCGCGAATCGGACCGACGTCCTCGCCGGGCCGCAGCACGAGCGGTCGATCGCCGCCTCGGGAGCCGCGATCGTGGAGATCCTGCCGAACGGGGTGCGCGTGACGAGCACCGAGATCGATGCTCCGCACCGGGGCAGCGAGCTCTTCGACGTCAGCGGGGAGGTGCTCGCCGACTGGCAGCGACGCCTCGGTTTCCCGGGATGACGCGGCCGCGCTCGAAGGGATGACTCCCTCGGACGGGGAAGCGGACGGCGCGGGGCCGCATGCGACAGCCCGCGCCGCCCGCTGCTCGGGGGCGCTCGGTCCGGGGGACCGGGCGGAGGTGCGCGGCACCGGGATCAGCCGGTACCGCGCACCAGGGGTCAGGCGTGGATGCCGACCTCTTCCGGCGAGACGTCCGCACCGGGGGCGGAGGGCTCGAGGGCCTCGGCGACGCGCTGCGACAGCGAGCTGTCCACGTTCGCCCAGTACTGGAGCACGCGCCGGCGCAGCTCCGGGCGGGTCACCTTGGAGACGTGGCCGGCGATGTTCGCGACAAGGCGCGCCTTGGCGTCGTCGTCGAGGACGTCGCGGTAGAGCGTGCCGGCCTGGCCGAAGTCGTCGTCCTCGGGGTGCAGGGTCGCCGCGGCCCGCGTGAGAGCACCGTCGGTCTCCCAGCCGGGGCCCTCCGCCGCGCGGGCGGGGTCGGCGTGCGCGCCGCCCATCGTGTTCGGCGCGTAGACGGGCACCTCGGAGCGCTGGAAGTCGAAGCGCATAGCGCCGTCCTTCGAGTACGAGTGCACCGGCGACTTCGCGGCGTTGACCGGCAGCTGCGCGTGGTTGGTGCCCACGCGGTAGCGGTGCGCGTCGGCGTAGCTGAAGATGCGCGCGAGCAGCATCTTGTCGGGGCTGGCCTCGATCCCGGGCACGAAGTTCGAGGGGGCGAAGGTCGCCTGCTCGATCTGCGCGAAGTAGTTCTCCGGGTTGCGGTCGAGGGTCATCGTGCCGACCTCGATCAGCGGGTAGTCCGCGTGCGGCCAGACCTTGGTGAGGTCGAACGGGTTGAACCGGTAGGACTCGGCGTCGGCGTACGGCATGACCTGGACGGAGAGGGTCCACGAGGGGTGGTCGCCGCGGTCGATCGCAGCGGACAGGTCGCGGATGTGGAAGTCCGCGTCCTCGCCGGCGATCTGGTCGGCCTGCTCCTGGCTGAGGATCTCGATGCCCTGGTTCGTCTTGAAGTGGTACTTCACCCAGAAGCGCTCGCCGGCGGCGTTGACCCACTGGTAGGTGTGCGAGCCGAAGCCGTCCATGTGCCGCCACGAGCTCGGCAGGCCACGGTCGCCCATCAGCCAGGTGACCTGGTGCGCCGACTCGGGCGAGAGGGTCCAGAAGTCCCACTGCATGTCGTGGTCGCGCAGGTGGGTGCCGGGCAGGCGCTTCTGCGAGCGGATGAAGTCGGGGAACTTGATGCCGTCGCGGAGGAAGAACACCGGGGTGTTGTTGCCGACGAGGTCGTAGTTGCCCTCGCTCGTGTAGAACTTCAGCGCGAAGCCGCGCGGGTCGCGCCAGGTGTCGGGCGAGCCCTGCTCGCCGGCGACGGTGGAGAAGCGGGCGAGCATCTCGGTCTCGACGCCGGGCTGGAACAGCGCGGCGCGGGTGTACGCGCTGACGTCGCCGGTGGTGACGAAGCGGCCGAAGGCGCCGCCGCCCTTGGCGTGGACGACGCGCTCCGGGATGCGCTCGCGGTTGAACTGCGCGAGCTTCTCGAGGAGGTAGTGGTCGTGGAGCGCGATGGGGCCGTCGGCTCCGACGCTGAGCGAGTGCTCGTCGCTGGCGACGGGGGCTCCGGCATCGGTCGTCGTGAATCGTTCCTCGGTCATGAGTCCTCCTGTCGGCGGAGCGCTGTCTCGCCCTCCGCGGCGGTGATGGCGGGCGCCGGCCGGGTCTCGGCCTGCGCGAGGCAGTCGGGGCAGGTGCCCCAGAACGTGATGTCGGCCGTGTCGATGGCGAAGCCGCTCGACGACGACGGGTGCAGGCAGGGCGCCTGACCGACGACGCAGTCGACGTCGGCGACGGCGCCGCAGCTGCGGCAGACGACGTGGTGGTGGTTGTCGCCGACCCGGAGCTCGAAGCGGCGGGCGTGGCCCTCCGGCTCGATGCGGCGGGTGAGGCCGGCCTCGGTGAAGGCGGCGAGGACCCCGTACACGGCCTGGGCCGAGGCGTCGGGCAGATCGACGCGCACCCGCGCGAGGATCTGATCGACGTCGGAGTGCGGATGCCCCTCGAGCGCCTGCAGGACGGCCCGCCGGGTCGCGGTGGCCTTGAGCCCGGAGGCTCTCAGCCGGTCGTCCGTCATCGTCATGAGGACAAGGCTACCGAGTTGTGTTGAATAGTTCAAAACAACGGCGCGTCGCGGTGGGTGCGCTGGCGCCGCGTGCGCGTGCTGGCGGGGCGGGTCTCGATACGCCGCTGCGCGGCTACTCGACCAGCATGTTCGCCGCGGATGGAGCGGCGCGCTCAGCCCTGTTCATGCGCGCGGATCAGCCCGCGCAGCGGCCCGTCCATGCTGATCGAGCAGCCCGCGCAGCGGGCGTATCGAGATCCACCCCCGTCAGCACGCGGGTCTGAAGACCGCCCTGCTGGGCACGGCGGGTCTCGATACGCCGGTCCGCGGCTACTCGACCAGCATGCTTCTCGCTGATGAACGAGCCCGCGAAGCGGACCGCTCCTAGGCGACCGGGCCCTCGACGAGGGTGACGGTCGCGGACTGCGAGGTGCCGGCGGCGGTGGTCCAGGTGAGGGTGACCGATTCGCCGGGCTCGCGCTGGGCCAGGTCCGCGGAGAGGGCGTCGCCCGAGGTGACGGCCGTGCCGTCGACCGCGGTGACGACGTCGCCCGCGACGAGACCGGCGGCGGCAGCGGGGGTGCCCTCGATCACGCCGGCGATGACGGCGCCCGCCGCGGCGCTCGCGCCCGAGACGGCTCCGGAGGCGGTGCCCGCCGTCGTGCTGGACGGCAGCGAGACGCCGAGGAAGGCCGGGTAGCCGATCGCGACGGTCGACGTGTCGGCGCCCGCCTCGATCGTCGCGACGATGTCGAGGGCCTTCGAGATCGGGATGGCGAAGCCGGTGATGTCCGCGGTTCCACTGGAGGCGGCGGTGTCGATGCCGACGACCTTCCCGGCCGCATCGACCAGCGGGCCGCCCGAGTCGCCCGCGACGATGTCCGCGTCGACCTGGATCAGGCCGGTGAGCTTCTCGCCGGTGATGCCGGTCTCGGCCTGGGTGGTGATGCTCTGGCCGAGGGCCTCGACGGTGCCGGCCGCGGCGACCAGGTTGCCGGTGCCCTTCGCGTTGCCGACGGCGGTGACGGCGTCGCCGACCGCGACTCCGTCGGTGTCGAGGGTCGCCGGGGTGAGGCCCGAGGCGTTCTCGAGCTGGAGCACGGCGACGTCGTTGGTCTTGTCGGTGCCGACGACGCGGGCGGTGTAGGCCTGCCCGGTGCTCTCGACCGTGACGGTGATGCTGGTGGAGCCCTCGACGACGTGGTTGTTGGTGAGGATCATGCCGTCGGAGGTGAGGATGACGCCGGTGCCGGCGGAGGTCGCGCCCTCGTAGGTGAGGTCGGAGGTGATCGTGACGACGCCGGCGGTCTGCGCGGTGCTCGCGGGGACGGCGTCGGTCGCCGTGGACGTCGACGTGGAACCGGAGGTCCCCGAGCCGGTGCCGCCCGAGCCGTACCCGTACACCGACCCGCTGCCGGAGCCGTCTCCCGAGGAGGACCCGCCCGAGTAGGGCAGCACGACGATGCCGCCGCCGAAGGAGCCGCGGGAGCCGCCGGGGTAGACGATGGTGCTGGCGGCGCTCGACGAGGCGGCCGAGGCGGACTCGGAGCGGCCGGCGAGCGAGACGCCGCCCGCGGTGACGCCGATCAGCAGGGCGAGCCCGGCACCGCCGGCGATCAGGGCGCGACGGCGGCGGCGGCGGTCGTCGGTCCGGAGCGCCTGGCGCTCCTCGGCGCCGGTGGGGTCCGTCGCGGTGGCAGCGGGCTCGCGCTCGGCGCTGTGGGATTCGGGTGACTCGTTCATGATGCGTCCTCGTGGCCGGGGCCGCCCCTGACGGCGACCGGAGTCCATTCGACGACCCGCCGCATCGCGCGGGCTGGACACTGCCTATGGCGATCCTATGAACCCGGCGGCGCCCCCTCCTCCAACTTCCTCTTGCGAGGAAATAGTTGTGGCTACAACTGAGTTGGACCTAGCATGACCGGCATGACCACCTCCTCGCCCGACCTGCTCGCCCCCGACACCGTGATGGGGGCGGTCACCCTGCGCGTCGCCGATCTCGACGCGATGGTCGCCTACTACCGCGACGCCGTCCTGCTCGATCTGCTCTCGCAGGACGGCTCGGTCGCGGTGCTCGGCCGCGGCGGCGTCCCGGCGGTGATCCTCCAGCACGCGCCGGAGCTGCGGCACGCGGCCCCGCGCAGCGCCGGCCTGTTCCACACCGCGATCCTCTTCGAGTCGGAGGCGGCGCTCGCCGCCGCCGTGCACAGCGTCGCGACCCGGCACCCCGGCTCCTTCACCGGCAGCTCCGACCACCTGGTGAGCAAGGCGTTCTACTTCGACGACCCGGAGCACAACGGCGTCGAGCTCTACTGGGACCGCGACCGGACTCAGTGGTCCTGGACGCACGGGCGGATCGAGATGTCGACGCTCTTCCTCGACCCGAACGCGTTCCTCCGGGAGCACCTGACCGAGGAGGCCATCGCCCAGCCGCGGCTCGGCGGCGCCTCGGTCGGCCACGTGCACCTCAGCGTCGGCGACGTCGCGACGGCAAAGGAGTTCTACGTCGACCGCCTCGGCTTCGAGACGACGATCGCCTACGGCGGGCAGGCGCTGTTCGTCTCGGCCGGCGGCTACCACCACCACATGGCGATGAACACCTGGAACTCGCTCGGCGCCGGGCGGCGGCAGCTCGCGCTCGGGCTGGGGCAGGTCGAGATCGTCGTGCCGGCGGCGGACGATCTGGGCGCGCTCGGCGAGCGCCTGCGCAGCGCGAAGGTCGCGACCGCGGACGACGGGCGGACGCTGTCCTTCGAGGACCCGTGGGCGAACACCCTGCGGGTGACCGCGGCGGCCTGAGCGGAAGGCCCGTCGAGACGGGCGATGACGGGACGGATCGCCGGAAAGCCGGGCGGGTACGATGGGCGCGCGGAGATCCGCACAGCCCCTCGAGACTCCGGAGAACACGGTGCCCACGATCGTCGTTGAAGTCATGCCCAAGGCCGAGCTGCTCGATCCGCAGGGGAAGGCCGTCGCCGGCGCGCTCTCGCGCCTCGGCCACTCCGCCGTCACGGGCGTGCGGGTGGGCAAGCGCTTCGAGATCACCGTCGACGAGGTGACCGACGAGGTCCGTGCCTCGATCACGGCGCTGGCCGACGACATGCTGTCGAACTCGGTGATCGAGGACGTCGTCGGCATCCACTACCCGGAGGCGTGATCATGCGGATCGGCGTCATCACCTTCCCCGGCTCGCTCGACGACCGCGACGCCCAGCGCGCGGTCCGCTTCGCCGGCGCGGAGCCGGTGGCCCTCTGGCACGGCGATCACGACCTCGACGGCGTCGACGCGATCGTGCTGCCCGGCGGCTTCTCCTACGGCGACTACCTGCGCTGCGGCGCCATCGCCTCGCACTCGCCGATCATGCGCGAGGTGATCGACGCGGCGAACGCCGGCACCCCCGTCCTCGGCATCTGCAACGGCTTCCAGATGCTGACCGAGGCGCACCTGCTGCCCGGCGGCCTGATCCGCAACGACGTCGGCTCCTTCGTCTGCCGCGACCAGCGGCTCGTCGTCGAGAACGCCGCCACCGTCTGGACCAGCGACTTCGAGGCCGGCCAGGAGATCACCATCCCGCTGAAGAACGGCGAGGGCGGCTACATCGCCTCGGCCGAGACGCTCGCGGAGCTCGAGGGCGAGGGCCGCGTGGTCTTCCGCTACCTCGGCGCGAACCCGAACGGCTCGATGAACGACATCGCCGGAGTCGCGAACGCGCGCGGCAACGTCGTCGGCCTGATGCCGCACCCCGAGCACGCGGTCGAGCCGGGCTTCGGCCCGGACACCCCGGCGGCGATGCGCTCCGGCGTGGACGGGCTCGCGTTCTTCACCTCCGCGGTGCGCGCGCTGGTCGCCACGGCCTGACGCCCGGCCGCGCTACTCCTGCGCGGCGCGCAGACCCGCGATCTCGCGCGCTGCGCCGTAGAGCGCGAGGACGGCCGCGGCGTGCGCCTCGGGCGCGAAATCGGTGAAGGCGTCCCGTGCCGCCGCGGCCGCCGCGTGGACCGGGGCGCGGTCGCGGCAGAGCCGCTCCAGGTACTCGGCGAAGGCGGTCGGCTCGACGGGCGCGAGAAGTCCCGGGCCGTCGAGGCCCTCCGTGAGGGCCGGGTCGACGTAGAGGACTCCGCGGCCGCCCTGCAGCGCCTCGACCACGACCATCGGCTGATTGTCGAAGCCGGACGAGGTCAGGGCGACGAGGTCGGAGCGGCGGACGGCGTCGCCGATGAGGCGGTTCTCGACGAAGCCGCGGAAGACGACGGCCGGGGACCCCGCCGCGAGCCGGATCGCGGGGGCGAGCGAGGGACCGGTGCCGATGATCTCGACGCGGAGGGCATCGGGGTCGCGGGCGAGGACGGCGAGGCAGGCCTCGACGAACGGGACGAGCCGCTTCTCCGGTGCGCACCGGCCGACCCAGAGCAGGCGGAGCGGACCCGAGCCGTCCGGCGCGACATCGCCGGGGCCGGGTTCCCGCGGGATCACGGTGTTGGGCAGCACCGCCACCCGCGGCAGGCCGGCGCGACGGAGCGCCTCGGCCTGGTGGGCCGACGGGGAGATGACGAGGTCGGCCCGGGCGGCGGCGCTCCGGGTGACGTCGCGGAGGAGCTCGCCGAGGCGGTCGTCGCCGCCGCGTCGCGGGCGCGGGCGGCGGCCGGTCACGGCGGCGACGTAGGCCGCGGCGAACGGCGCCAGCAGGCGGCCGGCGCGACCGGGCACCCCGCGCCAGAAGAAGGTGTGCACCGTGGCGACCGAGGGGAGCGAGAGCGCCGCGGCGACCTCCAGCGCGGCGACCGCGAGGCCGAACTCGGAGTGGACGTGGACGGCGCCGACCTCCTCGTCGCGGAGCAGCCGCTCGAGCAGGGCCCGGGTGCGACGGGAGTCGCGGACGACCGGCAGCTGCGCGACGGGGATCCGGGGTGCCGGGATCGGGCGCACGTCGATGCCGTCGAGCGGCAGCGTCGTGGCGGAGCGGGGGGACGACCAGCAGGACGCGGACGCCCGCCTCCACGAGGCTCCGGCACTCCGCGACCATCGCCGTCTGCGCGCCGCCGGTGTAGTCGAGCGCGTAGTCGCTGACGACCGCGACGGTCGACTGCGCCGCCGAGGGAAACCGAGTACTGCTCATGACCATCGGGCGACGCTAGCAGCGGCCGGCGGGGCGGCTCCGCGGAGGCGCGTCGGGCGGCGCTCGGTGCGGGCGAGCGAGGCAGAACGCGCGCTGCGCGCTGCGCGCTGCACGCTGCGCACCATGCTGGTCGAGTAGCCCCGAAGGGGCGTATCGAGACCCCGCGTGCATGCGGTGGTGGATCTCGATACGCCCGCTGCGCGGGCTACTCGAACAGCATGAAGCGCGCCCCTTGGGCGAACTGCTCTCTCGGCGGCGGAGCGCGGCGCAGCCGCTCCATCGTGAGGAGGGGCTACGGGCCCGTCAGCACCTCGGGCTCCGGGGTCATCGAGATGGTGGGGATGGAGGCGGTGATCACGGTGCCGTCCGAGCGGCGGGTGCCCTCGATGTCGGACGTGGTCGGCGCTCCGGTGAGGCGCGGGCCCTGGTGGCCGAGGCCGACGCGGACCGGGTTGCCGGACTCGACGTGCACGCGCTCACCGCGGACGGTGATCGCCGCGGCGTCGCCGGACTCGACGGTCAGCAGCACCGCCTCCTGGGTCACCTCGACCCGGACCCGCGTGCCGTGCAGCGCGATGCGGAAGGTCAGGCGGTCCCAGTCGTCGGGGAGGCGCGGGTCGAGCGTGATCCGCCCGCCGTGGTCGCGCATCCCGCCGAAGCCGTAGACCAGGGCGGACCAGACGCCGCCGGTCGAGGCGACGTGGATGCCGTCGGCGGTGTTGCGGTGCAGGTCGGCGAGGTCGACGAACAGCGCCGAGAGGAAGTAGTGCCGGGACAGCTCGCTGTAGCCGACCTCGGCCGCGATGATCGACTGCACGACCGCCGAGAGCGTCGAGTCGCCGGTGGTCAGCGCGTCGTAGTACTCGAAGTCGGCGCGCTTCTGCTCCGCCGTGAACTCGTTGCCCTGCAGCAGCAGCGCGAGCACGACGTCGGCCTGCTTGAGCACCTGGAAGCGGTAGATCACCAGCGGGTGGAAGTGCAGCAGCAGCGGCCGCTTGGACGCCGGGGTGTTCTCGAGGTCCCACAGCTCCTTCTCGAGGAACGCCGCGTCCTGCGGGTGGATGCCGGCGCGCGCGTCGAAGGGGATGTGCATCTTGTCGGCCGCGCGGGCCCACTCGATGACCTCGTCCTCGTCCAGCAGCAGCCGGGCGACCATCCGCTCGTAGGCCGACGGCTCGACGGCCTTGAGCAGCTCGACGGCGCGGGCGGCGGCGCGCAGGTTCGAGCGGGCCATCACGTTCGTGTACAGGTTGTCGTTGACGACGGTCGTGTACTCGTCCGGCCCGGTGACGCCGTGGATGTGGAAGTGGTCGTCGCCGTTGCTGCGCCAGAAGCCGAGGTCGGCCCACATCCGCGCGGTCTCGACCAGGATGTCGATCGCGCCGCGGGCGAGGAAGTCGTCGTCGCCGGTCGCGCCCACGTACTGCATCAGCGCATAGGAGATGTCGGCGTCGATGTGGTACTGCGCGGTGCCGGCGGCGTAGTAGGCCGACGACTCCTGGCCGTTGATGGTGCGCCAGGGGAAGAGCGCGCCGCGCTGGTTGAGCTCGGCCGCGCGCGAGCGGGCCGCCTCGAGCATGTTCTGGCGGAAGCGCAGGGCGTTGCGCGCCACGAGCGGCGCCGTGTAGCTGAGGAACGGGAGGACGTAGACCTCGGTGTCCCAGAAGTAGTGGCCGCCGTAGCCGGAGCCCGAGACGCCCTTGGCCGCGACGCCGCCGCCGTCCGTGCGGGCGGTGGACTGCGCGAGCTGGAAGAGGTTCCAGCGGGTGGCCTGCTGGATCGCCGGCTGGCCGTCGATCTGCACGTCGGAGCGGGTCCAGAAGTCGTCGAGCCACTCGCGCTGCTTGGTGAACTGCTCCTCCACCGGGGTCTCGCGGGCGCGGTCGAGCGTGCGGTCGCAGCGGTCGGCCAGCTCGCGCACGGGGACCCCGCGGGAGGTGTGGTAGGTCAGCGTCTTCACCAGGCGCACCGGGACGCCGGCCTTCGCCTTCACCCGGTAGACGTGCTTGGCGAGGTCGTCGTCGATCTGGGAGGTCTGATCCCACTCGTTCTCGGTCTCGAGCACGTGCTCGGCACCGCAGGCGACGGTCATCCGGGAGTTGGTGGTGCGGTAGCCGAGCAGGTAGCGCGTGCCGCTGACCCGCTTGAGCTGCGGCTGCAGCACCCGGTCCTCGAAGGACTCGGCCTTGCGCGGGTCGAAGCCGGCCGCCTCGCTGCCCGAGGGCGCGTGGTACTCGTCGACGCCGTCCTGGCGGTTGAGGATCTGACTCGAGATCAGCACCGAGGCGTCGTGGTCGAGCATCTCGACCTCGTAGTCGAGGATCGCGAGGTGCCGGTCGGTGAAGGAGACCAGGCGGCGCGAGCGGATCAGCACGCGCTTGCCCGAGGGGGTGCGCCACTCCAGCTCGCGGGTGAGCACGCCGTTCGCGAAGTCGAGGCGGCGCGTGTAGGCGAGGACGTCGGCCTCGCTCAGCACGAACGGCTCGTCGTCGACGTAGAGGCGGATGATCTTCGCGTCCGGCACGTTGACGATGGTCTGGCCGACGCGGGCGAAGCCGAACGCCTCCTCCGCGTGCCGGATGGGCCAGGTCTCGTGGAAGCCGTTGATGAAGGTGCCGTAGGCGTAGCCGTCGCGGCCCTCCTCGACGTTGCCGCGCAGGCCCAGGTAGCCGTTGCCGGTCGCGAAGAGCGTCTCGGTGCGCCCCTGCAGCTCGGTGGCGAACTCGGTCTCGATCAGCGACCACTCGTCGACCGGGAACCGGTTGCGGTCGAGCGGGTCGGAGGTGATGGGGTTCATGCGGCGTCCTCGGGGGCGGGGGCGGAGGGGAGGAAGGGGAGCAGCTCGGCCAGGTCGTCGACGACGATGTCGGCGCCGTGCTCGAGGAGGGTGTCGCGGCCGACGCCGCGGTCGACGCCGACGACGAGGCCGAAGGCGCCCGCGCGGCCGGCGGCGACTCCGGAGTGGGCGTCCTCGACGACCACGCACTCGGCCGCGGTCAGCCCGAGCAGCTGCGCGGCGTGCAGGTAGGTGTCCGGCGCGGGCTTGCCGGCGATCGCGTCGCGGGCGGCGAGCAGCCCGTCGACGACGACCTCGAAGCGGTCGCGGATCCCCGCGGCCTCGAGCACCGGCACGCCGTTGCGCGAGGAGGTGACGACGGCCACCTCGACGCCCGCGGCGATCGCGGCGTCGACCAGGGCGAGCGAGCCGGGGTAGGGGGCGACGCCATTCTCGGCGAGGGTCTGGTTGAAGGCGTCGTTCTTGCGGTTGCCGAGTCCGCAGACGGTCTCGAGGGCGGGGTCGTCGCTGGGCGAGCCCTCGGGGAGGGTGATGCCGCGCGAGGCGAGCAGCGCCCGGACGCCGTCGTAGCGGGGGCGGCCGTCGATGTACCGGAAGTAGTCGGCGTCGGTGTAGCCCTCGGTGATGCCGCGCGACTCGAGGTACGGCGTGAAGAGGCGGGCCCAGGCCTGCATGTGCACGTCGGCGGTGGGGGTGAGCACCCCGTCGAGGTCGAAGAGCAGCGCTTTCGCCCGGCCGAGGGCGGAGGCGTCGGGGCGCGTCGGTGAAGCAGTCACAGCGGGGAGGACCTCTGGTCGGGGCACGGGTGCGGTGGGCTCCGCCGTCGACAGGCCGTCCGCGCGGACACCGGGTATCGTATACGCCCCCCGGTCGCCGTCTGGAACCGTTTACACGTCCGACATCTGCGGGCCCCGGACGGTCTGCGCGGCCGGTCCGCGCCGGTGCGCGCGGAGTCGTCCGCGGAACGAAGGCCGGAGGACCGGATCCGCGCGTTCGCGGGCGATCCCGGGCGCTCGGCCTTCGTTGCGCGGCTCGTCAGGCAGTGTCTGCGAGGGCGTCCCCCGCATCGGGGGTGGCCGCGAGCTGCGAGACGCGGGCGGGGCTGATCCGCAGGGCGGCCGCGACGGCCTCGACGGTGTAGCCGTCGGCGCGGAGGGTGCGGACGGCCTCGCGGCGGAGCGCGCCGGCGTGCCGCAGGGCGGCGCGGGCCGCCTCCTCGGCGCGGGCACCCTCGTCCCAGATCGCGAGGACCTCGGGCGGCGCCTCGACGCTCACCCGCACGTCCACCTCGTCGACGCCGACGTCGAGGTGCACGGCGGCGAGCTCGCGGGCGGCGGCCGGGATGCCCCGGGTCGAGACCGCGCCTCCGGTCGCGACGATCTCGACGCCGTTCGGCGCGGTCGACGTCAGCTCGGGGATCTCGATGGTCCACCAGGGAGTGCCGTCCCGGTAGGCGCGGGCCGCGAGGACCCGGGGTCCGCTCGTCATGGTCATCAGGGTATTCCAGCCCTCCCTGCTGCTCAAGAGTCAGGGAGGGCTTGAACTTCGTGGAGAGCGGAGGGATTTCGCGCCTGGGGAGGAGACCCGCGCCGGGCGGTCAGCCGAGGGGCTGCAGGTCGGCCTCGTCCGGGCCGGCGGTCAGGCGGTGGCGGCCGAGCGGGAGCATCAGCGGGGTGCCGGAGGTGGGGTCGGTGATGATGCGGCTGTCCAGGCCGAAGACGGCGCGGACCGTGTCCTCGGTCAGGACCTCGGCGGGGGTGCCGGCGGCGTGCACGGTGCCGCCGGCGAGGGCGACGAGGTGGTCGGCGTAGCGGGCCGCGAGGTTGAGGTCGTGCAGGACCATCACGACCGTCGTGCCGCGGTTGCGGTTGAGGTCGACGAGGAGGTCGAGCACCTCGACCTGGTGGCTGACGTCGAGGAAGGTGGTCGGCTCGTCCAGCAGCAGCAGGTCGGTCTCCTGGGCGAGGGCCATCGCGATCCAGACCCGCTGGCGCTGGCCGCCGCTGAGCTCGTCGACGGCGCGGTCGGCGAGGGCGGCCGTGTCGGTCGCGTCGAGCGCGGTCGCGACGGCCTCGTCGTCGTGCGCGTTCCAGCGGCTGAGGATCCCCTGGTGCGGGTGGCGGCCGCGGCCGACGAGATCCGCGACGGTGATCCCCTCCGGAGCGATCGGCGACTGCGGCAGGAGGCCCAGCGTGCGCGCGAGCTGCTTCGCGGGCGTCCTGTGCACGGCCTTGCCGTCGAGCAGCACGGTGCCGGCGCGCGGCGCCAGCAGTCGCGACATCGAGCGCAGGAGGGTCGACTTGCCGCAGGCGTTCGCGCCGACGATGGCGGTGATCCGGCCGGGCGGGACGACGAGGTCGAGTCCCTCGACGACGGTGCGGTCGCCGTAGCCCAGGGTGAGCGCGTCGACGGTGAGGGTGTGCTCGGCGGTCACAGGGAGCCTCCCGATCGGTTGCTGCGGACGATGAGGTAGATCAGGTACGGCGCGCCGAGCACGCCGGTGACGACGCCGACCGGGTAGCGCAGGCCCAGCGCGTACTGCCCGACGAAGTCGGCGACGAGCACGAGCAGCGCACCGACCAGCGCCGACGGGATCAGCAGCGAGCGGCCGGGGCCGACCAGCCGCGCGGCGATCGGGCCGGAGAGGAAGGCGACGAACGCGATCGGGCCGGCCGCGGCGGTCGCGAAGGCGATCAGGCCGACGGCGGCGACGATCACGACGAGGCGGGTGCGGTTCACCCGGATGCCCAGCGCGGAGGCGGTGTCGTCGCCGAGCTGCGTGCCGGAGAGGTCGCGCGAGCGGGCGAGCAGGACCGGGGTGAGGACGACGACGGCGATCAGCACCGGCACGACCTCGCTCCAGCGGGCGCCGTTGAGGCTGCCGGTCAGCCAGCGGCTGGCCTCCTGGAAGTCGAAGGCGGCGGCCCGGGAGAGCACGTAGGCGGTGACGCTGTCGAGCATCGCGGCGACGCCGATCCCGATCAGGATCAGCCGGGTGCCCGCCACTCCGCTCCGGTAGGAGAGGGCGTAGACGACGAGCGCGACCAGGAGGCCGGCCGCGATGGCGAGGACCGAGACCTGCGTCGCTCCGAGCGACAGCGTGACGATGGCGAAGGCCGCAGCGGCGCTCGCTCCGGCGCTGATGCCGATGATGTCAGGGCTGGCCAGCGGATTGCGCAGCATGGTCTGGAAGCTGACGCCGCCGAGGCCGAAGCAGAGGCCGACCAGCAGGCCGAGGATCGCGCGCGGCAGGCGCAGGCGCCCGACCGTGAAGGAGGCGCCGGGGACCTGCTCGCCGAGGATCACCCGGACGACCTCCGCAGGCGAGTAGATCGTCTGCCCGACGATCAGGGAGACGGCGAAGACGACGACGAGCAGCGCGACGAGCACGGCGATGACGGCGCGCCGGCGGCGACCGCGACGACGGCGGCCGGCCGCGACGGCCAGCGCGGTGGCGGAGGGCGCGGCGGAGCGGGCCTCGGGCCGGGACTGCACGGCGGTCACAGCTCGCGCACCTTCTGCCGGCGGACGATCGCGATGAAGACGGGGGCGCCGATCAGCGCGGTGATGATGCCGACGTCGATCTCGCTCGGGCGCGCGACGATCCGGCCGACGACGTCCGCGCCGATGAGGAGGACCGCGCCGGCGACTGCGGAGAACGGGAGCAGCCAGCGGTGGTCGACGCCGACGATCAGCCGGCAGGCGTGCGGGACGACCAGCCCGACGAAGCCGATCGGCCCGGTGACCGCAGTGGTCGCTCCGCAGAGGACGACGGCGCCGAGGGCCGCCGCGCCGCGGGCCAGCGCCACGCGCTCGCCGAGGCCGGCCGCCAGCTCGTCGCCGAGGGCCAGGGTGTTGAGGCTCTTCGCCGAGAGCACGCAGAGCACGAGCCCGACGGCGAGGAAGGGCAGGACCTGCCCGATGCTCGCGAAGGTGCCGCCGCCGACCCCGCCGATCTGCCAGGAGCGGATGCCGCCCGAGAGGTCGGCGCGCGGCAGGACGATCGCGCTGATCACCGAGACGAGCGCGGCGGAGGTGGCGGCGCCGGCGAGCGCGAGCTTGAGCGGCGTCGCTCCCCCGCGGCCGAGCGAGCCGACCACGTAGACGAAGACGGCCGCGACCGCCGCGCCGCCGATCGCCACCCAGATGAAGCCGGTCGCGGTGGAGAGGCCGAAGAAGACGATGCCGGTGACGACCGCGAGCGAGGCGCCGGTGTTGACGCCGAGGATCCCGGGGTCGGCGAGCGGATTGCGGGTGACGCCCTGCATCAGCACGCCGGCGACCCCGAGAGCGGCGCCGGCGATCGCGGCGAGGACGGTGCGCGGGAGGCGCTTCGCGACTGCGGCCTGCGCGAAGCCGTCGGTCGAGCCGCCGAGCGCGGCGACCACGTCGCTCCAGGCCACGTCCCGCGAGCCGATCATCACCGACACCACTGCGACGCCGGCCAGCACCAGCAGCGAGACGAGCAGCCAGAGGGCGCGCAGACGCCTCGGGCGCCGCACGGCGGCGGCACCCGAGACGGGAGGTGCGGTGAGGGTCACGCGGTCGGAGCTCACGCAGTCGGGCGGGAGTGGATCACGCCGCCTTGTCCGCGGCCTCGGCCAGCATGGCGAGGTAGTCGTCGAGCACGTACGAGATCGACAGCGGGGTCGGGTTCGCGGCGGTGCCGAGCGGCGTGGAGGGCAGGCGCACGATGGCGTCGTTCTGCACGGCCGGGATCTGCGAGAGCAGCGG
This sequence comes from Rathayibacter sp. PhB179, assembly GCF_004345345.1. Classification (NCBI taxonomy): domain Bacteria; kingdom Bacillati; phylum Actinomycetota; class Actinomycetes; order Micrococcales; family Microbacteriaceae; genus Rathayibacter; species Rathayibacter sp. PhB179. The sequence goes on along the minus strand of NZ_SLVD01000006.1, from coordinate 312,942 downwards.
GTCGGCCTTGAGGGTGTTGACGAGCTCGTCGTCGCCGTAGGTCACGATGACGTCGACGTCGTTGAACGCGTCGGCCTGCTCGGCGCTCTGGGTGAGCGAGAACGCGTCGGTGGTGGCCGAGGCGGTCGCGATGCTCTCGGGCGTGGTCAGGCCGAGGTCCTCGAAGAAGGCCGGGCGGGTGTCGTGCGTCGTGTAGAAGCTGACCTGGCTGAGGTCGGTCGGGTCGACGTGGGTGAGGAACATCGCCGAGGCGCCGGCGAGCTGCGGGTGCGCGGCGACCTTCTCCTCGATCTCGGTCTCGAGCTCGCCGATCAGCGCGGCGCCCTCGTCGGCCATGCCCATCGCCTCGCTGTTGAAGGTGATGGTGTCGCGCCAGGAGGTGCCCCAGGCGGTCTCGGGGTAGGCGACGACGGGCGCGATCTCGGTCAGCGTGTCGTAGTCCTCCTGGGTGAGGCCGGAGTAGGCGGCGAGGATCACGTCGGGCTGCGTGTCGGCCACGGCCTCGAAGTCGATGCCGTCGGTCTCGTCGAAGAGGACGGGGGTCTCGCCGCCGAGCTCCTCGAGCTTCTCGGACACCCAGGGGAGCAGTCCGTCGCCGTCGTCGTCGCCGAAGTTCGCGGCGGCCATGCCGACCGGGACCACGCCGAGCGCGAGCGGGACCTCGTGGTTGGCCCAGTTGACGGTCGCGACGCGCTCCGGCTGCGACTCGATGGTCGTGGTGCCGAGGGCGTGCTCGATGGTGATCGGCTCGAAGCCGGAGTCGGCGGTGTCGGAGCCGGCCGCGGCGGACGAGCAGCCGGCGAGGCCGACGGTGAGCAGGGCGGTCGCGACGAGCGCGAGCGACTTGGTGGCGCGGGGCATTGTTCCCTTTCGGAAGGCTGTGGTCGTGGCGCGCAACGAGCGACGGACGCCGTGCACTAAGGACAGCCTAACCAAAGAATGTGCGAGTTCTCAGCCGGAAAGGGCTGGGGCGTCCCTACCTCAGGCGGTGACGAGCTTCTCCACGGTGCGGAGGTTCCGGGTCGTCGTGGTCGAGCGGAAGACGGCGCGGGCCAGGATCTTGGCGGCCGGAGTGTCGGTGGAGGAGCCCTTCGGGCAGCGCCAGTAGAGGACGCCGTCACCGCGGGCGAGCAGCTCGACGGCCGGGTCGGTCGCGCCGACCGCGGACTCGGCCGCGTCGAGGGCGGCGGAGTCGGAGCCGAAGACGACGTAGGGGTGCGCGGTCTCGTCGATCCGCTCGAACGGGTAGGCGGCGGCCGCCGCGGCGAGCGCCTCCTGCGTGACGAGGACGATCCAGGCGTCGTAGCCGAAGCGCTCGCCGAGGGCCGCCTCCAGCGCGGGCTTCAGCTCGGCGGGGTCGCGGTCGGAGTCGAAGGCGGCGTTGCCGCTGGCGAGCACGGTGCGGACGGCGGTGCCGCCGACGCTCGCGACGGTGGCGGCGAGGTCCGCGCTGCGGACGGTGCGGCCGTTGACGTTCACTCCGCGGAGGAGGGCGACGAGGCGGGTCATGCCGCCGACGGTAGCGTGGCGGGATGGCGCGCGGTGGACGGATCTTCGGGGGCGGTGCGGCGCGGGCGGGATCGGGCACGGGCTCGGACACGCTCGAGGCGGCGATCCTGCGCGCGAGCACCCGCGGGCCCGGCGCGCGGACCCGGGCGGAGATCGTGCCGCCGTCGGGGCGGCACCTCGTGCTGCCGTCCACCTCGGGGACCGTGCTCGCCGTGGACGTCGACGCGCTGGTGGCGCTGGCCGCCTCGGAGGATCTGCTGATCGCGCTGGAGCGGCGGCCCGGCGACTTCGCCGTGGCGGCGACTCCGCTGCTCTCGTGGTGGTCCGCGGACGAGACGGTGCCGGACGAGGAGACGGAGCGACGGCTCGACGCGCGCGCGCTCGCGTCGGTGACCCTCGGGCCGGGTCCCGCGGCGGACGTGGAGTCGCGGCTGCGCGGGCTCGTCGCGCGGGCGGACGTCGACGGGCTGGCCGCGGCGCTCGCGCTGCTGGCCCGGGTGCCGGATCCGCCGGCCGCGTTCCAGGACGCGGCGGGGTTCTGGCGGCTCATGGTGCCGGAGGCGCCGTTCGAGCGGCGGCTGCTGCTGGCGCTGGCGGTCGAGGCTCCGGCCGAGCGGGTGCTCCTGCTGCTGCGCGACTGCGGGTTCACGGCGACGCTGCCGAGGCGGCGGGCGGTGATCGCGGCGGCCTGCGCGCGGGTCGTGTCGGCGGCGCCGGACCCCGGGGCGCTCGCCGGACTGGCGGAGGCCGTCGACGACGCGCTGGAGAAGCGCTGGCGCGCGCTCTGACCCACCTCGGGCACGCGGAACCGGCCTCGGCACGCGGGAACCCGCGGATCCGGCGAGCCGGACGCGAATCCGCGAGCCGGAACTCCCCCGGGGCCGCACCTCCGGCACGCGGAAACACCCTCGGCACGCCTAAACGCGCGGATCCAGCGAGCCCGACGCGATTCCGCGTGCCGAAGCTCCCGGGGCTGCACCTCCGGCACGTGGAAACACCTTCGGCACGCCGAAATGCGCGGATCCAGCGTGCCCGACGCGATTCCGCGTGCCGAAGCTCCCGGGGCTGCACCTCGGGCACGCGGAAACACCCTCGGCACGCCGAAACGCGCGGATCCAGCGAGCCCGACCCGAACACGCGAGCCGGAGCTCCCCGGGCCGCACCTCCGGCACGCGGTAACACCTTCGGCACGCCGAAACGCGCGGATCCATCGAGCCCGACCCGAATCCGCGAGCCGGAGCTGCCCGGGCCGCACCTCCGGCACGTGGAAACGCCCTCGGCTCGCGGAAACGGGCGGATGCAGCGAGCCCGACGCGGTTCCACGAGCCGGAGCTCCCCGGGCCGCACCTCCGGCACGCGGTAACACCTTCGGCACGCCGAAACGGGCGGATGCAGCGAGCCCGACGCGGTTCCGCGTGCCGGAGGTGGACCCACGAGCACGCGGCGTGCGCCGAGCGACCGCCGCTCCGACCCCCGGAGCACCCGCGCAGGCCGGGTGCCTAAGCTGGACGGATGTCCCTTCCCGGTCTCGAATTCCGTCGCTTCCCCGCCGCCCTGACCGCCGAGGGCGGACCCGACGCCGCCACGGCCGCCTGGGGCACCGCGATCAACGCGGGCTTCCACGAGAAGGAGTACACGCCGGAGCAGTGGCGCGACTGGGCCGAGCACATGGTCGCCGACCAGCGCGAGCTGACCGCCGTGCACGATTCGGCCTCCCCCGAGGGCATCGACGGCGAGTCCGTCCCCGTCGCCACCTACGCCGCGTTCCCCGGCTCGCTGCAGGTCGGCCGCGGGCGCGAGCTCGCCGCGCACCTCGTCTCGCAGGTCACCGTCCGGGCCACGCACCGCCGCCGCGGGATCCTCCGCGCCATGATCACCGACGACCTGCGCCTGGCCCGCGAATCGGGCGCCGCGGTCGCCGTGCTCACCGCGAGCGAGGCCTCGATCTACCGCCGGTTCGGCTTCGGCCGCTCGGCCTTCACCCGCTCGATCCGCGTCGACACCGGCCCGCGCTTCGCCCTGCAGGTCGAGCCGGCCGGCCGCGTCGAGGTCGTCGCGACGACCTGGCTGCAGTCGCGGGTCGAGGAGGTCTTCCGCGCCTTCCACGCGCGCACTCCCGGCTCGCTGATCCGGCAGTCGCGCTACGCCGCGAACGCCGTCGGCACCGAGCCCGGCGAGACCGCGCCGGGCCGCGCCGTCCGCTCCGCCGTGCACCTCGACGCCGACGGACGGCTCGACGGCTACGTCACCTACAAGGCCGTCGGGCCGGACGAGGACGACCGCACCCTCGAGGTCGTCGACCTGGTCGCCGCGACCGCCGACGCCTACCTCGGGCTCTGGGGCTTCCTCGGCGCCGTCGACCTCGCCTCGACCGTCACCTGGGACATGGCACCCGTCGACGACCCGCTGACCTGGGCGCTGCGCGACGCGCGCGTCGTGGAGGTGACGAAGGTCGCCGACCTGATCTGGACCCGCGTGCTCGACGTGGCGGCGGCGTTCGGCGCGCGGCCGTGGACGAGCGACGGCTCGCTGGTGCTCGCGGTCCGCGATGAGCTCGGCCTCGTCGACGGCACTTACCGGATCACGGTCGAGGGCGGCGAGGGCCGGGTGGAGCGCAGCGACGACGCGGCGACCCTGTCGCTGGACGTCGCCGACCTCGGCACGCTGCTGCTCGGCTCCGCCCGCCCGTCCACGCTGGCGCGGGCCGGAGCGGTGACGCTGGCGGAAGCGGACCACGAGAGCGTCGACCGCTTCTTCGCGCCGATCGCGGCGCCGTACTGCATCTCCTTCTTCTAGGCCGCGCGAAGGGGGAAGCCCTGCTGATCGAGCAGCCCGCGAAGCGGGCGCATCGAGATCCATCAGCGCCGGAAGGGGGGGGTCTGCAGGCCTGCCCTTCTGAGGGCGGCGGGTCTCGATACGCCCCTGCGGGGCTACTCGACCAGCATGTGGCGGCGCAACCGCGTCCTCTCGACCGGCATCGCGCGGCGCAACCGCGTCCCTTCGACCAGCATGTCGCGGCGCGGCCGCGTCCGTTCGACCAGCATGCAGAGTCCGGGACTCGCAGGGTCCTCCGGGTGTCCCCGCAACCGCGGTCGGTCATGCTGGAGGATCCCGACCCGCGAGGAGTTCCGCATGGGCGCATCCGTGATCGTCGACGCCGTCGTCGTGCTGAGCCTCATCGGCGCGCTCGTCGACGGCCTGCGCCGCGGCTTCCTCCGCACGCTCGGCGGCCTGGCGGGGGTGGTCGCCGGGGCGATCGCCGCCTCCTTCGCCGTTCCCGCGGTCTCCGCCTGGGCGGCCGGCAGCGAGTGGCGGCTGCTCGCCGTGATCGGCACCGCGGTGCTGCTGCTCGGCGTCGGCTACGCGATCGGCGCGACCATCGGCGCCGTCTTCGGCCGCGGCGCCGACAAGGTGAAGCTCGGCCTGCTCGACCGCCTCGCCGGAGGGGTCGCCGGCGTCGCCATCACCGGGCTGGTCTGGATCGCCGTCACCTCGGCGGTCTCGCTGCTCGGCGTGCCGCTGGTCACGACCTCCGTCGCGGGCTCCACCGTCATCCGCACCATCGACGACCTCACGCCCGACCCGGTCCGCGGATTCCTCGCGCAGCTGCAGTCGACCGTCGTCGACGAGGGCACCTCCTGGATCGTCGAGGCCCTCGACGCCCCGACCGAGGCGCCCGTCATCCCCAGCGTCGCGACGGACGACCCCGAGGTCGCGACCGCGACCGACTCGGTCGTGCGCGTCTCCGGCACCGCCTGGGCCTGCGACGTCGGCGTCACGGGCAGCGGCTTCGTCGTCTCGGACGACCGGGTGGTCACCAACGCGCACGTGGTGGCCGGAGTCTCGCAGCCCGTGGTCGAGGCGCCGAACGAGCCGCCGCGCACCGGCCGCGTCGTCTACCTCGACGCCGCCGCCGACCTCGCGGTCATCGCCGTCGACGGGCTCTCCGCCGCGCCGCTCGCCCTCGACGACGCGGTCCTGGCCGGCGACGACGGCGTGGTGGCGGGCTACCCGTTCGGCGGACCGCTGACCCTCGGCGCCGCGCAGATCTCCTCCGACGCCACCGTCTCGCTGATGGTCGACGGCGCGCCGACCTCGCGCGAGGTGCTGACGCTCGCGGCCCTCGTCAACCAGGGCAACTCCGGCGGACCGCTGCTCTCCCTCGACGGCACCGTCTCGGGCGTGGTGTTCGGCAAGGCCGCCTCGGTCGACAACGTCGGCTACGCGATCCCGCTCTCGGTGCTCGGACCGGTGGCCGCCGAGGCGCCGTCGCTGACCGACACGGTCGATTCCGGGCCCTGCCGCTCGGCCTGAGCGCGCACTCCCGCGCACAACATCAGCTGAGAAGGGGGTCCCTCGCCCCACAGCGGAGGCACCCCCTTCTCAGCTGATGTTGTGCAGCGCATCCGCGCACACCCCGGTCACTCCGCCGGCAGCGGCCCGTCCGTGAGCACCAGCCGCAGCTCGTCGAGCTGCACCACGGTCGGATCGGTCGCCAGGTACTCCTCGACCCGCGGATCCAGCGGGAAGCGCGCCGACTCCTCGATCGCGATCGCGACGATCCCCTCCGACGCCGGATCCGTCGTGTACCGATCGCCGATGTAGGGCACGTAGACCCCCGACGACATCCCCTGCACCAGCACCAGCCCGCCGTCGAGCCCGCGCTCGTGCAGCGCGCCCGCCACCCGCGCGATCCCGGTCGGCCGCTCCTGCGCGATGCCGACGGAGGTCGCCGCCGCGATCACCAGCGAGGCCACCAGCAGCAGGACACCGACCGGCCGCGCGATCCGCCATGGCAGTGCGAGCCCGTCGCGCAGCGCCTCGGCGATCCCCACCCCGGCCAGCACGCAGAGCAGCCACGCCCACGCCACGTAGTAGTGCGGCAGCGCGACCGCGCTGATCAGCAGGTGGAACACCAGCAGGAGCAGCGTCGCGCCCGCCAGGTACAGCACCAGCGCCCGCCGCCGCGGCGCGAGCAGCGCCAGCAGTCCGCCGAGCACGAGCACGGCGAGCGCCGCCGGACCGACGCCCGACAGCATGAACCAGAGGTTCGCCCACCACGGCGGGAAGCGGTACGGCGCCCCCGCGACGTCGATCATGTGCCCGCTCGCGTTGTGCTCGCTCTGGAAGTCGAGCAGGTAGCGGATCGCCTCGACCGGGTGCACCGGCAGGTAGGCGAGCACCGCGGTCACGAGGAAGGCGAGCGCGAACGCAGCGAAGCCCCGGAGTGCCCGGCGGCGGTCGCCGATCAGCAGCAGCGGCACGAGGAACACCGGCGCCAGCGCCAGGGTCGTCAGCTTCGAGGTGACCGACAGCGCGAAGAGGACGCCGGCGAATCCGATCAGCCAGCCGCTGCGCTCCCCCGCCGCCCCGCGCCGCGCCCAGGTCCAGGCGGCGGCCATCGCGGCGACCGCGAAGAGCACCATGAACGGCTCCAGGAGCGCGAGCCGGTCGATCCGGGTGCCGCCGGTCGCGGTGGTCCGCGGGAAGAGGAGGAACAGGCCGGCCGGGATCAGCGCCAGGACGGTGCCGAGCTCGCGCTTCAGCCAGAACCAGAGGATGACGCCGGTGAGGAGGGTCGCCGCGCCGGCCGCGATCCGCCCCGCGAGCAGGCCCTCGCCGAGCAGGACCTGCGCGAGTCCGATCAGGTACTTCGCGGTCGGCGGGTGCTCGAGATTGGGCGTCATGTCGCCGTGCAGGTAGCTCCAGCCGGCGGAGAGATAGACGGGCTCGTCCGAGGAGATGTTCGCGGCGCCCAGGTTGCCGAAGCACTGGTAGAGCGCCCAGAGCAGGGTCGCGAGGACGGCCGCTGACCGCGCCGCGCCGATCCGCCGCGCTGTGCCGACGACCCGCGCCGTCTCGCTTCCGCGCGCCGTGCCGATCCCCCGCTCCACCCGGCCGATCCTAGGCGGTGCCCGGGCGACCAACGGCTCGGGCCTGAGGCCGCCCCCGAGCGCCGAGCGCCCGCCCCGGTAGGATCGTCGCGCATCCCCACCCTCTCTCCTGGAGCCTCCAGCACATGGCAGACAGCCGCACCGCAGACGCCCGCATCGCCGTTCCCGACACCACCGCGAACGCGGCCGTCACTCCCGAGAAGGAGCAGCCCTACGCGGCGCTGGGGCTGAAGCCCGACGAGTACGCGAGCATCCGGGAGATCCTCGGCCGGCGCCCCACGAGCGGCGAGCTGGCGATGTACTCGGTGATGTGGAGCGAGCACTGCTCCTACAAGTCGTCGAAGATGTACCTCCGCCAGTTCGGGCAGAAGGTCTCGCCCGCCATGAAGAAGAACCTCATGGTCGGCATGGGCGAGAACGCCGGAGTGGTCGACGTGGGCGAGGGCTGGGCCGTCACCTTCAAGATCGAGAGCCACAACCACCCCAGCTACATCGAGCCGTTCCAGGGCGCGGCGACCGGCGTCGGCGGCATCGTCCGCGACATCATCTCGATGGGCGCCCGTCCCGTCGCCGTGATGGACGCGCTGCGCTTCGGCGATATCGACGACCCGGACACCGCGCGCGTCGTGCACGGCGTGGTCGCCGGCATCTCCTTCTACGCCAACTGCCTCGGCCTGCCGAACATCGGCGGCGAGACGTACTTCGACTCCGTCTACCAGGGCAACCCGCTCGTCAACGCGCTCGCGGTGGGCGTCCTCCGCCACGAGGACCTGCACCTCGCCAACGCCCGCGGCGTCGGCAACAAGGTCGTGCTCTTCGGGGCGCGCACCGGCGGCGACGGCATCGGCGGCGCGTCGATCCTCGCCTCGGACAGCTTCGCCGACGGCGGCCCGACCAAGCGCCCGGCCGTGCAGGTCGGCGACCCGTTCGCCGAGAAGGTGCTCATCGAGTGCTGCCTCGAGCTGTTCCGCAAGGACCTCGTCGAGGGCATCCAGGACCTCGGCGCGGCCGGCATCTCCTGCGCCACCTCCGAGCTCGCCTCCAACGGCGACGGCGGCATGTTCATCGAGCTCGACTCGGTGCTGCTGCGCGATCCCTCGCTGACGGCCGAGGAGATCCTGATGTCGGAGTCGCAGGAGCGGATGATGGCGGTCGTCCGCCCCGAGAAGCTCGACGCGTTCCTCGAGGTCGTCCGCAAGTGGGACGTCGAGACCAGCGTGCTCGGCGAGGTCACCGACTCCGGCCGCCTCATCATCAACTGGCACGGCGAGGAGATCGTGAACGTCGACCCGCGCACCGTCGCCGTCGACGGCCCGGTCTACGAGCGCCCGATCGCCTACCCCGCCTGGCTCGACGCCCTGCAGGCCGACTCCTCCTCGCGCCTGCCGCGCTCGACCGAGGGCGACGCCCTCCGCGCCGAGACCCTCGCGCTGCTCGGCTCGGCGAACCTCGCCGACAAGAGCTGGATCACCTCGCAGTACGACCGCTACGTGCTCGGCAACACCGCGCTGAGCTACCCCGACGACGGCGGCATGGTCCGCGTCGACGAGGAGTCCGGACTCGGCTTCGCCGTCGCCACCGACGCGAACGGCCGCTGGTGCCAGCTCGACCCCGCGCAGGGCGCGCGCCTCGCGCTCGCCGAGGCGTTCCGCAACGTCGCCGTCACCGGAGCGACCCCCGTCGCCGTCTCGGACTGCCTCAACTTCGGCAGCCCGGAGAACCCCGAGGTGATGTGGCAGTTCCGCGAGGCCGTCGGCGCGCTCGCCGACGCCTGCCTCGAGCTCGAGATCCCCGTCACCGGCGGCAACGTCTCGTTCTACAACCAGACCGGCGACGTGCCGATCTTCCCGACCCCCGTCGTCGGCGTGCTCGGCGTCATCGACGACGTCGCCCGGCGCATCCCCTCCGGCTGGCAGGACGAGGGCGACAACGTCTACCTCCTCGGCGTCACCCGCGACGAGCTCGACGGCTCCGCCTGGGCCGGCACGGTGCACGACCACCTCGGCGGCCGTCCCCCGCAGCTCGACCTCGCCGCCGAGAAGTCGCTCGCCGAGCTGATCGCGGCCGGCTCGACCGAGTCGCTGATCGCCTCCGCGCACGACCTCGCCGACGGCGGCCTCGTCGTCGCGCTGGCCGAGTCCGCGATGCGCTTCGGCGTCGGCGTGCGGATCTGGCTCGACGAGCTGATGGAGCGCGACGGCGTCGACGCCACCGCCGCCCTCTTCTCGGAGTCGACCGGCCGCGTGCTGGTGTCCGTGCCGCGCGAGGACGACGTGAAGTTCCGCGGCCTCTGCGAGGGCCGCGGCTACCCCGTGCTCCGGATCGGCGTCACCGACGCCGAGTCCCCCGTCGTCGAGGTCCAGGGCCTCTTCACGGTGCCGCTCGAGGAGCTGCGCACCGTGAACGGCGCCGTGCTGCCGTCCCGCTTCGCCTGACGCGGGGCGGCTCCGCTCCGGAGCCCGCCCCACCCTCCAAAAGTTGCGGTAGTCGCGCGCCGCTACCGCAACTTGTGAGGAGTGGGGCGGGTGAGTCTCCGCGGGTGCGTCTCGGGTCCGCAGAAGTTGTCGTACTCGAAGAGCGCGTACGACAACTCTTGAGGAGTGGGCGCCGGGACCGGAGCGCGGGTTCTGGGATTACGGAATGTTTGCAATAGTGGAGGCATGACCTCCGAACGTGACCTCGCCGGCGAGCTCGACGAGCTGCGGGAACGGCTCGAGCGGCTCGAGGGGGCCGCGCTCGTCGCGACGCCCGGCAGCACCGCGGCCGCCCCGGCGCAGGACGACCCGTTCTGGGCGCTCACCGCACTCAAGGAGCGGCTGCCCTCGCCGGGCGGGGTCGTCTTCGCGGGTGCCGTCGCCACTCCGGCCGGGCCGGTCGAGTGGCAGTACGGCCTCAGCACCGACGCGTTCTTCGAGCGCGACTGGGGGTCGAGCCCGGGCCCGGCGGCGCTGGCCGCGCTGGGCAGCCCGGTGCGCCTGCGCTTCCTGCAGGCCGTCGCAGGCGGAGTCGAGACGGTCGCGCAACTCGCCGAGAGCGAGGGCGCGGGCACGACCGGCCAGATCTACCACCACGTCAACCAGCTGGTCGCGGCGGGCTGGCTCGAGGCGCGAGGGCGCGGGCGCTACGGCATCCCGCCCGAGCGGCTGGTGCCCCTGCTGACGATCCTTCTCGCCGCAGGAGGTCCCCGATGAGAACCCGCACCCGCGTGATCGCCGCCGCCGCGGCCGTCGCCGTGCTCGCCGGAGGGGTGCTGCTGCGCCCGCCGGCGCCCCGGCTCTCGGACGAGCGCACCGGCGACGCCGCGATCGCCCAGTGGCTCTCGGAGCAGGCCGACGGCACGCGCGACCGGCTCGTCGCCGCGGTCGTCACTCCCGACGGCGTCCGGTTCGCCGGACTCGGCGCCGACGAGAGCACGGAGGTCGAGATCGGCTCGGTGACCAAGACGATGACGGCGCTGCTCCTCGCGCAGAGCGCCGACGCCGGGACGGTCGCCCTCACCGATCGCGCCGGCGACCACGCGGAGCTGGACGGCTTCGACGGCACGCTGGAGGAGCTGGCGAGCCATCGCTCCGGACTCCCGCGCCTGTCCTCGGCGCCGCTCGACCTGGCGGCGACGCTCGTCGCGCAGCTGCGCGGCGTCGATCCGTACACGACCTTCTCGCCGGACGACGTCCTGCGCCAGGCGGCGAGCGCCGGCGGCGGGACGGACGAGGTCGCCTACTCCAACCTCGGTGTCGCCGTCCTGGGGCAGACCCTCGCCCGGGCGGAGGGAGCCGACTACGCCGACCTCGTGCAGGAGCGGATCTTCGCGCCGCTCGGGATGACCGGCAGCTCGGTCCCCGTCTCGGCGGACGCCCTCGCGCCGGACGCGCCCACGGGCTACTCCGAGAGCGGCCGCTCGGTCGGCCCGTGGACGCTCGAGGGCTACGCGCCGGCGGGAGGCGTCCGCTCGACCGCCGCGGACATGGCGCGGTACGCGAGCGCCCTGCTCACCGACGACCCCACGCTCGGCGTCCCGGCCGCGACCGTCCTCGAGCCGCGCTTCGACGCCGGCGACGGCGACCGCATCGGCCTCGCCTGGTTCACCTCCCCGGCGGACGACGGCGGCTCGACGACCTGGCACAACGGCGGCACCGCCGGCTACGCGACCATGCTCGCGATGGACCGGGAGCGCGGCGTCGCCGTCTTCGTGAACTCGAGCACCGCGACCTCGGTCGACGCGCTCGGCCTCGACCTGCTCGCCCACGTCCTGGAGGAGGAGGCATGATCCTCGCCACGCTGATCGCCCTCGCCGTCTCGGTCTTCACCGTCGGCCGCTTCGCACTCGGGAGCATCCCCTCGCGCCGCACCGCCGCGCATCTCGACCGCGACCGCTTGCGCGTGCTCACCCGCGGCGTCGAGTCGGCGCTCGTGCTGCTGCTGGTGCGGGTGCTCGCCGACTGGACGCTGGTGACCCTCGCGCCGTGGTTCGCGCTCGTGGCGCTGGCGGCGGCCGGGGCGTTCGGCGCCGTCGTGCGCTGGCACGCGCTCCCCTGGCTCGAGGACCCGGCGAAGCACCGGGCCCGGACCACGGGCTTCGCCGGCACGGTCGCCCTCTCGGCCATGCTCGTCGGCGTGATCGGGCTCTGACCGACGCGCCGCCCATGGTGGTCGAGTAGCCCCGCAGGGGCGTAGCGAGACCCACCATCGCCAGCAGGGCGGGCTTGCAGACCCGACTCCCGGTGACGCGGGATCTCGATACGCCCGCTCCGCGGGCTACTCGATCAGCATGATGCGGCAGCCGCCTCGATCAGCAGGAGTCGGCAGCCGCCCCGATCAGCATGATCATGCGGGCGCCTGCGCCCCATGCTGGTCGAGTAGCCCCGCAGGGGCGTATCGAGACCCACCGTCGCCAGCAGGGCGGGACTGCAGACCCACGCCTCGGCGACGCTGGATCTCGATACGCCCGCTTCGCGGGCTACTCGATCAGCATGGAGCGCCCGCTCCGCGGGCTACTCGATCAGCATGGAGCGCCCGCTCCGCGGGCTACTCGATCAGCAGGAGTCGGCGGGCGCCTCGATCAGCAGGAGTCGGCAGCCGCCTCGATCAGCATGATCATGCGGACAGCTGCGCCCCATGCTGGTCGAGTAGCTCCGCAGGGGCGTATCGAGACCAACGGCCGGCGGCAGGGCCGGCTCAGCCGGCCTGGGTCGGCAGCGGCTCGGGCTCGGCGTTGTCGAGGACGCGGCCGTTCTGGTCGCCGACGGTCAGGACCGTCGATGGGCTGAGGTTGAGGGTGTCGCCGCCGAAGAGGCTGCTCAGGGTGACGCCGTCACGGCGGACGGAGTTCAGGGCGTCGAGGTAGTCGGCGCTGACGCAGAAGCGGTCGGCGATGCGGGCGGGATTGTCCCCGGCCGCGACGACGTACGCGGCGGGCGTGCCGTCGGTCGCGGTGCGCACCGTCCCGGCCGCGCCCTCGCGGGTCCCCCGGTCGCGCACGACCTCGAGGTCGACGTCGCCGATCGAGCCGCCGCCGGCCAGGTCGGAGATCACGCACTCGCCGGTCGCGGCGACGGGCACCGGCGCGAGCGAGACGCTCGGCACGGGACGCGGACCGGCGTCGGCGCTCGGCGCACTCGTGGCGGTCGCGGAACTCGCCGCACCGGCCTCGGCGGTCGGCGCCGCGTCGGGGATGTCGGCCGCCGACGTGCAGCCGGCGAGCAGGAGGGTGCTCGCGAGCACGATCACGATGCGCTGAGTCGTCTTCGATGCCACTCCCAGACTCTAACCCGCACCGCGATTGACCTCCTCCCCCGCTGAATCCCATCGCCGACGCCTGTTGGACACCGGGCCCGCGACGGCGTCAACTGGAGGCATGCAGTACACGAATCTCGGCCGCAGCGGTCTGTCCGTCTCCCGCGCCGTCCTGGGCACCATGAACTTCGGCCCGGAGACCAGCGAGCCCGACTCGTTCGCGATCATGGACCGCGCGCACGAGCTCGGCGTCAACTTCTTCGACACCGCGAACGTCTACGGCGGCGAGGGCGGACGCGGCGCGACGGAGGAGATCGTCGGCCGCTGGTTCGCGCAGGGCGGCGAGCGCCGCGAGCGCACCGTCCTCGCGACCAAGCTCTACGGCGACATGGAGCAGCACGCCGCTCCCGGCGCCGAGCGCGGCCGCGACTCCTGGCCCAACGGCGGGCGCCTCTCCGCCCTCAACATCCGCCGCGCGCTCGACGACAGCCTGCGCCGCCTGCAGACCGACCACATCGACCTGTACCAGTTCCACCACGTCGACCGCACGACGCCGTGGGACGAGATCTGGCAGGCGATGGAGGTCGCCGTGCAGCAGGGCAAGGTCCTCTACGTCGGCTCGAGCAACTTCGCCGGCTGGCACATCGCGCAGGCGCAAGAGGCGGCGCGCGACCGCCGCTTCACCGGCCTCTCCTCCGAGCAGTCCATCTACAACCTGCTCGTCCGCGACATCGAGCGCGAGGTCCTGCCCGCCGCCCAGCACTACGGGCTCGGCGTCATCCCCTGGTCGCCGCTGCAGGGCGGGCTGCTCGGCGGCGTGATCGAGAAGACGGAGTCGGGCAGCCGTCGCGCCTCCGCCCGCTCGCTCGAGGCGATCGAGAAGAACCGCCCCGCGCTGGAGCAGTACGAAGCCTTCGCCCGCGAGCGCGGGATCGCGCCGGGGGAGCTCGCGCTCGCCTGGCTGCTGCACCAGCCGGGCGTCACCGGTCCGATCACCGGCCCGCGGACGATGGAGCAGCTCGAGAGCGCCGTCGCCGCCGTCGACGTCGCGCTGGAGCCCGCGGACCTCGCCCGCCTCGACGAGATCTTCCCCGGGCACCGCACTGCGCCGGAGGACTACGCCTGGTGAGCGGCCCGCCCCGCTGATCCGGCGGGGCGCTCCCCGTCCATGCTGATCGAGCAGCCCGCGCAGCGGGCACATCTCATGCTGATCGAGCAGCCCGCGCAGCGGGCACATCTCATGCTGATCGAGTAGCCCGCGCAGCGGGCGTATCGAGATCCACCACCGCCGGAACCCGGGTCTGCAGACCCGCCCTGCTGACGACGGCGGGTCTCGATACGCCCCTGCGGGGCTACTCGACCAGCATGTCGATCTCCCGTCCCATGACACCCCCTACCTGGAAAGAGACCCCATGAAGCAGCGCAGCATCGGCGACATCAGCGTCGGCAGCATCGGACTCGGCGGCATGCCGATGTCGATCGAGGGCCGCCCCGACCGCGAGCGGTCGATCGCCACGATCCACGCCGCCCTCGACGCCGGCGTCACCCTCATCGACACGGCGGACGCCTACCACCAGGGCGGCGACGCCGACCTCGGCCACAACGAGCTGCTCATCGCCGAGGCGCTCCGCGGCTACGGCGGCGACACCTCCGGGGTGCTCGTCGCCACCAAGGGCGGGCACCTCCGCCCCGAGCCGGGAGTCTGGACCCAGGACGGCCGCCCCGAGTACCTCAAGGAGGCGGCCCGCGCCTCCGCGCAGCGCCTCGGCGTCGACGCGATCGGCCTCTACCAGTACCACCGCCCCGACCCGGAGGTGCCCTACGCCGACTCGATCGGCGCGCTCGCCGAGCTGCTCGACGAGGGAGTGATCCTCCGCGCCGGCATCTCGAACGCCGACCCGGACCAGATCCGCGAGGCGCACGGGATCCTCGGCGACCGCCTGGTCTCCGTGCAGAACCAGTTCTCGCCGAAGTTCCGCTCCAGCGAGCCGGAGCTCGAGCTCTGCGCCGAGCTGGGCCTCGCCTTCCTGCCGTGGAGCCCGCTGGGCGGCATCACCTCGGCCGCCGAGCTGGGCACCTCGTTCGCGGCGTTCGCCACCGTCGCCGAGGCGCACGACGTCTCGCCGCAGGTCGTCTGCCTGGCCTGGGAGCTGGCGAAGTCGCCGACCGTCCTCCCGATCCCCGGATCCTCGCGCCCCGAGAGCATCCGCGACTCGGCCACGGCGGCCGACCTCGAGCTGACGGCGGAGGAGCTCGCCTCGCTCGACTGAGCGCGGTGGATCTCGATACGCCCGCTTCGCGGGCTACTCGATCAGCATGGAGGACCCGCCCCGCGGGTTCCTCGGTCAGCAGGCGGCCCATGCTGGTCGAGTAGCGCGCAGCGCGTATCGAGACCCACCCACCGGACGACGGTGGATCTCGATACGCCCGCTGCGCGGGCTCCACAATCGATATGCGGGGCCCGCCCCGCCGGCTGCTCGGTCAGCGGGCGGCGGCGGCGGCCGGCAGGGCCGCGACGAAGGCGCGGGCCGCGGCCGTCGGCCGCTCCGGGAGGGCGACCATGGTGCGCCAGACGAGCAGCGGGTCCTCCAGCGGCACCGCGCGCAGGCCGGCCGGACGCTTCTCGGCGAAGTGCGCCGGCACGACGGCCACGCCCATGCCGTACTCGACGAGGTCGAGCAGGGTGTGCACGTCGTTCACCTCGAGCTCCACCTCGAACGCCAGCCCGTGCGCGGCGAACGCCTGGGCCGCGAGGTGGCTCGCGCCCCAGTGCTCCTGCAGGCCGACGATCGTCTGCCCCTCGAGGTCCGGGATCCGGCACACCGGCCGGTCGGCCAGCGGATGCTCCGGATGCGCGAGCACCGCGAAGCCCTCGCTGGCGAGCGGCCGCGTGACCACTCCGGCCGGCACCGCGCCGATGTCGGCGACCAGCGCGAGATCCAGCCGCCCGCTGCCCACCGCGTCCAGCAGCGTGCCCGAACCGTCGTGGGTCAGCCGCAGCCCGACGCCCGGGTGCTGCTCCCGGAAGGTCGCGAGCTCGCGCGGCAGGTGCACGCCGCCCAGGCACTCCTCGGTGCCGACGGCGAGACTCCCCCGCAGCACGCCCTGCACCGCCAGCACGGCGTCGCGGGCGGCGAGCGCGCTGGCGACCGACTGCTCCGACTCCGCGAGCATCGCCCGGCCGGCCGGCGTCAGCTCGACCCGGCGGGTGCTCCGGGTGAACAGCGGGCTGCCGAGCTCGCTCTCGAGCGCGCGGATCGACGCCGACAGGCCCGACTGCGAGATCTGCAGGGCGCTCGCCGCGCGGGTGAAGTGCTGCTCCTTCGCGACGGCGAGAAAGTGTTCGAGCTGGCGCAGTTCCATGGGTCCATCCTCCTCGCGCGCGGGCACCACCGGGACCGGTTGCGCCGGCGGCTCAGCGCCCGACGGCTCAGCGCCCGGTGGCTCCGCGCCCGGCGGACCGGCCCACCCGGCCTAGCGCTCCGCCGAGATCGCCAGCACCACGTCGGTGAGCGTCGCCCGGAGCCGCTCGAGCGCGGCCTCCTCCGAGTCGCCCTCGAGGATCGAGGTCTTCACCGCGTCGTCGTAGCTCGCGATCAGCAGGCGGACGGCCGTGGTCGGCGCCAGCGAGAAGTCGCGGTGCACCTGCTGCAGCGCCCCCCGCACGATGTCGACGAGGGTCGCGTCGAAGCCCGCCCGGAAGGCGCTGTACTGCGGAGCGATCGCCGCGTCGCGCAGCGCGAGCAGCTCGAACTCGGACTGCACGACGCACCAGCGCCGGCTGTCGGTGAACGGCCCCTGCAGGAAGTCGAGGATGACGACCGCGAGCGTCTCGGGGGTGAGCGGCTCGTCCGATTCGGCGACCTTGGGGATCGTGCGCCCCATCTGCTCGACCAGGCCGTCCAGGCGGGCGCCGTTCTCCCGCTGCATCAGCGCGAAGAACAGCTCCTCCTTCGTGGAGAAGTTGGAGTAGAAGGCGCCGCGGCTGAACCCCGCGCGCTCGCAGATCTGCTCGACCGAGGCGGTGTGCACGCCGGTCTCGGCGAAGACGTCGTACGCGGCGTCGAGGAGCCGCTCGCGCGTCCGGCCTCTGCGGGAGGTCTCGACGGAGTCGGTCATCCTGAGTCCTTCCCGGGCGGGCGTCGGCGGTGTTGAGATACATCACTGTATCGGATACATTCGCGTATCGGATACGTTCGTGTATCGAGCACGGTCGTGCATCGAGCACGTCGCCTCCCGCGCGTTCGTGCTGACGGCACGACCGCGCTCTCCGAGCACAGAGTCGTGTCCCTTTCCGCTCCCCCGTCGTCAGGAGACACGCGTGTCGTCGATGCTCTACCGACTCGGCCGCTGGGTGTTCCGCGCCCACCGGCTGGTCGCCGTCCTCTGGCTCGCCGTCGTCGTTCTCGCGGGCGGTGGCGCGCTGCTGCTCAACCAGGGCACGGACAACACGTTCTCCATCCCCGGCACCCAGTCGCAGACCGCGCTGGACCAGCTCGAGCGCACCTTCCCCCAGGTCAGCGGCACCTCGGCGCGCTACGTCGTCGTCGCGCCCGACGGCGGCAGCGTCGAGGACGCGGACATCAGCGGCCCGGTCGGCGAGGCGGTCACCGCGCTCGAGGCGATCGACGGCGTCGCCGCGGTCACCGACCCCTACTCCGACACCGTCGATGGCACGATCTCCGAGGCCGGCAACGCGCTGGTGATCACCACGCAGATGGACGGCTCCGCCACCACGACCTCCGAGGCGTCGCGGGACGCGCTCCAGGCCGAGGCCACCACCCTTCAGGACGCGCTCCCCGCGGGCGCCGTGGTCTCGCTCGGCGGCGACCTCTTCTCCCAGAGCCTGCCCGGCGTCACCGTCACCGAGGGGATCGGCCTCCTCGTGGCGCTGGTCGTCCTGGTGCTCACCTTCGGCTCGTTCCTCGCCGCCGGCATGCCGCTGGTGACCGCGCTGCTCGGCGTCGCGCTCTCGATGTCCGCGATCTTCATCGCGACCCGCTTCGCCTCGATCTCCTCCACCACGCCGCTGCTGGCGCTGATGCTCGGCCTCGCGGTCGGCATCGACTACGCGCTCTTCATCATCAGCCGGCACCAGGACCAGCTGAAGCAGGGCATGGCGCCGGAGGAGTCGGCCGCCCGCGCGACCGCGACCGCCGGCTCCGCGGTCGTCTTCGCCGGCCTGACCGTCATCATCGCGCTCGCCGGCCTCTCGGTCGCGGGCATCCCGTTCCTCACCACGATGGGCATCGCGGCGGCGGGCGGAGTCGCCATCGCCGTGGTCATCGCGCTCACGCTCACCCCCGCGCTGCTCGGCTTCGCCGGCGAGCGCCTCCGGCCGAAGGAGCGGAAGGCGAAGAAGGCCGCGGCGAAGAAGGCTGCCGCGACCTCCGGCGCCGAGAAGGCCGCCGTGGCCACCGGCGCCCACACCGACCCCGACGCCGCCGAGGACGCCGCCGCCCCCTCCCCGGGCTCGCACGTGCACGCCGAGGTCCCGCGCGGCTTCTTCCGCGGCTGGGTGCGCGTCGTCACCCGCTTCCCGATCCTCACGATCATCGCCGTCGTCGGCGTGCTCGGCATGGCGTCGATCCCGGCGCTGAGCCTCCGCCTCGCCCTGCCCGACGCCGGCTACCAGGCCGAGGGCACGCCCGCGCGCGACACCTACGACCTGCTCGCCGAGAACTTCGGCCCCGGCTACAACGGCCCGCTCATCGTCACCGGCACGATCATCGGCTCGACCGATCCGCTCGGCCTGATGGCCGACCTCAAGACCGAGATCGAGGGCCTGGACGGCGTCGCCTCCGTGCCGCTCGCCACCCCGAACGAGACCGCCGACACCGGGATCATCCAGGTGATCCCCGAGGGCGGCCCGGACTCCGAGGCCACCAAGGCGCTGGTCGCCGAGATCCGCGACAAGCACGACTACTTCGAGGAGACCTACGGGGTCGACCTCGCGGTCACCGGGCAGACCGCGGTCGGCATCGACATCTCCGACACCCTCGCGAACGCGCTGCTGCCGTTCGGCCTGCTGGTCGTCGGGCTCTCGCTGGTGCTGCTGACGATGGTCTTCCGCTCGCTCTGGGTGCCGCTCAAGGCGACGCTCGGCTACCTGCTCTCCGTCGGCGCGTCCTTCGGCGCCGTCGCGGCGGTCTTCGAGTGGGGCTGGTTCGCCGACGCCCTGCACGTGGACAAGACCGGCCCGATCATCAGCTTCATGCCGATCATCCTGATGGGCGTGCTCTTCGGGCTGGCGATGGACTACGAGGTGTTCCTCGTCTCGCGGATGCGCGAGGACTACGTGCACGGCCGTCCGGCCCGCGCGGCGGTCGAGTCGGGCTTCGTCGGCTCGGCGAAGGTCGTGACCGCGGCGGCGATCATCATGTTCTCCGTCTTCGCGGCGTTCGTGCCGGAGGGCGACACCAACATCAAGCCGATCGCGCTCGGCCTGGCGGTGGGCGTGTTCGTCGACGCCTTCATCGTCCGGATGACGCTGGTGCCCGCGGTGCTGCACCTCCTCGGCGACCGCGCCTGGCACATGCCGCGCTGGCTCGACCGGGTGCTCCCCTCCTTCGACGTGGAGGGCGAGGGCCTGACCAAGGAGCTCGCGCTCGCCGACTGGCCCGAGCCCGGCGCCACCGACGCGGTCGCGGCCGAGGGCCTGTGCCTCGACGGTCCCGACGGCCCGGTCTACCGCGACGTCGACGTGCGGGTGCCCGCGGGCGGCGCGCTCGTCGTGCACGGCCCGCACCGCTCGGGCCGCACCGCGCTGCTGCTGACGATCGCGGGGCGCCTCGCCCCCGACGCCGGCCGGCTCAAGGTCGACGGCCTCGTCGTGCCGATCCGCTCCTCCGCGGTCCGCGGGCGCGTCGGACTCGTCCGGCTCGCCGGCGCGGTCGATCCGGTGGCCGAGGTGCGCGCGGCGCTCGAGACGGCTCCGCCGCTGCTCGTGCTCGACGACCTCGACACCGTCACCGACCCGCAGCTGCGCGACGGCATCCGCGCCGAGCTCGACCGGGCCCGCGCGAAGGCTGCGCAGAAGGAGCACTCCTTCACGGTGATCGCCTCCTCCGTCGACGCGGACGCGCTCGACGACCTCCTCCCCACCGACCGCGGCGAGCTCGCGGTCTCCCCCGCGGCCGAGCGCCGCGCTATCGCGAAGGTCCGCTGACAGATGGCTCTCTTCTCCCTCGAACGCCCCCGCGGCGTCAAGAAGGTGTCCTGGGTGACCCTTCTCGGCATCGTCCTCGTCCCGCTCGTCATCGGCGGCCTGCTCGTCTGGGCGCTGTGGAATCCGACCGAGCGCCTCGACACCATCACGGCCGCGGTCGTGAACGAGGACACCCCCGTCGAGCTCAACGGGCAGACCGTGCCGCTCGGCCGCCAGCTCGCGGCCGGGCTGGTCACCGGCGGGGAGACGGACGCGGCGACGCCCGCGCCCTCCGCGTCCGGCACTCCCTCCCCCTCCTCGAGCCCCGCGGCGAACGTCTCGGGCTCCGACTCGACCGGCAACTTCACCTGGGTCCTCACCGATAAGGACGACGCGGCGAAGGGACTCGCCGACGGCAGCTACGCGACCGTCGTCACCATCCCGTCCTCGTTCTCGGCCGCCGCGACCTCCTACGCCGGAGACGCCGCCGCCGCGACGAAGGCCACGATCGACATCGCCACCAGCGAGAAGGCGAAGCTCGTCGACGACGCCATCTCGGCGACGGTCACCAGCACGGCGACGGCGCTGCTGAACACCCAGCTGACCACCGCCTACCTCGAGAACATCTACGTGGGCTTCAACACCCTGAACGAGCAGATCGGCCAGGCGGCGGACGGCGCCGGCACCCTCGCCGACGGCGCCGACCAGCTCGGCACCGGCGCCTCGACGCTCGCCGACGGCACCAGCACGCTCGCGGACGGCATCGACGACCTCGCCACCGGCGCCTCCAGCCTCTCCGGCGGAGTCGCGCAGCTCGGCACCGGCGCGTCGTCCCTGGCGGACGGCGTCGCGCAGGTCGGCACCGGCGCCTCCGACCTCTCGGGCGGCGTCTCGCAGCTCGCCGGCGGCGCGCAGCAGTCGGCCGACGGAGCGACGCAGCTCGCGACTGGCGCCGGCTCGCTCGCGGACGGCCTCGACGGTCTCGCCGCGGGAGTCTCGGCGCTGGGCGACACCGCCGCGACCGCCTCCGGGCTCGCCGCCCAGTCCGCGACCACCACCGGCACCTCGCTCGGCACCATCGCCGCGCTCGCGCAGTCCTGCGCCGCGACCGACCCCGTCTGCGCCGCCATCCTCGCGGAAGCCGGCAGCCAGCTCGACACCACGAACCAGGCCGGCGCGCTCTACCAGGCGGGCGCGACCGCTCAGTACGCCGCGGGCATCTCGGCCGGCATCAACGACGGAGCGAACGGTCAGCCGTCGCTCGTCGCCGGGACCGCGCAGTCGGCCGCCGGAGCGCGCGGCGTCGCCGACGGAGCGACCGCCCTCGCGGGCGGCCTGGGCCAGCTCTCGACCGGCGCCGCCACGGCCGCCGGCGGAGCGTCGCAGCTCGCCACCGGCGCCGCCTCCGCCGCCGACGGCGCACGCCAGCTGGCGACCGGCGCGACCTCGGCCGCGGACGGCGCCGCGCAGCTCTCGACCGGCGCCTCCTCGGCGGCCGACGGAGCACGACAGCTCGCCGACGGCGCGGGCGGAGTCTCGGACGGCGCCCTCCAGCTCGCCGACGGCACCCGCTCCCTCGCCACCGGCCTCGACGCGGCCGTGGCCCAGCTGCCGACCTACACGGAATCGGAGTCGCAGAACCTCGCCGACGTCGTCGCCGACCCGGTGGAGAACTCGAGCGGCAGCACGGACCTCTTCGGAGCGTCGAGCGTGCCGTTCTTCGCGACGATCGCGCTCTGGCTCGGCGCCCTGGCGACCTTCCTCGTGCTCGCCGCGTTCTCGCACCGCGCGCTCTCCTCGACCCGCTCCTCCGCGGCGCTGGCGCTGTCCTCCTACGTGCCGGCCCTCGTGATCGGACTCGTGCAGGGCCTCGCCGTCGCGATCGTGATGAGCGCGGTCGCGAGCCTGGACCTCGTGACCTGGTTCGGCTTCGCCGCGCTGGCGATGCTCGCAGGGGCGTCCTTCGCCGCCGTGAACCAGGGCCTGGTCGCCCTGCTCGGCGGGCTCGGGCGCTTCGTCTCGATGGTCGCCGCGGTGATCGGCCTCGGCGCCGGCATCATCTCGACCGTTCCGGGCGTCTTCGACGACGCCCTCGCCTTCCTGCCGCTCTCCGCCGCGCAGAACGCGCTGGCCGGCGTGGTCGAGGGCACCGGCGGCGTCGGCGCCGCGGTCGTCGGCCTGCTGATCTGGCTGCTCTTCGGCCTGCTGCTGACGGTCGCCGCCATCGCCCGCCGCCGCGTCACCTCGGTCCGCGCCCTGACCCGCCCGGTCGAGGCCTGACCCCTCCCCTCCGCGAGATGCCACTTGTGCACGCGACACGCCGTGTCGAGCGTGCACAAGTGGCATCTCGCGGAAGGGGTCAAGACGTCCAGGCGGTCAGCTGCTCGGGGGTCGCCAGGACGCGGTGGGTGGGCGAGAGCGTGTGCACCGTCCCGGCGGCGTAGTCGATGCCGAGGGCGACGGGGTCGTAGGCCTCCGACGGCGGCCGGTTGCGCATGGCGCGCGGGTCCGCCGACAGCACGGCCCGCAGGAGCGACTTCGTGTAGGGGTGGACCGGGCTCGAGAAGATCTCGCCCGTCGTGCCCGTCTCGACGAGGTGCCCGTTGTGCATGACTCCGATGCGGTCCGAGATGTACTTCACCATCGCCAGATCGTGCGCGATGAAGAGGTAGGCGGTGCCGAGCTCCTTCTGCAGCGAGCGCATCAGGTTGACGACCTGCGCCTGGATCGAGACGTCGAGCGCCGAGACGCACTCGTCGGCGATCACGAGGTCGGGCTGCATCACCAGGGCCCGCGCGATCCCGATCCGCTGGCGCTGCCCGCCGGAGAACTGGTGCGGGTAGCGGTCGGCGTAGGCGCGGTCCAGGCCCACCTTCTCGAGGATCGAGTAGACCTTCTCGTCGCGCTCGGCGACGGAGGCGAACCGGCGCTGCGTCATCAGGCCCTGCGCGACGATGTCGAACACCTTCTTGCGCGGATTGAGGCTCGACATCGGGTTCTGGAAGATCATCTGGATGCTGGAGCGGAGGTGGTCGCGCTCCGCCGCGCCGAGCCGCCCGCTGAGGCTGCGGCCCGACAGCACGACCTCCCCGGCGGTGGGATCGATCAGCCGGATGATCGAGCGGCCGATGGTCGACTTGCCGCTGCCCGACTCGCCGACCAGCCCGAAGGTCTCTCCCCGGCGGATCTCGAAGTCGACGCCGCCGATCGCCGTCACGCGGTGGCGGCGCCCGAGAGCGAAGACCTGCGTCAGCCCGCGGACCGAGAGCAGGGGGGTGTCGTTCTGCAGGGCGGTCACGACCGGCCTCCTTCGCTGAGGGCGAGCATCGCGTCGATCTTGGCGCGCAGCGGTGCCGGCATCTCGACCGGCGGCGCATCGGGATGGCAGAGCCACGAGGCGACGCGGTGGCCGCCGCCGACATCGAAGAGGGGCGGCTCCTGGACGAAGTCGATCTCGAGGGCGAACGGGTTGCGCTGCGCGAACGGATCGCCGGCCGGCCGGTTCACCAGGCTCGCCGGGCTGCCCGGGATCGCGAACAGCTCGGGGGAGTCGGTGGTGAGGTCCGGCATCGCCGAGAGCAGCCCCCAGGTGTAGGGGTGGCGGGGGTCGTAGAAGACCTCCTCCGCGGTGCCCTGCTCGATGATGCGGCCCGCGTACATCACGTTGACGTGGTCGGCGACCGTCGCGACGACGCCGAGGTCGTGCGTGATGAAGATCACCGACAGACCGCGGTCGGCCTGCAGGCGCTTCAGCAGCTCGAGGATCCGGAGCTGGATGGTGACGTCCAGGGCGGTCGTCGGCTCGTCGCAGATGAGGACGTCGGGATTGCAGGAGAGCGCGATGGCGATGTTCACGCGCTGGCACATCCCGCCGGACAGCTGGTGCGGGAACTGCTTGAAGCGGCGCTCCGGCTGGTCGATGCCGACCTCGGCGAGCAGCTCGATCGCCCGCGCCCTCGCGTCGCGCCTGCCGAGGCCGAAGTGCTCCTGGATGCCCTCCATCACCTGCTTGCCGACCGACATCGTCGGGTCGAGGCAGGTCAGCGCGTCCTGGAAGACCATCGCGATCCGCCGGCCGCAGATCTCGCGGCGGATCGCCCTCTCGCTCATCGCTGCGATGTCGCTGACCACCGCGGAGCCGTCCTCGGCGATGCGCGAGAACTCGATCGAGCCCCCGGTGATCCGCTGGCTCGGACCCATCAGGCCGAGGATCGCGCGGGCGGTCACGGACTTGCCGCTGCCCGACTCCCCGACGATCGCGACGACCTCGCCGGCGTGGAGGTCGAAGCTCAGCCCGCGGATCGCCTCGACCGCTCCGTCGTCGTTCTCGAACGAGATCGCGAGGTCGCGGACCGACAGCAGGGGTCGGCGGGCGCGCTCGCCGGCGGCGGTCGACCCGCTCGTGGTGACGCTCGTGCTCATCTCAGTGGCCTCTCGAGGTCGTCAGTCGGGGATCGGTCGCTTCCTTCAGCCCGTCGGCGACGAGCGTGAACGCCACCATCAGCAGACCGAGGACCACGACCGGGACGATCACCAGGAACGGGTAGGCGAGGAACGACTTGTAGCCGACGCTCACCAGCGAGCCGAGCGAGGCCATCGGCGCCTGCACGCCGAGGCCGACGAACGACAGGTAGGACTCGGTGAAGATCGCCGAGGGGATCGAGAACATGCTCATCGTAACGATCGGGCCGATGATGTTCGGCAGGATCTCGACGAAGACGATCCGCGCGTCCCGGGCGCCCAGGGTCCGGGAGGCGAGCACGTACTCCTCGGTCTTCTGCCGCAGCGCCTGCGCGCGGCTGACCCGGCTCATGGCGAGCCAGTTGCTGAGGAGCAGCCCGAACACGATCGCGCCGATGCCGGGACCGACCGCGACGACGAAGAGGGTGACGATCACCAGCTGCGGGATCCCGGACAGCACCTCGACCACGCGCTGCATCAGCGAGTCGGTGCGGCCGCCGAAGTAGCCGGACACCAGGCCGTAGGTCATGCCGATGACGACGTCGATCGCGAAGGCGATGACGGCGATCAGCAGCGAGACCCGGGTGCCGCTCCAGACCCGCGACCAGACGTCGCGGCCGAGCTCGTCGGTGCCGAACAGGAAGTAGGTGCCCGGCGGCAGGTCCGCCGCCGCGTAGGCGTCGACGCCGTCGCGGCTCCCGTCGAGGATCCCGAAGGACTCGAGCAGCGGCACGCGCGGCGGGAGGAAGCGCGAGGCGATCTCCGGTCCGCCGCCGGTCGCCGGGAAGAACGGGACCACCAGGCTCAGCACCACGATCACGGCCAGGATCACGAGCCCGGCCATCGCCGGCCAGTTGCGGCGGAAGCGGCGGGCGATGTCGGTCCCGCCGCCGCGCACGACGCGGGTCGACGTGGTGGGCGGGCCGGCCGGCCGGTTGCCCGGCGTGACGAGGCGCAGGCCCTCGGGCGCGACACCGGCGTCGAGGCCCGCGGTCGGGGAGATCGGGGTGCGGTGCACTGCCGGGTCGCTCATCGTGCCTGTCCTGCCAGTCGGATGCGGGGGTCGATCAGTCCGTAGAGCACGTCGACCACGAGCATCACGACGATGTAGATGATGCTGTAGACGAGGCTGATCGCGATGACGATGTTGTAGTCGACGTTCTGGATCGCGGTCAGCAGCAGCTGCCCGAGGCCGGGGGCGCCGAAGATCTGCTCGATCACGACGGAGCCGGTGATCAGGCCGATCAGCAGCGGCGAGAGCACGGTGATGATCGAGACCATCGTGTTGCGCAGGGCGTGCCGGCCGATGACCTTCGCCGGGCTGATGCCCTTGGCCTTCGCCAGCAGGATGTAGTCGCTCTCGAGGCAGTCGAGCATCTCCGAGCGGGCGTACCGCGCGGTCACGGCCATCACGTAGGCGGCGAGCGAGATCGTCGGCAGCACGCTCGAGGTGAAGGGGTCGTCCTCCGAGTAGCGGATCGGGAGGAGCTTCCACTCGAAGCCCACGAAGTAGACCAGCAGCAGAGCGATCACGAACGACGGGACGCTGAAGGCGATCACCGAGACGAAGGTGGAGAGGTTGTCGAACCAGCCGCGCTTGCGGATGGCCGAGACGATGCCGATCAGCAGCCCGAGCACGACGCCCAGGGCGAGCGCCTGCAGTCCGATGCGGATCGTCACCGGCAGCCGCGAGCCCAGCATCTCGGACACGGGGAAGTCGGGGATGAGGTTGTAGGAGATGCCGAAGTCGCCGCGCGCGAGGTTGACCAGGTAGGTGCCCAGCCGCAGCAGGACCGGCTCGTCGAGCCCGTACTTCTGCGTGAGCAGCTCCTTCTGCACCGCGTCCAGCTTCTCGCTGTTGAACGGCGAGCCGGGGAGCAGCTGCAGCAGCGCGAACATCACGATCGCGATGGCGACGATCGTGAAGACCGAGGTGACGAGCCTCGTCGCGATGTACTTCGTCACGGGGTGCGCCCGAGGGCTTCGTCGCGGACGCGCTCGCCGTCCTCGGGGATCCCGGCCCAGGACCGCGCGTGGAACTGGGTGAGCCCGACCCGCACGAGCGCGCGGCGGGCGAGGGAGTCGATGATCTCCCCGACCGACGCGGGACGGGTGTAGAAGGCCGGCACCGGCGGCGCGATGATGCCGCCCGAGCGTGCCACGGCGTCCATCGCGGCGAGGTGGCCGCGGTGCAGCGGCGACTCGCGCACCATCAGCAGCGTGGGCACGCCCTCCTTGAGGCAGACGTCGGCGGCCCGGGTGATCAGGTTGTCGGCGAGGCCGTACGCGATGCCGCTGAGGGTCTTGATGGTGCACGGCGCGATGATCATGGCGGTCGCCGGGGTCGAGCCCGACGCGATCGACGCCCCGATGTGGGCGGGCCGGTGCGCGACGTCGGCGAGCGCCTCCACCTGCTTCTGCGTCATCCCGCACTCCTGGTCGAGGGTCATCGCGCCCGCCTTCGACACGATGACGTCGCTGTGCAGGCCCGGGTCCATGCGCAGCAGCTCGAGGATGCGGACGCCGATGCCGACGCCGGAGGCCCCGGTGATGGCGACGATCACGCGACCGGGCGGTTCCTGACGGGTGCGGTTCATGCGAGGCCTTCCTTGTCGAGGGTGACGACGGACTGGGCGAGCGCGTGCACGCCGAGGGCGATGTCCGTCGTCTCGGTGAACTCCTCCGGGCAGTGGCTGCGCCCGTCGCGGGAGGGGATGAAGATCATGCCGATCGGGCCGAGCCGGGCCATCTGCACCCCGTCGTGCCCCGCTCCGCTGTAGAGCTGGGCGGCGGGGTGCCCGAGGCGGTCGATGGACCGGCCGATGCTCCCGGCGAGGCGCGGGTCGATCGCGGTCGGCCGCTCCCACGGCAGCCAGGTGACCTCGTGGCGCAGTCCGCGCTTGCCCGCCTCGATCGCGGTGATCTCGGCGATCTCCTCGCGGGCGAGGGTGAACCAGTCGAGGTCCGGGCTGCGGAACTCGGCGGTGACCAGGGCGCTCTCGGTGATGACGCTGGTCGCCTCCGGGGTGAAGGTGACGCTGCCGACCGTGCCGACCGCCTGGGCGGCGGTGGAGGCGATGCGCTCGACCGCGAGCACGACTCCGGCGGCGGCGCAGCCGGCGTCGTGGCGGAGGGACATCGGCATGGTGCCGGCGTGGTCGCGGCGGCCGGTGAAGAGCGTGCGGAACCGCGAGATGCCGGCGATCGAGGTGACGACGCCGAGCGGCAGCCCCTCGCGCTCGAGGATCGGCCCCTGCTCGATGTGCAGCTCCAGGAAGCCGAGCACATCGTCGCTGCTCCAGCGGGTGCCGGTGAGCGGATCCGCCCACCCGGCCGCCTCGAGCGCGGCTCCCAGGGTGCGGCCGGTCTCGTCGGTGGCCGAGAGGTGCTCCGCGGTCAGCGAGCCGGCCAGCGCGCGGCTGCCGAGACAGGAGAGCTCGAAGCGGTTCGCCTCCTCGTTGTAGAAGTCGACGACGCGCAGATCGTGGTGCAGCCGGATGCCGGACTCCTGCAGGAGTCGCGCGACCTCGATCGCCCCCATCACTCCGACGATCCCGTCGTAGCGCCCGCCGCCGTCGACCGTGTCGGTGTGGGAGCCGATCACGATGGCGCGGCGGGCGGCGCCCGTGCCGGCGAGGGTGCCGATGACGTTGCCGATGCCGTCGATCCGGACCTCGAGGCCGGCCGCGCGCATGCGCTCGGCGACCCAGTGGCGCGAATCGGTGTCGACCTCGGTCATCGCCACCCGGCTCCAGCCGGGTCGGGAGGTGTCGACGAGTCCGGAGATCTCGTCGAGGTCGCGCGTCAGCCGCGCGACGTCGGGGAAGGCCACCTCGGCGGTCATCGGGCGCCCTCCCCCTCGGTCAGCGAGCCGTGCACGACGATCGCGGGACGCAGCGCGCCGCCGAGCCCGTCGGCGACGAGCGCGTCGCGGACGCTCCGGAGGATCGCGGGCGGCGGGACGGCGAGGTCGGCGCCGATCGCGCGGTCGCCCTCCTTGCGGGTCGCGTCCATGCCGACCTTGGTGACCGTCCCGCCGATCTGCATCGGCACGTTGCGGTCGGTGGCGACCCCGTCGACGAGGACGAGGTCGCGGTCCCAGCGCAGACGGCTGGTCCGCGCCCAGTGCACGTGCTCCTGGTCCCAGGCGTCGACGTCCGCGTCGACCACCGTCACCTGCTTGACCATGCTGACGGCGGCGAAGGCCCCGAACATCACCCGCTTGGCCGCGCCGGGCCGCCCGTTCGCGATCGAGACGACGACGTCGACCCGCCCGCCGCCGGAGTGCGTGACGGCGACGTCGACGATGTCGCAGCCGACGTTCCGCAGCGCGTGCTTGATCCCCGCGGCGATCGGCAGCGCCGCGATGTAGCTGTGCTCGGAGGAGAGCCCCGGCAGGATGACCTGCACCTCGGGCGCCGAGCGCCGGGTGACCGCGGTGACCTCGAGGGTGATGCCGTCGCCGTAGTCCTCGTACATGCCGTGGTACTCGTTGACGAGCCCCTCGTGCACCGGGCGGTCGGCGTGCAGCAGCCCCTCGACGACGATCTCCGCGTCGGCCGGCACGAGCACGTCGCTCGTGGTGGCGCGGGCCACGCGGACGGGCTCGCCGAGCAGGTGCGCGGCGTGCTCGAGCTCGTCGTCGCCGAGCGCGAGGTAGCAGCAGGCCGCCATCTGGATCGCGGGGTGCGCGCCGAGCACGACGGCGACCGGGAGCCCGCCCGCCGCGGCGGCCGAGCGCGACATCGCCGTGAGGTGGTGGTTCGGTGCGATGCCGACGAAGCCGGTCGTCTCGCCCAGCGGCTTGATCCGCGCGTAGGAGGCGTTGCGGTGCCCGGTCACGGGATCGAAGGCGACGATCATGCCGGCCGTCACGTAGCCGCCGGAGTCCTTCTCGAACCAGGTGGGGGCGACGACCTCGTCCCAGACCGCCGACGCGGGGAGGCGGACCTCCTGCACCGGGGCGTCGTCGACGAGGAGCACCGGCTGCCGGTCGGCCACGGCGGCCGTCAGCGTGTCGAGCAGCTGGTCGACGTCGCAGCCCACCGCGCGGGCGAGGCGGCTGCGGCTCGACAGGACGTTGCCGACGACGGGGTGCGCCGATCCGGTGACCGCGCTCAGGCGCACGGCCGGACCGCGGTCGAGCAGCGCCAGCACGCTGGCGAGCTCGAAGCGCGCGTCGACCGCGCGGTCGATCACCACGAGCTCGTCCGCAGGCAGGGCGTCGACGTAGGCCCGCAGCGACTGCTCGCCCATCAGGCGGCCCTCGCGACGAAGCGGCCGTCGCCCGGGCGGGCGAGGAGGCCCTCGGCCCTCGAGAAGACCGGGGTCCCCCGCACGACCGTCAGGACGAGCTCGCCGGGGAAGGTCATGCCCGCGTAGGGGCTCCAGGTGGCGGTGGAGAGCATCGGGGTCTCGTCGACGACGGTCGAGCCGGCGGGGTCGACGATCGCGAAGTCGGCGTCGAGGCCGACGGCGATCGCGCCCTTCCGGTGATCGATCCCGAACGCGCGCGCCGGGTTCCCGGCGAGCACCTCGGCGGCCCGGAGCAGCGAGAGGCGGCCGCCGAAGTAGCCGGCCCCGAGCACGATCGGCAGCAGGGTCTGCACCCCGGGGGCCCCGGAGGCGTTGTCGAAGATCACCTCGGAGCTCTTCTTCGAGAGCGGCCAGGGAGCGTGATCGGACGTCACCATGTCGATACGGCCGTCGGCCAGCGCCGCCCACATCCCGCGGGCGTGCTCGGCGGTGCGCAGCGGCGGGTTGATCTTGCCCCGCGCGCCCAGGCGCTCCATGTCGTCCTCGGTGAGGACGAGGTAGTGCGGGCAGGTCTCGAGGGTGGCGTCGAGGCCGCGGCCGGCGCTCGCCTCGACCAGGTCGACGGTGGCGGGCAGGCTCGCGTGGAAGATGTGGAAGCGCACGCCCGCGGCGGACGCCAGCTCCAGCCCGAGCGCCACGGACGACGTCTCGGAGACGGGCGGGCGGCTGCGCACGTGGTCGATCGGCGCGGTGCGGCCGGCCGCCTTCGCCGCGGCGACGAGCGCGCCGATGATCTCGCCGTCCTCGGCGTGCACGCCCACGCGGACGCCGCGCTCGGCCATGATCGCGAAGGCCTCGAGCAGCTCGTCCGAGGGGAGGCGCGGGAAGCGGATCGGGTCGGTCTCGAACAGCGACACCTTGAAGCCGCAGACGCCCTCGTCGATCATGGCGGCGACGTCGCGCGCCCCGTCGCCGGGGCGGACCGTGCCGTGCAGCGCGACGTCGACGACGGCCTCGCGCTCGAGGCGCTCGCGCTTGGCGACGACCGCGGCCGCCGTGTTGACGGGGCTGCCGGCGTCGTAGGGCATGTCGAGGATCGTGGTGACACCCCCCGCCGCGGCCGCCGACGTCGCTCCGACGAAGGTCTCGGCCGGCTCGGAGAACGCGTGGACGTGCGCGTCGACGGCCCCGGGCAGCACGAGGAGGCCCTCGCCGCCGAGGACCTGCTCGGCACCCGCGACGGCCTCGGCCGCCGCGCGCCCCTCGAGCACCGCGGTGATGCGGCCGCCCTCGACGAGGACGGCGCCGTCGTCGATCACGGCGCCGGGCGTGACGATGCGCCCGCGGACCACCGATCCTCCTCGGGTCACCGCACGACTCCGATGCGCGACTCGACGGCCGAGAGCACCGTGCCGAGCACGACCATCGCCTGCGCGTTCATCATCTGCTCCGACTGGTAGATGTCCTCGCGGGTCATCGGCACGATCGAGCGGACCGCCTCGTAGGCGGCGGCGCTGCCCTCGCCGAGAGCGCGTCCGTCGAGGTGCGGGGCGGCCAGATCGATGCCCTGCGTGGCGAGGATGAACTCGACGCCCAGGATGACCTGCGTGTTCTTGATGATGCTCCGCGCCTTGCGCGAAGAGAAGGTGCACATCGAGACGTGGTCCTCCTGGTTCGCCTTCGTCGGGATCGAGTCGACGACCGAGGGGAAGCAGAGCACCTTGTTCTCGGAGGCGATCGCCGCGGCGGCGCAGTGCACGATCGAGAAGCCGGTGTTCAGGCCGAGCTGACCGCCGACCAGGTTCAGCGGCAGGCCGTAGCTGAGGTTCGGGTCGGTGAGTCTGAACGAGCGGCGCTCGGAGATCGCGCCGATCTCGGCGACCGCGATCGAGATCAGGTCGGCGGCCACGCCGATCGGCTCGCCGTGGAAGTTGCCGCCCGAGAGGACGTCGTAGCCGCCCTGGCCGTCCGGCAGCACGAGCGGGTTGTCGGTCGCGGCGTTGGCCTCGCGCACGAGCAGCGTCTCGGCGAACAGGAGGGACTCGCGCGTCGTGCCGTGCACCTGCGGCGCGCAGCGCAGCGAGTAGGCGTCCTGCACCCGCGGCTTGTAGGGGCCCGCGCGGTGCTCGTCGGGGAGCTGGATGCGGCGGGCGTCCTCGACGGTGCGCTCGCTGCCGGCGGTCAGCGCGCGCACGTTGGCGGCGACGTCGACCTGGCCGGGAGCGTTGCGGGCGAGGTGGATGCGCTCGTCGAACGCGTCGAGCTCACCGCGCACCGCCTCGAGCGAGAGCGCGAGGGCCACGTCCGCCTGGCGGGTGAGGCTCCAGGCGTCGTGCAGGGCGAGGCAGGCGGTCGCGAGCGAGATCGTCGAGCCGTTGATGAGGGCGAGGACGTCCTTGGGCTTGAGGTCGAACTCGATCTCCAGCCCGGCGGCGGCGAGCGCCTCGACGGCCGGCATGCGCACGCCGCGGTGGTACGCCTCGGCCTTCTCATGGCCGACCATCACGCTCACCATGTGC
The DNA here is from genome assembly GCF_004345345.1 of Rathayibacter sp. PhB179. Classification (NCBI taxonomy): domain Bacteria; kingdom Bacillati; phylum Actinomycetota; class Actinomycetes; order Micrococcales; family Microbacteriaceae; genus Rathayibacter; species Rathayibacter sp. PhB179. Next base: position 280,423 of record NZ_SLVD01000006.1, on the reverse strand, counting down.
GCGAGCGGGGCGAGGTCGCCGGAGGCGCCGACCGAGCCCTGCCCGGGGATGACGGGGAGGACGTCGGCGTTGAGCATCGCGATGAGGCGGTCGATGCACTCGATGCGGACGCCGGACATGCCCTTCGCGATCGCGTTCGTGCGCAGCAGCAGGAGAGCGCGGGTCTCGTCGAGCGGGAGGGGCTCGCCGACGCCGGCCGAGTGCGAGTTGATGACCAGCCGCTGGAAGCGCGCCTGGTCGGCGGCGGGGACGCGGACGTCCATCAGCCGGCCGAGCCCGGTGTTGATGCCGTAGATGGCGGGCGCGTCGGGGGCGAGGAAGTGCTCGTCGACGTAGGCGCGGGCCTCGTTCGTGACGCGGCGGGCCTCGTCGCTCAGCACGACGTGGGGGAACGATCCGTCCGGGAGGCCTCGGGCGACGAGCGCGACGTCCTCGATCGTGAGGGTGAAGCCGTCGATCTCGACGACGGCGGTGTCGGCAGCGGCAGTGTCGACGACGGCCTGGGCCAGTTCAGTCATGGGGAGAGTCTCTTTCGTTGATCCGGCTTCGACGCCTCGGCTGTTCGGTCTATCTGCCTCAAGTCTGCAGAGACAGGCTCACTCCTTCAAGTCGACCGAACAGAGTCGTGCAACCGCCGGGTGTGGCGCAGAGGATTCGGCTGTCGCCCGCGAAGGACAGCCGCCGCCGCACAGGATTCGGCGGTCGCGGACCGCCGGCGGACGACAGGAAGGGCCGCCCCCGCGCTCAGCGCGGAGACGGCCCTTCCGGCGGTGGACGGTGTCAGCTCGGAGGAGCGGCGTGCACCGTGCGCGGGTCGTTGAACGACTGCGCGCGGCCCGAGAACTCGGACTCGAGATCCAGGAGCTCCTGGGCGGCGAAGAACGCCATCCCGCTGTGCCCCGGGTACTCGTCCGGCATCAGCTCGTTCGAGTACGTGTTGCCCATCTCCTCGAGGTTCGCCCGGCCGGCCTCGATCATGCCGGCCATCGCCGCCTTCATGGTGAAGTGCATCGTCACGAGCTGGAATCCGAGCTCCGCCAGCTGCGCGAACGACATCTGCTGGAGTCCGCGCTTGGCGTTGATGTCGGCGAACATCTTGAGCCCCGGCACGCGCCGGGCGACCTCGGCGGCATCCTCCAGCGTCGTCACGTTGACCACGACCGTCGCGTGCGCCCCCAGGGCCACGCAGTCGATCATCCGCTGGATGCCCTCCTCCAGGTTCGCACTGCCGTAGTTGCTGCGGGCGATCACCATGCAGTCCGTGCCATCGACGGCCTTCACCGCCGCGCGGACCTTCGCGTAGTACTCCTCCCGCGGGATCAGGTTGTCGGTCGAGACGTCCCGGGCGTAGCCGGGCTCGAACTCGTCCTCCATCAGCACGGCCATCGCGCCGGCCTTGGCGACCCGGCGGCAGGTCTCGTAGACCTGGAGCGGGCTGGCGCCGAAGCCGTCCTCGATGTCGACCGCCAGCGGCAGCGGCGACATGTCGACGATCCGCTCGACGGCCCAGAGCAGCTCCTCGAGGGAGAGCAGGCCGAGGTCGGGGATGCCCTTCATCGACATCGACACCTCCGACCCGCTGAGCAGCATGGCCTCGAAGCCGGCCAGCTCGACCGCGCGCGCCGACGAGCAGTCGAAGACGCAGGGGGCCAGCACGCTCCCCGACTGCATCAGCTCGAGCAGGGTCCTCTTCGCGGTCATCGTGCGCTGTCCTCTCGTCGGGCGGTCATCAGTCGTCCTTCGTGACGATGCGGTAGTTCCAGGTCAGGCTGACGTTCCTGACCTCCATGCCGTGCACGTCGGGGTTGATCAGCATCGCGATGCCGTTCTGCACGGTCGGGAGCACGGCCACGTCCCCGAGAAGGACGTCCTCCGCCTGGTGCAGGCTGTCCCAGCGCGCCTGCGGCTGGCTGAGCATGTCGGCCGTGCGGGCCGCGGCGATGATCGAGTCGTACTCGGGGTTCGCGTAGCCGCCGAAGTCGCGGATCGACGTCGAGGAGAGCAGCTCGAGGAACGCCATCGGGTCCTTGTAGTCGGGGCCCCAGCGGAACAGGTAGAGGTCGAAGTCGCCGGCGGTGGCCTGCTCGTTGGCCGTGGCCTTGGGCTGGCTCGTCAGCTCGATCGAGAGGCCGGGGAGGTTCGCCTCCCACTGCGAGGCGATGAACTCGGCCTGCGCGATCGAGGCCTCGTCGTCCCAGTAGGACAGGCGCAGCGTCACGGAGTCGGTGCCGAGGGCGGCCAGGCCCGAGGTCCATGCGGCCTGTGCTGCGTCGACGTCGTAGGGAAGGTAGGTGTCGCCGGTGTCGCGGAACTGCTCGCCGTCGGGCCCGATCGCCAGGTTCTTGCCGACGAAGTAGTCGGCCGGCTCCGCGCCGTTCTTGAGCACGCTGTTCGCCAGCGCGTCCTTGTCGAACGAGGTGGCCAGAGCGGTGCGGACGTCCTTGTTCGCGAGGGCCGGATTGTCGAGGTTCGGGTACATGTACCACATGTGCACCTCGAGCGCGGTGGTCAGCTCGGCGGAGTCCGCGTAGCGGTCGATGAGGCTCCCGGAGATCTCGGTGAAGTCGAGGTCGCCGCTCTCCTGCAGCAGGGCCGCGGTCTGCGAGTCCTTCACGACCTGCCACTTGATCTCGTCCAGGTCGATGCCGTCCGCGTTCCAGTAGTCGGCGTTCTTCGCGACCGAGAAGTTGTTGGCGAAGTCCCACGAGTCCCAGGTGAACGGGCCGTTGTAGATGGTGGTCTCCGGCGTCTGGCCGTACTTGTCGCCGACCTCGGCGAGGTAGGCCTCGTTGACCGGCAGGAAGGCGGGGCGCACGAGCAGCGCCTGGAAGTAGGGCACGTCGGCGGCGAGCTCGACCTGCAGGGTCTTGTCGTCGAGCGCCGTGACGCCGAGCTGGTCGTAGTCCATGCCCTGGTTGACGATCTCGTTGGCGTTCTTGATGCCCGCGGCCACCGCCTCGTTGCTGTTCGGTGCGGCGGTGGCGGGGTTCACCAGGCGCTTCCAGGAGAACTCGAAGTCCTGCGCGGTGACCGGCGTCCCGTTGCTCCAGGTCGCGTCGCGGATGGTGAACGTGTAGGTGAGCCCGTCCTCCGACTTCTCGAAGCTCTCGGCCATCAGCGGGTCGATCTCGCCGTCCGCGTCGAGCGTGTAGAGCCCGTCGAACACGGCCGTGAGGACCTCGTTCGACATGCCGTCGTTCACCTTGTGCGGATCGACGGCCTGGAGGGGGAGGAGCTTGCCGACGGTCAGCACGTGCGACGAGGCGCCGCCGGAGGCGCTGGTCGCCGGATCGGTGCTGCAGGCGGAGAGCAGACCGACGGCCGCGGTCAGGGCGACCGCGGCGGTCAGGAGCTTCGAGAGCTTTTTCATGGGAGGAGGTGCCCTTTCGGGAGATGCATCGGAGGACTCGGCTGAGTCGGGTGGGGGGGGTGCGGAGGACGCGGTGCCGGTGGGGAGGTGCTGCACCACATTCGGTCGATACCCCGAAAGTCTGCACTCTCATGCACTTGGAGGCAAACACTCTGTATCCTGTGCTGCTAAAGCTCCACACTCTGCACGGAACCGCACCGCGACCGGGAAAGGCGCCCCACTTGCCGAACATTATTAGGTCCGTCCGACTCGACGACATCGACCGCGCGATCATCGATGTGCTGGTCACGGACGGCCGCATCCCGAACAAGGACCTCGCCGACAAGGTCGGCCTCGCGCCGTCCTCCTCGCTGGCCCGGGTGCGCGCACTGATCGAGAGCGGCGTCATCTCGGGCTTCCACGCCGAGGTGGACGCCCGGCTCCTCGGCAAGGGGATCCGCGCCATCCTCCGCGTGCAGCTCAAGGAGCACTCGCGGGCGGAGAACGCCCGGTTCGCCGCGGCCATGGCCCAGCTCCCGCAGGTCGTGAACCTCTGGCTCGTCGCCGGCGAGGACGACTACCTGATCGAGGTCGTCGCGAGCAGCCCCGACGACCTCAGCGACTTCGTCCTCGACTGCGTCACCTCGGATCCGGTCGTCGCCGACACCTACACGACACTCGTCTTCTCCCGCTGGCGCGGCAGGGGCCCCCTGCCGGACGGGCCGTCGGAGTGACGGACGCTCCGCTCTCCCCGGCGCAGATCCGGCGGCTCCTCGAGGGCCGCGTGCTGATCGACACTCACAACGACCTGCTCTGCGGCCTCCGCCGATGGGAGGGCTACGCCGTCGGCGGCTTCGACGGCGCCCGCCCCTCCTTCCACACCGACCTCCCGCGGCTGCGCGCCGGCGCGGTCACGGCCCAGGTCTGGTCGGTGTTCGCCTCGTCGCGGCAGCCGGAGGCGGAGGCCGTGGTCGGCACCCTGGAGCAGATCGACGCCGCCCACCGGTTCGCGGCGGCCCACCCCCGCGACCTGGCGATCGTCCGCACGGCCGACGAGGCCGAGCACGCGATCGCCCAGGGCCGGATCGCCTCCTTCCTGGGCGTCGAGGGCGGGCAGTCGATCGCGGGGTCGCTGGGAGTGCTCCGGATGCTGGCCCGGCTCGGCGTGCGCCTGTTCTCGCTCACGCACACCACCTCGCTCGACTGGGCGGACTCCGCCACCGACACCGCCCGCGCCGGCGGGCTGACCGCGGACGGTGTCGCGATCGTCGGCGAGCTCGAGCGCCTGGGCGTCGTCATCGACCTGTCGCACACCTCCGAGCGCACCCAGCGGGCGGTGCTGGACGTCGCCCGCGCGCCCCTGCTCTTCTCGCACTCGGGGGTCGCCGCCGTCGCCGAGCATCCGCGGAACGTCGGCGAGGACGTCCTCCACCGGCTCGCCGGTCAGGGCGGCGTCCTCCAGGTCGCTTTCGTCGCGCAGTTCCTCTCGCGCGAGTTCGCCGACTGGTCGGCCGAGGCGGACGGCGAGCGCGGCCGGCTCGGGATCGACACCTCCCTGCCGTGGCCGCGCGCTCCGCGACCGGCGGAGACGGCCGACGCGGCCCGCGCCGCGAACAGGAGTGCGATGCCCGCCCAGGACCCGTCGGCCCTGGAGGCGTTCTCGCGCTGGGCGCTGGCGCATCCGGCACCGCGGGTCACCGTGGGGCACGTCGCGGACCACGTCGAGGCCGCCCGCGACACGATGGGCGTCGCGCACGTCGGCCTCGGCAGCGACTTCGACGGCGTCGCCGACCTGCCGGACGGGCTCGGCGACGTCGCGGGCTATCCGCTCCTGCTCGCCGAGCTCTCGGCGCGCGGCTGGTCGCCGGACGACCTCCTCGACCTCGCCGGCCGCAACACGATGCGCGTCCTCCGCGCCACCGAGGCGACGGCGGACTGACCCCGCCGTCGCCGTCGCCGTGGATCAGGGACGCTCGGCGACGAAGCGGTGCACCACCGAGAGGTCCTGGTCGCCGAGGCCGGCCTCGGTGAGCTCGCGGAAGACGTCGGCCACCGTCGCCAGCACGGGCGCCGGGGTGCCGGTCGCCTCCGCCTCGTCGGCGGCCGCGCGGAGGTCCTTCACCATGTAGGAGGCGACCCCGGTCGGCCGGTAGTCGCGCGCGACCAGCGCGGCCCGCTTGGTCTCGAGGACGCGGCTGCCCGCGTAGCCGCCCTGCAGCAGCTCCAGCAGCGCGCCGAGGTCGAGGCCCGAGCGCTCCGCGATCACCGCGGCCTCGGCGATCGCCGTCATCGTCGCCGCGACGATCAGCTGGTTGCAGGCCTTCGCCACCTCCCCGGCTCCGAGCGGGCCGAGGTGCAGCGACGTCCCGCAGGCGGCGAGCACGGGGAGCGCGCGGGCGACGTCGTCCTCCTCGCCGCCGACCATGATCGAGAGCGTCCCCGCCTCGGCGCCCTCGGTCCCGCCGCTGACGGGCGCGTCGATCAGCCGCAGCCGCGGGTGCCGCCGGGCGAGGGCGCGCAGCCCCTCCGGCGAGACGCTGGAGCACGCGACGAGCAGGGGGCCGGTGCCGTCGACCGGCACGCTCTCGTCCCCGGACAGCAGCTCCTCGATCTGCGGGAGGTCGGGCACCATCAGCAGGAGCACGTCGGACGCCAGGGCGAGCGCGCGGGGCGAGTCGTGCCACACCGCCCCCGGGACCGCGGCCCTGGCGCGATCGGCCGAGACAGGGCGCGCCGTGATGCCCAGCGCGAAGCCCGCGGCGAGCACGCGACGCGCCATCGGAGCACCCATGCTGCCGAGGCCGATGAGGCCGACTCGCAGGGGTGTCGGAGAGGAGGCTGAGGCCGTCGAGGTCATGCGGCCAGCGTACCGAACGCGGTTCAGTGGAGTGGAAGGCGGCTACAGTGGCCACGGGCCGAACCGAGCGGAGCCACTCGCAGCACCGCACTCGGTCCGCGGAAGGACACCCCGTGATCGATCGCCTCGACCCCGTGCCCGGACGCCTGCGCGTCGTGGCCGCCACGCCGATCAGCGAGGAGCTGATCGCACGGGTGGTGGAGCTGGAGCCGCGGATCGACTTCGTCGCCGACCAGAGTCTGCTGCCGCCGATGCGGCACCCGGGCGATCACGGCGGCGATCCCGCGTTCGAGCGGACTCCGGAGCAGCAGGCGGCGTTCGAGGAGCTGGTCGACTCCGCCGAGGTGCTCTACGGGATCCCCGGCGAGGACCCGTCTGCGCTGGCTCGCACGGTCGCCGCGAACCCGGGGCTGCGCTGGGTGCAGACGATGCCCGCGGGCGGCGGCGCGCAGGTGAAGAAGGCCGGCCTGAGTGAGGAGCAGCTCGCGCGGGTCGCGTTCTCCACCTCGGCGGGCGTGCACTCCGATCCGCTGGCCGAGTTCTCCCTGTTCGGCCTGCTCGCCGGCGCGAAGACGCTGCCGAAGCTGCAGGCACTGCAGGGCCGGCGCGAGTGGGGCTCGCGCTGGACGATGAGCCTGCTCTCGGAGCAGACGATCCTGATCGTCGGGCTGGGCACCATCGGCCGGGCGACCGCGCAGAAGCTGTCGGCGCTGGGCGCCCGGGTGATCGGCACCAGCCGGCACGCCGACTCCGTGGAGCACGTGGACGAGATCGTGCCGCCGTCGGCGATCGCCGAGGTCGCCGGGCGGATCGACGGCGTCGTCGTCACCCTTCCCGGCACGGAGCAGACCGAGAAGCTCGTCGGCGCGGACTTCTTCGCCGCGCTGCGCCCCGGAGCGACGCTGGTCAGCGTCGGCCGCGGCACCGTGATCGACGAGGACGCGCTGCTCGCCGCGCTCGAGGACGGCCGGGTCGGCTTCGCCGCCCTCGACGTCGTGGCGGAGGAGCCGCTCGCGCAGGACAGCCCGCTCTGGAGCCACCCGAGCGTGCTGCTCAGCCCGCACACCGCCGCGCTGAACGCGGCCGAGGACCGCCTGATCGCCGAGCTCTTCGCCCGCAACGCCACCCGCTTCCTCGACGGCGAGGAGCTGATCAACAGGGTCGATACGGTGGAGTTCTACTGAGACCGCGGACACCGCTCCGGCGAGAGGACGACATGGCACGCTCCGGCACGAGCGCGGACGGACCCGCCGACGCGGAGAAGGGCTCGGGCGCGCCCGCCGTCGAGCGCTCGGTGCGGATCCTCGACTACCTCGCCGAGGCGGGCGGGCAGCCCCGGACGCTGACCGACATCGCCCGCGAGCTGGGGATCGCGAAGTCGTCGACCTCGAACCTGTGCGCGGCGCTCGAGGACGGCCGGCTCGTCCGCCGGGTCGGCTCGGGCTACCTGCTCGGACGCCGGACGGTCGAGCTGGGCAGCTCCTACCTCGCCGGGTTCGACTCCGTGCGCGAGTTCTACCGGCTCTGCGAGGACTCGCCCGTCCTCTCGCGCCGGCTCGTGCAGATCGCGCTCCTCGACGGCACCCGGGTGCTCTACCTCGCGGTGCACGAGGGGCGGGAGCGCTTCGCCCTCTCGGCGAGCGTCGGCGACCGCTACCCCGCCTCCGCGACCGCGGTCGGCACCGCCCTGCTCACCGGCCTGACCGACGCCGAGCTGGAGGCGCGCTTCGCGGACGACCGCGACCTCGTCGTCTTCACCGACCGGTCGACGTCCTCCCTCGCCGGTCTCCTCGAGAAGGTGCACCGAGCGCGCGAGCGCGGCTACGCCGTCGACGACGGCGAGCTGCACCCCAGCGTCGTCGGCCTCGCCGTCGCGATCCCGTCCCCCGAGCGCGCGGACCTGTCCCTCGCCATCGGCGTCTCGCTGGTGCGCCCGCGGACCGCGGAGGAGGACCGCGCCCCCGTCGTCGAGGCACTGCGGCAGGCCGCTCGGACCCTGGGACGCCCCCGGCTGGGACCGGAGCCCTCGGACTGAGCCCTTGATGGGCGTTCACAGGATTGAACCCGGTTCAGAGTACTGATAGCTTCGGGGCATCCCGCCGGCGCGGGCGGTGAGGCGAGCGAGGGCTGCGGATGCGCGACGAGACACGGGCCACCCGATGAGGATCGCCCGCCTGGACACGTCCTCCGGCCCGGTCGCCGTCCTCGAGCGCGACGGCGCGTGGCGGGCCATCGACGACCCGTTCGCCGCGGCACCGCACGAGACCGGCGGCTCCTGGCCGCTCGACGGTGCACGCCTGCTCGCCCCCGTCCTCCCCCGGGTGATCCTCGGGATGGCGCACAACGCCTCGGCGTCCGACCGGTCCCGCCCCCCGCAGGCCTTCCACAAGACCGCGCACACCCTCGCCGGCCCCGGCGACGCGATCGTGCTCGACGAGGGCATCGGGCCGATCGACGCCGAGGGCGAGCTCGCCCTCGTGATCGGGCGCACCGCCCGGCGGCTCACCGCGGAGAACGCGCTCGACCACGTCCTCGGAGCGACGATCGCGAACGACGTCACGGCTCCCGCGCAGATCGCCGCGGACAGCCTCTTCCTCCAGGGCAAGAACGGCGACGGCTGGACTCCGCTCGGACCCTGGATCGAGACGACCCTCGACCTCGACGCCGCCGCCCTCACCGTCCACGTCGACGGCGTCCTCCGCGCGAGCTCCTCGACGGCGGCGCTCGGCTGGAAGGCCCGCGAGATCCTCGTCCACCTGTCCGCGCACCTGACGCTGCATCCCGGCGACGTCGTGCTGACCGGCTCGCCGGGCACGGCGGTCCCGGTGCAGCCGGGGCAGGAGGTGCGGATCGGCGTCGCCGGCCTCGGCGAGCTCGTCAATCGCACGGTCGCGGGTCCTGCGCGGGGCGCTCCGCCGGCACCCTGACGGCCCCGACGCCCGCACACTCCCCCGCCGAGCCCCTCCTGGAGGACCCCTTGCTCTTCGACCTCACCGGGCGCATCGCCCTCGTCACCGGTTCGAGCCGGGGCATCGGCCGCGCCGTCGCCGTCGGCCTGGCCGAGGCCGGCGCCACCGTGGTGCTCAACGGCCTCGACCCCGAGCGCCTCGAGCGGACGCGCGCCGAGCTCGCGGAGCGCTTCGGCGACGACGCGTCGGGCCGGCCCCGCATCCGAGCCCGCGCGTTCGACGTCACCGACGACGCCCGGGCGGAGGAGGGAGTCGCCTGGATCGAGGAGGCCGTCGGTCCGCTGCGCATTCTCGTCAACAACGCCGGCGTGCAGCACCGGGTACCCCTTCTCGACCTCGAGGTCGCCGACTGGGAGCGGGTGCTGCGCACCAACCTGACCAGCGCGTTCGTCGTCGGCCGGGCCGCCGCCCGCCGGATGATCCCGCGCAGCGCCGGCAAGATCGTCAACGTCGCCTCGGTGCAGGCCGACCTCGCCCGTCCCACCATCGCGGCCTACACCGCGGCCAAGGGCGGGGTGCGCAACCTCACCCGCGCGATGACCGCGGAGTGGGCGCAGCACGGCATCCAGGTCAACGCGATCGCCCCGGGCTACATCCACACCGAGATGACGCAGGGACTCGTCGACGACGAGGCCTTCAACGCCTGGATCCTCGGCCGCGCGCCCGCCGCGCGCTGGGGTCGCGTCGAGGACCTCGTCGGCCCGGCGGTCTGGCTGGCCTCCGACGGCTCCGACTACGTCAACGGCCAGGTCGTCTTCGTCGACGGCGGCATGACGGTCGTCGTCTGAGCGCCGACCCCCTCACCAGGAGCAGAACAGCATGAGCGCAGCGCCCGCCGCCGTCCCCGCCACCACGACCCGGGTCGTCGTGCACGCCGCCGGCGACCTCCGGATCGAGGAGGCGCCGCTGCCCGCGCGCGCCGCCTCGGACGCCGTGGTCGCGGTCGCCTACGGGGGCGTCTGCGGCTCCGATCTGCACTACTGGACGCACGGTGCCGCCGGCGAGTCGATCCTGCGCGAGCCGCTGGTGCTCGGGCACGAAGTGGTCGGCACGGTCGTCGAGGCGGCGGCCGACGGGTCCGGACCGCCGGTGGGCGCGGAGGTCGCCGTCCATCCCGGCACCGCGCACGGCGAGCACCCGCCCGGCCGTCCGAACCTCGCCGCCGAGGGCACCTACCTCGGCAGCGCGGCACGGCTGCCGCACACGCAGGGGGCCTTCGCGCAGCACGCCGTCCTCCCCGCGCGGATGCTGCGCCGGCTGCCCGCCGGCCTGAGTCTGCGGCGGGCGGCGTTGGCCGAGCCCGCGGCGGTCGCCTGGCACGCCGTCTCCCGCGCCGGCGAGGTCGCCGGGACGCGAGCGCTCGTCCTCGGCAGCGGGCCGATCGGCGCCCTGATCATCGCGGTGCTGAAGAGGGCGGGCGCGCGGGAGATCGTCGCCGTCGACCTCGCGGAGGCTCCGCTCGCGGTCGCGCGCGCCGCCGGAGCGACCCGCACGCTCCTGGCGACCGACGCCGAGGCGATCGCCGCGGTGGCCGCCGACGTCGTCTTCGAGTCGTCGGGCAACCCGCGCGGGCTCGCCTCGGCGGTGCGCGGCGCCGCCCGCGGCGGCACCGTCGTCATGGTGGGGCTGCTGCCCTCGGGCGAGCAGCCGGCGCTGCTGTCGCTAGCGATCACCCGCGAGCTGCGGCTGGTCGGCTCGTTCCGCTTCGTCGAGGAAATGAGCGACGTGCTGGCGGCGCTGGCGGACGGGAGCCTGGCGGTCGACGCCGTCGTGACGCACGTCCTGCCGGCGTCGCGCGCACTCGAGGCCTTCGAGATCGCCCGCGACCCCGAGCGCTCCAGCAAGGTGCTCCTCGACTTCCGCTGACCACCGGATCTCGATGCGCGCGCTGCTCGATCAGCAGGAAGGAGGCCCGCTCGATGAGCGGCCGCCCACCCTGCCGGGCGGGCACCCTCCCCTGCAGGTCGAGCAGCCGCCGCTGGCGCCCCCCATGCTGGTCGAGTAGCCCCGCAGGGGCGTATCGAGACCCGCCGTCGCCAGCAGGCCAGGTCTGCAGACTCCACTCCTGACGCTGGTGGATCTCGATACGCCCGCTGCGCGGGCTACTCGATCAGCATGAAGCGGGGGCCGCTCGGTGAGCGGCCGCCCACCATGTCGGGCGGTCGCCCATCCATGCTGGTCGAGTAGCCGCCGCAGGCCCGCACCCATGCTGGTCGAGTAGCCCCGAAGGGGCGTATCGAGACCCACCCGAGCGAACCCGCCGAGAGCGTCAGTCCGCCGCGCCGCTCGCGATCTGCTCGTGGTGGTGGATGACCTCGGCGACGATGAAGCCGAGGAACTTCTCCGCGAAGGCCGGGTCGAGGTGCGCGTCCTCCGCCAGGGCCCGCAGCCGAGCGATCTGGCGCGACTCGCGGTCGAGGTCGGCGGGCGGCAGCCCGTGCGCCGCCTTCAGCCGCCCGACCTTCTGGGTGAACTTGAAGCGCTCGGCGAGCAGGTGGATCAGTGCCGCGTCGATGTTGTCGATGCTCTGACGGATCTGCTCGAGCTCGGCCAGCGCCTCGGCGTCCGACCCCTCGCGCGACGGTTCCTCGATCATGCCTCCGACCCTAACGGACGGGCACGACGCACTCCTGCCGTGGCAGACCTCCGGCTCGCGGAGGCACCTCCGGCACGCCGAAAGCCGCAGTTCCCGCGAGCCCGACCCGTCATCACGAGCCCGAGTTCGACCCCCGCCAAGCTCCGGCACGCAGAAACACCCCGGGCACGCGAAATCTCGCGATTTCCACGAGCCCCAGCCAGAATCGCGAGCCGAAGCTCGACCCCACCGACCCCCGGCACGCACAAACGCTTCCGGCACGTCGAATCCCGCGATTCCCGCGAGCCCGAGCCGGAATCACGAGCCGAAGGCGGCGGCACGACGAAGGCCCCCGCCCGTCACCGGGCAGGGGCCTTCGAGGAGAAGGGGCGTCAGTCGACGATGTTGAGGACGACGTCCACGTTGCCGCGGGTCGCGTTCGAGTACGGGCACATGGTGTGCGCCTTCTCGGCGACGGCGTGCGCGTCCGCCGAGCTCGCCTTGGGGACATGGATGTCGAGCTCGACCGCGAGGCCGAAGCCGCCGTCGTCGTTCTTGCCGATCGAGACGCTCGCCGACACCTGCGCGTCGGTGGTGTCGATCGAGAGCGCCTTGCCGGAGCCGTGCAGCGCGCTGAGGAAGCAGGCCGCGAAGCCGGCGGCGAAGAGCTGCTCCGGGTTCGTGCCCTCGCCGGAGCCGCCGAGCTCCTGGGGCGGGCGGGTGTCGAGGTCGAGCCGGTCGTCCTCGGTGCGGACGTGGCCGTCGCGTCCTCCACCGGAGGCGTGGGCGATGGCGGTGTAGAGAGCATCCATCCCTCCATCACACCACTGCGCGGCCGGGAGCGGGGTGAGCGTCGGGTGCACGTCCTCTCGACATCGCCGGCGCCGCCGACGGGAGCGCCCCGGGAATCGCCTCCGAACCGCCCCGGTCCGGCCGTCAACCCCCTCCCGGCTCCGCGTCACCGGGTGTCGCCTGGAATCACGCATCCGGCGCACGCCGGAGAACCACCGGCGTCATCGCCGGGAGAAGGAGGAAGCATGCGCGCACTCACGTGGCAGGGCGTCGAGAAGGTCTCGGTCGAGACCGTTCCCGATCCCCGCATCCAGCAGCCGACGGACGCCATCGTCCGGATCACCTCGACCGCCATCTGCGGCTCCGACCTGCACCTGTACCGCCTGCTCGGCCCGTACCTCGACAAGGGCGACATCCTCGGCCACGAGCCGATGGGCGTCGTCGAGGAGGTCGGCGCGGGCATCACGAAGCTCCAGGTCGGCGACCGCGTCGTCGTCCCGTTCAACATCTCCTGCGGCGAGTGCTTCATGTGCCGTCGCGGCCTGCAGTCGCAGTGCGAGACCACCCAGGTGACCGAGTACGGCTCCGGAGCCTCGCTCTTCGGCTACACGAAGATGTACGGCCAGGTCCCCGGCGGCCAGGCGGAGTTCCTCCGCGTGCCGCTCGCCGACTACAACACCGTCGTCGTCGACACCGTCCTGCCGGACGAGAACTACCTCTTCCTCAGCGACATCGTGCCGACGGCCTGGCAGGGCGTCGAGTACGCGAACGTGCCCGACGGCGGCTCGCTCGTCGTCTTCGGCCTCGGCCCGGTCGGCCAGTTCGCCGCCCGCATCGGCGCGCACAAGGGCTACCGCGTGCTCGCGGTCGACCCGGTCGCCGAGCGCCGCGCGATGGCCGCCCGGCACGGCATCGAGGTCTTCGACTTCACGGACGACATCAACGACCAGCTGCGCGACCTCACCGAGGGCCGCGGCCCCGACTCCGTCGTCGACGCGGTCGGCATGGAGGCGCACGGCTCGCCGATGGGCTCGTTCGCGCAGACCGTCGCCGGGCTGCTCCCCGACCCGATCGCGCGGAAGGCGATGGACACGGTCGGCGTCGACCGGCTCGCCGCGGTCGTCTCCTCGCTCGACCTGGTGCGCCGCGGCGGCACGGTCTCGCTGAGCGGTGTCTACGGCGGCGAGGCGGACCCGCTGCCGCTGAAGTCGATGTTCGACAAGCAGATCACCCTGACGATGGGCCAGTGCAACGTGAAGCGCTGGATCGACGACCTGCTGCCGCTGGTCGAGGACTCGAGCGACCCGCTGGGCGTCAACGACCTCGTCACCCACCGCGCCCCCCTCGAGGACGCCCCCGGCCTCTACGAGATGTTCCAGAAGAAGGAGGACGGCTGCATCAAGGTCGTCCTGCAGCCGTAGCGGCGGCGGCGGGTCTCGATACGCGCCTGGCGGCGCTACTCGACCAGCAGGGATCGCTCATGCTGATCGAGTAGCCGCGGGACGCGGCGTATCGAGATCCCTCCGCCGGGACACGACGAAGGCGGCGTCCCCGAGGGGGCGCCGCCTGAGTCGTGGTGCGGGGTAGACCTACTTGAAGACGTCCTTGATGTCCTCGCCGGTCTGCTTCGCGGAGGCCGAGGCCTGGTCCTTCTGGCCCTCGGCCTTCAGGCTGTCGTCGTTCTTGTGGTCGCCCAGGGCTTCCTTCGCCTTGCCGGCGATGTCCTGAGCGGCGTTCTTGATCTTGTCATCGAGCCCCATAGTGGTGCCTCCTTCGTGATCGTCGTGCGCTGAACTTTCACCCGAAGGTAGGAGCCGTTTCTGCTCGTCGGCTGGGAGCCGGAAGGGGCTTGCCCGGACGATCGCCGAGGTGCCACGATCGTCGGTTGCCCGCTCCCGGCCGGGTCACATGACGGGCGTCGCGGTGTCCGACGGCGCGGTCTGCGTCGGCTCCATCGTGGGCGTGCGGGTCGAGCCGTCGTCGGCGCTGGTGGGCACGGCGCTCCCGGACTGGTTCGGGGTCTGCGCGTCACCGGTGCAGCCCGCGAGCAGGCCGATGGTCAGGGCGGAGGCGCCGAGCGCGCCGAGGACGCGCACGGTGCGGGACGGTCGAGTGCTGAGCATGGGGTGCCTTTCCGGAAGCGGAGACGGGGCGGTCGTGCCCCCATCCCCGTCGACGCTAGGCAGCGCTCCTCGCCGACGAGAAGGGCTTGACGCGCCGGTCCACCGGATCCGGAGCCGACGTCCAGGAAGCGCCGCCCGGGCGTCAGAGCACGGATGCGCGGGATCGTACGCCCTCACGCCTTCTGTCCGCTACGCCCTATCTCGGTGCGCGGCGCACTGCCCAGACTGGCGACGCCGGCACGCAGACCACCATTTCTCGATCCTGGAAGGGACAGACGATGTCGAACATCGATCCCGCTTCACCTCCGTTCGGAGACGGCGCGGCGAACGCCCGCGCCGCCGACCCCTCGTACGACAGCACCGACAGCACCTACGACGCACCGCTCACCTCCGAGCCGTACTCGTCGGACACGACCACGGACACGACCTCCGGCGCGCACAGCGTCGGCGGGGGCACCTCGGGCAGCGTCTCGGACGCCGCCGGCTCCGCCAAGGAGAAGGCCGCCGAGACCGCGGGCGCTGCGAAGGAGCAGGCCGGCGCCGTCGCCGGCGACGCCAAGCAGGCCGCGGGCGACGTGCTCGCCACCGGCAAGGAGGAGGCCGCCAACGTCGCCCAGGAGGCGAAGGTGCAGGTCAAGGACCTCCTCGACCAGAGCCGCACCCAGCTCACCGAGCAGGCGCACGCCCAGAAGGAGAACGCCGCCAAGGGCGCCCGCGCCTTCAGCGACGACCTCACCGCACTCGCGAACGGCGAGGGCGGCGACGACAACGCGGCGTCGAAGCTCGTCTCGCAGGCCGCCGAGCGCGTCCAGGGCGTCGCCTCGTGGCTCGAGAACCGCGACCCCTCCGAGCTGCTGGACGACGTCCGCTCGTTCGCGCGCCGCCGTCCGGGTGCGTTCATCCTCATCGCCGCCGCGACCGGCCTGGTCGCCGGACGCCTCGTCCGCGCGCTGACCGCCGAGGCGAAGGACGAGAAGGCCGCGACCGCGGACACCTCCGGACCCGAGTTCGCCGCTCCCGCCGCCGCGGACTACTCCGGTGGCGCGACCACGACGACCTCGTTCGACGAGCGCGGTGATTTCGCGCCGACCGAGCCGGTCGCCGACCCGCTGAGCACGCCGATCACGCCCGGCTACGACGCCTTCCCGAACGGAACCCGGCCGTGAGCGATCCGCTGGGCGCGCATCGCGCCTCCGCCGAGCCGACGCCCGGAGAGCGCGCGGGCTCGACCTCCCTGGGCGATCTGCTCGGCGAGGTCTCCCGCGACCTCTCGACGCTGATCCGCCAGGAGATGGCGCTGGCGAAGGCCGAGATCAAGGAGTCGGCCGGCAAGGCCGGCAAGGGCGCCGGGCTCCTCGGCGGCGCGGGCTACGCGGCGCTGATGGCCGTGCTCTTCCTCTCGATCGCCCTCTGGTGGGCGCTCGGGACGCTGGTCGGCAACGGCTGGTCGGGTGTGATCGTCGCGGTGATCTGGGGCGTCGTCGCGGCGATCCTCTTCGCCGTGGGCCGCAAGAGCCTCAAGCAGGTCGACGGAGTCCCCGAGACGGTCGACACCCTCAAGCAGATTCCCGAAACCCTCAAGCCGAACGGGGCAGGACGATGACGTACGACGCAGGACAGAGCAAGACTCCGGAGGAGATCCGGGCCGACATCGAGCGCACGCGGCTCGAGCTCGGCGGAGACGTGGACGCGCTGGCCGAGAAGGTCAGCCCGAGCGCGATCGTCGACCGCCAGACCGACAAGGTCAAGGCGGCCGTGGGCTCCGTGCGCGACCGGGTGATGGGCTCGGCGCACGACGCCGGCGACTCGCTCTCCGGCACGGCCGGATCGGTGAAGAGCAAGGCGAACGGCAACCCCTTCGCGGTGGGCCTGATGGCCTTCGGCGCCGGGCTCCTGATCGCCTCGCTCATCCCCGCCTCGGACGCCGAGAAGGACGCGGCCGGCAAGGTCAAGGAGCAGGCGCAGCCCGTCGTCGACTCCGTGACCGGCGCCGCGAAGGACGTCGCGAACGAGCTGCGCGAGCCGGCGCAGCAGGCCTTCGCCTCGGTGAAGGACACCGCGACCGACGCCGCGCAGAACGTCAAGGAGGCGAGTGGATCCGCCGCCGACGACGTCAAGGACTCCGCCCGCGAGGCCAAGCACGCGGTGCAGGAGAACGTGACGCAGGACAGCGACCGCTCGTAACTCCCCCTCCCCGCGAGATGCCACTTGTGTACGCCTTTCACGGCGTGTCGCGTACACAAGTGGCATCTCGCTGTCTGGGGCGGGGTGCGCGGGAATAGGGGGCGGCTCGCGGGGCTTCTGGGTCCTATGCGATCCATCGTCTACTCCCGCTCCGGTTCCTCCTCCGTCCTCTCGCTCGTCGACCGGGAGGCCGGCACGCCGGGCGCCGGCGAGGTGCGCGTCCGCGTCCTCGTCTCCGGCGTCAATCCGACCGACTGGAAGGCGCGCGCCGGCGGCGAGCCGCCCTTCGACGAGGTCGTCCCCAACCAGGACGGCGCCGGCGTGATCGACGCCGTCGGCGAGGGCGTCGAGGGATTCGCGGTCGGCGACCACGTCTGGTTCTACCTCGCCGCCCACCAGCGGCCGACCGGCTCCGCGCAGGAGTCGACCGTCCTCGCCGCCGAGCACGTCGTGCGCCTGCCCGAGGGCATCGGTGCCGAGCTCGGAGCGAGCCTCGGCGTCCCCGCGATGACCGCGCACCGCGCCCTCACCGTGCACGAGGAGGGGCCCGCCCGCCTCTCCCCCGGCGCGCTCGCCGGCCGCACCGTCCTGGTGCAGGGCGGCGCGGGCGCGGTCGGTCACGCCGCCATCCAGCTCGCGGTCTGGGCCGGAGCGACCGTCATCGCCACCGTGAGCAGCGACGCGAAGGCGATGCTCGCGACGGCCGCCGGTGCGCAGCACGTCCTGCAGTACCCGGACGAGCAGCTCGCGGCGAAGATCCTTGAGATCGCCCCCGACGGCGTCCAGCAGATCGTCGAGGTGGCGCCCACGCAGAACGCCGCCCTCGACGTCGAGGTGCTCGCGAACCACGGGAGCATCGGCTACTACGCGAACAACAACGGCGACGAGTTCACCATCCCGATTGTGCCGAGCTTCGCCAAGAACGCCCGCTGGCAGGGCCTGCTGCTCTACACGGTCGGCGAGGCGCCGCTCCAGGCCGCGGCCGAGGACATCACCGCGGCCCTGCGCGACGGCGCCCTCCCCGTCGGCGAGGAGGCCGGCCTGCCGCTGACCTGGTTCCCGCTCGAGGAGACCGCCGCCGCCCACGACGCCGTCGAGAGCGGCGTGACGGGCAAGGTACTGATCCGCGTCGCCGCGGAGTAAGGACGCCTGCCTTCTGCATGCTGATCGAGTAGCCCTCGCAGAGGGCGTATCGAGATCCACCGTCATCCGGTGGGCGGGTCTCGATACGCCGCTGCGCGGCTACTCGACCAGCATGAAGGGCGCTGCGCGCTCCTCGACCAGCATGGACGCGACAGCGTCGGTGCGGTCAGCCGCGCAGCGGCGGGGAGCCCGCGACCGTCGCGCGGTCGGCGAGGCCGTCGAGGAGCTCGCGCAGCGCCTCCTCGGCGGTGGTCGTCGGCTCCCAGCCGAGGACGGTGCGCGCCTTCTCCGTCGACATGACCGGCGTGTTCGTCGCGATGTCGAGCCAGCCCGCGTCGGTGCGCTGCAGCCGCAGCCGCCAGGTCGCCGTGACGATCGAGCGGAGCAGCCCCGCGGGCACCGTCACGAGCCGCGCGCCGACGACGTCCGCGATCCGCTGCGGCGTGAGCACCGGCTCCGCGGCGATGTTGAAGGCCCCGCCCGCCCGGCGATCGAGCGCGCGCCAGAACGCGTCCGCGACGTCGTCGGCGTGCACGCCCTGGAAGATCAGCGTCCGCGGCAGCGGCAGGACCGGCGGCCGGACCGCCCGCAGCCAGCGCGTCGGGTACCGCGGGCCGGCGAAGAGCCCGGCGATCTCGGTCGCCGCCCCGCGCTGGAACACCAGCCCCGGCCGCAGCCGGGTGAGCACCACCTCCGGGTGCTCCGTCTCGAAGGCGTCCATCGCGCGCTCGTTCGCCGCCTTGTGCCGACTGTAGGTCGAGGTGTGCAGCCCGCCGGTCGGCCAGCTCTCGTCCACGCGCAGGCTCTTCGGCGCCGCACTGTAGGCGCCGACGGACGACGCCACCGCGACCTGGCCGACTCCGCTCGCCGCCGCGGCCGCCAGCACCGCCGCGGTCCCGCCGACGTCGACCAGGCGCTGGAACGGCTCGTCGTGGCTCGGCTGCAGCGCCCAGGCCAGGTGCACGACCGCGTCCACGCCGGTGAACGCCTCCCGCAGCTGCCGCTCCGCGTCGCTCGAGGCCACGTCGACCTCGTGCCAGCGCACGTCGCGGTACTCGTCCGCTCCGGGTCGCGGCTCGCGCCGGGCGATCCCGACGATCTCCGTCACCGCGTCCTCCCGCTGGAGGCGCCTCAGCAGGGCCGTGCCCAGGTTGCCCGTCGCTCCGACGATCGCGATCCGCATGATGTCCCTCCGCGGGCGGCGTCCGCCGTCCTGCTCCGAGGCTAGGCACCGCTCCCCCGCCGCAGCAGCCGCTTGACACTCCCCGCCCCGCCGACCGCCCCGCCCGACCGCCTAGCCCACCCGACCGGCGCCGCGCACCCCCGCGCGCGCCGGCAGCGCCGTGCCTAGCCTGGAAGGCATGCCCCGCCCCTCGCCCGTCGTCCGCCACCGGATCGACGGGATCGAGCTCCGGACCCTCGCGACCGGTCGCCCCGACGCCGAGCGCACCTTCGTCCTGATCCACGGCATCGGGATGTCGCACCACACCTTCTCGACCCTCGCCGTCGCCCTCCGCGCGCACGACCGCGTCGTCGCCGTCGACCTCGCCGGCTTCGGCGCCAACCGCTCGCCCCGCCGCCGCGTCGGCATCGCCGACCACGCCCGCCTCGTCGAGAGAGCGCTGGCGGAGCAGGGCGTCACCCGGGCGGTCGTCGTCGGCCACTCGATGGGCGCCCAGGTGGCGGTCGAGCTCGCCGCCCGCGCGCCCGGCCTCGTCGCGGGCGCGGTCCTGATCGGCCCCGTCGTCGATCCACAGCGCCCCGGTGCCGTCCGGCAGGGCCTCGCGCTCGCCCGCGACTGCCTGGGCGAGCCGCTCGGCGTCGACGCCCTGCTCTTCGCCGACTACGTCCGCGGCGGTCTCGGCTGGTACCTGCGCCAGCTGCCCGAGATGCTGCACTACCCGATCCAGCGGCGGCTGGCCGCGGTCAGCGCGCCCGTGCTGATCGTGCGCGGACGGGACGATCCGATCGCCACCCGCGACTGGTGCGAGCGCCTCCTCACTCACGCGGCGGAGGCGCACCTCCTCGAATTCGCCGGCTCCCGCCACGTGGTCCCGCGCACGCAGCCGGAGTCGCTCGCGCTCGCCCTGGCGTCCTTCGCCGCCGACATCGCCCGCGCGCCCGACGCCGCCCCCGCGCCCGACGCCGACCCGTCCCCGGTGCCCGCATGACGCACCTCGTCCGCGACGCCGTCTGGTGGATCCGCGACTACGCCTACGCCGTCGCCTGGCAGGTCCGCGCCTTCGTCTCCCGCCGCGCCCCCGACGACTACCTCGACGGCACGGAGCGGCCGATCGTGGTCCTGCCCGGGATCTGGGAGACCTGGGCCTTCCTCCGCCCGATCATCGACCCGCTGCACCGCCGCGGCCACCCGATGCACGTGCTCACCAGCCTCGGCTGGAACGGCCGCCCGGTCGCCCGCACCGCGGAGGACGTGGCCGCCTACCTCGCCGAGCACGACCTCCGCGACGTGGTGATCGTCGCGCACAGCAAGGGCGGCCTGATCGGCAAGTACGTGATGACCGAGCTCGACCCCGACGGCCGCGTCGACCGGATGGTGGCGGTCGCGACGCCGTTCGGCGGCTCGCGCTACGCGCCCTACCTGCTGCTGAAGAGCCTCCGCTCGTTCTCGCCCCGAGACGCGACGACCCTGCTGCTCTCCAGCCGGGCGGGCGCGAACGCGCGGATCACCTCGGTCTTCGGCCTCTTCGACCCGCACATCCCCGAGGGCAGCATGCTCGAGGGCGCGGTCAACGTGCGGATCGAGACGGGCGGGCACTTCCGCATCCTCAGCGACCCGGAGACGCTCGCGGCCGTCGTCGCCGCGGTGGACGCGCCTACTCGGCCGGCGGAGTGATCGTCTCGGCGTCGGCCGGGCACTCGATGACCGCCACGCCTCCGCCGTCGGCGTCGTCGACCACGGCACCCGCCGCGGCGAACGGCGCGCGGAAGCAGTAGGCCTCCGGCAGATCGGCCACGTCCGGGAAGGCCGCGGCGTCGACCGGCGTGCGGAACGACAGCGCCCCGAACTCGCCGCCCTCGCTGAGCGCGTCGTAGGACTCGATCCCGATCAGGTCCACGCCCTCGACGGCCTGGTCGCTCGCGAGCCGGGCGTAGCCGAAGGCGTCGGCCTGCGGCCCGGAGAGGGAGGAGACGAGCGCGAGCACGCGGTCGCGCGACTCCTCGCGGGGCGCCACGTCGTTCGACACGACCACGTCCGGCGCGGGAGCGGTGCAGCCGGCCAGCGCGAGCACCGCCAGGGCCGCGCCGATCAGCAGGGCCGGCGGGGTCGCGCGGGCCGGGGAGGTCGTCGGGGCCGGTCGCGTCCGCATCAGCTTCACCCGACCGACCCTAGCCGCGTAGCAACTGCTCCGCACCGCGCGGAACCCCCTCGGCCGGGCGGGCCGCGGAGCGGAGCATGGAGCGATGAGCTCCTCCACCAGCCCCGGCCCGCGCACCTCCGGCCCCACCGAGCTCCTCCTCGTGCGCCACGGCGAGAGCGTCGCCAACATCGCGGCGAGCGCCGCCGAGGCGGAGGGCGCCCACGACATCGCCGTCGACCGGCGCGACCCCGACGTCGAGCTGTCCTCGGCCGGCCGCGAGCAGGCCCGCGCGCTCGGCCGGTGGCTCGCCGACGGCAACGCCCCGATCGCCGCCTGGTCCTCGCCGTACCTGCGCGCGTCCTCGACAGCGCAGCTGGCCTTCGAGGAGGCGGGCCTCGACCTCGTGCCCCGCCTCGACGAGCGGCTCCGCGACCGCGATCTCGGCATCGCCGACCGCCTGACCACCGCGGGCTTCCGTGCGCGATTCCCCGAGGAGGCGGCGCGGCGGGACTGGCTCGGCAAGTTCTACTACCGCCCGCCGGGCGGCGAGTCCTGGACCGACCTCGCCCAGCGGGTGCGCTCGTTCCTGGACCACCTCGACGTCGTCGCGCCGGCCGGACCGGTCGCGCTGTTCTGCCACGACGCCGTCGTCCTGATCATCCGCTCCGTCTGCGAGGGCCTCACCGAGCGCGAGCTGCTCGACATCGGCCGGGCGACCCCGGTCGCGAACGCCTCCGTCACCCGGCTCGTCCGCGACGGCGACGCCTGGACGCTCGAGCGCTTCAACGAGACCGCGCACCTCGAGCAGTCGAGCGCGCCGGTCACCCGCCACGACACCGGCGACGACACCGCCGTCGACACCGCCGTCGACGACCCGCGAGGAAGGACCGACTCATGAGCGAGACCCGGCGCAGGAGCGAGCCCGCGCACAGGAGCGCCGTCGTCGACCGCGCCCTGCTCGAACGGCGCTGGCCGCTGCCCGACCCTGCGAGCTCGAAGCACGCGCGCGGCGACGTGGTCGTGGTCGGCGGCGCCCGCAAGACGCCCGGAGCGGCGATCCTCGCCGGGATCGCGGCGCTCCGGGTCGGCGCCGGCCGGATCACCCTCTGCGTCGCCGAGTCCGTCGCCTCCGCCACCGCCGTCGCACTGCCCGAGTGCGGCGTCGTGCCGCTGGAGGAGACCCGCGGCGGCTCGATCTCGGGCCGCGGGCTCTCCGCGCTGGAAGGCGAGCTGGGCTCCGCCGACGTCGCGCTGATCGGCCCCGGACTCGACGACCCGAAGGCGACCGCCGCGACGCTGCGCGCGATCGCTCCGCTGCTCGCCGACGTCCCCGCCGTGCACCTCGACGCCTTCCCGCTCGGCGTGCTGCCGGGCCAGCGGCGCGTCGCCCGCGCCCTCGCCGGCCGTCTGCTCCTGACGCCGAACACGGAGGAGGCCGCGCGGCTGCTCGGCGCGGAGGTGGACGACGTGGAGGCCGCCGCGATCGCCGTCGCGCAGCGCTACGGAGCGGTCGTCAGCCTCTTCAACGTGATCGCCGCGCCCGACGGCGACGCCGTGCGCATCGAGGGCGAGCACCCCGGCCTCGCGACGGCGGGCAGCGGCGACGTCCTCGCCGGCGCGACGGCCGGGCTCCGCGCGCGCGGCCTCGACCCGCAGGGCGCCGCGGCGTGGGGTGCCTTCCTGCACACCGAGGCCGACTCGGTCCTCGTGCGCAGGCTCGGCCCGGCCGGCTACCTCGCGCGCGAGATCCCGGGCGAGTTCCCGGCGCTGCTCACAGGCTGACGCGGGAGCGGTCCGGGACGGCGGCTCGGAACGGGTGGCTCAGGACGTGCCGGTCAGGATCGGTGGCTCAGGATCGGCGACTCGACCGGCGGGAGTCAGTGCGCGACGTCGGCGACGGAGAACGCCACTCCCGGCGTGATCAGGATCGACGTCTCGCGGGGCTGGCCCTCGCCCTGGTTGACGGTCAGCCAGCGCGAGGCGGTGCCGTCGAGCGCCTCCTCGACGCTCGCACGGACGTCCGCGGCGGTGGTGTCGTGCAGGCTGTAGGGGGTGCCGCCGTAGATCAGCTCGACGCGCTTCACAGCAGGCCCTCCTCGCTCTGGCGGGCACCGCCGTGCGGCTCCTCGCTGATGCGCAGGCCGTGGGCGCTGTGCGAATCGGCCAGGAGCTGACGGATCCAGTCGGGGTTGATGGCCGGCGCGCGGCCGCCGTGGTACTTGAAGCGCAGCGGGATCGCCGGGTGCAGCCAGATCGACGTGCGACCGTCGCCGACGGACTGCGAGTCCTTCCACGAGAGATAGAAGGACTCGTTGCGCGACAGCTTCGAGCCGATGACGATCTGCAGGTGAGCGAGCAGTCGGTCGTCGAAGTCGGCTTCGAGAGTCGAGTCGTAGATCAATCGGCCCATGAGGGCGGTCTCCGTTCGCAGTGCAGTCCAGCCGGCGGGGGCACGGCCGGACGGTACGGGGCGATTCTAACCGCCCCGCGGCCGACGCTCAGCGTCGATCGTCGTCCGAATCGAAGTGCGGGATCTCGAGGTCGGACAGGTGCGGCGAGGACGAGTCGCCCTCCTCGGCCAGCGGCTGGGACACTCCGAGCCGCGCCGTCTCCTTCGCGAGCCTCTCGACCAGGGCCGCGTCCACGATCTCCTCGCCGCCGTCGTCCTCGGTCTCCGAGAAGAGCTGGCTGGCCGGACCGATCAGCAGGGTCGCCCGGCCGAGCTCGCCGGTGGAGCGCCGGATCGGGATGTCGACCGACATCGCGCCCTTGCGCAGCGCGAGGGCCTCCGCGTAGCCGACGAGCGAGTGCGCGATCCGGCTGCCGGTGAGCACCGAGCTGCCGGCGTAGTGGATGCGTTCCATGCGTCCTTCCTACCGCTCAGCGCCCGATCGGAGCATCCGGGTTGCGCGGCGGGACCGGGCTTGATAGCGCCTCGATCCTCCGCTCGAGCCCCTCGCGGACCGCCGGCCACTCCTCCACGAGGATCGAGTGCACCGCCGTGTCGCGCCAGGAGCCGTCCGCCCGCCGCTGGTCGTGCCGCAGCACGCCCTCGAAGACCGCGCCGAGGCGGAGGATCGCCGCGCGGGAGCGCGCGTTCGCCGCGTCCGCCTGCAGCTTCACCCGCGAGAAGCCGCTGTCGAAGGCCAGGCCGAGCAGGAGGAGCTTGGTCTCGGGGTTCACGGCCGTGCCCCAGACCTCGGGGGCGTAGGCGGTCCAGCCGAGGTGCGCCGCCTCCCGCCGCTCGTCGAAGTCGGTCAGCGAGGAGGTGCCGACGACCCGGCCGTCGACGAGCACGGCGCAGGGGTTGCCGGTCTCCCACGGGTAGTAGCGCCGGGCGAAGGCGCGGAACGCCTCGGCGCCGTCGGGGAGGCCCGAGGGTCCGCCGCCGTAGCCCGCGGCGAACACCTCGGGGCGGCCGATCGCGGCCCGGAGCGGCTCCAGGTGCTCCTCGGTGAGCGGCTCGAGGACGACGAGGCGGCCGGTCAGCACGGCGGGGGCCGGGCGGAGGGCGCGGCCGGGACGGGCGGCGGAGGCGGGGCTGCTCATCCGGACATTCTGGGGCCACCGCGGCCCGCTGAGGGGTCCAGGACGCGTGCCAGCATGAGGTCCATGGACAGCACCGCGATGTTCGCCGCCTCGGCCGGCGCCCTGCTCCGCCTCGTCGAGCGGATCGGGGACGAGCAGTGGGCGCTTCCGGGGCTGGGCGTCTGGGACGTCCGCGGCCTCACCGGCCACGCCTCGCGGGCGATCACGACCGTCGAGACGTACCTCCTCGCGGAGGAGCCGGCCGCCGCGACCGTGCCCGACGCGCTCGGCTACTACGCGGCCCTGGCCGGCGGCCGCGCCGACCCCGCGGCCGTGGCGCGGCGAGGCGTCGAGACCGGGGCGCTGCTCGGCGGGCGTCCGGCGGAGTCGATCGCGGCGTCGCTGCAGCGGACCCTCGCGCTGCTGGCGCAGCAGCCGCCCGGGCGTCTCGTCGCGATCGGCGAGCACGCCCTGGCCCTGGACCAGTACCTGCGGACCCGCGTGCTCGAGTTGGTCGTGCACACCCTCGACCTGTCGCGGGCGACCGGCCTCGCGCACGAGATCCCGCCCGAGGCGGTCGAGGCCTGCTCCGCGATGGCGGGGGCGCTCGCCGCTCGGGCGGGACGGGGCGAGGAGCTCCTGCTCGCGCTGAGCGGGCGGGAGCAGCTCGCGGACGGCTTCTCGGTGGTGTGAGCCGCCCGGTGGTTCGAGCGGCCCGGTGGTTCGAGCCGCTCGCGAGCCGAGCGGCCGGCGCGCTCAGGCGACGGCGAGCGCCTCCACCGGCGGCACCCGGGTCGCGCGGCGGGCCGGCAGGACCGCGGAGACCGCGGTGAGGACGATGCTGACCAGGACGACGGCGACCAGGATCCCGACCGGGATCGTCGGCGGCACCAGCCCGATGCCGGGCAGCGAGCCGAAGATCGCGACCGCGCCGGCCCAGCCGTAGAAGGCGCCGAGCACGAGGCCCAGGAGCGCCGCGGCGATCACCATCTGCGCCGCCTCGACGACGACCATCCAGCGCACCTGCGAGCCCGTGAAGCCGAGCGCGCGGAGCAGGCCCAGCTCGCGGCGGCGCTGCAGCACGCTCAGCGAGAGCGTGTTGACCATGCCGACGGCCGCGAGCAGCACCGAGAAGCCGAGCAGCACGCTCATGATCGCCGTGCTGACCGCGACGAACTGGTCGAGCGCCGCGAAGATCTCCGGGCTCATCTCGCTCGAGGCGCGCATGATCGACGAGAAGGTCGCAGCGGCCACCGCGAACATCGTGACGAGCGTCACTCCGATCACGAGGCCGATGACGGCACGCGCGCTCCGGGCGGGGTTGCGGGTGGCGTTCGCGGAGGCGAGGCGCGCGACGGGGCCGCCGCCGAAGGCCCGGCCGACCAGCGAGATCAGCGGCGGGAGCAGGACCGGCGCTCCGAGGACCACCCCGGTGAAGGAGAGCATGCCGCCGGCGAGGCCGATCAGGACGCCGAGCGGGCTGACCAGCCCGACCACGACGCCGATCACGAGGAGCAGGACGCCGACCACGAGGAGGACGAGCGCCAGGACGTTCCGGCCCGTGCGTCCGCGGAGCTCGTCGTAGCGGGGCTCGGCGGCCGAGCCGGCGGCCTGCGACGGCGCCACCGAGAGCACCCGGCGGGACCCGGCCCAGGAGGCGACGACGGTCGAGACGATCACGGCGAGGCCCGGCAGCAGCAGTCCCGGCGAGGCGAGCGGCACGGCGATGCGCGTGAAGGTCCCGGTGCTGAAGGCGATCTCGGCGCCCACGGCCACCAGGACGACGGCGGCGACGAGGCCGAGGGCCGCGCCGATCAGCCCCTGCACGAGGCCGGTCCGCACCACCTCGGCGCGGAGCGAGCGTCCGGAGGCGCCCAGCAGGCGCAGCAGCGCGATCTCGCGGGTGCGGCCGGCGATGACCGTCGACACCGCGTTGGAGGTGACGATCGCGCCGACGAAGACGGCGATGCCGAAGAAGACGCCGCCGACCACGCCCAAGGTCGTCGCGGCCTGCGCGATGCCGTCGAGACCGGCGGCGTCGAACGCCGCCACCATGTCGGCGATGACCATCACCAGGACTCCGCCGAACGCGGCCGAGAGCGCGGCGACCGTGATGATCGCGCCGCCGCCCTGGCCGGACGCGGCCCGGAGGCCCGTGCGGGCGCTCACGACGCTCCCTCCATCGAGAGCATCGCGCGCGAGATCTCCTCGGCGCTCATCCCGCGGCGGTCGTCGACGACGGCCCCGTCGCGGAGGAAGACGATGCGGTCGGCGAAGGCCGCGGCGATCGGGTCGTGGGTGACCATCGCGATCGACTGGCCGTACTCGCGGGTCGACGCGCGGAGGAGGCTGAGCACCTCGCGGCCGGTGCGCGAGTCGAGGTTGCCGGTCGGCTCGTCGGCGAAGATCAGCTGCGGGCGGGTGGCCAGGGCGCGGGCGATGGCGACGCGCTGCTGCTGGCCGCCGGAGAGCTCGTGCGGGCGGTGGGTGAGGCGCTCGCGGAGACCGAGGGACTCGATCAGGCGGGCGATCCACTCCTCCTCCTCGGCCGTGACGCGGCGGCCGTCGAGCTCGAACGGGAGGCGGATGTTGCCGCGCACGTCGAGGGTCGGGACGAGGTTGAAGGCCTGGAAGACGAAGCCGACGCTGCGCCGGCGGAGCACGGTGAGCTCGGCGTCGCCCATCGCGGTGATCTCGACGTCGCCGAGGAAGACGCGGCCGGCCGAGGCGGTGTCGAGGCCGGCGAGCACGTGCATCAGCGTCGACTTGCCGGAGCCGCTGGGGCCCATCACCGCGGTGAACTCGCCGCGCTCGATCGAGAGGGTGACGTCGTCGAGGGCGACGACGGGCGGCGTGCTGCCGTAGAGCTTGCGCACGCCCTCGACGCGCGCCACGACGGAGGAGGTCTGGTTCTGCATGTCTCCGACGCTACGGAGCCGCCTCTGTCGCGGGCGTCGCCCCGGGTGGCCGCCGCCGTCATCCTCCCGGGTGACCCGTGCTGGTCCCTGCGGCCCCCGCGAGATGCCACTTATGAGCGGGATCCACGGCGTGTCGTGCTCATAAGTGGCATCTCGCGGCGGGGATCGGCGCGCGCGTCAGGGGGCGGGGTCAGGGGCGGAGGCCCGCTCGGCGGAGGGTGAGGGCGGCGAGGGCGGCGGTGGCGGCGGGGTCGCCGGCGCGCCAGGCGGGGACGGCGGCCGGGTGCGCGGCGAGGATCTCGCGCGGGGTCGCCTCGGTGAGGGCGCGCAGGGCCAGCAGCTCGGCGCCGCCGGGGGTCGCCCCGAGCGCGCGCAGCTCCGCGGTGCGGCGGGCGAAGCGCAGGCGCGGGCGGAGCCAGACCACGGCGAGCAGGAGCAGCGGCAGCCCGCCGACCGCGAGTCCGGCCACGATCGCCAGCGCGCTCGCGAGCTGCTGCTGGTCGCGGCCGGCCGCGGCGAGCACCGCCCCGGCGCCGCTGGCCTCGTCGAACGGCGCGCGCACGGCGTCGCCGAGCAGCGGGATGCCGCCGAGCGTCGAGCCGGCGTCGCTCATGGTCGAGCCGAAGCCGCTGCCCGCGCTCTCGAGGCGGCGGCCGATCTCGGCGAGGCCCGCGATCAGCGAGCCGACGGCGATCCCGGCCGCGATCGCGATCACCGCGACGGCGAGCGCGAGGGCGTCGGCCGTGATCTGGCGGGCGCGGACGGCGGGGAGGTCGGCGTAGATCTGCACCAGCCGATCATCCCTCGCCCGCGGCCGTCGTGCGCGTCGCTGCCGACGCGGACGGGTCTCGAAGCGGGTCGACCCCGTCGCGCGTCAGTCGAGGAGGTCGTGCAGGACGACGACCTGCTCGCGCTCCGGTCCGACGCCGATCGCGGAGAAGCGGGCGCCGCTCATCGCCTCGAGGGCGCGGACGTAGTCCTGCGCGGCCTGCGGCAGGTCGGCGAACTCGCGGCAGCCGGTGATGTCCTCCTGCCAGCCGGGGAACTCCTCGTAGATCGGCTTCGCGTGGTGGAAGTCGCTCTGCGAGACGGGGACCTCGTCGTGGCGCACGCCGTCGACCTCGTAGGCGACGCAGACCGGGATGGTCTCCAGGCCCGAGAGCACGTCGAGCTTGGTGAGCACGAAGTCGGTGACGCCGTTGATCCGCGCGGAGTAGCGGGCGATCGGGGCGTCGTACCAGCCGCAGCGGCGCGGGCGGCCGGTGGTGGTGCCGAACTCGAAGCCCTGCTTGCGCAGGTACTCGCCCCACTCGTCGAAGAGCTCGGTCGGGAACGGGCCGGCGCCGACGCGGGTCGTGTACGCCTTGATGACCGCGATGACGCGCTCGATGCGGTTGGGCGCCACTCCGGAGCCGGTGGCCGCGCCGCCCGAGGTCGCGTTGGAGGAGGTGACGAACGGGTAGGTGCCGTGGTCGACGTCGAGCATCGTGGCCTGGCCGGCCTCGAAGAGCACCGTCTTGCCGGCGTCGAGCGCCCGGGCGAGCACGAGCGAGGTGTCCGCGACCATCGGGCGCAGGCGCTCCGTGTACTGCAGCAGGTCCTCCATGACCTGCTCGACCAGGATCGCGCGGCGGTTGTAGACCTTCACCAGCAGGTGGTTCTTCTGGTCGAGGGCGCCCTCGATCTTCTGACGGAGGATGTTCTCGTCGAAGAGGTCCTGGATCCGGATGCCGACGCGGTTGATCTTGTCGGCGTAGGCCGGGCCGATGCCGCGGCCGGTGGTGCCGATCTGGCGCTTGCCGAGGAAGCGCTCCGTCACCTTGTCGAGCGTGCGGTGGTAGCTGGTGATCACGTGCGCGTTGGCGCTGACGAGCAGCTTCGAGACGTCGACGCCGCGGGCGCTCAGCGCCTCGAGCTCGTGGAAGAGCACCTCGATGTCGACGACGACGCCGTTCGCGATGACGGGGACGACGCCCGGCGTCAGGATGCCCGAGGGCAGCAGGTGCAGCGCGTACTTCTCGTCGCCGACGACGACGGTGTGGCCGGCGTTGTTGCCGCCGTTGAACTTGACGACGTAGTCGACGCGGCTGCCGAGCAGGTCGGTCGCGCGTCCCTTGCCCTCGTCGCCCCACTGGGCGCCGGTGATGACGATTGCTGGCATGGCGTGTCCTTCGCTGTGCGAAACGGCAGTACCCGGAGACGCCGGGTGCGGGGCCGGCCGTGCGACGGAGGAGTCGCGACAGGGCGACCAGCCCGAGCCAGTTTACGGGAGGGCCGCCGGGGCGTATCGAGCGGCGAAGCCGCTTCGCGTCTTGGTGATGAGGGAGAGGACGCGGCTGCGCCGCACCATGCTGGTCGAGTAGCCCCGCAGGGGCGTATCGAGACCCGCCCTCATCAGCAGGGCGGATCTGCAGACTCGTCCTTCTGACGCTGGTGGATCTCGATACGCCCGCTCCGCGGGCTACTCGATCAGCATGGACGTCCCGACACCGACAAGGTGATCTGCCTCCGAGCACGAAGACCCTTCCGAGCACCCGCAGCCTCCGCTCCGCGCCGAGGATCGGATCGCGGACGAGCCCGCGCCGGCGACGGACCGCCCACACCACCGGCTCGGCGACCGACGCTTCAGGGACGTCGTCGCGAAGGAGGCAGAACGCCGTGCGGTGCACTCCGGAGATCGCCGCGGCGTGCATCGACCGACTCGCCGACGCGACGACGGCGGCCGACAGTCCGCCTCCGCTGAGGGAGGCCACCCGCAGCAGCCGCCCGTCCCGCTCCACCGCGACGAGGCGACCCTCGCGCGCCAGCAGCGTTCCGAGCCGAGTCACCGAGTCCATGGGTCAGGACCCGCTTCCCGTGTTGCTCTCACCGCTGTTCGTCTCGAAGCGTCGCCAGGGGTGCAGGGCACCGATCGGCTCCTCACCCGCGTCATCGAACGGACTCCTCACGACGAATTCGATGGCGGCCGCCTCCAGGAGAGGCGGACCGACCTCGACGTCGAACTCCTCGACCAGAGCCGCGAGCCAGGCGCGGACGTCTTCCTCACGCCCCCACTTGACGACGACATCGGTCCGCACATCTCCGAGCTGGACGAACTCCCGGCTGAACGTGAGCTCGATGCACTTCTCGTCCGCCGGCGATGAGCACGGGCTGAACAGGATGTAGAAGGCCTCGACTCCGGCTGAGCCGGTGAAACCGACACCTCCGCGATCGAGCAGCCGGTCGATCCCCTCGTCGCCAGGCATCATTCCAACTCAGCGCGAGAGTCGTCCAGCAGGGCGTTGCGGCCGAACTCTCGCTGCGCTCTCCCGTTCTTCCTCTCCTCGGGCGCGTGGGTTCGAGCGAGGATCGCGCGGGTGGTCACGGTGAGCACGGCCGCCCCGGCGAAGATCGACGCCTCGATCCACGCGTGGGCCGCGAGAAGGAGCCCGAAGAGCGGAACGGACACCAGCACGGGAACCAGCAGGCCCTCGACGCCACCGCCGCGAGGGGAAGCACCAGACACCATCACCGACGCCCTTCCCTTCGAGTCCAGTCCTCCGCAGCATGATGCCGAGCTCCGCACGGGGGCGGGGACGACGATTCCCTGATGGTGACGTCCTACCCCGTGTCCGTCGCAGCCTAGTTGACATACCCTCAGCGTTGAGAGGGAGTGCACAAAGGGGACGTGATCCGCCCCGCCCGACCGATAGCCGAGCGATGCTCTCGAACCCGTAACGACGTGTTCACACGTGGCGCATAGATTCGAAGGCGTTCACACTCCACCGATCACGCGAACAGGAAACCGATGCGCACACTCCGCGCCGCAAGCCTCCTCGCCGTCGTCGCGCTCGGGGCGGCCACCGCCGCTCCCCTCGCGAGCGCGGCCCCCCTCGACGACGGCGTCGAGCTCACCCTGGTGTCGACGACCGACACGCACGGGCACGTCTACAACTGGGACTACTTCGCGAACGCGCCCTACGAGGGCGAGGACACGCTCGGCCTCACCCGCGTCGCGACCGAGGTCGACCGCCTCCGCGCCGAGAAGGGCGACGACTCCGTCCTCGTCTTCGACAACGGCGACGCGATCCAGGGCACGCCCCTCACCTACTACTACGGCCTCGGCGACGGCGCCGCGGGCGTCCTCTCGGGCGAGACGACGCACCCGATGGCCACCGCGTTCAACACCATCGGCTACGACGCGCAGGTCGTCGGCAACCACGAGTTCAACTACGGCCTCGACATGCTGAGCGCCTACGAGGGCGATCTGAACGCCCCGCTGCTCGGCGCGAACGTCGTCGACGTCGCGACCGGCGAGCCGTACCAGAAGCCGTACACCGTGATCGAGCGCGAGATCGACGGCGAGACCGTGCGGGTCGGCGTGCTCGGCCTGGTCACCCCGGGCGTCCGCGTCTGGGACAAGCAGTACGTCGACGGCGTGCTCGAGTTCCGCGACATGGTCGAGACCGCGAAGGAGTGGGTCCCGAAGGTCGAGGCCGAGGCCGACGTGGTCGTCGTCCTCGCACACACCGGCCAGGGCACCGTCCCGGACGCCGAGTACGACCCGGCCGACCTCAACGAGGACGTCGTCAACAACATCGCGACGCAGGTCCCCGGCATCGACGTGGTCGTCGCCGGCCACAGCCACCAGGACGTCCCCGAGACGCTCTACACGAACGTCGCCGGCGAGCAGGTCCTCGTCACGCAGCCCTACTTCTGGGCGCAGGGGCTCACCGAGGTGACCCTGAACCTGGTGAAGGACGCCGCGGGCGACCTGCAGGTCGACTGGACCGAGGGCAGCGCGCCCGTCGTCACCCCGGTCTACGCGCGCGACATCGCCGAGGAGTCGACCGCCGTGGTCGACGCCCTCGCCGAGCCGCACGCGACCACGATCGAGTACGTGAACACCCCCGTGGCGGAGTCGCTCGAGGAGCTCTCGGCCGAGACCTCGCGCTACGAGGACACCCCGATCATCGACTTCATCAACAACGTGCAGGCCGAGACGGTCGACGCCGCGCTCGAGGGCACGGAGTGGGCCGACGTCCCGGTCATCTCGCAGGCGTCGCCGTTCTCGCGCACCGCGGTCTTCCCGAAGGGGCAGGTCACGATCCGCGACATCGCCGGTCTTTACATCTACGAGAACACCCTCCGGGGCGTCGAGATGACGGGCGCGGAGGTGCGCGACTACCTCGAGTACTCGGCCCGCTACTTCAACCAGGTCGCCCCGGGCGCTCCGTTCGACCCGGCCACCGGCACGAACGCGATCACCGCGGACCGCCCCACGGGCATCCCGGACTACAACTACGACGCAGTCTCGGGCCTCGACTACGTGATCGACATCTCGCAGCCGGCCGGCTCGCGGATCCGCGACCTGACGCAGCTCGACGGCACCCCCGTCGCCGACGACGACCGCTTCGTGATGGCCGTCAACAACTACCGGCAGAGCGGTGGCGGGGCCTACCCGGCCGTCGCCGCGGCTCCCCTCGTCTACGACGAGCGGCTCGAGATCCGGCAGCTGCTGATCGACTGGGCGAGCGCGCGCGGCGTGATCGACCAGGCCGACTTCTTCGACGAGAACTGGTCGCTGACGTCGGTCGCGGCCGAGGTCCCGGCCGAGGTCCCGGCCGAGCCCGGCACTCCCGGCCAACCCGGCATGCCCGAGTCCGGCACGCCCGAGCCCGGCCAGCCCGAGCCGACCGAGCAGCCGACGGCCACCCCGGTGCCGCTGCCCTCCGCCACGCCCGTCCCCGTCGCCGGCGGCTCGCACTCCGGACCGCTCGCGAACACGGGCGTCGACGCGGCCTCCTATGCGGGAGGCGCGGCTCTGCTGCTGCTCGCCGGCATCGCGCTGACGGTGCTGCGCCGCCGCCGCTCCGCCTCGCACTCGGAGTAGCCGCCCGCACCACCCGCACGACCGGACGGCGCCGCCCTCACTCCCGAGGGCGGCGCCGTCTCGCGTTCCAGGCGGCGAGCACGCCCGTCGACCACAGCGCCCAGAGCACGAGCAGCGGCTGGAAGACCAGCCGGATCGCCCGGGCCGCGTCGGTCTCGAGGCCGAAGGCCGAGGTCCGGGTGACGAGCTGCGAGACGTTGCCGGGGAACACCGCGACGAAGAAGGCGGCGACGACGATCCCCACCAGCACCCGCCGGCGCCGCAGCAGCAGGAGCGCGAGCCCGAGCGCGATCTCGACGACACCGGATGCCAGGACGACGAAGTCCGCGTCGAACGGCAGCCACGGCGGCACCTGCGCCTGGAAGGACCGCCGGGCGAAGGTCAGGTGCCCCGTCCCCGCGAACACGAGCACGAGGCCCAGGAGGATGCGGGCGATCGTGCGCGGGAGGCTCATCGCCCCAGTCTGCGCCCGCAGTTCCCGCGCTCCGGCTGCACCGCCCCGTATCCTCGATACCGCGCGCGCCGCGCCACCCCGTCCGTACCGCCCTGTCCGCAGACCGTGAAACGAGTTCCATGAGCACCCTGCCCCGCCTGATGGCCTTCGACCTCGACGACACCCTCGCCGCCTCGAAGTCCCCCGTGGACCCGGTGATGGCCGACCTCTTCGTCAAGCTGCTGCAGGCGACCGAGGTGTGCATCATCTCCGGCGGCCAGATCGGCCAGTTCCGGATGCAGGTGCTCGACCGCCTCGAGGGCGCCGACCCCGCCGTGCTGGCGAAGCTGCACCTGATGCCCACCTGCGGCACGCAGTACTACCGCTACGAGAACGGCGACTGGGCGCAGATCTACGCCGAGAACCTCACCGACGACGAGAAGTCCCGCGCGCTCGCCGCCGTCGAGGAGAAGGCCAAGGAGCTCGGCTACTGGGAGTCCGAGACCTGGGGCCCGATCCTCGAGGACCGCGACTCGCAGATCACCTTCTCCGCCCTCGGCCAGGCCGCTCCGGTGCCGGTGAAGCAGGCCTGGGACCCGACCGGCGAGAAGAAGAACACCCTCCGCGAGGCCGTCCAGGCCGTGCTGCCCGACCTCGAGGTCCGCTCCGGCGGCTCCACCTCGGTCGACATCACCCGCAAGGGCATCGACAAGGCCTACGGGATGAACAAGCTCACCGAGCTCACCGGCATCCCCCTCGACGAGATGATCTTCGTCGGCGACCGCCTCGACCCCGACGGCAACGACTACCCCGTCAAGGCGATGGGCGTCGAGACCTTCGCCGTCGAGGGCTGGCACGACACCGCGGCCTACCTCCGCTCCTACGGCCTGTGACCCACCCGGCCGGCCCTCCCCGCGAGATGCCACTTGTGAGCGCGACACGCCGCGAAAGTCCGTCACAAGTGGCATCTCGCGGGGAGGGCCGGGCTCGGGTCAGGCGTCCTCGCTGAGGGAGCCGGTGGCGGTGCCGTCGAGGGCGAGGCGGAGGCGGCGCGGCAGCTTCGCGACGATGATCGCGTGCGACTCCGCCAGCAGCTCCTGCACGAGACCCTCCTCGACGCGGCCGCCGGTGTCGACGGTCACCCAGTGCTTCTTGTTGAGGTGGTAGCCGGGCTCGATGCCGTCGACGCCCGCGACGAGGTGCACGACGTTCTCGGGCAGTGCTTTGACGCTGACGACGGGCCGGCCGAACCGCTCCATCTCGAGCGCGAAGACCTTTCCCTCGACCTTCCACACCCGCGTCTCCGGGCCGAAGGGGAAGCTCGCGCCTGCTCCCGGCAGGTCGGCGAGGAAGGACTCGAGCGCAGCGGCATCCACGCGTCCATCATGCCCGCGGAGGTGCCGCCCGCGTAGGCTCGTCCTGTCGTCCGTCCAGCCAGTGGAGCAGTCTCCGCCGTCGGAACGACCGGAATCGGATCCGACCATGCCAGACCCCACGACCACCTCGACCTCCGCTCTGAGCCGTGCGACCGGGAGGTACGCGCGGGCGTTCGCCCTCCCGGGATCGCTCGCCTTCTCCTCGGCCGGCTGGCTCGGCCGCTTCCCGAAGGGCAGCCTCGCGATCGGGGTGCTCGTCCTCGTGTCGGCGCAGTCGGGCAGCTACGCGCTCGGCGGCGCGGTCTCCGGCGCGCTGACCCTCGCCCTCGCCGTGACCGGGCCGCTCTGGTCGCGGGTGATGGACCGCTGGGGGCAGCGGCGGGCGCTCGCCCTGTCGCTCCCGGTCCTCGTCGCCGCCTCGCTCGGGCTCGTCGCCGCCGTGCTGCTGGGCGCTCCTGTCTGGACCTGGTTCGCGCTCGGCATCCTCGCCGGTGCGGCCGTCCTCGACGTCGGCTCGGCCGTGCGCTCGCGCTGGAGCGCCGCGACGTCGGACCAGGGGCTCCGGCACACCGCCTACTCCGTCGAGTCGGTGGCGGACGAGGCGGCCTTCGTGGTCGCGCCGCCGATCGTCACCCTGCTGGCCTCGCTCGTGCACCCGGCGGCCGGCGTCCTGGTCGGCCTCGGGATCGGCGTGGCCGGCGGCGTCGCACTGCTCGTGCAGACGGGGACGCAGCCGGGGCTCGCTCCGGTGCGCTCGGCCGCGTCGCCCGCGCGGGAGCGGCTGCCGCTCGGCCTCGTCGGCATCGTCGCGGTCTTCGCGACCATCGGCGGGGTCTTCGGCTCGTTCAACGTCGCGGCGATCGCGACCGCGGAGGCGTCCGGGGCCGGGGCCGCCTCGGGACTGCTGCTCTCGGCGTACAGCATCGGCAGCGTGCTGACCGGGGTGGTCGTGGGTGCCGCGCGCCTGCCCGGCGGTCCGCGCTCGAGGTTCCTGGTGGCGGGCGCGGTCTTCGGAGTGGTCGTGCCGGTGGTCGTGCTGGCCGGCTCGCTGCCCGCGCTGATCGCGCTGGCGTTCGTCGCCGGCCTCGCGACGTCGCCTCTGCTGATCACCGGCTCGAGCCTCGTCGAGTCGATCGCCCCGCGCAGCCGCCTCACCGAAGCCCTCGCCTGGCCGCCGACCGGCATCGCCCTCGGCGCCACCGCCGGCTCCACCCTGAGCGGCCTGGCCGTCGAGGCCCTCGGCCCGCAGTCCGGCTTCCTGGTCACCGCCGCCGCGGCCGCCCTCGGCGCCCTGCTGACCCTCGCGACGGTCCTGCTCCTCCGCCGCCGCGCCGCGCCTGCGGACGCCGGCTCGTCTCGCTGACCGAGCGGCACGCCCGAGGAGCCCGCAGAGCGGGCACCCACATGCTGATCGATCCGCCCGCGCAGCGGGTCCCTTTCATGCTGATCGAGTAGCCCTCGCAGAGGGCGTATCGAGATCCACCCACCGAACGACGGCGGGTCTCGATACGCCCCTCCGGGGCTACTCGACCAGCAGACTTCGGATCAGTCCGCGCCCAAGATGACGATCGCCGCCGTAGGGGGCAGCGCGTCCTCGTGGTAGCGCTCGATCTCCGGAATGGCGGCGGGGTCGGCCTGCTCGAGGAAGCCGGTGAGGCGCGCGACCTCGTCGGTCTCGCCGATCGACTCGGCGGCGCGGCGGAGCGCGTAGAGGGCCAGAAGGAAGCCGCGGTTGGGGCCGTGGCGCCACGGGATGGGGCCCTGGCCGCGCCAGCCGGCGGTGCGGAGCAGGTCGAGGCCGCGGTGGTAGCCGACGCGCGCGTAGGCGTAGGACGGCAGCGCGGCGTCGATCCCCCACACGCTGTCCGCGAGGAGCGCCCAGGCCAGCGGCGAGCGCGGGTGGGCGGCGGCGAGCGCGGCGAACTCGACGGCTCCCGGGTTCGCGTGCTTGGCGAGGGCCGCGGTGATCGCGGGCTCGTCCGGGAGGAGGGTCGGTTCGGGGCCCAGCAGGTTCTCGCCATTCATGCCCTCAGGGTAACCCGCTCGCGCTGTGCCGCCCCGGGGAGCCCCTCCGCTCCCCCCGTCCGAACTCCGCCGCGAGGCCGCCGCCGATAGCATCGACCCCATGGCGACGAAGCGCAGCGAGGTCGAGGCCTGGCTCACGGACATGGACGGCGTGCTGGTGCACGAGAACCAGGCGCTCCCCGGCGCGCCCGAGCTCATCCAGGAGTGGACGGACGCGGGCACCCCGTTCCTGGTGCTCACGAACAACTCGATCTTCACCCCGCGCGATCTCGCGGCCCGGCTGCGGGCGTCGGGGCTGCACGTGCCCGAGGAGCGGATCTGGACGAGCGCCCTCGCGACCGCCGACTTCTGCGCCTCGCAGATGCCGGGTGGCAGCGCCTTCGTGATCGGCGAGGCCGGCATCACCACGGCCCTGCACGAGGCGGGCTTCATCATGACCGAGACCGCGCCGGACTACGTCGTCGTCGGCGAGACCCGCAACTACAGCTTCGAGGCGATCACGAAGGCGATCCGCCTGATCGTCGGGGGCGCCCGCTTCATCGTGACCAACCCCGACGCGACCGGCCCGAGCGCCGAGGGCGTCATGCCCGCGACGGGCGCGATCGCCGCCCTGATCACGAAGGCCACCGGCAAGGACCCGTACGTGGTCGGCAAGCCGAACCCGATGATGTTCCGCTCGGCGATGAACAAGATCGGCGCGCACAGCGAGAACACCGGCATGATCGGCGACCGGATGGACACCGACATCGTCGCCGGCATCGAGGCCGGCCTGCACACCGTCCTCGTCCTCACCGGCATCAGCGACCGCGCCGAGATGGACCGCTACCCGTTCCGCCCCGACGAGGTGCTGACCGGCGTGCACGAGCTGCTCTCGACCGACCCGTACGAGACCGAGTTCCCGCCGGACGACCAGATCCTCTGACGAGCCGCCCCGCCGAGCCGATCCGCCCGCACTCAAAAAGTTGCGGTAGTGGCGCGCGACTACCGCAACTTCCGCGTACCCGCCGCGCACCAGCAGACCACGCTCTGACTCCTCGAAAGTTGCGGTAGTCGAGCGCGACTACCGCAACTTCTGCGTACTCGCGGCCGACCAGTCGACGGACCGCACTCCCACTCCTCCAAAGTTGCGGTAGTCGAGCGCGAGTACCGCAACTTTTGGAGAGTGGGAGGGGGAGGGGGGCGCCCGGCCGCTCAGAAGCGGACGTGCTGCAGGATCCAGGCGTGCATCGCGACGGCCGCGGCGGCGGAGGCGTTGATCGAGCGGGTCGAGCCGAACTGCGAGATCTCGAGCACGGCGACGGAGGCGGCGATCGCCTCCTCCGAGAGGCCCGGCCCCTCCTGCCCGAACAGCAGCACGCAGCGCTCCGGCAGCGCGAAGGTCTCGATCGGCACGCAGCCGGGCACGTTGTCGATCGCGAGCAGCGGCACGTCCTCCGCCGCGGCCCAGCGGGCGAGGTCGGCGACGGTCTCGTGGTGCTGCACGTGCTGGTAGCGGTCGGTGACCATCGCGCCGCGCTTGTTCCAGCGCCGGCGCCCGACGATGTGCACGCTCTCGGCGCCGAACGCATTGGCGCTGCGCACGATCGAGCCGATGTTCATGTCGTGCTGCCAGTTCTCGATGGCGACGTGGAAGGGGTGCCGCGTCGCGTCGAGCTCGGCGACGATCGCGTCCATCCGCCAGTAGCGGAAGCGGTCGATCACGTTGCGGGAGTCACCGCGCTCGAGCAGCTCGGGATCGAGGCGGTCGTCGTCGGGTCGCGGACCGACCCACGGCCCCACGCCGTTCGTCGTCGCCTCGGGGGAGGCGGAGGGCCCGGCCTCGTCCACGTGTCGCGCCGCCCGGCCTAGGCCGACGGGGTGCCGTCGACCGAGCCGAGCATGTCGCCGCCGCCGGCGCGGTCGACGAAGCAGTAGTAGCTGCGCTCGCCGGCGTCCCACTGCTCCTGGGTCACGGGGTAGGAGGCGGACACCTGCACGTCGCCGTACGCCTCGGCACCGGCGATGTCGACGACGCCCTGCGCCTGGCAGAGCGAGGAGACCGAGACGGCCAGGGCGTCCTGGCCCGGGAAGGTCGCGTCGGTCAGCTCACCGGTCGCGACCATCTCGCCGGTGTGGGCGGTCGCGCAGTCGACGACCGTGAACTGCTCGGCCCAGACCGTGTCGAACGGCTGGAGGCACTCCCCGCCCAGCAGCGCCGTCCAGGCGTAGCTGCCGGCCGGCAGCGGGCCGACGGTGGGCAGGGCGGCGGTGGGCGCGGTGGTGGGCGTCGCACTCGGCTCGGACGGAGCGGCGGTCGTGGCGGCCGGGGCCGGCGCGGCCTCCTGATCGCCGTTCGAGCCGACGGCGATCCCGATGGCGAGGATCGCGCCGAGCAGGAGCACGACGCCGACGGCGATCAGGCCGATCAGCAGGCGCCGACGGCTGCGGGCGCGGTCGGGGCCGGGCGCGCCGACGCTCGTGACGGAGGGGACGGGAGCGGGGGCCGGCGACTTCGCTGGCTTCTCGGCACGGGGCTTCTCGGCACGGGGCTTCTCGGCGCGGGGCTTCTCGGCGCGGGGCTTCTCGGCGCGGGGCTTCTCGGCGCGGGGCTTGCGGGTCGAGCGCTTGGCGGCGTTGACGTGCGCGCGAGCGGGAGTGCTGAACGGCGCGACGGCCGGGGCGGCGGGCTCGTCCTCGCCGGACGTCCCCTCCGCATCGGTGGTCGCCTCGGCGGTCGGCTCTCCGGAGGCGGTGCCGTCGTCGTCCGGCTCGAGGTTCCAGGCGTAGGCGCCAGCGGTCTCGCGCCAGAGCTCCTCGTCGCCGCCGTCGTCCTCGGGCTCGTCGCGCGGGGCGACGACGTCCTCCCACACAGGCGGCTCGTCCCAGCCGCCGCGGGGGTCGGGCCACTGGTACACGCTGGGCGCCGCGGGCTCGCGCGGCTCGGGCTCGGTCGCACCCTCGGGTCGGTCGCGGCGCGCCTCGGAGCGGCGCCCTCGCTCGCGGAGCGCCGGGGGCGCGGTCGGCAGATCGTCGATCGGCGGTGCCGCGGGCAGGACGGGCGCGGGCTCGACCGGCGCGACGGGCGACTCCGGCGCGGGAGCCGCGACGGAGCTCGGGGCGGCCGGTGACTGCGGGAGCACCGGGCCGAGCGGGAAGCGGGGAGAGGGCGTGACCGGTCGCTCGGCAGCGGACTCCGAGGTGGTCGAGTCGTCCGCTGCGGGCCTCGACCGGGGAGCGGTGAAGGCCGCCCAGATGTCGCGGCGCGCGGAGGCGGCGTCGGCCTCGGGATCGGACGCGGGCTCGACGGGCGTCTGCGCGTCGTCCTCCGCGGGCGCCGCGTCCGTGGTCGGCGGCGCGGGGGCGGGGTCCGGCTGGACGACGGTCTCAGGAGCGGAGCCGGGCTCGGGCTCGACGGGACTCACGGCATCGACCGGCTGCTCGACGTCGGCCTGCTGCTCGGAACCGACGCGCTGCTCGAGCTCGACGGGACGCTCGTCCCCAGCGGGCCGCTCGACCTCGACGGACGGCTCGGCCTGCTCGGCGTCGACGGGGCGCTCGGCAGCTGCGACCTGCTCGGTCTCACCGGCCTGCTCGATCGGGCCGGCCTGGTCGGGCTCATCGGCACGCTCGGTCCCGTCGGCCTGCTCGATGCTGACGGCCGGTTCGGACCCGGCGCGGCGCTCGACGTCCACCGGCTGCTCGACGACCGACTGCTCGACGACGGACTGCTCGGCCGCGACGGTGCGCTCGGCGTCGGCGGTGCGCTCCGCCTCGTCGGACTGCTCCGCCTCCGCGGGCTGCCCCGCCTCGGTCGGGTCCTGCGGCTCCGCGGGCTGCTCCTCCTCGGCGGGCGCCGCCTCGGGCGCGGGCGCAGGCTCGGGTGCGGCCTCGGGTGCAGGGGTGCGCGGGGCGTCGAAGATGCTCTTCAGGCGGCCGCCGCTCAGCTGCTCGAGGAGCCACTCGCTGCCACCTGCGCGGCGCTCCGGCTCGGGCTGCTCGCCGGACCCACCGTCGGGCTGGTCGCCGCGCTCGCGGCCGTCGTCGTCCACCATCAGCTCAGCCCGAGGTCGGCCAGCCCGATCGCGGCGAAGTAGGGGTAGCCGGCGCCCTCGATGATCTCGCGGGCCCCGGTCGCGCGGTCGACGACGACGGCGACTCCGGCGATCTCGGCGCCGACCTTCAGCAGGGCCTCGATCGCAGCGAGCGGGGAGCCGCCGGTGGTGGAGGTGTCCTCGACGACGATGACGCGCTTGCCGGCGAGGTCCGGGCCCTCGACCTGGCGGCCGCGGCCGTGGTCCTTGGGTGCCTTGCGCACGACGAAGGCGTCGTACTCGAGTCC
The DNA here is from genome assembly GCF_004345345.1 of Rathayibacter sp. PhB179. Lineage (NCBI taxonomy): Bacteria > Bacillati > Actinomycetota > Actinomycetes > Micrococcales > Microbacteriaceae > Rathayibacter > Rathayibacter sp. PhB179. The sequence goes on along the minus strand of NZ_SLVD01000006.1, from coordinate 238,638 downwards.
GCGGAGGACGCCGCGGTGCAGGATCGCGGACGCGATCGGGTCGGCGCCCATCGTCAGACCGCCGACGGCGTCGACCCGCTCGATCGGGGCGATGAGGTCGAGCATGACGTCGCCGATGAGCGGGGCGACCCGATGGTCCAGGCTGACCCGCCGCAGGTCGACGTAGTAGCTCGCCTTCTTGCCGCTCGTCAGGGTGAAGTCCCCGTGGAAGACGGCGTCGGAGCCGATGTACTCGATGAGCTGCTGGCGTGCGTCGGTCACGCGCCTACTCTACGGGGCACGCCTACGGCGCGGACTCGGCCCCGCCCGCGCGCGTCGCACCGGCCTTCTCGCCCTGTCCCTCCTCGGCTCCCCCGCGGAACTGGGTCATGTACAGGTCGTAGTACGCGCCGCGGCGCTGGAGCAGCGCCTCGTGAGCGCCCTGCTCGACGATGCGGCCGGCCTCCATCACCAGGATCGTGTCGGCGTCCCGGATCGTGGAGAGGCGGTGCGCGATGACGAACGAGGTGCGGTCGGTGCGCAGCGCCGCCATCGCGTGCTGGACGAGCAGCTCGGTGCGGGTGTCGACCGAGGAGGTCGCCTCGTCGAGGATGAGCAGCGACGGGTTGGCGAGGAACGCGCGGGCGATCGTGATCAGCTGGCGCTCACCGGCCGAGACGCTGCCGCCCTCGGCGTCGAGCACCGTGTCGTAGCCGTCGGGGAGCTGCTGCACGAAGCGGTCGACCATCGTCGCCCGGGCGGCGTCGACGATCTCCTCGTCGGTCGCGTCGAGGCGGCCGTAGCGGATGTTCTCGCGGATCGTGCCCTGGAACAGCCAGGCGTCCTGGAGGACCATGCCGACCCGCGAGCGCAGGTCGCCGCGGCCGATCCGGGTGATGTCGACGCCGTCGAGCAGGATCCGCCCGCCCGTGAGCTCGTAGAAGCGCATCACCAGGTTGACCAGCGTGGTCTTGCCGGCGCCGGTCGGACCGACGATCGCGACCGTCTGGCCCGGCTGGGCCGAGAAGGTCAGTCCTTCGATCAGCGGCTGCTCCGGGTCGTAGGAGAAGGAGACGTCCTGGAACTCGACGTGGCCGTCGGTGCGCTCGGGCAGCGAGTCGACCGCGGTTTCCGGCTCCTGCTCGTCCGCGTCGAGCAGCTCGAAGGTGCGCTCGGCCGAGGCGACGCCCGACTGCAGCATGTTCGCCATGCTCGCGAGCTGGGTCACCGGCTGGGTGAACTCGCGCGAGTACTGGATGAACGCGGTCGCGTCGCCGAGGGTCAGCTGACCCGAGGCGACCCGCAGCCCGCCGACGACGGCGATCAGCACGTAGGAGAGGTAGGACACGAAGGTCATCGCCGGCATGATCATGCCCGAGACGAACTGGGCGCCGAACGAGGCCGAGTAGAGCGCGTCGTTCCGGCGGTCGAACTCCTCGAGCATCTCGCGGTCGCGGCCGAAGGTGCGGACGATCTCGAGGCCGGAGAAGGTCTCCTCGATGTGGCCGTTCAGCGCGCCGGTGTTCTTCCACTGCGCGGCGAAGAGCTTCTGCGAGCGGGCGCCGATGACGCCGGCGATCACGGCGGACAGCGGGATCGAGACCAGCGCGATCAGCGCGAGCTGCCAGGAGACGATGAACATCATCACGGCGATCCCGATGATGGTGAGCACCGACTGCACGAGCTGCGAGAACGCCTGCTGCAGCGCCGTCTGGATGTTGTCCACGTCGTTGGTCACCCGCGACATCACGTCGCCGCGCTGCCGGGTGTCGAAGTAGCGCAGCGGGAGGCGGTTGATCTTCGCCTCGATGTCCTGGCGCAGGCCGAAGACGACCCGCATCACGAGGCCGTTGAGGATGTAGCCCTGGGCCCACATCAACACCGACGCGACGACGTACATCAGCAGCACGATGATGATCAGTCGCCCGAGCACGGTGAAGTCGATGCCCTCGCCGGGCACGATCGCGGTCTTGGAGAGCATGTCGGCGAAGGTGCCGTTGCCCTCGGCCCGCTGCTGCTCGATGATCTGCTCGAGCGGGACGCCTGCCGGCAGCTGCGAGCCGATCACGCCGTTGAAGATGGTGTCCATCGCCTGGCCGAGGATCTTCGGCGCGATGACGGTGAGGACGACCGACGCGGACACGAGCGCGACGACCAGGATCATCCGGGCGCGCTCGGGGCCGAGCAGGCTGAAGAGCCGCTTGGCGGAGGGCCAGAAGTTCTGCGCCTTCCGGGCGGGCGGGCCGTCGCCGAACATGCCGCCGTCGCCCTCGCCGGGCTCGAACTCGGGCTCGAGCTCGGAGGACTCGGCGACCGGCGCCGTCTGGACCTCGGTGTCGCGTGCGCGTGCCATCTCAGGCCACCCCTTCCACGCTCAGCTGGGATTCGACGATCTCGCGGTAGGTCGCGTTCGTCTCGAGGAGCTCGTCGTGCGTGCCGCGGCCGACGATGCGGCCCGCGTCGAGCACGACGATCTGGTCGGCGTTCCGGATCGTCGACACGCGCTGGGCGACGATGATCACCGTCGCGTCGGTGGTCGCCTCGGCGAGGGACTCGCGCAGGCGCGCATCGGTCGCGACGTCGAGCGCCGAGAACGAGTCGTCGAAGAGGTAGACGCGCGGCTTCGCGACGAGCGCCCGCGCGATGCAGAGCCGCTGCCGCTGCCCGCCGGAGACGTTGGTGCCGCCCTGCGAGACGGGCTCGTCGAGCCCGCGCTCCTTCGCGCGGACGAAGTCCTCGCCCTGGGCGATGCGCAGCGCCTCCCAGAGCTCCGCGTCGGTCGCGTCGGGCCGGCCGAAGCGGAGGTTGGAGGCGATCGTGCCCGAGAACAGGTAGGGCCGCTGCGGGACGAGCCCGACGACCTTCGCGAGCTGCGCGCGGTCGAGCGAGGAGACGGGCACGCCGTCGATGGCGACCGAGCCCTCCTGCGGGTCGAACAGCCGCGGCACGAGGCCGAGCAGCGTCGTCTTGCCCGCACCGGTCGAGCCGACGATGGCCGTCGTCCGGCCCGGCTCGGCGACGAGATCGAGCTGCGAGAGCACGGGGCGCTCGGCGCCCGGGTAGCCGAAGACCACGCCGGAGAACTCGACGCGGCCGACGGTCGGCGCCTCGACGCCGCCGGTCGGCGTGGTGAGGCTGGTCCGGGTGTCGAGGACCTCCTGGATGCGCTCGGAGCAGACCACGGCGCGCGGGATCATCATCACCATGAAGACGCCCATCATCACGGCGGTGAGGATCTGCAGCAGGTACTGGAGGAACGCGGTCAGCGAGCCGATCTGCATCTGACCCGCGTCGACCCGGTGCCCGCCGAACCAGAGCACGGCGGCCGTGGCGAGGTGCAGGATCATCATGATCGCCGGGAACATCAGCACGAAGATGTTGCCGACCTTGATCGACACCTCGGTGATCGCCTCGTTCGAGCGGCGGTAGCGCTCCGACTCGAAGGGCTCCCGGACGAAGGCGCGGACCACGCGGATGCCGGTGATCTGCTCGCGCAGCACCCCGTTGATCCCGTCGATGCGGTCCTGCATCAGGCGGAACAGCGGCAGCAGCAGGAAGACCAGGACGCCGACGACGACGAAGAGCACGGGCACCGAGACCCAGACGAGCCAGGAGAGCCCGGCGTCCTCGCGCAGGGCGAAGACGATCCCGCCGATGCACATGATCGGCGTCGAGACCATGAAGTTGAGCGTCATCAGCACGAGCATCTGCACCTGCTGCACGTCGTTCGTGCCGCGGGTGATCAGGGTGGCGGTGCCGAAGCGGCCGACCTCGAGCCCGCTCAGCGAGTCGACCCGGCGGTAGACGTCGCGGCGCAGGTCGCGGCCGACGGCCATCGCGGTGCGCGCACCGAAGTAGACGCCGCCGATCGCCGCGGCGACCTGGACCAGGCAGACCATGAGCATCGTCATGCCGGTGGCCCGGATGAAGTCGGTGTCCCCCTGGCCGATGCCCTGGTCGATGATCTCGGCGTTCAGGCTCGGCAGGTAGAGCGCCGCGAGGGTCGCGATCAGCTGGAGCACCACGACCGCCGCGATCGACCGGGAGTAGGGCTTCGCGTACGAGGACGCGAGACGGAGCAGGATCATGGGTCCTCCGGTCGGGGCGGGGCGGGAGAGGGCGGCCGGGTCCGCGAGAGGCGGATCGGCCGAGCACGGGGACGGCCGGAGCTTCGGGGCTCGGGCCGAGCGGCGCGGAGGAGCGGCCGCTTCAGGGACGGCGCAAGACAACCATCGACCACCGACACCGGTTCCGCAATCGGTCGGCAGGAGGAGACCGCGCGCCCGGCCCCCGTGCGGGGAAGCTGTCGGCGGCGGCTCCTAGACTTCCGGAATGCGCATCGCCACCTGGAACGTGAACTCCATCCGGGCCCGCACCGGCCGCGTCGTCGACTGGCTCGTGCGCGAGGACGTCGACGTGCTGGCCATGCAGGAGCTCAAGTGCAAGCCCGAGCAGTTCCCGCACGAGGCCTTCGCCCAGGCGGGCTACCACGTCGAGATGGTCGGCCTCAGCCAGTGGAACGGCGTCGGCATCGCCTCCCGCCTGCCGATGGAGGACGTCCAGGTCGGGTTCCCCGGGATGCCCGGCTTCGCCAAGGAGCCCGCGGCGGACGGCTCCTTCCCGCTCGAAGCGCGCGCGATCGGCGCGACCGTCGACGGCGTGCGGGTCTGGAGCCTCTACGTCCCCAACGGCCGCGCGGTCGGCGACCCGCACTGGCACTACAAGCTCGAGTGGTTCGCGGCCCTCGAGGCGAGCACCCGCGCCTGGCTCGCTGCCGAGCCCGACCTGCCGCTCGCGCTGGTCGGCGACTGGAACGTCGCCCCGCTCGACAGCGACGTCGGCGACCCGACGCTCGGCCCCGGCTCCACCCACGTCTCCCCCGAGGAGCGCGCGGCCTTCGAGGCCTTCACCGCCGCCGGCCTGCACGACGTCGTGCGCCCGCTCGTCCCCGAGGGCTACACCTACTGGGACTACAAGCAGTTGCGCTTCCCGCGCAACGAGGGCCTGCGGATCGACTTCGTGCTCGGCTCGCGCGCCTTCGGCGACCTGGTGACCGGCGCCTCCATCCACCGGAACGAGCGCAAGGGCGACGCCCCGAGCGACCACGTCCCCGTGGTGGTCGATCTCGACCTCGACACCTCGCTCGACGACGACCGCCCGATGATCTTCTGATCGTGGCGTCCTCGAAGAAGAAGCGCGCCCGGGCCGAGCAGCCCTCGAGCGCCCAGCGCCCCTCGGCCCCGCGGCGCCCCTCCACGGCGGAGCGCGCCGCCGCGAGCCGGCCGGCCGTAGCGCGGGCCCACGACGAGTTCCGCACCGAGGCGTACCGGTCCGTCCGCGAGACCTTCGCCGCTGGGAAGCCGCTGCGCCGCCGCTGGGACCTGGTGCTCTCGATCCTCGGCTGCCTCGCGCTCGGGCTGCTCTGCGTGGTGCTCGGCTACCTCGCCGCGATCCTCGCCGTCTTCCCCGGCCAGTGCGAGGGGCAGAACATCGCCTGCGACTACGACCGGATCGACTGGGGCGTCTCGCTCGCCCTGATCGGCCCGCCGATCCTGACGCTGATCGCCGTGGGCGTGACGATCATCCGATACCTCGTCGGCCGTCGGGTGTTCTGGATCCCGATCGTCGCCTTCGTGCTCTGCGTCGGCACCGCGTTCCTCGCGTCCTGGCTCGTCACCAGCTCGATCCCCGGCTCCGCGCTGGCCTGAGCGGGGCGGCCGTCCACCGGCCGCCCCGCGCTCAGCCGGCGCAGGTCGGGTCGTCCGCGAGCGTCACCTCGGTCTTGTTGATCATCGGCGTGACCCGGACGGCCTGCTCGCCGAAGGTCGCGGCGGGGTCGGCGGCGGTGAAGCCGATCGTCACCGTCGTGGACTCGCCGGGAGCGAGCTGCACCGAGACGCGCGCGACCGGCCGGCCGAGGTCGTCGGTCGGGTCGAAGATCCGGGCCGCCTCGCCGAGCGGGTCGGACCAGGACGCCTGCGCCTGCGAGGTCGTCGTGCCGGGAGGGCCGTAGACGTAGACGTTGGTGACGAAGTCGCCGAGCGGGAAGCGGTTCCCGCCGTTCGCCGCCACGTACTTGGGCAGCGTGCGCGCGACCTTCTCGGTGATGGTGTTGGTCAGCGTCACCTGCGTCGAGAAGCTGGTGCCGCCGGCGGCGCAGCGGTTCGTGCTCGACTGGGTCACCGCGGTGTCGAGGTAGTAGTCCATCTTCGAGCCGACCGACGCGTCCTGGAAGAACACGCCCGTGGTCGAGGTGTCGTCGTTGTCCGTCGGCAGGACGCCCGCGATCGGGGTCGGCGCGAGCAGCGCCTGCTCCTCCGGGTCGGTGCTGTAGGCGAGGATCCGGCTCTCGCCGACGGCCTTCACCACGGCCGGGAGCATCTTCGACGGCTCCATGTCGCCGCCGAGGATCTTGCCGAGGACGGTGGCGCTGGCCTCCGAGAAGAACGCGTCGGTCGCGTCGGCGACCGTGGCGTCCGAGTAGCGGAAGTAGACCTTGTTGAGCAGCGTCGAGACGGTGTTCTCGCTGGTCAGCTCGGTGCCGTCGGTGAGCGTCACCGGGCCGGTGGAGGCGAGCAGGTACTGCAGCGCCATCGGGTCGATCGCGAGCACGCCGTCGATCTTCTGCTCCGGGAACTTCTGCGCCCAGAACTGCGTCGCGATCGAGGACGCGGTCGGGAAGTCGGGGCGGCTGGTCGACACGTTGAACGTGGTCGCGAGATTGCCGCCGAAGGTGTCGAGCGCGCTCTGGTCGACCGTGACCGGCTGCAGCCCGCGGAAGTCCTGGCTCGACTGCTGCGTGCCGACCGTGATCGCTCCGCCGTCGACGTTCAGCTGCATCACCGAGGAGGCGCCGCCGCCCAGGGCCTGCGCCTCGGCGAGGTTCTGGAAGAGCACGAGGTAGCTCCGCGGCCCGCTCGCACCGAGGGCGTCGGGGAGGATCGCGGTGATCGGCTGGACCTGGTCCATCGCGCTGGTCGCCGTCTCGAGCTGCGGGGCGAACGCGTCGAGCGCGGAGGCGACCTGCGGCACGAGCGCGCCCCGGTCGATCCCCTCGACGCGGGCCTGCGCCTCGTCGACGACGCCCTTGGCGACGGTGATCTTGTCGGAGAGCGCGGTGATCGCGGCGATGTCGACCTTGCCGTCGACCGGCTTGAGGACGTCGAGCGAGGTGGAGGAGAGCGGGGTGACGATCTTGCCCGAGACGTCGTCGGCGATCTCGGTCGCGGCGCGCACGGCGGAGAGGTTCGGGCCGAGGAACGGCACGATCTCCATCACCCGCCACACCGGGTCGTCGGTCTCGTCGCGCGCCTCGCCGGTGAGCGTGGCGATCTGGCCGGCGGTCGACTCCGCTCCCGCCGTGTCGAAGCCGGTGAGCTGGTCGGCGACCTGCGAGACCAGCGGGATGGCGGACGTGAGCTTGGCGCGCACCGTCATCGCCTTCTCGTAGGTCTGCACCGCGAGGAAGGCGGCGACGACCGCGCCGATCACGAGGACCAGCAGGACGGTCAGGGTGATCCAGAGGCCCCGTCGGCTGCGGCGAGGGGTGCCGGAGGCGCGGCGAGAGGAGGTCGTCGTGGTGCTCATTCGAGAGAGCCTAAGCGACGCCCGCCCGCGGACGGCGGTCGATCCGCGCCGTCGTCAACCCAGGAGGAGGGACACGGCGATGAGCACGGGCACCGCCGTGACGGTGGTCACCAGGGCCGTGTCGCGCGCCACGGCGACGCCGCGGTCGTAGCGGGAGGCGAAGTTGAAGATGTTCTGCGCGGTCGGCAGCGCCGCCGTCACGGTCACCGCGAAGAGGTGCTCCGCGTCGAGCGCGAAGGCGAAGCGGCCGAGCAGATAGGCGGTCGCGGGCATCACCAGCGTCTTGAGCAGCGAGGCGACGGCGACCTCGATCCGCCCGGGCCCCGGCTCCAGCGGCCGCTGCCCGCGCAGCGACATCCCGAACGCCATCAGCACGAGCGGGATCGACGCGTTGCCGATGATCGAGAACGGCTCGAGCAGCGGTGCCGGCAGCTGCACCCCGGTGACCGAGACGACCAGGCCGAGCGCCGAGGCGATGATCATCGGGTTCCGCAGCGGCTGGGTGAGGATGCCCGTGACGGAGGCGCGCCCGCTCGTCGAGACGTCGAGCACGGTGAGGATCGTCGGCGCGAGCAGCAGCAGCTGGAGGAGCAGCGTCGGCGCGACCCACTGCGGATCCCCGAGCACATAGATCGCGACCGGCAGGCCGATGTTGTTGGCGTTCACGTAGGAGGAGGCGGCGGTGCCGATCACCGTCTCCGGCACGGGCCGGCGGAAGAACAGCCGCGACGCGACCAGATAGAGGACCGCCACGATCGCGACCGTGATCAGCGACACCAGGAGGAAGGAGGAGAACAGCACCGAGACGTCGGCGCGGGCGAGCACTGTGAACAGCAGCGCCGGCGTGGTGACGAAGAAGGCGATGCGGGTGAGGACGGCGCGGCCCTCGGGCGGCACCAGGCCGAACCGGGCGATCAGGTAGCCGACCGCGATGACCGTCCCGATGATCGCGAACCCGGTGAGCACTCCCTCCACGGCGTCCTCCGTCTCGTCGGCGGAGCCGGGCGGCTCGCGGGCTGGGATCGTCGGCGCGGGTCGGCGCACCGCGTCCAGCCTAGGAGGCGCCGCCCGTTGCCCCGTCGCGAGGCCGGGCCTACGGTGGGCGCATGCCGCATCTCGAGGTCCCCGGAGCGACCCTGCACTGGGAGTCGGACGGCCCCGCCTCCGCCCCCGCCCTCCTGCTCGTGCATGCGGGCATCACCGATCTGCGGATGTGGGACCCGATCGTCCCCGCGCTCGCGGAGGACCACCTCGTCATCCGCTACGACACCCGCGGCTTCGGCGAGACCCGGACGGACGACGTCGAGTTCGACCCGCGGCAGGACGCCCTCGACGTGCTCGAGCACCTCGGCGTCGAGCGCGCGACGGTGATCGGCTGCTCGCGCGGCGGCTCGCTCGTCCTCGACCTGGCGCTCGAGCACCCCGACCGCGTGACCGGCCTGGTGCTGATCGCCCCCGGTGTCGGCGGCTTCCCCTACCCCGACCTGACCGAGGAGGAGGACCGCCGCTTCGACGAGATCGACGCGGTGCTGACCGCCGGCGACCACGAGCGCGTCGCGCGGATGGAGGCGGAGCTGTGGGCGTTCGGCCCCGACCGCGACCCCGCCTCGCTCGATCCCGCCTTCGTCGAGACCGTGCGCGAGCTCGCCCGCGGCCGGGCCGGCCACGAGGGCGAGAAGCCGCGGCCGACCGCGATCGAGCCGGCCTTACCACCGCGTCGTCGACATCGCCGTGCCCACGCTGGCGATGGTCGGCGCCCACGACGTCTCCGAGTCGCTCCCCGTGCACGCCTTCCTCTCGGCGACCGTGCCGGGCGCCGACGCCCACGTCTTCGACGACGCCGCCCACCTCCCCAGCGTCGAGCGACCCGACGAGTTCCTCGCGGTCCTCCGCCCCTGGCTGGCGTCCCACGGCCTCTGACCCGGGCCCACGACGGCGCACCGTCATGCTGGTCGAGTAGCCCCGCAGGGGCGTATCGAGACCCACCCTCCTCAGCAGGCCGGCTCTGCAGACTCGACGTCTGACGCTGGTGGATCTCGATACGCCCGCTGTGCGGGCTACTCGATCAGCATGGACGGGCCCAGCGCGGCCGAGACGCGTGAACATCCCGGCACCCCTGCTGGTCGCGGAGCGCGCAGGAAACGGGCGCGCCAGCGCGCAATGTGGTCGCGGAGCGCGCAGAGACGGGCGCGACAGCACGCCATCATGCTGGTCGAGTAGCGCGCAGCGCGTATCGAGACCCCGCGTTCCGCAGAAGGGTGGCGCACCCGCAACGCCGTCAGCGGTTCTTGAAGTAGCGGAACAGGTGCCTCTCGCGGGTCGTCAGCACGCCGAGGAGGACGCCCGTCGCCGCGCCCAGCACGGCGACGGCCGGCGTCCGGAGGCCCTGGATCAGGGTCGCCGCCGCGTCGACGGGCGGACCGGTGCTCGAGAAGAACAGGGCGACGGCGAGGCCCGCCGAGCCGACCGGGATCAGCCACGCGAGCGACTCCAGCAGCAGGACCGCCAGCACCTCGACCCGGTGCACGCGCGAGTGCAGGGCCGAGGCGAGCTCGACCCGGCGCAGGGCCGTCACCGCCCAGCACGCCGCGAGCACGAGCAGTCCCGCGAGCGGCCCGGCGGCGAGCGTCACCCGGTCCGCGTTGCGAGCCCCGCCGTCGAAGGCCGCACCGAGGTGCGAGTTCAGCGGTGCGAGCACCGGCGCCGGCTGCTCGGGAGCGCTCTCGCCGAGCAGCACGGTCGTCAGGAGGAGGGCCCGGACGGTCTCGCTCTGCGGCCAGGCGTCGATCCAGCACTCGTCGAAGGGCCGCTCGCCGGCCGGAGCACCCGCCAGGGCCGCGTAGCCGAAGCCGCGCCGCCGCCCGTCGTCCGGGTAGTCGTAGCGGCCGCGGACGGCGACCGAGCCGCCGCCGGCGAGCGCGAGGTCGTCGCCGCGCCCGACGGCGTCCGCGGCCTCGGGTCCGAGGACCACGCCGGTCCCGGGCACCGCCGCGGCTCGGAGGATCTCGGGGACGCCCGCGGTGACCTCGAAGAGCGGGATCGGCGAGCGGGGCAGCACGGCCGTGACGAGATCGGACGTGGCGGCGCGGACCGCTCCGGCCGCCCGCACCGTCGCCGAGCCGGCGAGTGCCGCGCACGCCTCCCCGTCGATCCGTCCCGGCGCAGCGAGCGCCTGCACGGAGGCGCCGGCCCGCTGGTACGCCTCCGCCTCCCGCACGTGCTGCCGCGTCACCGCCAGGTCCGCGATCTGGATCGGCACGGCGACGAGGAGGACGCACGCGCAGAGCAGCAGCGCACGCGAGGTGCCGGTCGAGACGTTGCGCCAGGCCTCGCGGACCAGGCTCGAGACCCTCACTGCCCGCCTCCGGAGTGCGCGGCGAGGTCCAGCGCCGCCGTGCAGGAGTCGCGCGTGCCGTGATCGTGCGTCGCGACGACGAGGGCGCAGTCGGGCGTCGCGGCCTCGGCGATCGCCCGGTTCACGGTCTGCGCCGTCCGCTGGTCGAGCTGGGCGGTCGGCTCGTCGATGAGGAGGAGGGTGGGCTGGGCCGCGAGGGCCCTGGCCAGCATCAGCCGCTGGGCCTCGCCGCCCGAGAGCTCGCGGAACGCGCGGTCGGCCACCTGCCCGAGATCGAAGCGGTCGAGGAGAGCGGCCGCGAGACGATCGGCTTCCGCACCGGAGACCCCTCCGGCGAGGAACGGCAGGGCGACGTGATCGAGCGCCGATCGACGGGCGACGCCGTGCGGGTTCTGGAACACCCAGCCGATCCGCTCGTGTGCTGCTCGATCGACGCTGCCCTCGGTCGGCTCGACCCAGCCGGCGAGCAGCGCGAGCAGCGTGCTCTTGCCGGACCCCGACGGACCGACGACCGCGCAGGTCTCGCCGACCCGGAAGTCCGCACTGAGCCCGCGGAAGAGCCAGGGGCCGCGCTCGAACCGGTGCCCGAGCCCGTGCACCCTCACCCGCAGCTCCGTGCCTCGGGCAGGACCGCGACCGAGGCCGGCTCCTCCCCGTCGGGGAAGACGACCGCCGTGCGGCCCAGCTCCGAGGAGACGACCTCGACGCGGGCCGGCGAGCCGTCCGCCAGAACGCAACCGTGCTCGCCCTCGAGTCCGAAGAGGGCGGACGGTGGCACCACGCCGACTCGGACGGGGTTCGCGAGCACGTACTCGGCGCGGACGGTCGTCGTCCCCTCGGTCGCGAGCGCCGACCGGGCGGAGACCGTGGCCGCGAACGCTCGCAGGTCCGTCTCGGCGGTGACCGCGCCCTCCGGAGAGAGTGTCAGCACCGCGTCGTCCACGAGCAGCCGCCGCTCGCCCGGGAGGACATCGGCAGGGACGGCGGCGAGGCGCAGCGCCGCGATCCCACCGGCGACTGCGGCGACGGCACTCCCCCGCTCGACCGGTCCGCCGACCGAGAGCCCGCAGGAGGCCGTGGTGACCGTCGGTCCCGGGATCCAGAGCAGCCGTGACCGCGGGATCCCCGCGAGCTGCTCGTCCTCCCCCGACGCCTCCTCGAGGAGGTGCTCGATCGCGCGGATCGAACCGTCTCCGAGGATCCCGTCGGCGATCAGCGGCGAGCCGAGGCGGATGAGCTCCTCCTGCAGGGCGCGCACGTCGGGGCCCGTGTCGCCCTTCACGAGGTCGCGCCAGAGCGGCGTCGCCGTCGCGAGGGAGAGCACGGGCGCGCCGTCGACCGCGAGGGACGACGTGCCCGACGAGAACGATCCGCCCGCGCGGCAGGAGGAGGCGGTCATCAGCCCCTCCGTCGCGGAGACGAGGGACACGGCCGGTGCCCGCTCGAACCCGGCCTCGACCTGGCGAGGATCGGCGAACTCCTCGAACGGGACGGGCACCGTCTCCGGACCGGACGAGTCCGCCAGGCTCGCGGGCACCGTTGGCGTCACGAGGAGGAGTGCGGCCCCGGCGCCGCCCGAGGCGAGGAGCACCGCGATGACGACGCCGAGCGAGAGGCGGGCGACCCGCGACGGCCTCACGTCCGGACCGGTTCAGCCATCGACGAGCCCCAGCGGATCGCCGGCGCACTCCTCGTACTCGCCCTTGCGATCGGCCGGAATCGAGACGGGCAGCGAGGACACCGCGTTCTCGCGGGTCCAGTCCTCAGCGGTGTAGCCGGCGTCGACGAGGCCCTTCCGGTGCAGGCAGTCGACCATGATCGAAGCCTCGTCCACGTTCTCCGGATTCCGGGTGATCCACGTGTACAGGGCGCCGATGCTCCGCTCACCCGCCTGGACTCCGCAGTCGTCGGTGACCTGCCGAGACGTGTCGGGATCGACGGGCGAGACTGGCGTGGCGGAGTAGGAGCCGCCGCGTCCGAACCCGGAGAAGTCGAACCCCGCGGCCTCGAGGCAGCCCGAGAAGCGGCCGGTCATCTCCGAGTACTCCTGGTCGGTGATCTCGCCGTCAGCGAGAACGCCACGCTCGAAGTCCGACGCGGCATCGTCGAAGTGCGAGCGGAACTCCGCCGCCCAGGGGCCGGAGAACGCCGGTCCGTCGACCGGCCTCGCCTCCTCGACTCGCGTGTCCGCGCACCCGGCGAGGAGCCCCGACACAGCGAGAACGAGCGCAGCAGCAGCGCGCGCGCGGGCGCCCGGGAAGATGCTCCTAACCATCCGGGGATGGTAGCTCCGCGGCGACCGACGGGGCGCGATGGCGCGGAGCGTCGCATTGCGCCCCGAGATGCCCGGTGGTGCAGTGCGCCTCTCCGCTGTTCGATGTCGAATGAGGGTGCTGGAGATCAAATGTCTGGCGACGAGGGAATGATCCAGGCGGCGAGGTCTACAGCGCTGGCGCCTGTGTCCCCGAGGGCGCGGGCCAGCGCGGGAGAGACGAAGCGGACCAGTGCGCTGGAGCGGAGGCGGCCGCGTGGATCGATGAAGCGTCCGATGTGGAGGGTCCCCCGGCCGACGCCGTCGCTCTCGAAGATGCGGTCGATGGCGTCGAGCGTCTGGAGTCCCCAGGGGGAATGAACCACCAGGAAGGAGTCGCCCAGGACACGGCGGAGACCGCGGCGGACCGGCTCCGGATCGGTGGCACTCGCGACTCCGAACCAGCCGCGTTCGTCGCAATGGGCGACGTAGGACACGAGCCCGGACTCGCGGAGACCGTCGACGACAGCCATCACGTCCACCGCGAGGACTTCCGCTCTCGTCGTCCGGCCGCCGGCGACGAGAGGAGGCTCGGCACGGTCGCCGAGAGCGTCCGGGAATCGCACCGGCTCTCTGAACGGGACGATGCGGGCTTCGGTGATTCCTCCATCCCGCCAGACGCCCTCGACCGTGACGACGTCGACGCCGGCGGGAGCGGACTCGAGAGTCAGCGGAACGCTCGGCGCTGCCTGCTCGACGACGATGTCGTAGAGGCCGGCGCCCACTGCGGCAAGGCGGAGTCCCCCGGCCACTCGCTTCAGCCGACCGGTGGCGCCGACGCCATCGCCGGCTGAGACGACGAGCGAGGAGATCGGTCGGAGATCCCCGTCCTGGGCGCTCACAGCCCAGCCAGCCCCGTCGATTTCGCCGTCCGCGTCGTACCCATACATGGATGATAGGAACGTGGGGTCGCGATGTCGACCGTGGCGCGTCACGACCGGCGCCCCTGCTGCTCGAGGAATGCGCAGCGCGTGTCGCGCCGGCGTTCTGCAGGAGAGCCGATCTCGATACGCCCGCTGCGCGGGCTACTCGATCAGCATGGACAGGCCCAGCGCGGCCGAGACGCGTGAACATCCCGGCACCCCTGCTGGTCGCGGAGCGCGCAGGAAACGGGCGCGCCAGCGCGCCGTCATGCTGGTCGAGTAGCGCGCAGCGCGTATCGAGACCCCACGCTCCGCAGAACGGTGGATCTCGATACGCCCGCTGCGCGGGCTACTCGATCAGCATGATCGGCCCGTCGCCGGCGCGAGCGCGCCGCTCCTAGGCGACGTCGGCGAGGTCGAACGCCCAGTCGGCGTAGAGGACGGGCGGGTCGCCCGCCTCCACGACGTCGACGCGGTCGAAGCCGGCCTCGACGCAGATCGCGCTGTCCTCGGCGTCGTCCGCGGGGACGTACGCGTGCACGAAGCGCGGCAGCGGGAACGCCGCGGCCTCCTCGAGGAGCAGGCGCACCGAGCGCGCCACGACACCGCGATCACGGGCAGCGGGAGCGATGCTCCAGCCCGTCTCGTAGGCGAGCGCGCCACGTGAGTGGCCGTACCAATAGCCGATGGAGCCGACGCAGTGCCCGTCGAGCTCGATCGCGTAGAAGAACCCGCTCCCCTCGGCCCAACCGCGCAGGTAGCGGTCGTGCCGGTCGAGGAACTCGTCTTCCGTCTCGAGACGCTCTCCGGACTCCGCGAGATCGCTGCGGAGTGCGGTGACGTCCGCCTGCGGCCAGGGCAGGAGGCGGAGGGTCTCGGAGTGCTGATCGATGCTGACTGTTCTGTGGTCGCTTCCGGGTTCGGGTCCCGTCACGCGATCCGATCCTTCCTCTTGAAGGTGGACCGACGCCCTGCCGCTCCGCCAGGTGTTCGGAGTCGCAGGTCGATCGGATGGCCGCCGGGTGTATGCAGCCGAGATGTCCGCCCTATCTTCGACCCCTTGGAGGAGCCTTGGCAGGAACCTTGCGAATCTAGCCCCGGACGGGGGGTGCTACCTGCGAAAAGGCTGGTCGCGGCCTGATATCACGCGCCGATTCCCCCGTCGATCCGCGCAGAGAGGGCCGTTTCGGCGGAGTCGTGCGCCGTGATCGCCGACCTCGCGGATTCGCTCCGGGCCCACGCAAGAAAAGCGCGCGCCGCGGCCCATACGCTCGGGGATGGGCCGGATCCGGCCCGAACCACCCGGTTATACGAGCGTGAGGAGGATCACCATGTCGCAATTCGTGCAGAGCACCGTCGTCGGAGAACCCGAGGTCGTCGAGGACCGCATCGAGACCTCCGGTGCCTGGCTCCGCCTCAAGGCCGCGGCCACCGCACTGCAGCCGCTGCAGGCGCAGGACGGCTCGCTGGCCGACCCGGACCGCCTGGACGACGCCCGCGCCGAGATCGACCGCCTCGTCGACGCGATCCGCACCCTCGCGCCCGCCTTCCCGCACGACGCCGCCTACCTCGAGGCGCTCGTCGTCGACTTCGAGCGCTGGAGCGCCCAGGGCCTCGGCGTCCCGGACTTCCTCGACTCGCTGCAGGCGTTCCAGCCGCAGCTCGACCGGATCGACGGACTGCGTCACCTCGTCGTCTTCCCGATGCTGACGCAGAACGGCAGCCGCGACCGCCACGTCGAGGCCGTCCTCGTCGAGGTCGTCTGGCCACGCTTCGTCGCCGAGCTCGAGGCGGGCGACTACTCGAACGCGCTGTTCGTGCCGGTCCGCTTCGTCGACTTCACCGCCGGCTACGACACCGACAGCGCCGTGCTCTTCCCCGAGACCGTCGCGATGCGCGCCGTCCCCGCCTTCACCTGGGGCGCGATCTTCGCCGACCGCGAGGCCGCGCGCTTCCGCCGTGTCGTCTCCGCCGCCGCGGAGATCACGCGGCTCGAGCTGCCGGAGGACGCCCGCCGGATGCTCGAGGACCAGCACACCGCGGAGGAGGCCTTCGTGATGTGGGACCTCATCCACGACCGCACCCACATGCGCGGCGACCTGCCGTTCGACCCGTTCATGATCAAGCAGCGGATGCCGTTCTTCCTCTACTCCCTCGAGGAGCTGCGCTGCGATCTGACCGCGTTCCGCGAGTCCGTCGCGATCGAGCGGCGCCTGGCCGGCCAGGAGCACCGCGACGGAGAGGAGGAGGCGCTCGCGGCGCGGGCGCGCTCGGTCCAGTACGCGATCCTGTTCGACCGGCTCTTCCGCTTCCCGCTGACCGGGTCGCGGGTGCGCAACTACGACGGGCTCGGCGGCCAGCTGCTCTTCGCCTGGCTGCACCAGCACGGCGTCCTGCACTGGACCGACACCCGGCTCGCCTTCGAGTGGGACAGCGTCGCGGACGTCGTCGTCGCGCTCTCGGACGCCATCGACGAGCTCTACTGGCGCTCGATCGACCGGCCGAAGACCGCGCACTGGCTCGCCGCCTACGCGCTGGTCGCGGCGACGGTGACGCCGCACCCCGCCTCCGCCTGGGCGCGCGGGCTGCCGGACGAGGTGCTCCTCGGCGCTCCCCGCGGGCTGACCGACGCGGTGCTGGACGACGAGTTCCCGCTGTCGATGTTCTACGAGGCCCTCGGCAGGAAGATGGGCGACGTGATCGCGTCGACCGCGGGCATCACCGGGCGCGACTGACCGCGCGGGCGGGCCGCGCAGCGGGTCCCACCCATGCTGATCGAGCAGACCGCGCGGCGGCCCCGCCCCTGCTGATCGAGTAGCCCGCGCAGCGGCCCCGCCCATGCTGGTCGAGTAGCCCGCGCAGCGGGCGTATCGAGATCCACCGTCCCCAGCACGCCGGGTCTCGATACGCCGCCTCCGGCGGCTACTCGACCAGCATGGGAAGTGCACGACCGATACGAATGGAGCGTCATGCGGCGACTCGCGCGGCGGCCTGCCCGACCGTCGTCGGTTAGCGTGGGGCGCATGCCTCCTGGCGCCGTCGCTGCCGACCCCTTCGATGCGGGCTGGACTCGGCGAGCGCCGACCCGTTCCGCCTACGTCCGCGACGCCGTCGCCGCCGGCGTCCTGCTGGTGGCGACCCTCGTCTCCGTCGCCCTCTACGCCTCGGCGGGCTTCACCGACGCCGCGCACCCCGCCGTGAGCACGCTCTGGGCGCTCGCGATGACCCTCCCCCTCGCCCTCCGCCGGCGCTTCCCGTCGACCGTGGCGGTCGCGCTCACCGCTGTCTACGCGCTCGGGCTGATCCTCCAGGTGCCGGAGTCGCTGTTCAACCAGATCTGCCTCTACCTCGCCCTCTACACGGTCGGCGCGTGGAGCCGCGACCGGCGCCTGGCACTCGTCGTGCGCACGGTCATCGCCGTCGGCATGCTGGGCTGGCTCATCGTCACCCTCGCGACCGGCGCCCCCGTGAGCAGTCCGCTCCCGGCGGAGGAGTCGGCCGGGCTGCTCCCGCCCTACGTCGCGGAGTCGGCACTGGCCGTCGTCGCGAACCTGCTCTACTTCGGCAGCGCCTACGTCTTCGGCGACGCGTCCTGGCAGTCGGCGCGGCGGCTCGAGGCGCTCGAGGCGCGCACCGCCGAGCTCGACGACGAGCGGGAGCGCTCCTCGCGCCAGGCGGTGTCGTCCGAGCGGCTGCGCATCGCCCGCGAGCTGCACGATGTCGTCGCCCACCACGTCAGTGTGATGGGCGTGCAGGCGGGGGCCGCTCGGCGGGTACTCGCGCGCGATCCGGAGCGGGCGGCCACGGCGCTCAGCGCGATCGAGAGCGACGCGCGCTCGGCGATCGAGGAGCTGCACCGCATCCTGATCGCCCTCCGCGCCGAGGACACCGCCCTCGACCCGCTCACCGACGCCGCCTCGACCAGGGGGGTCGCGCAGCTCGAGGAGCTCGTCCTCGCCGCGGCCGGCTCCGGTCTGCCCGCCGTGTTCCTCACCGTCGGCGAACCCCGGGACATCACGGCGACGGTCGGTCTCAGCCTCTACCGGATCGCGCAGGAGTCGCTCACCAATGTGCGCAAGCACGCCGGCCGCGGCGCCACAGCCGAGGTGCGGCTGCGCTACCTCGACGACGCGGTCGAGCTCGAGGTCGCCGACGACGGCGGGGAGGGCGCGCATCCCGTCGCCGCGACGTCCTGCGGGCTCGGGCACACCGGCATGAGCGAGCGCGCCGCGGCCGTCGGCGGCACGGTCGAGACCGGCCCGAGCGGCTCCGGCTACCTGATGCGTGCCCGCGTCCCTCTGACGAGCGTCCGCGCGGGGTCCGGGGAGCCGGTAGCGTCGTCCGAGGTGTCGTGGGGGCGCCGGGAGCGAGCGAGCGGGGGGCGCGCATGACGGCCGATGTCCGGGTGCTGCTGGTCGACGACCAGGAGCTCGTCCGCGCCGGCTTCCGCACCATCCTCGAGTCCGAGCCCGGGATCGTCGTCGTCGGCGAGGCCCGCACCGGGATCGAGGCGATCGAGCGGGCCTCCGACCTGTGCCCGGACGTCATCTGCATGGACGTGCAGATGCCCGGGATGGACGGCCTGGCCGCTACCCGCGAGATCGTCAAGGATCCGCGGCTGTGCTCCAGCGTCCTCATCCTGACCACGTTCGACCGCGACGACTACCTCTTCGAGGCGCTGTCCTCCGGAGCGAGCGGCTTCCTGCTGAAGAACGCGTCGCCGGAGGAGCTGGTCGAGGCCGTGCAGGTCGTGGCCCGCGGCGACGCGATGCTCGCGCCCGACGTGACGCGCCGCGTGCTCGAGCGCTTCGCGACGGCGCCGGCCCGCGCCGAGGTCCACCCCGGCATCGAGGAGCTCACCGACCGCGAGCGCGAGGTGCTCGTGCACCTGGCCCGCGGCTCGTCCAACGCCGAGATCGCCGCCGAGCTCTACGTCGGCGAGGCCACCGTGAAGACCCACGTGTCCAAGATCCTGATGAAGCTGCGCGTCCGCGACCGCATCCAGGCCGTCGTCTTCGCCTACGAGCACGGGATCGCGGTGCCGGGGCGGTCCTGACCGTTCCGGTCCGTGCGCCGGCCCGATCGCGTCCGTCGCCGGGTCCGCGTGCCCGTTCGGGCGTCAGCGCCGCGGCTGGGCCGGAGCCGGACGTGGCGGGATTCGACGGACGAACTCCATGCGGATGTCGGGGACGATCTTCCTGTCGAGCACGACGGTCATGTAGCGGCCGTCGACCCGGGCGCCGATGGCGACCACGTCGGGGTCGGTGTCGACGCGGTAGCCGCGCAGCGCCTCGCCGTCGACGACGACCGGGACCCCGCGCACGACGTCCTCGTCGCGCAGGGCGGCGGCGACGACCGGCATGCCGCCGCGGCGGGTGCGGACGCGGCCGGGGAAGGTGTTCCGCAGCACGTCACCCATGTGCGCGGCGAGGCGCGACTCCAGCGGCCGGCTGCGCTCGGCGGGGATCGGCACGGAGGTGCGCACCGCCTCCCACAGCACGGGATAGCGCATCCGCGTCACCTGATCGACCATCCAGGGCGGGAGGTGGTCGTTCTCGGCGCGCTCGATCGCGCGCTTCTGCTCGGGGGTGAGCGGGACGTGGTTGACCGGGTCGGCCCGGTTGCGCGGATTCTTGAAGAACGAGTAGGAGAGGGAGATCTCGACGAAGCGTCCGAGCGCCATGGTCTGCGCCGCCGCGAACTCCTCGAGGCGGGGCTGCGGGGCGAACGCGAGGACGGGGTCGCCGAAGCGCGCCGCGATCTCGTCCACCCCGGGAGGGGCGGGCATGTCGCGGACCGCCCCCGAAGTGTCCATGCGCATAGGACAAGAGTGGCCTGCCTCCCACGCGATACCAACTTCTTGACGGCAATCGGCTTTCAGGGGATGGTCCGTTCACATGCCGGAAACACAGGGAGCGGCGGCGCCCGCCACCAGGATCGATCCGCGGCGGGCTGCGAGGATGGGGGGATGAGCGCTCTGCACGATCCCGACCTCCGCGGCTTCGCCTCCGACAACTACTCCGGCGTGCACGAGGAGGTGCTCGCCGCGATCGCCGCGGCGAACGGCGCCCACCAGGTCGCCTACGGCGAGGACGTCTACACCGCGGAGCTGCAGCGCGTCTTCCGCCGCGAGTTCGGCGAGCAGGCCGAGGCCTTCCCCGTCTTCAACGGAACCGGGGCGAACGTGACCGGTCTGCAGTCGATGCTGCCCCGCTGGGGAGCGGTCGTCTCCGCCGGCACCGCGCACATCAACTCGGACGAGGGCGGGGCCCCCGAGAAGGTCGGCGGGATCAAGATCCTCACCGTCGAGAGCCCCGACGGCAAGCTCACGCCGGCGCTCGTGGACGAGCAGGCCTGGGGCTTCGGCGACGAGCACCGCGCCCAGCCGCTGGTCGTCTCGATCACGCAGTCGACCGAGCTCGGCACGGTCTACACGCCGGAGGAGGTCCGCGCGCTGGCCGACCAGGCCCACGAACGGGGGATGCGGCTCCACATGGACGGAGCGCGGATCGCGAACGCCGGAGCGGCCCTCGGGCTGCCCCTGCGCGCCTTCACCAGCGACGCCGGAGTCGACGTCCTGTCCTTCGGCGGCACCAAGAACGGCATGCTGCTCGGCGAGGCGATCGTCGTGCTCGACCCCGAGGCGTCCAGCGGGCTGACGTTCCTCCGCAAGACCAACATGCAGCTGTCCTCGAAGATGCGCTTCCTCTCGGCGCAGCTGCTCGCGATGCTCGGCGAGGACGGCGAGGCGGAGCCGCTCTGGCTGCGCTCGGCCCGGCACGCGAACGCGATGGCGGCGCGGCTGCGCTCGCAGCTGGACGAGGCCGTGGCCGCCGGACGGATCACCGGGCTCGCCTTCACCCAGCCGACGCAGGCGAACGCGGTGTTCGCGACCCTGCCGGCGGGGGTCGCGGACCGGCTGCGCGCCGCCTACCGCTTCTACGACTGGAACCCGGCGACCGGCGAGGTGCGCTGGGTCTGCTCGTTCGACACGAGCGAGGACGACATCGACGCGTTCACGGCGGCGATCGAGCGCGAGCTGGCCGCGTGAGGGCGCGCGCCGTCGGGACCGGGGCGGCGCTGCTCGTCGCGGCCGGCCTGCTCGCGGGCTGCACGGCGGCCGAGCCGGAGGCGAGCGGGACGGCGTCCGCGACCGCCTCTGCGACTCCTCCTGCCTCCGCCTCCGCGTCGCCGACCCCGAGCCGCTCCTCGGCCGCCCGGCTCGACTGCGACGCCCTGCTGCCGGTCGCGCGCGCGTCGAGCGCCCTCGGGATCGCGGCCGACTCGCTCGAGGGCACGCGGGACGAGACGGTGCGCTCCTCGGCCGAGCTGATCCGCGAGTCGGCGCAGGAGAACGGCGGGCTGCTGACCTGCGCCTGGTACGAGGAGGACGGCACGGCGTCGATCACCGCCTCGGCCGCCGAGGACGCCGCGGACGCGTTCGCCGCGGCCGGCCTCTCCGGCGGAACGCGACTCGCGACCGACGTCGAGGCCTACAGCGCCTGCTCGGTCGAGATCTGCTCCGTCGATCTGCTCACCGGCTCGACCTGGGTGACGCTCGCTCTGACCGGCTCGCCGGCCGACGCCGACCTCGCGGCCCTCGCCACGGCGACCGCCGCGGCGGCCGGCGGTCGGCTCGACGAGCCGGTGACCGCGACCGCACCCGCCTGCGCCGAGGTGCTGACCGGCGAGCAGCTGGCCGCGACGGCCGGGCTCGTGGACGCGACCCCGGGGAGCGGGACCGAGGGCGTCGCGCCGTCGACCGCCTCCGCCGCGGCCGCCGCTCGCGCGGGCTACGCCTCGTGCACCTGGACCGATGCGACCAGCAGCAGCTACGCGGGTCTGAGTGTCGACGTGCTGCCGAACGGCGAGGACGGCTGGCGCAATCTGTCCCTGACGACGGGGCTCGCCGTCACCCTGACTCCGCTCGACGGCCTCGGCGACCGCGCGCTCTCGGGCTGCGGCGGCGGCTCGTGCGAGGTCGACGTGCTGGCCGACGACACGTGGTGGCGCGTGCTCGTCACGGGCGACGCCGCCCGCGCCGAGGCCGTGGCGCGCGCGGTCATCGCCGGCTGATCCCCCGCCGCGAGATGCCACTTGTGCACGCGTTTCACGGCGTGTCGCGTGCACAAGTGGCATCTCGCGGGAGGGAGGGGGACGGTCAGCGGCGCCAGTACTCGTAGTGCGAGGACTCGCGGCAGCCGAGGGACGCGTAGAGGCGGCGGGCGGCAGCGTTGTCGGCGAGCACCTGGATCCACAGGCGGTCGACGCCTCGGGCGGCGGCCTGCTCGAGCAGGGCGCGGAGGACCGTGGCGGCGTGGCCGCGGCGGCGCGCGTCCGGGCGCGTGGCCAGCGCGAAGAGACCGCACCAGGCCTCGCCGTACTCGGCGGTCGCCCAGGAGAGCCGACCGCAGGCGGCGGGGCCGCTCCCGTCCCGCAGCAGGGTGTAGGCGGAGTCGCAGCCCGCGAGGATCCGCTCGGCGATCCCGCGCTCGGCGTCGCCGCCGCGGCCGTCGACCGACCACCAGAGCGACAGCCACTCCTCACCGGGCGCCTCCGTCGTCTCGACCTGCTCTGCGTCCTCCGGGGCGGCGGGACCGAGCGCGGCGAGCGCCTCCGTCACGGAGCCGGTGAGGACGAGGGTGCGCTCGTGCCCGGCGTAGCCGCGGCGGGTGAGCCGCTCGGGCAGGTCGGCGGGGAGCGTCGCGGGCCCGAGCTGGAAGAGCGGCGGGATCCCCTGCTCGCGCGCGAACTCCTCCGCTGCGGTGATCGCCTGGTCCACGTCCTCGACGGGACCGGAGGTGAGCACGGAGTTGGCGCGCTTCGTGACGCCGCCGGCCGCGCGCAGCCGCCAGCCGCCGAGCGCGCGGCGCTCGAGGGGCGGCCAGGCGTCGGCGGCGAGTCGGTCGAGGAGGCGCGGGTCCATCCGTCCACGCTAGCGGCGGCCCCGAGCCGGGCTCGTCGAGACGCGATACGGCTCGGGACGGGATCTCCGGCTCGCGGAAACAGCTCCGGCTCGCAGGATCCGCGCGATCGGGCGAGCCGAGGCGGATCCGGCGAGCCGGAGCAGGTGCGGCCGCGAGCCGGAGCGCGCGGTGCGGGTGGAGCGGGGACTTACATGTTGATCATGTGGCCCTTGAGGCCGTGGAAGCCCTCCTGGAGCGCCTCCGACAGCGTCGGGTGGGTGTGCACGTTGCGAGCCAGCTCGGTCGCCGTGAGGTCCCACTTCTGCGCGAGCGTGAGCTCGGGGAGCAGCTCGGACACGTCCGGGCCGATCATGTGGGCGCCGAGGAGCTCGCCGTACTGCTTGCTCGCGATGAGCTTGACGAAGCCGGTGGGCTCGCCGAGGCCGTGCGCCTTGCCGTTGGCCATGAACGGGAAGGTCGAGACGGTGATCTCGTGGCCCTCGTCGGTCGCCTGCTTCTCGGTGAGGCCGAAGGAGGCGATCTGCGGCTGGCAGAACGTGGCGCGCGGCATCATCCGGTAGTCGCCGAGGGTCTGGGTCTCGGCTCCGGCGATGGTCTCCGCGGCGACGACGCCCTGCGCCTCCGCGACGTGCGCGAGCTGCAGCTTGGCGGTGACGTCGCCGATCGCGTAGATGTGCGGGACGTTGGTGCGCATGTACTCGTCGATGCCGATGGCGCCGCGCTCGGTGACCTCGACGCCCGTCTTCTCGAGGCCGAAGCCCTCGACGCGCGGGACCCAGCCGATCGACATGAGGACCTTGTCGACCTCGAGGGTCGACTGCGTGCCGTCCTTGCCGGTGTAGGTGACGGTGACGTAGCCGTCCTTGTCGACGACCGACTCGACCTTGGTCGAGGTGAGGATCTCGACGCCGAGCTTCTTGTACTGCTTCTGGATCTCCTTGGAGACGTCCGGGTCCTCGTTGGGGAGGGCGCGGTCCATGAACTCGATGATCGTCACGTCGACGCCGTAGTTCTTCAGGACGTAGGCGAACTCCATGCCGATCGCGCCGGCGCCCACGATGGCCATCGTGTCGGGCAGCTCGCGGGTCATGATCTGGGTCTCGTAGGTGACGACGTTCTCGGAGAGCTCGACGCCGGGGAGGAGGCGGACGCTCGCGCCGGTCGCGATGATCGCGTCGTCGAAGGTCAGCGACTCGGAGCCGCCCTTGGTGAGCTGCACGTCGAGGCCCTGCGGGCCGGTGAAGGAGCCGGTGCCGTCGAACTCGGTGATCTTGTTCTTCTTCATCAGGAAGTGGACGCCCTTGGTGCGTCCGTCCGCGACGGTGCGGCTGCGGTCGAAGGCCACGCCGAAGTCGAAGGAGACGTCCCCCGAGATGCCGAACTGCTTCGCCTGCGCGTGGAAGATGTGGGCGAGCTCCGCGTTGCGCAGCAGCGCCTTGGAGGGGATGCAGCCCACGTTGAGGCAGACACCGCCCCAGTACTTCTTCTCGACGATGGCGACGGACTTGCCGAGCTGGGCGGCACGGATCGCGGCCACGTATCCACCGGGGCCTGCCCCCAGGACGACGACGTCGAAGTGCTGGGCCATGGATGATCCTCCATCAGAGTGGTGAGTTGTCGCGCGCGGGGAAGCACGCCGCTCTCCAGGGTACCGTTCCGCACCGACAGGACCCCGTGCTCCTCCGTGGGCGAACGGCCGGTCGGCGCGACGAGCGGGAATGCCGGCGGAGCTCCTGCGGTTGGGTCCCTCGGGCGACGAGGCCCTCCCTGTTCAGCGATCTCCGGAGAGAAGCACCCCATGACCGACACCGCCACCCGCACCGCCTCGACCAGCGCCCCGATCCTGGACGTCCTCGCCGAGCGCTGGAGCCCCCGCTCCTACGACGCCTCCGCGGCGATCGCGGACGAGACGCTGACCGCGCTGCTCGAGGCCGCCCGCTGGTCCCCCTCGGCGGGCAACTCGCAGCCGTCGCGCTTCATCGTCGCGCGCCGCGGCACTCCGGAGTTCGACAGCATCGTCGGCACCCTCGTCGGCTTCAACGCCGCCTGGGCCGGCTCGGCCGCCGCGCTGATCGTCGCGCTCGCCGAGACGGTCGACGAGAAGGGCGAGGCGCGCCCGTGGGCCGTCTACGACCTCGGCCAGGCCGTCGCCCACCTCAGCGTGCAGGCGCACCACGAGGGGCTGCACGTGCACCAGATGGCCGGCTTCGACAAGGACGGCGTCCGGACGGCGTTCGGCGTCGACGCGCGCTTCGACCCGGTGACCGTCGCCGCCGTGGGCGTGCTCGCCAGCCCCGACGCGCTCGAGAACGACGTGCTCCGCGAGCGCGAGACCGCTCCCCGCACGCGCCTGCCGCTCGAGGAGCTCGTGCTCGTCCAGGCGTAGTCCGCTCCCCCGAGGCCCCGTCGGCCGCCGCTGCGCGGTGCCGGCGGGGCCTTCGTCGTTCCCGAGCCTGTGTTACTCCGCGTTTCATCACGGAATCGGAGGAGTCGGCGCTCGTCCGTACGATCGGACGGGTCCGCCCGCCCGCCCCGCCTCGGAGCCCTCATGACCGGAACACCCGCCCGCACGAGCCTGGCCTTCGACGCCGCGCTCGGCCAGTCGGCGTTCCCGGTGCGCTTCGACGGGGTCGGCCGCACCTTCGCCCCGGGCGCCCCCGTGCTCGCCGACGTCTCGCTCGACGTCCGCGCCGGCGAGGTGATCGCGATCCTCGGCCCGAGCGGCTGCGGCAAGTCGACGCTGCTGCGGATCGCCGCCGGACTGGACACGGCGAGCGCCGGAACGGTGCTGATCGACGGGTCGTCGGTGTCGGGGATCGACCCGCGCTGCGCGGTCGCGTTCCAGGAGCCGCGCCTGCTGCCCTGGCGCTCCCTCGCGGCGAACGTCGCACTCGGGCTCCCGCGCGGCACCTCGCGCGAGGCCGGCCGCACCGCCGTCGACGAGCTGCTCTCGCTGGTCGGGCTGACCGCGCACGCCGGCTCCCGGCCGCGCGAGGTGTCCGGCGGGATGGCGCAGCGGGCCTCGCTCGCCCGCGCCCTGGCCCGCAACCCCGGCGTCCTGCTGCTGGACGAGCCGTTCGGCGCGCTCGACGCGCTGACCCGCCTGCGGATGCAGGACCTCCTGCTCGAGGTGCACGCGGCCGCCCCCGCGACGATCCTGCTCGTCACCCACGACGTGGACGAGGCGCTGCAGCTGGCCGACCGCATCGTGCTGCTCGGCCGCGACGAGCCGGGCGGCGTCTCGCGCATCCGGCAGATCATGACGGTCCCCGGTGCGCGGCCCCGCGACCGCGGCTCCGCCGAGCTCGCCGAGCGGCGGGTCGAGCTGCTCGAGGGGCTCGGGATCGAGCGGCACTAGGCCGCCGCGTCCCTCCTTCCTCTCCTCCCCAGGCGCCGATCCCGCCCTCCGTCCACGGATCCCACCGCTCGCGGACATCCCGTCCGTCCGCTCCCGCACACTCGTCCCACTCCCGCCACCGCACCGAAGTCGAGGCCCCCATGTCGTTCCCGTCGTTCAGCACCTCCCCGCTCACCCGCCGCACCGCGCTCGCGGGCCTGCTCACCGCCGCCGCGGTCCCGCTCCTCGCGGGCTGCGTCCAGGGCGAGGGCGGCGGCGGTGCGGCCGCGGCGCCCGCCGCCTCCGACGGCTCGACCGCGAAGACCCAGGGCGGCACGCTGACGCTCGACTTCGCGACCTACAACCCGCTGAGCCTCGTCATCAAGGAGAAGGGCTGGCTCGAGGCCGCCCTCGCCGAGCAGGAGGTCACCGTCACCTGGGTGCAGTCGGCCGGCTCGAACAAGGCCAACGAGGCCCTGCGCGCCGGGGCGATCGACGTCGGCTCGACGGCTGGCTCGGCCGCGCTGCTCGCGCGCTCGAACGGCTCGCCGATCAGGACGATCGACATCTTCTCCCAGCCGGAGTGGTCCGCCCTCGTCGTGCCCGCCGGCTCGGCGATCACCAGCGTCGAGCAGCTCGCCGGCAAGCAGATCGCGGCCACCAGCGGCACCGACCCCTACTTCTTCCTGGTGCAGGCGCTCGAGGCCGCCGGCCTGAGCATCGACGACGTCACCGTGCAGAACCTGCAGCACGCCGACGGCTGGGCCGCGCTGCAGAACGGCTCGGTCGACGCCTGGGCCGGACTCGACCCGATCATGGCGGGCGCGGAGGCGGCCGGCGCGACCCTGCTCTACCGCAACGTCGACTTCAACTCCTACGGGCTGCTCAACGCCACCGAGAGCTTCCTCGCGGCCAAGCCCGACCTCGCGCAGACCGTCGTGAACGCCTACGAGCACGCCCGCGCCTGGGCCCTGGAGAACCAGGAGGAGACGGCGAGCATCCTCGCGTCCGTCGCCGGGCTCGACGTCGCCGTGGCGACCACGGTGATCACCGAGCGCAGCAACCTCGACGTCGACAACGTCCCCGGCTCGGCCCAGACCGACGTGCTCGCCATCATCGGCCCGATCTTCGTCGCGAACGGCGACGTCGCCACGCAGGAGCAGGTCGACGCGGCCCTCGACTCGCTGATCGACGACACGTATGCGACGGCAGCCGACCCGTCCGCGATCGCCTGACGGCGCTCCTGACGCCCGCACGACCACAGCACGACAGCACCGACCCGGGACAGACCGACCCGCGACAGCACCGACCGCGACACCGACCGAGGAGACGACGATGGCGACACGCGACGACGAGACCGTGACCGACGCCGACCTGGTGCGCCGGAGCACCGGGCTCGTGCAGGCGCCGGGTGCGGTCGGCACCGCCGTGGTCGGGCCGAGCGTCGAGGCGTCGCAGAAGCGGCTCCGCGACGACGAGGCGGCGCACGCCCGGCCGCTCACCTCGCGGCGCTGGTTCCTGGTGGTGGGCGGGGCGATCCTCCCGGTGCTGCTGCTCGCGGCCTGGCAGATCGTCACGACCACGGGGATGGTGTCGGTGTCGGTGTTCCCGTCGCCGGCGATGGTCTGGGCGGCGGCGGTCGATCTCGCGCAGCGCGGCGACCTCGGGCAGGACGTCGCGATCTCGACCCAGCGGGTGCTGATCGGCTTCGGCCTCGGCTCCGCACTGGGGCTGCTGGTCGGCGCGCTCTTCGGGCTCTCCCGGGTGTGGGAGGTCGTGCTGGCACCGACGCTCGGCGCGATCCGCGCGGTGCCGTCGCTGGCCTGGGTGCCGCTGCTGCTGCTCTGGATGGGGATCGGCGAGGAATCGAAGATCACGCTGATCACGATCGGCGCGTTCTTCCCCGTCTTCACCACCGTCGCGACAGCCCTCGGCCACGTCGACCGGCAGCTCGTCGAGGCGGGCCGGGCGTTCGGGCTCTCGGGGGTGCGGCTGTTCACCGCGGTGCAGCTGCCGGCCGTGATCCCCTCGGTGATCGCCGGGCTGCGCCTCGCGCTCGCGCAGTCGTGGCTGTTCCTGGTCGCCGCCGAGCTGATCGCCTCGTCGATGGGCCTGGGCTTCCGCCTGACCGACAGCCAGAGCAACGGGCGCATCGACCGCGTCTTCCTCGCGATCATCCTGCTGGCGGTGCTGGGCAAGCTGACCGACTCGATCGTCGGCGTGTTCCAGCGCTACGCGATCCGGAAGTGGGCGTGAGGATGACCGGCACGGCGCGCTGCACGACCGGCACGACGACCGGCACGACGACCACGGAGGCCCGCCGATGAGCGAGACGATCGCGAACCTGCTCGAGGAGTCCCGCCGCTTCCCGGCGCCCGAGGCCTTCGCCGCGCAGGCGAACGTCGGCCCCGGCGAGCACGCCCGCGCCGCCGCCGACCCGGTGGCGTTCTGGGAGGAGGCCGCCCGGCGCCTCGACTGGGTCGAGCCCTGGCACACCGCGCACCGCTGGGAGCCGGCCGTCCCGCAGGAGGACGGCACGCTGTCGGTCCCGCGCGCGACCTGGTTCGAGGGCGGCACGCTCAACGTCGCCGTCAACTGCGTCGACCGGCACGTCGACGCGGGCCGCGGCGACAAGATCGCCCTGCACTTCGAGGGCGAGCGCGGCGACCGGCGCTCGATCAGCTACGCCGAGCTGCAGCGCGAGGTGGCCCGCGCCGCGCACGCGCTCACCGCGCTCGGCATCGGGAAGGGCGACCGCGTCGTCGTCTACCTCCCGGTGATCCCCGAGACCGTCGTGGTCACTCTCGCCATCGCGCGGATCGGCGCGATCCACTCCCTCGTCTTCGGCGGCTTCTCCGCCGAGGCGGTGCGCTTCCGCGTCGAGGACACCGGCGCGAAGCTGCTGGTCACCACCGACGGCCAGTTCCGGCGCGGTGTCGCCGTCCCGGTGAAGGCGAACGCCGACCACGCGGTCGCCGGCGTCGCGTCGATCGAGCACGTGCTCGTCGTCCGCCGCACCGGCGACGAGACGCCGGACCTCCCCTGGACCGAGGGCCGCGACGTCTGGTGGCACGACGTCGTCGACGGGCAGAGCGACGTGCACGAGGCCGAGGCCTTCGACGCGGAGACCCCGCTGTTCATCATCTACACCTCGGGCACGACCGGGAAGCCGAAGGGCCTCGTGCACACCAGCGGCGGCTACCTGACCCAGGCGTCCTGGACGCACTGGGCCGTCTTCGACGCGAAGCCGGACGACGTGCACTGGTGCACCGCCGACCTGGCCTGGGTCACGGCGCACACCTACGAGATCTACGGTCCGCTCTCGAACGGGCTCACCCAGGTCATCTACGAGGGCACGCCCAACACTCCGCACACCGCGCGGCACTTCGAGATCATCGAGCGCTACGGCGTCACCGTCTACTACACGGCGCCGACCCTGATCCGGACGCTGATGACCTGGTTCCCCGAGGGCGTGCCGTCCGAGTACGACCTCTCCAGCCTCCGACTGCTGGGCACGGTCGGCGAGTCGATCAACCCCGAGGCCTGGGTGTGGTTCCACGAGCGGATCGGCGGCGGACGCTGCCCGATCGTCGACACCTGGTGGCAGTCCGAGACGGGCGCGGCCGTGATGTGCCCGCTGCCGGGCGTCTCGACCCTCAAGCCGGGCTCCTCGCTGGGCGCCCTGCCCGGCCTCGGCGCCCTCGTCGTCGACGAGGCGGGCGAGCGGGTGCCGAACGGCTCCGGCGGCTACCTCGTGGTCGACCGCACCGGCCCGGCCCTCGCGCGGACCGTCTGGGGGAACCCGGAGCGGTACCGCGACTCCTACTGGGCCCGCTACGCCGACCGCGGCTACTTCTTCTCCGGCGACGGCGCGAAGTACGACGCCGACGGCGACATCTGGGTGCTCGGCCGGGTCGACGACGTCATCAACGTCTCGGGGCACCGGCTCTCGACCATCGAGATCGAGTCGGCGCTCGTCGCGCACCCGGCGGTCGGCGAGGCCGGCGTGGTGGGCGTCGAGGACGCGACGACGGGTCAGGCCATCGCGGCGTTCGTGATCCCCTCCGACGAGGCGATCGACCGCGCGGAGGAGGATCCGGCCTACTGGACCGCGCTCGAGGCCGACCTCTCGCAGGTGCTGCGCGAGCACGTCGCGACGGCGATCGGCCCGATCGCGAAGCCGCGCGACGTGGTCGTCGTGCCCGACCTGCCCAAGACCCGCTCGGGCAAGATCATGCGCCGCCTCCTCGGCGACATCCGTGACGGGCGCGCCCTCGGCGACGTCACGAGCCTCCAGGACGACACCGTCCCGGAGCGGATCGCGCGCATCGTCGCCGCGCGCAGCTGAGACGCGCGGGCGCCGCGCCCAGCAGGGTGGGTCTCGATACGCCGCCTCCGGCGGCTACTCGACCAGCATGGGGCGCCGGAGGCGGGTCGGCGAGCGGACCCGCGATGGGGTCCGGTGGCTGTGGAGAGCCCGATGTGCGTCCACTCGCGCGGGCCGGCACCGTCGAGTGGACGTGTGCGGGGGCCTGCCTCGAACAGGAGGCCCCTCCTGCGTCCGTTCGAGGATCCCCGGATCAGCAGGCCCGCGCGGCGAGCCCTCAGCATGCTGATCGAGTAGCCCGCGCAGCGGGCGTATCGAGATCCACCCGCGTCAGAGGACGACTCTGCAGACCCGTCCTGCTGGTGACGGCGGGTCTCGATACGCCCCTGCGGGGCTACTCGACCAGCATGTAGCTGTGCCCACCGTGCCGCTCGACCAGCATGTATGTGCGCCCGCCGTGCCGCTCGACCAGCATGTACGCGTGCAGGCGGGGCTGCTCGACCGGCATGCGTGTGCGCAGGCGGGGCTGCTCGACCCGGCAGGACGGTGTGCGCCGCCTGATGCTTGCGGTCGGCTCCGAAGCGGGGCGGGGCGGGGGCATCGGGAGTAGCGTTGGCGCGTGCGCGATGTCCAGCAGCGAATCATCTCCGAGCTCCACGTCTCCCCCACCGTCGACCCGGCCGCCGAGGTCGAGCGGCGCAGCGGCTTCCTCGCCGACTACCTCCGGCACACCGGGGCCAAGGGCCTCGTGCTCGGCATCAGCGGCGGGCAGGACTCGAGCCTGGCCGGCCGGCTCTGCCAGCTCGCGGTCGAGCAGGTGCGCGCGGAGGGCGGCGACGCCTCCTTCATCGCGGTGCGGCTGCCCTACCGGGTGCAGGCCGACGAGGAGGACGCGCAGCTCGCGCTGACCTTCATCCGGCCCGACCGCCAGGTGACCTTCGACATCCACGCCGGAGTCGACGGCATCGCGTCCGCGTTCGGCGACGCGGTCGGCGAGCCGATCTCGGACTTCGTCAAGGGCAACGTCAAGGCGCGTGCCCGGATGGTCGCGCAGTACGCGATCGCCGGCCAGGCGGGCATGCTCGTCGTCGGCACCGACCACGCGGCGGAGGCGGTGACCGGCTTCTTCACCAAGTTCGGCGACGGCGGCGCCGACGTGCTGCCGCTGACCGGCCTCACAAAGCGTCAGGGCCGCTCGCTGCTCGAGCACCTCGACGCCCCGGCCCGCCTCTACGAGAAGGCGCCGACCGCCGACCTGCTCGACGAGAACCCCGGCCAGACGGACGAGTCGAACCTCGGCCTCGTGTACGCCGACCTCGACACCTACCTCGAGGGCGGCGACGTCGCGACCGAGGTCGCCGAGGCGATCGAGGCCCGGTACCAGGCGACCGAGCACAAGCGGCAGGTGCCGCTGTCGATGTTCGACGACTGGTGGCGCGCCTCCGCCGTGTACACGCCCGGCAATCACTGACGCCACGAGCCGGCCGACAGCACGAGCCCTCTGACACGACGAGCCGACCCGGGGATCCCTCGGGGCGGCTCGCTCGTTCAGAGCGCGGGGCTCAGTCCGCGGCGCGCGCGTTGTAGACGAGCACCTCGCCCGCGTCGACGTGCGCGCGGTAGGCGCGGAAGACCTCGAGAGCCTCGTCGCGGAGCACGCCGTCGACGATCTCGATGCCGCGCGCCTCGAACTGGGCGGCCCAGTCCTCGCGCATCGGACCCTCGTCGAACGTGGAGATCTCCTCCAGCTCCGGACCCGACCCGGCGACCACCAGGCGGCGCACGCCCGACCACAGCGTCGCTCCGTAGCACTGCACGCACGGCCGCCAGTTGACGACCAGCTCGTGCGCCGGCAGGCCCTCGCCGCCCAGGTCCCACGAGCCGAGCGCGGTCTGCGCGAGACCGAGCGCGGTGACCTCCGCGTGGCCGGAGGAGACTCCGCTGCCCAGGACCACGTTCACACCGACCGAGACCACGCGGCCGGAGTCGCGCTCGACGACGATCGCCGCGAACGGGCCGCCGTTGCCCTCGCGGAAGTTGCGGTCGGCGAGGGCGTGCACGAGGGCCATGCGGTCCTCGCGCTCGGGCAGGAACTCGGGGACGTCGCGCACGGCGTCCTCGATCCAGGCGGGCAGGGCGATCTCGTAGCGGGTGGCGAGGCGGTCGATGTCCATGCGTCCATGCTCCCATCCGGCGCGGCGGCCCCTCGCACGGCCCGACCCGCCGTCCGGTCCGGCCCCGATCGCGGACCTCAGACCCCCAGAGCCCTCCCGAGGGCGGCGGCCTTCGCCGCCCAGAAGCGCTTCGCCACGCCGGTGCGCGAGAAGACGGCGTCGAAGCCGTGGAACGCGCCGTCGACGATCTCGAGCTCGCAGGGCACCCCGGCCGCGCGCAGGCGCTCGGCGTAGCGGACGTCCTCGTCGTGGAAGAGATCGAGGGTGCCGACACCGATCCAGGCGGGCGGGAGTCCCGAGAGGTCGTCGCGGCGGGCGGGCGCCGCGTACGGCGAGACGTCGGGGCCGCCGGGCTCGGCGCCGAGGTAGGAGGTCCAGCCGAAGCGGTTGC
Source organism: Rathayibacter sp. PhB179 (assembly GCF_004345345.1). Taxonomy (NCBI): domain Bacteria; kingdom Bacillati; phylum Actinomycetota; class Actinomycetes; order Micrococcales; family Microbacteriaceae; genus Rathayibacter; species Rathayibacter sp. PhB179. The sequence continues at coordinate 205,387 of NZ_SLVD01000006.1, read as the reverse complement.
TGCCCGGCGTCCAGACGCGGACGCCGCGGGGAACCGGTCCGGGTCGGGTGACGGTGCGATCGTCCAGCATCGGGTAGACCAGCAGCTGGAACGCGGGCTGCGCTCCGCCGCGGTCGTGGGCCAGGAGGGCCGCTCCTGCGGCCAGCCCGCCGCCCGCGCTCGCGCCGCCCAGTGCGATCCGCTCGGGATCGACTCCCCGCTCCTCGGCGTGCGCGGCGAGCCAGCGGAACGCGGCCAGCACGTCCTCGAGGGCGGCGGGCGCCGGGTGGGCGGGCGCGAGCCGGTAGCCGACCGAGAGGACCGTGATGCCGAGCGTGCGGGCGAAGGCGATGTTCGAGGACTCGTCGTCGAAGCGGCTGCCGAGCACCATGCCGCCGCCGTGCACCCAGATCAGCGCGGGCGCGGCGCCGCGGAGGGTGCGCGGACGGTAGCTGCGGACCGGGACCGAGGTGCCGTCCGGCCCCGGGATCTGGAGGTCCTCGACGAGCAGGTCGGGCGGCGCCTCCCCGCCGACGGCGGTGCGACGGGTGGCGAGGCGGAGCAGCCGCGGTCCGAGCACGATCGGCGGGACGAAGCGGCCGAGCGCGAGGTCGGGGTGGAAGCGCGGCGCGCCCCCGCGCGCGGACCCGCTCATGCCCGCGGGTCCGAGACGAGCGGCAGCACGTCGTCGTAGTGGCCGGGCACGATCGCCGGCTCGACGTCGTAGACGCGCACCGCGTCGCCCTCCGCGCCGTGCGCCGGCGGCCAGGGCAGCTCCTCGCCCCGGACGAAGGCCACCAGCTCGCCGTGCATCACGGTGGCGAGCGCCGCGGGCGGGTCCTCGCCCAGGACGCGGGCGGTCGCCTCGGCGTCGAGGTGGTCGAAGAAGAACGGCAGGTCGAGGCAGTGCGACGCGCCGCCGGTCGCGGGCGAGAGCCGGTCGAAGGCGTAGAGCCAGGTCGGCGCCGGTCCCGCGGCACGGTTCCGCGCCGCCTGCAGCACCGCGCGGCGGAAGAGCAGGTCGGTCGTGCGGGGTGCCGCCCCGGGCTCGCGCTCGAGGCGCGGGCTGTCGAACTCGTCGGCGGTGGACCCGATCAGGAGCGGCTTGTCGAGGCCGGTCGTCGCGGTCGCCTCGGACACGGGCAGGGGCAGGAGCGCGTCGCCCGAGACCGGCGCGAAGACGATCGCGTGACCCGACCCGGGCATCATCGTGAGGGCGGCGGTCTCGGAGAGCCCGTCCTGGTCGAGCGAGGCGAGCGCGGCGCGGGTGGGCTCGACGCCGAGGGCGTGCGCGAAGGCGGTGAGCTGCTCCTCCGCCTCCTCGATCGGGACGCTGCGGTCGGTCGGCGAGATCGCGACGGCGCGCGCGAAGAGCGGCTGCGCCTCGGCGCAGCCGAGCAGGGTGAGCACGGCGCCGCCGCCCGCGGACTGGCCCGCGATCGTGACGCGGCCGGGATCGCCGCCGAACGCGCCGATGCTCTCGCGGACCCACTCGAGGGCGGCGAGCCAGTCGCGGACCCCGCGGTTCGCGTCGCCCTCGACGACGCCGAAGCCGTCGACCCCCAGCCGGTAGGCGGCGGTCACGACGATCACACCGTCGCGCGCGAAGGCCGAGCCGTCGTGCCAGTCGCTCGACGCCGCTCCGGTGACGTAGCCGCCGCCGTGCAGGTAGACCAGCACGGGCAGCGAGCCGGCCGGCTCAGCCGGGGCGAACACGTTCAGGGTCAGCGTGTCCTCGCCCGGGATCGAGTGCTCGGGGATGGTCGTGAACTCGAAGGGGCGGCCGCGCTGCGGCGTCGCCCCGTAGGCGTCCGCCTCGAAGACGCCGTCGAAGGGCGCCCGCGGCTCGGGCGCGCGGAACCGGCGGTCGCCCACCGGTGCCGCGGCGAAGGGCACGCCGAGGAACCGGGCGACGCCGTCCTCCGCGACTCCGGCGACGACGCCCCGGGGCGTCTCGTTCTCGATGCGCACGACCGGCTCCCGCTACGGCCGCACGAGGGTCTTGATCGCGCGGCGCTCGTCCATCGCGGCGTACGCCTCGGCGATCTCCTCGAGCGGCAGCTCCAGGTCGAAGACGAGCCCCGGCTCGATCGCGCCGCTCAGCACGTCGGGCAGCAGCTCCGCCATGTAGCCGCGGACCGGCGCGACGCCGCCGTTGACGCCGACGTTCGAGCCGAACATCTGGCGCACGGGCAGCTCCGGCCCGCCGTTGGGGACGCCGACGTAGCCGACCATGCCGCCGGGGCGGGCCGAGTCGAGCGCCTGCTGCATCGACTCCTTGGTGCCGACGCACTCCAGGACGCAGTCCGCGCCGATGCCGTCGGTGAGCTCGCGGACCCGGGCCACGCCCTCGTCGCCGCGCGTGTCGACGATGTGGGTCGCGCCGAAGCGGGTGGCGAGCGCCTGGCGGGACTCGTGCCGCGACATCGCGATGATCGTGGTCGCGCCGAGGCGCTTGGCCGCGAGCACGGCGCAGAGGCCGACCGCGCCGTCGCCGACGACCGCGACCGTGGAGCCCGCGGTGACGCCGGCCGAGACGGCGGCGTGGTGACCGGTGCCCATCACGTCGGCGAGGGTGAGCAGGCTCGGGATCAGCGCCGGGTCGACGTCGGTGCCGACCGGGAAGAGCGTGCCGTCGGCGAGCGGGACGCGGACCTTCTCGCCCTGCGCGCCGTCGGCGAAGCCCTGCTCGCCGACCTCGGCGCCCCACCAGCCGCCGGTGAGGCAGGAGGTCGAGACGCCGTTCGCGCAGTTGGCGCAGGTGCCGTCGCAGACGTAGAAGGGGGCGATCACGAAGTCGCCGACCGCGATGTCGTGCACGTCGTCGCCGATCTCCTCGACGACGCCGACGAACTCGTGGCCGATCCGGTGCGCCTCCTTCGTCGGGGTGACGCCGCGGTACGGCCAGAGGTCGGAGCCGCAGACGCACGCGGCGGTGACGCGCACGATCGCGTCGCGGCCGGTCGAGAGCACGGGGTCGGGCACCTCCTCGAGTCGGACGTCGCGCTCGCCGTGGATGATCGTTGCTCGCATGGGGACTCCTGCTCGAGAGGGGGTGGGGGCTCGTCCACGGTACGCCGCCGTCGCGGGGTGGAAGGGTGGCCGCTCAGGGGCTTGCACGAACGTCCGCGGCTGCTACGGCGGCGCCTCCCGCCAGCCGTCGGCGCCGACGACGACGTGCGCGACGAAGCGCAGCCCGCAGGCCGCGCACGCCTCGGCCAGCGCCTGGGTCGCGGCGAGGTCGGAGGAGAGGACGTCCGCCGCGCCGGCGTGGCTGTGCGCGAGGCCGACGCCGGCCGCACCGCGCGCCAGCACCTCGGCGAGGATCTCGGCCACCGGCACCTCCGCGTGGGTGGGCGGTCCGTCGGCGAGCGCGATCACGTCGCGGACGGCCCCGGCGGCGGTCAGCGCGACGGCGAGCACGGTCTCGGTCGGCCGTGCGGCGAGCAGCGGCGTCACCAGCTCGGCGAGGCCGGCCGCGTCGACGACGCGCGCGGCCCGCCCGGCGCGGTTCATCCTCCGCCGCAGCTCGAAGGACGCGACGATGCGGCAGGCGGCGACCTCGCCGACGCCGCGCTGGCGGACCAGGTCGGCGACGCCCGCCCGCGACACCGCGTCGATGCCGCCGAAGCGTGCGAGCAGGCGCTGCGCGACGACCGTCGCGTTCGCCCCGCGGACTCCGCTGCCGATCAGCACGGCGAGCGTCTCCGCGTCTGTCAGCGCCTCGGGACCGCGGGCGCGGAGCCGCTCGCGCGGCCGCTCCTCGGGCGCGAGGTCGGCCATGCGCGCGCCGGCGGCGGGAGACGGGGAGTTCATGGGCGGGACGCTACCCGCCGACGCGACCCCGGCGAGGCGCCCCGGCGGCGACTGTGGACGGACCGCCCGCGATCGCCCCCTGTGGAGGAGCCCCCGCCCCGAACCGCCCGCCCCACCCTCCGAAAGTTGCGGTAGTGGCGCGCGACTACCGCAACTTTTGAGGAATGGGAGGGGTGCCGCCCTACGGCGTCGCGAGGCCCGCGGAGACCAGCAGGCCGTCCGGGCCCGCGTCGACGAGCACCACGTCGCCGTCGCGGATGGAGCCGTCGAGGAGGGCCGTCGCCAGCCGGTCGTCGATCTCCTGCTGCATCAGGCGGCGCAGCGGGCGGGCGCCGTACTGCGGGTCGTAGCCGCGTTCGGCCAGCCAGCCGCGGGCGGCGGGCGTGACGGCGAGGTCGAGACGCCGCTCCGCCAGCCGGCGCGAGAGCCGGTCGACGTAGAGCGAGACGATCTCGCCGAGCTCGGTGCGGTCGAGGGCCTCGAACACGACGATGTCGTCGAGCCGGTTCACGAACTCGGGCTTGAAGGCCTGGCGCACCATCTGCTGCACCGCCTCGACCTTCTGCGGGCGGGTCAGCGACTGGTCCACCAGGAACTGCGAGCCGAGGTTCGAGGTGAGGATGAGGATCGTGTTGCGGAAGTCGACCGTCCGCCCCTGGCCGTCGGTGAGCCGGCCGTCGTCGAGCACCTGCAGCAGCACGTCGAAGACCTCGGGGTGCGCCTTCTCGATCTCGTCGAGCAGCACGACCGAGTACGGCCGGCGGCGCACCGCCTCCGTCAGCTGGCCGCCCTGCTCGTAGCCGATGTAGCCGGGAGGGGCGCCGACCAGCCGCGAGACGGCGAACTTCTCGCCGTACTCCGACATGTCGATGCGCACCATCGCCTTCTCGTCGTCGAAGAGGTGGTCGGCGAGCGCCTTCGCCAGCTCGGTCTTGCCGACGCCGGTCGGTCCGAGGAAGAGGAAGGAGCCGGTGGGCCGGTCGGGGTCGGAGACGCCCGCGCGGGTGCGGCGGACGGCGCCGGCGACGGCCGAGACCGCCTCGTTCTGGCCGATCAGGCGCCGGTGCAGCTCGGTCTCGAGATGCAGCAGCTTCTCGGTCTCGCCCTGCATCAGCCGGCCGACGGGGATGCCGGTCCAGGCGGCGATGACCGCGGCGATGTCGTCCGAGGTGACCTGCTCGTTGACCATGCGGCCCTCGGCCGGCTGCTCCTCCTGCTCGGCGGCCGCGAGCTCGCTCTCGGCGGCGGGGATGTCGCCGTAGAGCAGGCGGGAGGCGCGCTCGAGGTTGCCCTCGCGCTGGGCCCGCTCGGCCGCGATCCGCAGCGCGTCGAGCCGGTTCTTGAGATCGCCGATGCGGTTGAGGGAGGCGCGCTCGCGCTCCCAGCGCTGCTGCAGCTCGGCGAGGTGGGCGCCGCGGCGGGCGAGGTCCTCGCGCAGCGTCTCCAGCCGCGCCTTCGAAGCCTCGTCCTTCTCCTTCTTCAGCGCGAGCTCCTCGAGCTTCAGCCGGTCGACGGAGCGGCGCAGCTCGTCGATCTCGACCGGGGCGGAGTCGATCTCCATCCGCAGGCGCGAGGCGGCCTCGTCGATCAGGTCGATGGCCTTGTCCGGCAGCTGGCGCGCGGTGATGTAGCGATTGGACAGCGAGGCGGCGGCGATCAGCGCGGAGTCGGCGATCGCGACCTTGTGGTGGGCCTCGTAGCGCTCCTTCAGCCCGCGGAGGATCGCGACCGTGTCCTCGACGGTCGGCTCGCCGACGAACACCTGCTGGAAGCGGCGCTCGAGGGCCGCGTCCTTCTCGATGTACTGGCGGTACTCGTCGAGCGTCGTGGCGCCGATCATCCGCAGCTCGCCGCGGGCCAGCATCGGCTTCAGCATGTTCGCCGCCGCCACCGAGCCCTCGCCACCGCCGGCGCCCATCAGCGTGTGCAGCTCGTCGATGAAGGTGATGATGCGGCCGCCGGAGTCGTTGATCTCGGCGAGGACGGCCTTCAGCCGCTCCTCGAACTCGCCGCGGTACTTCGCCCCCGCGATCAGCGCGGAGAGATCGAGGCTGACGAGCCGCTTGCCCTTGAGGCTGTCGGCGACGTCGCCCGCGACGATCCGCTGCGCGAGCCCCTCGACGACCGCCGTCTTGCCGACGCCGGGCTCGCCGATGAGCACCGGGTTGTTCTTGGTGCGACGCGTGAGCACCTGGCTGACGCGGCGGATCTCGGCGTCCCGTCCGATGACCGGGTCCAGCTTGCCGCTCGCCGCGATCGCGGTCAGGTCGACGCCGTACTGCGCGAGAGCGGACGATTCGTCCTGCTGGGGTGTCCGACCGGCCTGCATCTGCATCTCCTCCTTGCGGTTCGAAAGTTGAGTTCGGGTGACTCAAGTTTACGCCCGTCGGAGCCGCCGCGGGGGAGGCGGCGAGTTCTCGAGGAGACGGCGCCGCCGGTCAGGCGGTGAGGCGCCCGTCGCCGAGGCCGCCGCGGAGGGAGCCGAGCGCGTCGCGGAGAACCGCACGCAGGCGCGACTCGCGGACGCCCGTGAGCGCGGCGATCTCGGGCTGCGAGTAGCGGCCGGCCACGGCGAGCAGCAGCAGCTCGCGGTCCGGGCAGGCCAGCGCGAGGAGCCCCTCGGCGAGCGGACGGCGCGAGCCCTCCCGGGAGGAGCCGAGCGTCTCGCAGAGCACCTCGAGCAGCCAGAGCACCGGCTCCGGGGCGCGGGCGCCCTCCCGGGCACGGCGCCAGACGGCGGCGAAGGCCTCGGTGCAGAGCCGGTCGCGCGTGGAGGCGTCGGCGTGCACCGTGGCGATCGAGGCGGAGAAGAGCCCGCCGAAGCGGTCGAACAGCTCGGCGAACGCGGCGCGGTCGCCGGTCGCGACGGCCCGGAGCAGGCGCGCGGCCGTCTCGGCCAGGGCAGGGCGGACCCGCTCCGTACTCGCGTCGTCGCTACCTGCATGCATCTGCACAGAGTGTCACTGGAAGCCGGACCTCGGCACTGCTTGCGATCACACCCGTCAGGGGGTATCGGCCCCGCGCCGCGCTCGCCCGTCACGGCTCCGCGCTCTCCTGCGGCGTCCTTCCGGGGATCAGGAGCCCGGCGACGGCGCGGATCGGGAGGGCGGCGCGGTGCGGATCCGGCGCGCATGGGCGGGCTCCGCGACGGCTATCGCGCCGAGCCCTCCCACCGCCGCCCCGGGGTCACCCCTCAGAGCTTCGGCCAGCGCGCCCGGGCGAAGCAGAACGCGCCGTAGGCGATCAGCCCGACGGCGACGACGCCGAGCAGCACCACGCCGAACGGCAGCTCGGTCAGCGTCTTCAGAGCCTCGTCCAGGCCGCCCGCCTGCGCCGGGTCGTGCGTCACGGCGGCGATGATCACCAGGATCCCGAGCACGCCGAGCACGACGCCCTTCGCGATGTAGCCCGCGATGCCCAGACCGGTGACGACGCGGCCGGCCGTCCCGCCCGGCTGGGCGACGTTCTCGAGGAACTTCTTCGACGCGCCCCGGTAGACGAAGACGCCGCCGACCGCGAGGATCGCGAGTCCGGCGATCACGAGCAGCACCACTCCGCCGGGAGCGGCGAGGACCTGCGCGCTCGCGCTCTCGGACGTCTCGGACGAGTCGGAGCTGCCGCCCAGCGCGAAGCGCAGGGTCGTGATGCCGAGCGCGAGGTAGACGACGGCCTTCGCCGCCTCCTTGAGCCGGCTGCCCCAGCGGGACGCGGCGCTGTCGCCGCCCGCCACCAGGAACGCCTCGAGCGCACCCCACAGCGCGAGTCCGAAGAGCCCGATCGCGCAGACCCAGAGCACGACCAGTCCGCCGGGCTGCGCGGCGAGCGAGCCGAGCGCGCCGGACTGGTCCGCCTCGCCCTGGCCGCCGGTCGCGATCTGCAGGGCGATGACGCCGATGAGGACGTGGACGAGGCCGTTCGCGGCGTAGCCCCCGCGGGCGAGCGTGCGCACCGCGGTCGAGTCCTGCGCGTCGTCCGCGGCGCGCTTGGCCTGGGTTCCTGAAGGAGTGTTCACGGTCCGGACGGTACGCGGTTCCGCCCCCGGCGTCGAACCGGGAGCCGGTTCCCGTTCCAGGGGCATGGGTTCACCGACCGGACACCTCGCGTTTCCACACCCTCCGCTCGGCCGGATCCCCTCTGGGACGGGCGATCCGCGGCGGCGGGCGCCGGCGAGGACGCCCGTTCTCCACATCTCTCCACAGGTTTGTCCACAGCTGTGGAGATCTCTCGATCCTCTAGCGGAAAGGCCTGGCCGCGACCGTCGCGATCACACGTCGATCGCGCGGACCAGACCGTCCTGGACGCTGCCGAGCCAGTCGTAGACCGCGCGGATCGCCTGCCCGGTCTTGTCCTCGGGCTCGACGTCGTCGGTGTCGACGATGCCGAGGCGGGCGGCGAGGGCGAGGCGCATGTCGGTGAGCCCGCGGAGCCAGGACAGCGCCTGCGGCGGCTCGAGCCGGACGGCGACCTCGCCGAGACCGGCGAAGACGCGGGCGTGGCCGGAGCCCTCGCCGGCGTCGAGCGCGGCGGTGATCGCGCGGGCGTCGTCCATCTTGCGGCCGGCCAGATCCGGGGCGGTGAAGCGGCGGAACTCGGCGGCGGCCTCGTCGTCGTCGCGGTAGGCGTCCGGCAGCAGTCGCGCGAGCGCGGGGTCGTTGCGGGCGTCCTCAGAGGTGCCGCGGTCCAGCAGCTCGAGCATCTCGCCGGCCAGGTGGCGGAGGATCCCGGCCTCCTCGCGGTCGAAGCGGGCGACGGCGGCACCGGAGGAGTCGCGGCGGAAGGAGCGCATCAGGACCTGCCCGCCGTGAGTCGAGCGGTCATGCGTCGGCCTTCTGCAGCGTCGCCCACAGGCCGTAGCCGTGCATCGCCTCCACGTGCCGCTCCATCTCCTCGCGGTTGCCGGTCGCGACCACCGCGCGCCCCTCCGTGTGCACCTGGAGCATCAGCCGCTCGGCCTCGGCCCGGCCGAAGCCGAAGTAGCTGCGGAACACGTAGGACACGTACGACATCAGGTTGACCGGGTCGTCCCAGACGAGCACGACCCACGGCAGCTCGGCGGCCGAGCGGGTCGCCAGCCGCTCGTCGGCGCGCTCGATCGTGTCCACCATCCCTCCAGCCTAGGTCGCAGCGGCGGGCGTCTCCCTGCCTGCGGCCTCGCTGGTCGGGTAGACGCCTCCGGCGGCGTATCGAGACCCGGCCTCTGCGCAACGGTGGATCAGACGGAGAGGCGCGGCAGCACCTCGCGGGCGAAGAAGTCGAGGTGGTCGAGGTCCTGGAGGTCCATGAACTGGAGGTAGACGCGCTCGGCGCCGGCCGCGCGCAGGGACTCGAGGCGGTCGACGGTCTCGTCGACGCCGCCGGCGACGCCGTGCTCGCGCAGCTCGGCGGGCTCGCGGCCGATCGCCGCGGCGCGCCGGACGAACTCCGCCTCGTCCGCTCCGCCGACCGCGATCAGCGCGACCGAGTGCACGAGCGAGGACGGCTCGCGCCCGATCGCGACGCAGGCCTCGTCGACGCGCTCGAACGCGCCGGGGATCGCGTCGAACTCGGGGAAGGGCAGGTTGAACTCGCTGGCGAAGCGGGCCGCGAGCCGCGGGGTCCGCTTGGGTCCTCCTCCCCCGACGATCACCGGCAGCGGCAGGCGCGCGGGCTTGGGCAGCGCGGGCGAGTCGGTCAGCGTGTAGTGCTCGCCCGCGAACGAGTAGCGCTCGCCGACCGGCGTCGACCAGAGGCCGGTGACGATCTCGAGCTGCTCCTCGAGCAGGTCGAAGCGACGCGGCGGGAAGTCGATGCCGTACGCGGCGTGCTCCTCCTCGAACCAGCCGGTGCCGAGCCCGAGCTCGACGCGGCCGCCCGACATCGCGTCGACCTGGGCGACCTGGATGGCGAGGATCCCCGGCGGCCGGTAGGTGACGGAGGAGACGAGGGTGCCGAGCGCGATCCGCTCGGTCTCGCGCGCGAGGCCCGCGAGGGTCGTCCAGGCGTCGGTCGGGCCGGGACCGGGGTCGCCGTCGCCCATCCGGAGATAGTGGTCGGAGCGGAAGAAGCCGTCGTAGCCGAGGGCTTCGGTGGCCTGCGCGACCGCGAGGAGATCCCCGTAGCTGGCGCCCTGCTGGGGTTCGGTGAAGACTCTGAACTGCACGGGTCCAGCCTCGCGCACACCGGTCGCCGCGGTCGGGACCGACCCGCCCGCACGGCTCTCGGGACCCTCGATCGGTGACCTTGCGCCACCGGGCCGCCGGACGCGGTCGCGACCGCCCGTGTACCGTGGCAGGTTGCCGCCGACGAGAGGACCCCATGTCCGACAAGCCTTCCGCCCCGGACATCGCCGTCCCGCCCGCCGCCGACACCACCGCGAGGCCGCCGCAGCGCCTCGCCCGCTGGGTGTTCTGGCCCGCGGCGGTGATCACCCTGTCGATCGCCGCCTTCGCGATCATCGCGCCGGACGCCGCCACCAGCGTCTTCGCCTCCCTGCAGACCACGGTGGTGAACACCTTCAGCTGGTACTACGTGCTGATCGCCGCCGTCTTCGTCGCCTTCGCGATCTGGATGGGCGTCAGCCGATTCGGCGACATCAAGCTGGGCGCCGACGACGACGAGCCCGAGTTCTCGATGCTCTCCTGGATCTCGCTGCTCTTCGCCGCCGGGATGGGCATCGGCCTCGTCTTCTACGGCGTCGCGGAGCCGCTCACCCACTTCGCCACCCCGCGCCCCGGCGTCACCGGCACCGAGACGGAGCTCGCGCAGAGCGCCATCTCGCAGACCTATCTGCACTGGGGCGTGCACGCCTGGTCGATCTACGTCGTCGTCGGCCTCGCCCTCGCCTACGCGATCCACCGCCGCAAGCGCCCGGTGTCGATCCGCTGGGCGCTCGAGCCGCTGCTGGGTCGTCGCGTCCGCGGCGGCTGGGGCAACGCCATCGACGTGGTCGCCCTCGTCGGCACGATGTTCGGCGTCGCCACCTCGCTCGGCCTCGGCGTCACGCAGATCTCCGCGGGACTGGAGGCGAGCGGCATCGTCGACTCCTCGCTCACGGTGCAGATCATCGTGATCGCGGTCGTGACGGCGCTCACCGTGTTCTCGCTCGTCTCCGGTGTGGGCAAGGGCATGAAGTGGCTCTCGACCGGCAACCTGCTGCTCGCCGCCGCGCTGCTCGTGTTCGTGCTGGTCGCCGGCCCGACCCAGTTCCTGCTGCGCGAGTTCGTGCAGTCGCTCGGCAACTACCTGCAGAACTTCATCGGCCTCACCTTCACGGTCAGCGCCTACGCCGGCCAGGAGGGCGAGGCCTGGCAGGCGACCTGGACGACGTTCTACTGGGGCTGGTGGATGTCGTGGGCGCCGTTCGTCGGCATCTTCATCGCCCGCGTCTCGAAGGGCCGCACCGTCCGCGAGTTCGTCGCGGGTGTGCTGCTGGTGCCGACCATCATGACCTTCCTCTGGTTCAGCGTGCTCGGCGGCACCGCGCTCTACCGCGAGCTCTACGGCGACGGCGGGCTCGTCGGCGCCGACGGCTCGGTCAGCACCGACGCGGCGCTCTTCTCGATGCTGCAGGGCCTGCCCGCGGGCTCGGTGCTCACGGTCGGCGCGATCATCCTGATCGGCATCTTCTTCGTCACCTCCGCCGACTCCGGCGCCCTGGTGATGTCGATGATCGCCACCGGCGGCGACGCGGAGCCGCGCAACCGCATCCGCATCTTCTTCGCACTCGCGACGGCGCTTCTCGCGCTCTCGCTGCTGATCGCCGGCGGACTCGACGCCCTGCAGACCGCCGCGATCCTCTCGGCGCTGCCGTTCAGCGTGGTGATGATCCTGATGTGCGTCGCGACGGTGATCGCCTTCCGGAGGGAGATCCGCGCGTACGACAAGGCCCGCCGGGCCGCCTTCGTCGGCGACATCGGCTCGTTCTACGGCCTCGAGGTGGAGGAGCCGCTCGAGCGCGAGCCGGCGCACCCGCTGAAGCGGCTGGCGCAGCGGATCAAGCCGGGGCCGACCCCGCGGGAGTAGGCGCGATCTCGATACGCCCGGCTGCGCCGGGCTACTCGATCAGCATGCAGCGCGGACGCTCGCCGGGCTGCCCGACCATGATGCACTCGCGCTTGCCGGAAGCATGCTGGTCGAGTAGCCGCCGCAGGCGGCGTATCGAGACCCGCCGTGTCCGGCTCCTCGATGAGCACTGTGGGCGGGCGTCCTCTCGGGCGGTTCGCGCCAGCGGATGACACCACCTCGCCGCTTGCTACCCTCTGGCCCGTCGGGGCGCAGCGAGAGGGAGCATCATGCTGATCTTCTACGTCGATGAATTCGGGAATCACACGCTCGACCGGAACGATGCACCGGGAACTCCGACCCTCAAGGAAGGCGCCAGCCAGTACTTCGTGCTCGGCGCCGTCGGAGTTCGAGACACGTCACGGCGCGCCCTGGCAGAGCGGATCGTCGACGTCAAGGAGAAGCACTTCGGTGAGCTCGCTGCATGCGATCTTCCGTGGGGTGATTCCGAGATCAAGGGTCGCCACCTCCGTCGGGTGGCACGCAGTGTCGCATCAGGACATCGTCTGGACAGGCCCGCTGCCTACCGGGCACTCACCACCGAGAAGCAGACGGCCGCCCTCTTCAAGGACGTCGGGCTGCTCTTCGACACCTTCCGCCCGCTCGTCTTCGCAGCGGCTGTGGACAAGCTCGAGATGGTGGAGACCGGACGCGACCTCATGCCGCTGGGCGTCGCGTACGCATACCTGCACCAGCGCGTCGCGACGACTGTGGGCGACTACTACTCCGGGGACGCCGCGATGTTCGTCGCCGACCAGCAGTCCCAGCACGAGAAGTTCTTCCGCAGCGGCGGCCTGCGGGACGCGCGGGCGACCCTGGACAGAATGCTGCGGAGGAAGCCCGAGTACGACCTGGTGCTCGACAAGCCGCTGTGGGTCGACACGGAGCTCAGCCACTGGGATCGCGAGATCCTGCAACTCGCTGACATCGTCGCTTACTCGGCAGGCACCTACCTTCTGCAGGGCGGAGCGCCGGAGGAGCAGAGCTATCTCTGGGAGCAGATCCGACGGTGCATGGCACTGCACCAGAAGACGGGACTGCGCCTCGGTGCCGGGTTCTCGATGTACCCGAGCAGCGCGCGGATCCCGACCGGCGAGGCCGACGACGTGTGATGGACCAGGCAGACGGAACCGGCGCGATGCGGGGCCCGCCGGATTCCAGAAGCCCCCGCTCGCGCCGGTGGCGACGAGGCTAGCAGGCCCTCTCCTCGTGCTGGTGGAGTGGACGCCGCATGCCGGCTCTGGAGACCCGGCGGCATCGATCCTGCTGCGACCGGCCGCCGCCGCTGGTCCGGCCTTCGCGCTGCCCGTACGATCGCCTCGCACGAGACCGACGTCCGCACCCGCGTCCTCAGGAGCACCCGCATGACCGATCCCCGCCCGCTGCTCTTCAACGCGTTCGTGATGAACACGCCCTCGCACATCCACCACGGCCAGTGGCGGCGGCCCGGGGCGCGGCCCGGCGCGTTCGAGGACCTGGGGCACTGGATCGAGGTCGCGAGGACGCTCGAGCGCGGGGTGTTCGACGCGATCTTCTTCGCGGACGTCGTGGGCACCTACGGGGCGGTCGGCGCCTCGCTCGAGGTGAACGCGCGCGAGGGACTGCAGCTGCCGAACAACGACCCGTCGATCCTGCTCGCCGCGCTGATCGGCTCGACCGAGCACCTGGGACTGGCGATGACCAGCTCGATCCTGCAGGCGCACCCGTTCGAGTTCGCGCGGCGGATGTCGACGCTCGACCACCTCTCGAAGGGCCGGGTCGCCTGGAACATCGTCACCAGCTACCAGGAGAACGCGGCCCGCAACTTCGGCCTCGACCGCCTGACCGAGCACGACGACCGCTACGCGCAGGCCGAGGAGTACCTCGACGTCGTCTACAAGCTGTGGGAGGGGTCGTGGGACGACGACGCCTCGGTCCGCGACCAGGCCGGCGCGTACTCCCGTCCGGAGTCGGTGCACCGCATCGACCACGCCGGCGCGAGCTACCGGGTCGAGGGCCCGCACCTCTCGGCGCCGTCGCCCCAGCGCACGCCGTTCCTCTTCCAGGCCGGCTCCTCCCCCGCCGGGCGGGCCTTCGCGGCCCGGCACGCGGAGGCGCAGTTCGTCGGCGGCTCGACGACGGAGCAGACCCGCGAGCTGATCGCCTCGACGCGGGCGCTCACGGAGGCGGCGGGGCGCCGCGGCGACGACGTGCTGTTCTTCTCACCCCTGTCGGTGATCGTGGGCAGCACCGAGCGCGAGGCCCGGGAGCGCGAGGCCGAGCTCGACGCGTACAGCAGCGTCGACGCCCACCTGCTGCACGCGGGGCTGAGCGTCGACCAGGCCGACGGGACGCCCTTCCCGCCCGAGACGAGGCTGCGCGACATCGTCACCAACGGGAATCGCAGCACGCTCGAGTCGATGATCCGGCTGCTCCCCGACCGGGACGCGACCGTCGCGGACCTGGCGCGACTCACCGTCGGCCGGCACCAGCGCGTCGTCGGGACGCCCGAGCAGATCGCCGACCGGCTGTCGGAGCTGCGTGACGCGGGCGTCGACGGCATCAACCTCAACCACTGGTCGCTGCCCGACAGCTACGTCGAGTTCGTCGACGAGGTGATGCCGGTGCTGCGCGCCCGCGGCCTGGCACGGTCGGAGTACGCGCCCGGCGGGCTGCGCGAGCGGCTGACCGGGTCCGCGCGGCTGAATCCGCGGCACCCGGCGGCGCGCTACCGCGGGGCCTTCCGCGGCTGACGAGGGTCGGCCGCCTCGTCGCCCGCCGCCCGCAGCGACGTCAGCCGTGGAGGGCGTGCACAGACAAGGCTGGAAGCGGCGGATCGAGCGTTTCAGGGCCGATCCGGCCCTTCCAGCCTCAGTTGTGCACGCGCCGGGCCGGAGCCCGGTCCGCCGCTCAGCTGGGCGAGGGGACGAAGGGGTGCTCCGGCGGGTCCTGGTCGTCGTCGAGGCGCGCGTCGTCGTCGAGGCGGGAGTCGGCTCCCTCGTCGGCCGCCTCTCCGGTCGCCTCCGTGTCGTCGACCTCGGCCGGGTCCTCCGGGGGGACCGGCAGGGAGTCGGCGGCGGGGCGGGTGGTGTCGGTGACGTCCTCGGGGGCGTCGAAGCCGAAGCTGCTCATGGTGTCCTCTCCGCGACGCACCGGGAGGCGGCGCCGCTGCGGGCAGCCTAGGTCGCGCCCCCGGGCCCGGTCACCTGCTTGACGGCGCCGCCCCGGCGAGCACCTTCGGCACGCGGAATCGACCTGGGCACGCGGAATCGTGCGCTTCGCGCGAGCCGGACGTGATTCGGCGTGCCGAACATCCCGCCGGGAGGCGAGCGGACCCCTCCGGCACGCACGACGGACCCCGGCACGCGGGACCGCGCGATTCCGGCGAGCCGGACGATGTTCCACGAGCCGGAGGTCGGCGAGCTCGCGCCTCAGGCGAGCGAGCGGCAGCGGGCGCCCGCTGCGGCGCTCAGTGCACGTACTCCAGAAGGTCGACGCCCAGCGTGCGCATGCCGTCGAGCACCGCGAGGCGGTAGCGCAGGCTCGAGTCGTCGAACTGCGTGATGACGGCGTAGGCGACGCCGGCGCGCGGGCCGCGGAGCACGCCGACCTCGGCGCGGACGCCCACGTCGGTGCCGGTCCGGTTGACGAGCAGGACGCCGTGGTCGGGCTGCCGGTGCGAGAGCGCGTCGAGGCCGAAGGCGGAGGCGACCATCGACAGGTCGCTGTTCAGCGAGAGCCAGCCGATGACGCGCGAGCTGACCGCGGGGTCGACGACCTCGCCGTTCGCGAGGGTCGCGAGCAGCCAGGTCAGCTCGCTGGCCGAGCCGATGGAGAGCTGCGGAGCGTCGTCCGGACCGCGCTCGTCGCGGACGACGTCGAGCAGGGCGGTGCGCGAGAGGCCGAGCGCCTCGGCCCGCTCGCGGACGGCGTCGAGTCCGACCCGGCGCAGGAGGACGTTGGTGGCCAGGTTGTCGCTGGTCGCGCCGACGAGGGCGGCGAGATCCGCGATCGGCATCGACGGGATCTGCAGGTGCTGCCAGATCCCCGTGCCGGTGACGGCGTCGGCGGCGGTGCGGTCGACGAGGCGCAGGTTCTCCTGCGGGTCGGTGGCGAGCCGCGCCGCGACCTCGACCAGGAGCACGATCGTGCCGACGGACGCCGTCGGCATGGAGACGGAGTCGTCGACCGCGAAGAGGGCGCGGCCGGTGCCGAGGTCGACCGCGCGCGCCGACACCACGACGCCGTCCAGGGCGAGCCGGCCGAGCGCGTCGAAGCCGCGCTGGAAGTCGTCGTGGTCGTAGTCGCCCTTGTGCCGGCCGCGGCGGGCGCGACGACTCTCGCGACGGGTCTCGTGGGCGGGGATCACCACGGCTGCGGCCTCTCTCCGGGTCGGTGGAACGGTCGGTGCGGAGGGGAGGAGCGGGGTCCACCGCGACGACGCATCGGTGGACGGACGGCGCGGGAGGCATCGGTCGGCTCTCGATGCCCGCCGCTCGCCCGTGGTGCGGGACGGCAGTCGGCGGCGACTACCAGATGGCGACGCGCTCGCTCGGCGGGAGCCAGAGGGAGTCGCCTTCGGTGACGTCAAAAGTAGCGTAGAACTCGTCCAGGTTCCGGACGATCTGGTTGCAGCGGAACTCCGACGGCGAGTGCGGGTCGATGGCGAGCAGGCGGATCGTCTCCTCGTCGCGCGCCTTCTGCTGCCAGGCCTGCGCCCAGGAGAGGAAGAAGCGCTGCGCGCCGGTCAGGCCGTCGATCACGGGCGACTCCTCGCCGTCGAGCGAGAGCAGGTAGGCCTTCCACGCGATGCCGAGGCCGCCGAGGTCGCCGATGTTCTCGCCGATGGTGAGCGCGCCGTTGACGTGGTGGCCGGGCGTCGTCGCGGGCGCGAGCGCGTCGTACTGCGCGATGAGGGCCTTCGTGCGCTCCTCGAACGCGGCCCGGTCGTCCTCGGTCCACCAGTCGGTGAGGCGGCCGTCGCCGTCGAAGCGCGAGCCCTGGTCGTCGAAGCCGTGGCCGATCTCGTGGCCGATCACCGCGCCGATCGCGCCGTAGTTGGCCGCGGCGTCGCGGGTCTCGTCGAAGAAGGGGAACTGCAGGATCGCGGCGGGGAAGACGATCTCGTTGAAGCCGGGGTTGTAGTACGCGTTGATGGTCTGCGGCGTCATGAACCACTCGTCGCGGTCCAGCGGCTTGCCGATCTTGCCGAGCTCGCGGTCGAACTCGAAGGCGGCGACGCGGCGGGCGTTGCCGACCAGGTCCGCCGGGTCGACCGAGAGGGCGGAGTAGTCGCGCCAGCGGACCGGGTAGCCGATCTTCGGCGTGAACTTCGCGAGCTTCTCCAGCGCGCGCTCGCGGGTGTCGGCGCCCATCCACTCGAGGTCCACGATCGAGCGGCGGTAGGCCTCGATCAGGTTCGCGACGAGGACGTCCATCGCGGCCTTCGCCGTCTCGGGGAAGTGGCGCTCGACGTAGATCCGGCCGACGGCCTCGCCGAGCGAGCCCTCGACGAGCGAGACGGCGCGCTTCCAGCGCTCGCGCTTCTGCGGCGTGCCGGTCAGGGTGCGGCCGTAGAAGTCGAAGTTGGCGTCGACGAAGTCGCTGGAGAGGTAGGCCGCGGCGCCGCGGATCACCTGCCAGGACAGCCAGTCGCGCCAGGCGGGGAGGCGGTCGTCGGTCAGCAGGCCGGCGAGCCCCTCGAGGAAGCTCGGCTGGCGCACGACGACCTCGGCGAGCGCCCCCTCCGGCGCGCCCATCGCGGTCAGCCAGACGCCGAGGTCGATGCCGGCGGCGAGCTCGGTGACCTCGGCCCAGGAGCGGAGGTTGTAGGTGGCCTGGCTGTCGCGGCTGCGCACCTTGTCCCAGTGCACGGCGGCGAGGTCGGTCTCGAGCGCGACGATGCGCTCGGCGCGCGACTCCGGCGAGTCGAGGCCGGCGAACCCGAGCATCCGGGCGACGAAGGGCAGGTACGCCTCGCGGACGGAGGCGAACTCCTCCTCGCGGTAGTAGCTCTCGTCGGGCAGGCCGAGGCCGCCCTGGTTGACGAAGACGAGGTAGCGCTCGGGGTCGCCCGGGTCGTTGTCGACGAAGAGGCCGAAGAGGCCAGGGACGCCCGCGCGCTCGAAGGCGCCGACGGCCTGCAGCAGCCCGGCGATCGAGTTGACGCGCTGCACGGCCGCGAGGTCGTCGGCGAGCGGGGCGGCGCCGAGCTCCTCGGCGCGCTCCTCGTCGAGGAAGGAGGTGTAGAGGTCGCCGAACATCCGCGCCTCGGTGCCCTGCGGGGCGGACTGCGCTTCGACGATGATGTCGCGGACCGCCTTCTCCGCCTCCTCCTGGAGCACGTGGAAGGAGCCGTAGCGCGCCTTGTCGCTCGGGATCTCGGTGCGGTCGATCCACAGGCCGTTGACGTGGCGGTAGAGGTCGTCCTGCGGACGCGTCGCCGGGTCGAGTTCGGAGAGGTCGATACCGGAGCGAGGCGTCGTCGAGGTCATGGCGTCCAGCCTACGTCGGGGGTCGGACACCGCGGCCCGCGGGCGCGGGTCCGGCTCGCACGGCGAGGTCGGCCTGGAGCCGACGCGTGGCGTCACGGCGTGGACGCACCCCGTTTGCGGCAGTAGGGTCGTCTCATAACCACCCGGATGTCTCGACTACCGGGCGCGGCCCCCGACTCGTCGGGGGCCTGCTTCGTTCTCGGGGTCGATCCGATCGCTGCAGAACGGCTCAGGCCCAGTCCCACGGGCGGTGCACGATCCGCCCCGCTCCGTCCACCAGAGAATCGGGGAACTGCGAGGACGACAGAGTTCCCGCACGGATCTGTCGGACCGTCTCGAGGCCGATGGAGGCGAACGCCTTGTTGTAGCGGTCGTCGACGACCGAGACGAGCGCCAAGGATCGACTGCGCTCCGCCAGCATTCGCATCGGCGGAACGAGATCGGAGTCGTTGGTGACGACCGCGAACGAATCGGCGGCCCCTTCGAAGGCGTCGACGAGCAGGTGCGACGCGAGGGCGACATCTGTTCCCTTCTCCTCCGGACGCTTCACTCGAACGGTCACGACACGGCCATCAGAATCGAGCACCTCCGGGTGCAGGGGCAGGAACTGACGGTTGAAGTGGAAGGTGCCCTCGATGATCTCGACCGAGGTCGTGCGCAGAGCACGCCAGTACACCTGCTGACGCTGACCGATACCGCGGTCGTTCGTCATCGGCTTGAGCGCCGCCGTGAAGTACTTGACGCCGACGACCGTCCGGTGCGGGAAGAGCCTCTGGGCCAGGGCCTCGAGGTCGAGCCACTTGAACTGCGGATACCGGCGCTGCAGGAGTGCCTTGTAGAGAGCGAAGCCGTCCACGTAGACGAGGACGGACCGGCGCGATGGCATCCGGTGAGAGTAACGAGGTGGCCGCACTCCCGGGACCGGTGGCGCGGGGTGGCGGGTCGGCCGCTCTCACGCCTCCGGCTCACTGAACGGCCCCCGGCTCGCGAGAACCGGACGATCCGGCGAGCCGGAGCGGGTTCCGCGAGCCGGAGGTCAGCCCCCGGCAGGCCGCGGCTCAGCCGGCGAGCTGCTCCTCGACGTAGGCGCGGATCGGGGTGGTCGGGCGGCCGATGAGGCGGGCGAGCGAGCCGTCGGTCTCGCCGAGGAGGCCGTCGGCGATGTTCGCGTCGAGGCCGACGACGAAGCCGACGCCGCCCTCGGGGACGCCGGCCTCGGTGAGGATGCGGGTGTGCTCGGCGGAGTCGACGTGCGCGATCGCGGCGTCGCGGCCGGCGACCTCGCCGACGAGGGTCGCGAGCTCGTCGAAGCTCCAGGCGGTGTCGCCGGAGAGCTCGTGCACGGAGCCGACCAGGGAGGCGTCGAGCAGCGCGACGGCGGCCGCCTCGGCGTAGTCGGTGCGGGCGGCGCTGGAGACGCGGCCGTCGCCGGCGCTGGAGAGGGTGGTGCCGGTCGAGGCGAGCTCGGCGACGGTCTGCGCGTAGTTCTCGTTGTACCAGCCGTTGCGGAGGATCACGGCGGGGAGGCCCGCGGCGGCGATCGCCTCCTCCGTCGCCTTGTGCTCGGGGGCCAGGATCAGCGGGCTGGTGGTCGCCTTCGGGGCGCTCGTGTAGACCAGCCGCGCGCCGGCGCGGGCGGCGGCCTCGATCGCGGCGGTGTGCTGCGCGACGCGCTTGCCCACCTCCGAGCCGGAGACGAGCAGCACGGCCTCGGCGCCGGAGAAGGCGGCGTCGAGCGAGGCCGGGTCCTCGAAGTCGGCGACGGCGGTGCGGACGCCGAGGTCGGCGGCGAGCGCCTCCAGCTTGGCGGCGTCGCGGCCGGTGGCGACGATGTCGGAGGCGGCGGTGCCGCGGGCGAGCAGGTGCTCGACGGCGAGACGGCCGAGGTGGCCGGTGGCTCCGGTGACGACGAGGGTCATGGGGGTGGTCCTTCCGTTCGTGGACGGCGCGTGGAGTGCCGACGGAGAGGGGAACCGGGCTGCGCCGTGAGAACTTCCCGGAATGCAGTACCCACTATTTTGTTAGTACTTCCATGACCATCACCACGAGCCCCCTCCTCACCGGCGACGTCTACTCCGCCGACTGCCCGAGCCGCGAGGTCTTCGGCCACGTCACGAGCAAGTGGGGCGTGCTCGTCCTCGCCGCCCTGGCCGAGCGGGGCCTGCGCTGGGGCGAGCTGCGGCGCCGGATCGGCGGCATCAGCGAGAAGATGCTGGCGCAGACCCTCCGCACCCTCGAGGAGGACGGCTTCGTGCACCGCGAGGCGCACGCCGTGATCCCGCCGCGGGTCGACTACGCGCTGACCCCGCTCGGCGCCGAGCTGGCCGGGCGGCTGCTGCCGGTCGTCGAGTGGATCGCGGACAACGTCGGCGCGGTGCTGGCCGCCCGGGACGCCCGCCGGAGCGACGAAGGATAGCCTCACCTTCTTGTGAGAACGTTCATATTCCGTTCAGGGAGAGGCCGCCGCTGAGCGGGATGCGCGTCCCCTCGCACTGGTCCACTCGATCGCACTGCCTGCCGATCGAAGGACGACCATGACCGACACCGCCCGCCGCCCGCTCCTCCTCCCCATGGCGGGGCACGTGCGCGGCAAGCGCAGCCCCGTCACCTGCGCCCTGAAGTGCGCGAACGCGTGCTCGACCGCCGCCTGCAACACCTCGCACAACAGCTCGTTCCGCGACATCGTCGCGCGCCAGATCTCGCGCCGCAGCGCGCTCGGACTGGGCCTGGCCGGCGCGGTCACCGTCGCCGTCGCCTCGGCCGGCGGCGCCCCCACCGCGGAGGCGGCTGTCGCCGACGCCGCGGTCGGCGACTCCCCGCTCGCCTTCACCCCGATCGCCCCGGTGCCGCACACGGTCGACGAGTTCACCGTCCCCGAGGGCTTCGCCTGGCAGCCGATCATCCGCTGGGGCGACCCGCTCTTCGCCGACAGCCCCGCCTTCGACATCCGGAACCAGACGGAGGCGGCCCAGGCCGCGCAGTTCGGCTACAACAACGACTACACCGACATCGTCGAGATCCCCGGCTCGAAGCGCCTGCGCGCCCTGCTGGTCGTGAACCACGAGTACACGAACGAGTCGATCATGTTCCCGGCCGCGCAGCTCGAGGCCGAGCCCGAGCGCGTGCGCGCCGTCGGCCGCGCCGCCCACGGCCTCAGCGTGGTCGAGCTGGTCCGCACCGCCGTCGACCGCCCCTGGGCGTACGTCCGCGGCGGCGAGCACAACCGCCGCTACCTGCTGGACACCCCCTACGAGGTCACCGGCGCCGCGGCCGGCTCGGCGCTGCTGAAGACCGCCGCCGACCCCACGGGACGCTCCGTCCTCGGCACGCTGGGCAACTGCTCCGGCGGCACCACGCCGTGGGGCACGATCCTCTCCGGCGAGGAGAACTTCAACGGCTACTTCCGCGCCACCGCGACCAGCGACGCCGAGAAGCGCTACGGCCTGACCGACGCCGAGACCGCCCGCCTCTGGGAGCTCGACGACCCGCGCTTCGACGCCCGCACGCCCGGCTACGAGAACGAGCCGAACCGCTTCGGCTGGATCGTCGAGTTCGACCCCTTCGAGCCGGAGTCGACCCCGAAGAAGCACACGGCGCTCGGCCGCCTCAAGCACGAGGGCGCGAACGTCATCATCGCCCCGGACGGCCGCGTGGTCGCCTACCAGGGCGACGACGAACGCTTCGACTATCTCTACAAGTTCGTCTCGAAGAAGCGCTACATCGAGGGCGACCGCGCGCACAACAAGACGCTGCTGGAGGAGGGCGACCTCTTCGTCGCGAGCTTCACCGGCGACTCCCCCGTCGCCGAGATCACCGGCACCGGCGCGGTCCCCTCCGACGGCGGCTTCGACGGCATCGGCGCCTGGCTGCCCCTGGTCCTCGACGGCGCGTCGATGATCGCCGGCATGAGCGTCGAGGAGGTGCTCGTGCACACCCGCATGGCCGCCGACATCGCCGGCGCGACCAAGATGGACCGCTGCGAGGACGTCCAGCCGAGCCTGGTCAGCGGCCGGATCTACGTGGCCTGCACCAACAACTCCAACCGCGGCACCGAGGGCAAGGAGGGGCCGACCGAGGTCAACCCGCGCACCGAGAACCGCGACGGCCACATCGTCGAGATCATCGAGGACGGCGGCGACCAGACCGGCCGCACCTTCACCTGGAACCTGCTGATGCTGTGCGGCGACGTCGCGCAGGGCGACACGGTCTACTTCTCCGGCTTCCCGGTCGACCAGGTCTCGCCGATCTCCTGCCCGGACAACCTCGCGTTCGACTCCGTCGGGAACCTCTGGATCTCGACCGACGGCGCGCCCAGCGGCATCGGCTACAACGACGGCCTCTTCAAGGTGGCGCTCGAGGGCGCCGAGCGCGGGCGGGTGGAGCAGTTCCTCTCGGTCCCGCGCGACGCCGAGACCTGCGGGCCGATCGTGCACGACCAGGACCAGCACGTGTTCGTGGCCGTCCAGCACCCGGGCGAGGAGGGCACCTTCGAGGCGCCGAGCTCGTACTTCCCGGACTTCGCTTCTGCGGGAGTCGTCGCCGCGGGTGCCGTCGCGGCGCCGCGCCCGGCGATCGTGCAGATCCTGCCGGCGTCGCAGCTCGTGACGCCGACGCCCACGCCGACCGCGGGGCCGACCACGGCGCCGACGGCGACTCCGACGGCCGGACCGACCGCGGTTCCGACCGCGGGGCCGACGGCCGGACCGACCGCTGCGCCCACCGCCGGGCCGACCGCCGCGCCGACCGCTGTTCCGACCGTCGCGCCGACCGGCACGCCCGTCCCCCTGCCCGTGGGCGGCGGCACGACCGGCGGACTCGCCTCGACCGGTGTCGAGAGCGTCGGCCTCGTCGCCGGCGCCGCCGCTCTGCTGACCGCGGGTGCGGCCGCACTGGGTCTGGGTGCGCGCCGTCGCGCGGCCGGCACGGAGGCCGAGCCGGAGGCCTGATCGGGGACGCAGGTCCGTTGTGCAGGCGATCCGACGCTCGGCGGCGCACTCGACGCGGTGGCAGGGGCTTTCCGCGGCCGGTCGCCTGCACAACGGACGGGCACCTGCACACCGGGGGCCTGAGGGGTGCGCTAGGTTGAGCGCGATGTCGACCCTCCGGAGCCGCGAGTCCGCGGTCATCGTCGCCGTGCAGCGCTCGCCGCTGGCACCGCCCCTGCGCCCGATCGCCCGCTGGCTCAGCTTCTTCGGCGAGCACGCCGCGGGCTGGCTGCTGCTGGGCGTGGTCGGTGCGTTCGCCGATCCGTCCCGCTTCTGGGCGTGGGCGCTCTGCGACGTCGCGATCGTCGTGGCGCACGGGATGTCGATCGTGATCAAGCGCGTCGTCCGGCGGCCGCGGCCCCTCGGCGAGGGCGTCGAGGTGCGGGGGACGGCGCCGAGCAAGCTCAGCTTCCCGAGCTCGCACGCGTCCTCGACCACCGCCGCGGCGATCGTGTTCGCCGTGATGCTGCCCGCGCTCTGGCCGCTCGCCGTCCTCGTCGTGCTGGTGATGCTGCTGTCGCGCCTCGTGCTCGGGATGCACTTCCCGACCGACGTGCTCGCGGGCGCGGCGCTCGGCACGCTCGCGGCGCTGGCCGCGCTGCCGTTCCTCCCGCTGCTCTCGTTCTAGCTTCCGGCGCGGGGGCGTCTGCCGTCCGTTGTCCGATCTGCAGGCGATGCGCGCATCTGTCTGCCGCGCCTCGCGGTGGAAGGCGCCTTCCGCATCGGATCGCCTGCAGATCAGACGGGAGCCTCAGAGGAGGCGGCGGGCCGAGGCCCAGGCGGTCAGCTCGTAGCGGGAGGAGAGCTGGAGCTTGCGCAGCACCGCGGAGACGTGGGACTCGACGGTCTTCACCGAGATGAAGAGCTCGGCGGCGGCCTCCTTGTAGGCGTAGCCGCGGGCGATGAGGCGCATGACCTCGCGCTCGCGGGCCGAGAGGCGGTCGAGCTCGTCCACGGACTCCGCCTGCTCGCCGCTGAGGGCGCCGAAGGCGTCGAGGACGAAACCGGCCAACCGCGGCGAGAAGACGGCGTCACCGCCCGCCACCGCGAGGACCGCCCGGCTGACCTCGGCGCCGGAGCTCGCCTTGGTGATGTAGCCGCGGGCGCCGGCGCGGATGACGCCGACCACGTCCTCCGCCGCGTCGGAGACGCTCAGCGCCAGGAAGCGCACGGCGTCGAGGTGCGCGGCGCTGCGGCGCAGGACCTCCGCCCCGCCGCCTCCCGCGCCGCCGGGCAGGTGCACGTCGAGCAGCACGACATCCGGACGCTCGGCCGCGACCAGCGCGACGGCCGAGTCGACGTCGGCCGCCTCGCCCACGACGTCGAGCTCGGGGGCGAGATCGGCGCGCAGGCCGGAGCGGAAGATGGAGTGGTCGTCGACCAGCACGACGCGGGTCACCGCTCGGCCCCCGCCGGCAGGCGCAGGTGGACCTCGGTGCCCGAGCCGCCCGCTCCAGGCCGCACGGTCGCGCTGCCGCCGGCGCGCGCCATCCGGCCGACGATCGACTCGCGGATGCCGAGGCGGTCGCCGGGGAGTGCGCCGAGGTCGACTCCGGGACCGCGGTCGCGCACGAAGACGTCGACCCCGGTGGCCGACGACTCGACGTAGACCGAGACCTCGCCGCCCGCGTGCCGAGCCGCGTTGAGCATCGCCTCGCGGGTCGCGGCGAGCACGGGGGCGGCGCCCGGCACCGAGGCCCCCACCGCGACCACCTCGAGCGTCGCCGGCCAGTCGAGCTCGATCGCGGCGGCGATGGCGCGGATCTCGGCCGCCAGGTCGTTCGCGACCGGGACGTCGCGCTCGAAGAGCCAGTCGCGCAGCTCCCGCTCCTGCGCGCGGGCGATGCGGGCGACCTCGCTCGAGGCGCCCGCCCGGTTCTGGATCAGCGCGAGGGTCTGCAGCACCGAGTCGTGCAGGTGCGCGGCGATCTCGGCGCGCTGCTCCTCGCGCACCCGCGCCGCCCGCTCGCCCATCAGCTCGGTCCACAGCGTGACGACCCGGGGCGCGGCGAGCACGCCCGCGGCGACCAGGAGGACGCCGACGGCCAGCACCGCGTTGACCGCGCTCGGGCGGGCCGTGAGCACGGCGGCCCCGGCGACGACGAGCACGGTGCAGGCGGCGAGGCGGACCAGGACGGAGGAGCGCGCCGAGCGGGACGGATCGCCGCGGTCGAGCCCGAGACTCCAGGCGACGGCGCCGCCCGAGAGCACCGCGACGGCGGCGAGCGCCCGGGTGACGTCGGCGTCGTCGCCTCCGCGCAGTGCGACCACGACCGAGAGCGTCGCGGCCCCGGCGACGCCGACGAGCAGCACGGCGACCGGGACGGCCCGCCGCACACCGCCCGCCTGCTCGCCCGACTCGGGGCCGGCGTCGCGCAGGGGCACCAGCGCCCAAAGCCACAGGTAGAGCAGCGCACCGCCGCCGCCCAGCAGCGTCGCGACGATCAGGAGGAAGCGCACCGTCCCCGGGCGCAGGCCCAGGTGCTCGGCGAGCGCCGCGCACACGCCGCCGAGGACCATCCGGCGCGGGCGGCGCAGCGGAGGCCGGGCCGAGGCGGGCCGACCCGCGGACGATCGGCCCGGGGACGGCCGACGCCGCGGCGGGTGCGCCGCGGTGCTCGGGAGGGTTGGTGTGCTCACCCCTGCATCCAAACAGGTCGTCGGGGTCGCCGGGGCGGGAGTCGGGGTCGGATCAGGGGTTCCCCCGATGGTCGGCGGCTGTGGAGGAGCGTCACACTCGAGCCATGACAGCAGCGAGCACGACCCCGCCGGACCCGGCGCAGGAGACGGCGGGCGATCCGCCGACGCCGGACCCGACCGCCGGAGCAGGCGATCCCGGGAACGGCACCCCCGGCCCCGGCGCCTCCGCACCCGGCCCCTCCTCCGAGAACCGCTTCCTCCTCTGGCTGCGCTCCCTCGACCTCGCCCGCCGGCCCGGCTGGGTCGGCGGCGTCTGCTCCGGCATCGCCGATCGCCTCGGCATCGACCCGCTGATCGTCCGCGGAATCTTCGTCGTGGTCGCCGTCCTCGGCGGCCCGGCCTTCCTCTTCTACGCGGCGGCCTGGCTGCTGCTGCCCGACGAGGACGGCGTGCTGCCGGTCGAGGAGCTGCTCCGCGGCCGCCTGACGCGTGTGCACGCCGGGATCGGGGCCCTGGTGCTCGCCTCGATGCTCCCGGTCGCGCAGGGCTTCTGGTCGCTCGGCGGCGCGTACACCGGGGCGGTGCCCTGGGCGCCCGCCACCGGTCGTGCCCTCTGGACGGTCGTCGTCCTGGTCCTCATCGTGCTCTTCGTGGTCTGGATCGCCCGCCGCTCGGGCCGCACCGACCGGACGCCGCCGCCTCCGCACGGCAGCCCCGAGAGACCCGGCGCCTCGACCGCCGCCTACCCCGCTCCCACCGGCGACCCGGCGAGCGCCGCTCCTCTCCTCCCTCCGCAGCGCCCGACCGAGGCGCGGCCCAGCACCCCGGAGGACCTCGCGCTGTGGCGCGAGCGCCAGGAGGAGTGGAAGGCCGAGCGGGAGGCGTTCCGCGCCCAGGAGAGCGCGACCGCCCGCGAGACGGCCCGGGCCCGTGCCGAGGAGTCGCGCCTCCGAGCCGCCGCGATCACCGCGGCGCGCCTCGAGCGGCGTCGGCTGCACCGCGAGGCGAACCCGCGGCTGCGGCGGAGCGTCACGCTGCTCGTGCTCGGCCTGGCCGCCGTCGCCGGCGCGATCGCGTCGCTCACCGTCTCCGGCTCGACCGCGACCGTTGTCGGCTTCAGCGTCGCGACCCTGGTGCTCGGACTCGCGATCGTGGCGGCCGGGCTGCTCCGCCGGCGCGCCATCCTCCTGATCGCGGTCTCGGTGATCACGGTGCTGACGGCCTCGACGGCGTCGCTCGTCCCGCCCGAGCGGCAGCTGCTGCCCCTCCTGAGCTCGTACGGCGTCTCGAACGCGACGCCCGGCAGCTACGCGATGCTGGCGGGCGACCTGCAGATCACGATCGACCCGTCGCTGGGTGCTCCGGGGGAGGTGATCGACGTCTGGCAGGGCGCCGGGAACATCACCGTCATGCCGATGGCCGGAGCGGCGGTCCGCCTCGAGGCGTCCACGGCGAACGGCTACTACTGGCTGACCACCGCCTTCGCCGACGGTGACGTGGGGTCCGACCCGGAGGACGTCGAGTACAGCCGCGACGGAGCCACTTGGACGCAGACCTTCGGCGACCCGGACGCCGAGCCGGTCGTCGTCCGGATCGCGCAGGGCCGCGGCGGAGTCACCGTCTACGACCGGACCGCCGAGGACTCGACCAGCGGCGCCGCACTCGACCCGGACGGCACGGCGACCGCGGAGCCGACCTCGGAGGCGACCGCTGCCGCGACCGACCTCCCGACCCCGACGGACCCCGCCACCCCGACAGACCCCGGCAGCACGACCGGAACCGACAGCACGACCCCGACGGAGGCAGGACGATGACCGCGCAGAGCACCACCGCCACGCAGACCAGCACCGCCCCCGAGACCGCTCAGCGGCCGAGGATCCGCGCCGGCGCGGTCGTCTGGGGACTCGTCCAGGCCGTCGTCGCCGTCCTCCTGCTCCTCGTCGCCGCCGACGCCGGGCTGCGGACCGCCGTCGTCGACTGGGCGCTCTCGCTCGGCCCGGCCGGAGCCGCCGCGATCGCGATCGCCGCGCTGGGCACGATCGCCCTCCTGATCGGCCTCGTCCGGGTCCTCGACCGGCGCTGACGAGCGACAGCAGGGCAGGGAGGCGACCGACGTCGGTGGGGAGTCGGGTCTCGATACGCCCCTGCGGGGCTACTCGACCAGCATGCAGGTACGCCCCGGCGGGGCTGCTCGACCAGCATGCAGGCGGGCGTCTCCTCCCAGGAGATCGGGCCCGAGCCACGCACCCGCCCACCCGCAACCCCCCTAGGCCGAGGCCGGATACGAGCGCAGACTCGCCGTCCGGCCTCGACCGCGCGCGCGAGCGCCCGCGCACGGACAGGCGCCTCGCCCTCCCCGAGTCGAGACCGCCGATGCCCGACGCCGCCCGCAGGAAGCTCTGATGGAGCTCGGCATCGCCGCCGTCATCAGCGTCGAGGAAGAGAACCGCTCCCGCTCTCGCGGCCATCGATGATGCTCACCGCGCGCCTCCGAGCCAGAGTCCTGTTACTGCAGCGCAGACGCTGAGAACGAGCACTCCGAGGGCGTTGGTGGCGGAGGCGAGGCGGCGTCCTTCGGCGAGGAGGCGGACGGTCTCGAGGCTGGCGGTGGAGAAGGTGGTGTAGCCGCCGAGGAAGCCGGTGCCGAGGACGAGTCGCCACGATTCGGGGGCGAGGCCTGCGAGGGCGAGGCCGGTGATCAGGCCGAGGAGGAGTGATCCGGTGACGTTGATGACGGTGGTGCCCCAGGGGTAGGCGCCGCCGGTGCGGGCTTTGATGAGCCCGTCGAGGAGGAGCCGTGTCGCGGCTCCGATTCCGCCGGCGAGGGAGAGCGCGAGGAACAGTGCGGGTGTCATGCCGGCACCTTCCTCTGCGTGCGTCGCCGGTGGAGTGCTGCGGCGAGGGCGATCCCTGTCCAGGACGCGAGGGCACCGAGGAGGACGGTGCCGAGCGCGTAGAGGGCGGCGGGTGCGGGGTGTCCTGTGGTGAGCAGGTGGGCGGTGTCGGTGGCGAGGGTGCTGTAGGTGGTGAAGCCTCCGAGCGCTCCGGTACCGAGCAGCAGCCGTGCGGTGCGGCGTCGGCCCTCGTCGCTGCCGGCTCTGGCGAGGCCCTCCAGGAGCACGCCGAGCAGGAGCGCGCCGACGATGTTGATGGCGAAGACGACGGTGTCGAAGGCAGGACCGGCGGGGAACGCGAGGGTCAGGCCCTCCCGCGCCCCGGTCCCGACCGTGCCGCCGGCGGCGACGAGGAGGAGGTACCGCAGGCGCAGGTGCACGGGTCGTGGCGTCCCGTCGGGGGCGTCGTCGACGTCGAGGTCGCTGTCGACCGGCAGCTCGGGGTCGGGGTCCGGGGGGCGGTGACGGTGGAGGTCATCGGTCACGAGGAGTGGGGCCTTTCGGGAGGGGGCGGGTCAGTGGGTGAGGCCGTAGTGCAGCGCGGGGTCGAGGTGCTCGATGTCGACGAGGCGGTTGTACTTCGCGACCCTCTCACCGCGCGCGGGGGCGC
Organism: Rathayibacter sp. PhB179; assembly: GCF_004345345.1. Taxonomy (NCBI): domain Bacteria; kingdom Bacillati; phylum Actinomycetota; class Actinomycetes; order Micrococcales; family Microbacteriaceae; genus Rathayibacter; species Rathayibacter sp. PhB179. The sequence goes on along the minus strand of NZ_SLVD01000006.1, from coordinate 175,950 downwards.
CGGATTTGATCTGCCCGACTCCGGTTCCCACCGAGAGGTCGGCGATGAAGGTGTCGAGGGTCTCGCCGGAGCGGTGGGAGACCATGCAGCGCATGCCGGCGTCGTGCGCGGCCGCGATCGCGTCGAGGGTGCCGGTGACGGTGCCGATCTGGTTGGGCTTGATGAGTGCGGCGTTGGAGTAGCCGTTGCGGGCTCCGTCGCGGATGCGGTCGGCGTCGGTGACGTAGAGGTCGTCTCCCACGAGCTGCACCCGGTCGCTGATGGTGTGGGCGAGGAGGGCCCAGCCCTCGTGGTCGTCCTCGGCGAAGCCGTCCTCGATGCTGCGGATCGGGTAGTCGGCGATCAGCTTCTCGTAGTAGCGGGCGAGTGCGTCGCGGTCGAGGTCGGTGCCGGCGACGGTGTAGTGGCCGTCGCTGTGGAAGAAGCCGTTCGCGGCGGGATCCATCGCGATCGCGATGTCACCGGTGCCGGGCTGGTATCCGGCGTCGGTGATCGCTGCGACGAGGAGGTCCAGGGCGTCTTCGGGCCGGTCGATGGGGGGCGCGAAGCCGCCTTCGTCGCCGAGCCCGGAGGTGCCGTAGGCGGTGCGGACGCGGGCGGCGAGGGCGTGATAGATCTCGGCGCCGACCTGCACGGCCTCCTCCTCGGTGCCGGCGGAGACGGGGGCGATCATGAACTCTTGGAAGTCGAGGCCGTTCGCGGCGTGCGCGCCGCCGTTGATGACGTTGAAGTGCGGGACGGGCAGGGAGGCGGTCGCCCCGGTGTGATCGGCGATCCACCGGTGCAGGGGCAGGCCGGTGCGCGCTGCGAAGGCGCGGGCGGCCGCGATGGAGACGGCGACGACGGAGTTCGCTCCGAGGCGGGCGAGGTTCGCGGTTCCATCCAGTGCTCGCAGCGCTTCGTCGATCTCGCGAAGCGAGGTCCAGGAGTGCTCGAGCAGGAGGGCGCGGATCTCGCCGTCGACGGCCGCGACAGCGGAGCGGACTCCGCGTCCGCCGAACGCGGGGCCGCCGTCGCGCAGCTCGACCGCTTCGAACGCGCCGGTCGAGGCGCCCGCGGGGGCGGAGGCGTCCAGGACGGTGTCGTCGTCCAGACGCAGGGTGACGGCGACGGTCGGGAAGCCGCGGGAGTCGAGGATCTGCCGTGCGGCGACGTCGGTGATGACCAGCGGGTGTCCGGCGGGGTGGGTGACGTACTCGCCCGATCCGTGGATGCTGGTGCGGGTGTGGCTGATGTAGGCGTTCATCAGGTTCCTCCTTCGTGGGCGAGCGTGATCGCCGCCCGGTCGGCTCTTGCGGGGTCGAGGTAGCGTCCGCTCCTCGAGATCGGTGTCCCGGACGGCCCGGTGTCGTACAGGTACGGCTGACCGGTCGGGATGTTCAGATCGCGGACCGCGGCATCGCCGAGGTCCTCGAGAAGGGCGCGCAGCGCGCGCAGGGAGTTGCCGTGCCCGACGATGAGCACCGTCTCGCCCTCCTCGAGGGCGGGCACGATGCGCTCCTCGAGGAGCGGCTGCAGTCGGTGGACGACGTCGCGCAACGACTCCGTCTCCGTCATCGCCTCGGCCGGCTGCCCACGGAACGCCGCGGACCTGTGCAGCTGCGCGAAGGCGGCGGCGGACAGAGCAGGCGGGCGGACGTCCATCGACCGGCGCCACTCCAGGAAGGCGTCGGCCCCGTACTGGGCTCTGACGGCGCTTGTGGACAGGCCGGTGAGCGCTCCGTAGTTGCGCTCGTTCAGCCGCCACTGGGCCGCGACGATCCGCGGCCGCCCTGGAAGGGTGCCGGCGATGATCCGGGCCGATTCGGTGGAGCGTTGCAGGGTCGACGTGAGGATCAGATCGGGGTCGATCGATGCGTCCCTCAGCAGCGTCGCGGCCTGTCGCGCTTCGTCACGTCCGAGGTCGGTGAGGGGGACGTCGAGGACGCCGCAGAAGAGACCGTCGGCGTTGCCGGTGCTCTCACCGTGGCGCACGAGGACGAGCGGGGGATGCGCGGGCATGGGTCACCTACCTGGTCTCTGATCGAGAAGGTAGGAACCATCAGCCTCGGCGGCAGTTCGAGCTCACGCTCGGGCGGGATCCATCGCCACTGCCGTCAGCCTACGCCCGCACCTCGGTCAGGACCAGGGCAGCGGCTCCGAATCATCGACCGGGGAGAGGGGGATCATGAGGACCGGCCGGTGCTGACGGTGAGCGAGACGGGCGCCGACGGCGCCGGAGAAGACCTCCTGCACGGTGCGACGCAGAGACGGCTCCTTCGTGCCGACAATGATCATGACCGCATCGACACGGTCCGCGAGCGTCGCCAGAGCGTGTGCAACGTCACCGGCCATCTGATGCGTCTGCCACGGGACACGGTCACCGATGATCCGGTCAAGCCGCTCGAGGATCGCAGGATCGAACGGATCCTCGCTGCTGTCGGCGGCATCCGAATCCAACGGCATCGACCGCTCGACCAGCGGATCCTCTCCGAACTGCCCGTCGATGACGTACCGGCCCGTGTCCACCTGCACGAACTCCAACCGCCCCCCGAAACGCACGGCGAAGCGCAGCGCTTCCTGAATCACCGCTTCCGGCTGATCAGCCTGCACCCCGACCACGATCGCGTCCTCAGCCATCACGCGCACCTTTCCGATCCTCGTGCGCTCGGACGGAGAACAGTGACGCCGTACGGATCACAGCTGCTCCTATCTCCGCGCACACCACTGACAGAGATAGGGACTGTTGTCGACGTCGTCGAGGTTGGGTCCGGCGAGCCCCACCGCCGGAACGCACTGCGTTGATCTCAGTGTGCACCCGCGCCGCCCCGCCCGCACCTGCAGTCAGGTCGCCGTCCGCTGGAGCCGGTGGAGTGTCGCAGATGCACTGCGGGCGACACCGGTGCCTTCCTCCCGGGTCTGGTCCCCGCCAGTTGCCCGCGCGTACACGCGCGGACGCTGCGGCGTATCCGAATCGGCTGCTACTGACCAAGCGCCTCGGGAACGAACGGCGGGATCACGCTCGACCCGACGATCGGGGTGTCGTCGAGGATGGCACGCGGTCGAACCGATCACCATGGAGACCACCGCGCGCGAGACGGTGAGAAGCAGCTCAGGCGCAAGGGGGTCTCGGATCGTCGTCGGCGCGGTTCACTCACTGCATGGATGGTCTGCCCTTCGTTGTTCTCGTCGTCATCTTTCTCGCCGCCGCCGCAGTGGTGTGGATCGCCGGCATCCAGTTGTCGAAGGCCACGGACGTTCTGGACGCGCGTCTGCACCTGGGGAGTGCGCTGGGCGGTCTGATCGTTCTCGCCGTCGCGACGAACCTGCCGGAGATCGCGATCACCGTGTCCGCCGCGCTCTCCGGGAACCTGGACGTCGCGGTCGGCAACATCCTCGGCGGCATCGCACTGCAGACCGTGGTCCTCGTCGTCCTCGACCTGTTCGGCAAGCGCGGGAAAGGTGCGAAGCCGCTCACCTACCGTGCCGCGTCCCTCACACTCGTGCTCGAGGGGCTCGTGGTCGTCGCGGTGCTCGCCGTCGTCATCGCCGGCAGTCAGCTGCCCTCCGGACTGGAAGTGCTGCGCCTGACCCCGGACGTCGTCCTCATCGCCGGCCTCTGGGTCGTGGGGCTGCTGCTCGTGCAACGCTCCGGCAAGCACCTCCCCTGGCACGAGGACGGGCGGGCCCCCGACGCGACAGCATCCCCCGCGAAGAAGAAGACGCACCCGATGAGCACACGTAAGGCGACCATCGTGTTCACGATCTCCGCCGCGGCGACCCTCCTCGCCGGTGTCGTGCTCGAGCGCGCCGGTGACGCGGCATCCTCGCAGCTCGGTCTCTCAGGGGTGCTGTTCGGAGCCACCGTGCTCGCTCTCGCCACCTCCCTCCCCGAGATCTCGACCGGGCTGCAAGCCATCAAGCAGGGCGACGACAACCTCGCCATCAGCGACATCTTCGGCGGCAACGCCTTCCTCCCCGTGCTGTTCCTCGTCGCCACCGTCCTCTCCGGCACCGCAGTCCTCCCGCAGGCGAACTCGTCCGACATCTACCTCACCGCTCTCGCCGCCCTGCTCACCCTCGTCTACATCGTCGGACTGATCTTCCGACCCACCCGGCGCATCGCCGGCATGGGAGTCGACTCGTTGATCGTGCTCGCGCTCTACACCGTCGGCATCGGCGGGCTCTTCGCCATCACCGCGACATGACGTCCGTGCCGCCGTGTGCAGATCGACCAGCTCGCTGCAGCTCGAGCAGACACGGCCGCTAGCGTGATCGGCGTTGCGACGAGCCGTGCACCGGTCAGCGCATCTCGTGCGCGATCTCCAGGAACGCCGCCGCGGACGACCCGATGCGATCGGACCAGATGGCGCGGAGGGGTCGCACGAGTGCTGGTCCGCGGAGGGGCACTCGTATCAGTGAGCGCGCGGCGAGATCTGCTTCGACGGTGAGGAGGCTCATGACGGCGGGCGCGATGCCTGCGCGGGCGTTCGCTCGGATGATCGCCGTCGTCTCCAGGATCGCGGCGGGAGTCGTGGGTGCGAGCCCGGCGTCGTGGAGCCATGCTTCGAGGGTCGTCCGGGTGCCGGAGCCTTCCTCTCGTGTCAGCAGTGCGGTCCCGGCCAAGTCCTCGGCGCTGATACTCGCCGCGCGTGCCCAGGGGTGGTCCGGTGCGACGACGACAGCGAGTTCGTCCTCCGTGACCACGTGAGAGGAGAGCGTGGCCGTGGACGCCGGTGTCTCGACGAATCCGAGCTGCGCGGCACCGGATCGCACGAGCTCGGTGACCGTGGCTGAATTGCCGGCGATCAGCTGCACACTCACCTCGGGTGTGCGCTGTCGGAACTCGAGGAGCCAGCGTGGGAGCAGCAGTTCGGCGATGGTCTGCGACGCCGCGAGAACCAGTGAGCCGGTCGGCTGTCGCAGTGCCGCCGCGCCCGCCTCGAGGCGGCGGGACGCCTCGAGGACCGGGCCGGCCAACTCGAGCACGAGCCGGCCCGCGTCGGTCATCAGGGACCCGGTCGGAGAGCGGCGCACGAGCGGCTGCCCGATGGCGCGCTCCGCGACCCGCAGACGCGCCGAGACGGCCTGCTGGGTGACGCCGAGGTCTTCGGCAGCGCGGGAGAGCGAGCCCGCCTCGGCGATGCGTTCGAGCACCTCCAGCGTGTCGAGATCCAGGATCCGGTCCGTCAATCGCCGCGTCGCCACAAGCACTCATTGTGCCCCGCCAACACGATCGCTGTATCGGCTGGTGACGGCGATGCTCAGGCTGGAGTCATGACAACTCTCTCCCCCGCCCGCGCATCTTCCTCGATCGGGCATCCTCCGCGGTCGAGGCGCTTGTTCCGGGAGCTGGAGCATCCGGGACTGATCGTGTCGAACCTGACGCCGAACTGGTTCGCGTCGATCATGGGCACCGGCATCGTCGCGGTCGCCGCCGCGTCCCTGCCACTCCAGTTCCCCGGACTCCGCACCGGGGCCACCGTCGTCTGGGCGATCGCCGCACTGCTGCTCGTCGCGCTGACGGTCGCGACCGGGCTGCACTGGGTCCGCTACCGCGGTACAGCGATGAGGCACCACCTGAATCCGGTGCTCTCGCACTTCTACGGCGCGCCGCCCATGGCGTTCCTCACCGTCGGCGCGGGAACCCTCCTCCTCGGCAAGGACTGGATCGGCCTGCCCGCCGCTGTCACCATCGACTGGGTGCTCTGGGGTGCGGGGACTCTCGGCGGGCTGGTGACGGCGGTCCTGGTGCCCTACCTCGCGTTCACCCGGCATGAGAACAAGCCCGATTCGGCGTTCGGCGGCTGGCTGATGCCGATCGTTCCGCCGATGGTGTCCGCTTCCACCGGCGCACTGCTGCTGCCGTACGCGCCCGCCGGGCAAGCGCGGGAGACGCTCCTGTGGTCCTGCTACGGCTTCTTCGGCCTCAGCCTGGTCGCGTCGCTGGTGGTGATCACCCTGATCTGGAACCGGCTCGCGCAGCACAAGGTCGGAGCGGCGGGGATGGTGCCGACGCTGTGGATCGTCCTCGGTCCGGTCGGACAGTCGATCACCGCTGTGAATCTGCTCGCCTCGAACGCGCCCACCGTCGTGGACGCCGGCACGGCGCGTGCGCTGCTGGTCGTGGCTCTGGTGTACGGCTTCGCGATGCTCGGCTTCGCGCTGCTCTGGACCGTCATCGCCCTCGCGATCACCCTCCGCACCGCGAAGGAGCACCTGCCCTTCAGCCTGACGTGGTGGTCGTTCACGTTCCCCGTCGGCACCTGCGTCACCGGACTGAACGGCCTCGCCCTGCACTCCGGTCTCACGGTCGTCGCCGGCCTCGCCGTGCTCTACTACGTCGGCCTGGTCGCCGCGTGGATCTTCGTCGCCGCCCGCACGTTCCACGGTTCCGTGATCCGCGGCACCCTGCTCGCACCACCGCGGCCGGCCTGACCGGGATCGAGGACCATCGTGGACATCCGAACCCTGAACGCCCTCGCCGAGACGTGGCGGAGTACCGCGGACGCGACCGGACGCTTCGTTCCGGGCTTCGATCCCCGCTCCGGCGGCACCGCCAGTCGCGTCCTGGTGCTGATGCAGTCACCCGGCCCTCGGACGACCGCCGCGGGATCCGCTGCCGTCTGCAGCGAAGACAACCTCGGGCCCACCGCCGCCGCGTTCCGGGCGGCCCGCATCGAGTCCGGACTCTCCCGCGACCACTACCTCCGATGGAACCTCATCCCGTGGGAGATCCCTGGCCGCGTCCGCCCCGCGGACATCGAGCAGGGCAGGCTCGCGCTCGGTGAGCTGCTGGAGCTGCTGCCCGCGCTCGAAGCCGTCGTCACCTACGGGACCGTGGCGCTCGACGGGGTCATGCGCTACCTGACCCTGCACGATGATCCCCGTGTCGTCCCCGTCCTCGCTGCACCGCACCCCTCACCGGCCAACGGACGTCACCGCGCCGACCAGCACCTCCGCTCCGTGAACGCGCTCCGCCTCGCGAATCGTCTCGGATCCGGTCGGCGAGTCGCAGACTGACGGCACTGGAGGCAGACGTCCGCGGCTCGGTCGGCACCGGTCCTCGTGACCGATGAGGCGCTGATCTCAGACGGTCCCGGTCCGCGGACCGCTGACGGGAACGGCCTGGTCCTCCACGATGTCGACGGTGTACGCCGCGCCGTGCTCGAGCGTGTGGCCGACGGTGCACTGACGGTCGACCGCCCGGCGGGTGCGCTCGGACAGTGAGGCGATCCGCTCGGGATCGAGCGCCGACAGGTCGGCGCGGATCACGGCCGTGATCGAGTCGTAGCGGTCCTCGTTCTCGGGCTTGGTCGCGGTGATGTCGGTGGTCGCTTCGAAGTCGGCTCCGAGGCGGCTGGCGAGGAGGTGGTCCGAGGAGAGCATGCCGCAGGCGGCGAGGGCGAGGTGCAGCAGCTCGCCGGGCGAGAACACGCCGTCGGCGTCCGACCCGCCGATGCGGACCTCGGCTCCTCGCGCGTTGCGGCCGATGAAGCTTCTCGGTCCCTCGCGGGTGATGTGCAGCGGCGTGGTCTCGGTGCTCATGGTCTGCTCCTGTCCGGTGTCCGCGGCACCGCGGGCAGTGTCGGTGTCTCCTGCGGGTGGATGGTGTCTCAGGTGTCGGTGCGGACGAGGGGGGTGTTCGTGCCGCGGACCCTGATGTCGACGCCGGTGATCTCCGACCGGGCGATGCCCGTGGATGCCGCCAGATCGACGGCGCGCTGCCCGGCCGCCGTCCAGGTGGCGACGGTGATCGTGCTGCCGTCTGTGCGGGTGATCACGAGTTCGTACTCCGCGTCGGCGGGCGCATCACCACTGTAGGTGCAGCTCCACTCCAGCCGGGTGCCCCACGGCTTCCCCTCGACCTCGATGTCCGCAGCGAGAGCGGGATCGGCCGCGATCGGGTCCATCGGTTCGAGGGTCGCCTCGCTCGCCACGGGAGCGCCCGCGATGCCCGTGCCGAGAGCGACGCCTCCGAAGACGGAGGCGGTGACGGCGGCCGCGACGGCGAGGGACGTCACCAGCCGGCGCCGACGTCGGCGCGTCCGGACACGGTGGGCGATGGCGGGCAGCGTCACCATCGACGGCGGCGCCTCCTCGCCGTCGTCCGATGCGCTGATGGCGAGAGCGTCCTCGACGGAGAGGCGACCGACGATGCCGGGCAGTCCTGCCAGCTCTGCCACGGCCGCGCGGCAGGCCGCGCAGCCGCTGAGGTGCTGCTCGTACTCGAGTCGCTGATCCGCGGGGAGAGCGCCGAGGACGTAGGACGCGTCCCAGTCGCGGTACTCGTCCTCCGTCGCAGAGCTTCCGTGGTGGTCGTTCATCGGGTGACGCCCCTTTCCTGCAGAGCCAGTCGCAGTCCGCGCAGTCCGTAGTGCAATCGGGATTTCGCTGTTCCCTCGGGGATGGAGTGCCGGCGGGCGATCTCGGGGACGGTGTGTCCGAGGAAGTACGCGTCCACCACGATCCGACGATGCTCCACCGACAGCGATGCGAGAGCGTCCGCGACGAGGATGCTGTCCAGGACCGCGTCGGTGCGATCGGGGACGGCGCCGCCGCCGTCCCCGTCCTTCGCCGGCACTTCGCGTCGACTCCGAGCGGAGCGGGCGTCGTCGATGACGAGGTTGCGGGCGACGGTGAACAGCCACGCGCGCGCGGCGTCGGCGTCGCGTTCGAGGACCTGCGGGCGCTGCCAGGCCCGGACCATCGTCTCCTGCACGACGTCCTCCGTCAGCGCCGCGTTCCGAGTGAGGTTCTGCACGAAGCGCCGCAACGCCGGGCCGTGACTCTCGTACAGCGCGGCCAGGAGCTCATCGACGGGGCGGGGCACAACGCTCACCGCCTCGAAGCGCCACGGCGCGCTCCCTCATCTCGGTTGCTGCGATCACTGCCGGTCATCCCTTTCCGTCCTTGCCTGTCGAGAACCGGCGACCCGTCCGGGCGATGCGCTTCGCTGCGCGCGGGGACGGGTCGCCGTCGCATCAGGACGCCGGGGTGGCGGTGCTCATGGCCGCGGCTTCCTTGTTCATCGTGCCGTCGGGGAGGAGGACGTACCAGGCGTCCTTCACACCCTGCCCGTTGACCTGGCCCGGCGCGGTGTCCTTCGCGAACCGGTAGACCGGCCATCCGTCGACGGTCAGCTGGGTCGTCCCGTCGGTGCGCGTGATCGAGCCGACCTCTCCGGTGATCCCGTCCGCGGCGGTCGTGCTGGACGCCGACACGGCCGGCCAGGTCGTGGCGCACTCGTCGTAGCAGCTGCTGCTGCCCGAGTTCTGCGTGTCCTTCGTGAACGTGTAGACGGTGGAGCCGGCCTCGTCCGTGATGATCTCGCCCAGCGGCGAGGACGCCGTCGTGAGAGCCGCCGTCTCAGCGGAGGCGGTCGCGGTGGCGGAGGCCATCGCGGTGGCGGAGGGGCTGTCGGCCGGCGCTTCCGACGAGGCGGCCGAGCCCGCGGCCGTCGAGCATCCGGCGAGAAGGACGGCGGCGAACGCCGCAGTCGTCACAGTGGTCGCGATTCGCTTGAGCATGATGCCTCCTGTAGTGCGGGGGCCGAGGTGGTCCCACCGAGGACACGACACAGCAGTCGCGGACGTTCAACGAGGCGAGAAGATCGCTGGGACGCTGCTGATCCAGGGCAGCACCCTGCCGCTGCTCATCCGCGCCACCGGGATCCGCGGGGTCGACGTGCCGGAGGACCAGCGCGAGCTCGCGGGCCTGCTCGACGAGATCACCGAGAAGGTGCTCGCGGTCCCCGAGAAGCCCGGCGAGGTGGTCGAGGGCGTCGACGACGTCGATCCCGCGGCGGACCCGGCCCGACGCCCGACCCGCGACCTCAGCCCGTGGTCGTCCGCGTCATGATCGCGACGACGAACAGCCCCGCCCAGAGCGCACCGCAGACCAGCAGCCGCAGGTTGCCGAGCACGATGTCCTCCGGCGCCGACGCCCGCCCGCGCTCGATGTCGAGGGCGTAGAGGAACAGCGCGGCGCCGAACGGCACCACCGACGCCATCGACCAGAGCGAGTTCTCGCCGTTGATGAACAGCGCCCAGAGCGCGTAGGAGATCATCGTCAGCGACGCGGCGACCGACCAGATGAAGCGCAGGTACCCCGGCGTGTAGACCTTGAGGGTCGAGCGGGTGTGGCTCTCCTCCTTGCCCTCGCTCTGCAGCTTCTCGGAGTAGCGCTTGCCCGCGACCATGAACAGCGAGCCCGAGGACACCGCGAGCAGGAACCACTGCGTCAGCGGGATGTCCGCGATGGCCGCGCCCGAGATCGCGCGGAGGACGAACCCGCCCGCCACGATCAGGATGTCGATGACGGGCTCGTGCTTGAGCCAGAGGCAGTACGAGATCTGCATCACCAGGTAGGCGGCGAGCGTCGCCGCGAACCAGGTGAAGCCGAGCAGGAAGGTGACCAGCACCGGCACGATCATCAGCACGAATGCGGCCGGCCAGGCGACCTTCAGCGGCAGCGCGCCGGAGGCGATCGCGCGGAAGCGCTTCTTCGGGTGCACCCGGTCCGACTCGACGTCGAGGAGGTCGTTCAGCAGGTAGCCGCCGGAGGAGGCGAGGCTGAACGCGATCACCCCGATGACGGTCGCGACGAGGATCTCGGGCTCGAGGATGCGCGCGGCGGCGACCGGAGCGGCCAGCACCAGGACGTTCTTCAGCCACTGGCGCGGGCGCATGGCGGCGACGAGTGCGCGGGCGGTGTTCACGACGTCTCCCTCTCGGGGAACAGGGCCTGAAGCGGCCGGATCGGGCGGGATCGGGGTGACGCGGGCCCAACCTACAATCGGGGGTGAACGCGCTCCATCCGCCCGGATCCGCAGCGCTCACGACCGGAGCACCACGGAGGGAAGCGCATGCGGACGGCCGCGCTGTACGTCGTCTTCGCGATCCTTGCAACGGCGGTGAATCTGGGCACTCAGATGCTCGTCGAGCTCGTGCTGAGCGGGGAGTGGGCGACCGTCGTCGCGGTGCTCGCGGGCACCCTGACGGGGGTGGTGACGAAGTACGTCCTGGACAAGCGCTGGATCTTCCGGCACGAGACGATGAATGCGGCGCACGGGCTGAAGACGTTCCTGCTGTACGGCGTGATGAGCGGCGTGACGACCCTGATCTTCTGGGGCTTCGAGTTCGGCTTCGACGCCCTCTTCGGCACCGACCTCGCCCGCTACACCGGGGCCGTCATCGGCCTGGCCATCGGCTACGTCGCCAAGTACCACCTCGACAAGAACGTCACGTTCTCCGGCCCGCGTGAGGAGCCCGCATGACCACCCCCGTCTCCTCCTGGGGCCTGCTCTCGCGCGACGAGCACCGCGTCACCCGGATCACGAGCGTCGAGCAGGCGCAGGCCGCGCTGGCCGCGGGCGACAGCGGCATCGCCTACGGGCTCGGCCGCAGCTACGGCGACGTCGCCCTCAACGGCGGCGGCCGCATCTGGGACTTCAGCGGCTTCGACCGCCTGCTCGCCTTCGACGACGAGACCGGCGTGCTGCGGGCCGAGCCGGGCGTGCTGCTGCGCGACGTGCAGGCCGTCTTCTCCCCGCGCGGCTGGATGCTGCCGGTCACTCCCGGGACGAAGAACGTCACCCTCGCCGGCGCGATCGCGAACGACGTGCACGGCAAGAACCACGCCTCCGCCGGCACGATCGGCCGGCACGTGCGCTCCTTCACGCTCCTGCGCAGCGACGGGTCGTCCTCGCGCTACACGCCGACCGAGAACGTCGAGCTGTTCGAGGCGACGATCGGCGGCCTCGGGCTCACCGGGCTGATCGTCGAGGTCGAGCTCGGGCTCGCCCGTGTCCCCGGGCCGTGGCTCGTCAGCGAGGACGTGCCCTTCCAGACCCTCGACGGCTACCTCGACCTCGTGCACGAGTCGATGGACGTCTTCGAGCACACCGTCGCCTGGATCGACGTGACGACGGGCGGCGGGCGCCGCGGCGTCTACTCCCGCGCGGACAGCACGGCCGCCCCGGAGCTGCCGGAGACCCGGCCGGGCTCGCTGAAGGTGCCGTTCGCCTTCCCGCTGTCGGTCGTCAACCGCGCCACGCTGCCGCTGCTCAACCGCGCCTACTACCGCCTGAAGGCGACCCGCGCCCGCCGCTCGGTGCAGCACTACGAGCAGTTCAACTACCCGCTCGACGCGATCGAGGGCTGGAACACGATGTACGGCCCGCGCGGCTTCTACCAGTACCAGAGCACCGTGCCGTGGGAGGGGGCGCTCGAGACGACCCGCGAGATGCTCGCCCTGATCGCGGCCTCGGGCACCGGCTCCTTCCTCGGCGTGCTGAAGACCTTCGGCGCGCTGGAGTCGCCGGGCCTGCTGAGCTTCCCGGCGCCCGGGGTCTGCTTCGCGCTCGACTTCCCGAACACGCCCGTCGCGCTGCCGCTGTTCGAGCGCCTCGACGCGCTGGTGCTCGCCGCGGGCGGCCGGCTGTACCCGGCGAAGGACGCGCGCATGACGCGCGAGATGTTCGAGGCCGGCTTCCCGCGCCTCGCCGAATTCGCCCTCCAGCGCGACCCGGGGATCTCCTCCGGCTTCTCGCGCCGAGTCCTCGGGAGCTGACGTGAGCACTGGTACCCCCTCCAAGATCGTCGTGGTCGGAGCGACCTCCGCCATCGCCGAGCACACCCTGCGGCTGTGGCTGGGCACGGGCGCGCGCTCGGCTCTGCTGGTGGGCCGCGACGCCGGCCGGCTGGAGGCGCTGGCGACGGATCTGCGCGTGCGCTTCCCCGCGGCCGCGCTGTCGGTGGCCGCTGTCGACCTCACCGACCCCGCCGCGATCTCCTCCGTCGTCGCGACCTCGCTCGAGGGCGGCGCCCCCGACACCGTGCTGATCGCCCACGGCGCGATGACCACCCAGGACGAGGCGTCCGCCGACCTCGCCGTCGCCCGCGACGTGCTCGTCGTCACCGGGGTCTCGGTGGCCCTCTGGATGGAGGCGTTCGCGAACGCGCTGACCTCCGGCAGCATCGGCGTGATCGGCTCCGTCGCCGGTGACCGGGGCCGCAAGACCAACTACGTCTACGGCTCCGCCAAGGGCCTCGTCGAGCGCTTCGCCCAGGGCCTGCAGCACCGCCTGGCCGGCTCGCGCCTGTCCGTCGTGCTGATCAAGCCCGGCCCGACCGACACCCCGATGACCGCCTCGCTCAAGCAGAGCGGCGCCTCGCTGGCCCCGGTCGACTCCGTCGCGAAGGACGTCGCCGCCGCCATGGCCTCCGGCCGCGCCGTCGCCTACGCCCCGGCCAAGTGGCGCGTCATCATGACGGTCATCCGCCTGCTGCCGTCCCCGATCTTCAACCGCCTGAACATCTGACGCCGACGGCTGCCGAGGCTCGGGCGGCTGCGGGGTCTCGATACGCCCCTGCGGGGCTACTCGACCAGCATGCAGCGCCGGGCATGCCGACCCGCGCTGACCATGCAGTCCCAGGCAGGCCTTCTTCATGCTGATCGAGTAGCCCGCGGAGCGGGCGTATCGAGATCCACCGTCGTCAGAAGTCCGGTCCACCGCGGCAACGCACGGAACGCGCCGATCTCCGCGTCACGGCCCGCGAAGTCGTGTTCCTCGTTCCCCGTCGGGGCACACTGGTCTGATGACGATCGCTCTGGTTCTCAAGGTGCACGACGGGGTGGTCCTCGCCTCCGACAGTGCCACGACGCTGACGCAGACCCGCTCGGACGGCTCGATCGATGTCGTCAACATCTACAACAACGCCGACAAGCTCTTCAATCTGCAGAAGGCACTCCCGATCGGCGCGATCACCTGGGGACTGGGGAACATCGGCCCAGCTTCCATGTCGACCCTCGCGAAAGACCTCCGGCACCGCTTCACCTCGAGTGACGACGACCGCTGGAGCGTGCTGCCCGGGTCGTACTCGATGCAGGACGTCTCGCGTCTCGTCGAGGAGTTCCTCTTCGACGAGCGCTACGAGCCCCTACACCGCGGAGTCGCCGCACACGAGCTGCCGTCGCTCGGATTCCTCACCGCGGGCTACTCCGCCGGTGCGGACCATCCACAGATCTTCCACCTCTCGATCGAAGGCGGTCGGGCGACCAGTACTGAGGTGCTCACCGGAGAAGCGGGCGCGATGTGGTGGGGGCAGCCCGAGGCCATCGCGCGCCTGCTGAACGGCGTGAGCCTCGATACCGGCCCCGCGTTGATCAACCTCGGCCTCGAGCCTTCGCAGGCTCCGACGGTCGCCGCGCAGTTGCGCGATCAGCTCGCGACGCGCATCGTCTCCCCGGCGATGCCGATCCAGGACGCCGTCGAACTGGCACAATTCCTCGTGTACACGACGATCCAGTTCGTGCGGTTCACCCCGGGAAATCCGACCGTCGGCGGTCCGATCGACATCGCGACCATCACCAAGCACGAGGGCTTCAAGTGGGTGGCCCGCAAGCACTACTACGACCACGACCTCAATCCACCGCAGGAGACGACATGAGCAGTCAGAGCTTCCCGGACAGCAACGTCTACCGTTCGCAGAGTCAAGGCGCTGCAGTCGGCGCCGCACGAGCCACGTCGGGGTCGTACGATCCGCGTCCGAGCCAGGGTGCGAAGACGCCGCCGCAGAGGATCGTCCTCCATCCGGGCGGTACCTCCGCTCGATAGCCCTCTGCGGCTGCTCGACCGGCACACGCTGATCGGGTAGCCCGCAAGGCGGGCGCATCGAGATTCGCGTCTCCCCGCGGAATCACCTCCGGAAGGGGGACCTGCAAGGGGGTCCGCCGCAGACGGCCTCGTTCTACGCTCGGCGCATGCCCCTCCGCAGTGCTGCGAGCGCCCCCGCCGTCCTTCCGCAGATCGCCGCGCCGAGTGCTCGGCAGCGGGCCGCGGCCGAGGTGCTCGGGCACGTCGTGGTGGCTCTCGCGGTCGGGTCGGCGCTGCTGCTGCTGGCGTCGGCGAGTGTCGCGGGGCTGCCGTTCCTGCCCGGCGAAGGCCGCGTGCCGCCGTTCGAGGCGTGGTCGCTGATGCGGACCTCGGCGACCGTGCAGATCGGCGCCGCCGTGCTCGCCGCCGGCCTCGCCGCGCTCGCCCGAGCGGGCGGCTGCCGCGTCCGCGCCGACCGCTGGTGCCTCGTCGCGGCCCTCAGCGCCGCCGCCGGCGCCGTGCTGCTGGCGGCGCCGCCGCTCTGACGCGTCCGGCCCCCTGCATGCTGATCGAGTAGCCCGCGCAGGGGGCGTATCGAGATCCACCGTCGCCCGAAGGCGAGTCTGCAGACCCGCCTGCTGGTGACGGCAGGTCTCGATACGCCCCTGCGGGGCTACTCGACCAGCATGCAAAGGGCGGCCTCACCAGCACCTACGCCGGCGCGCCGATCGTCGAGTCCTCGTAGTCCTCCGTCAGGCCGTGGGGGGTCTTCTCCCACTTGTGCGGGCTGAAGACGATCTGCCAGGCCGCGCGCCAGGCCGAGATGGAGTGCAGCACCCAGTAGACGGGGTTCAGGATCGCGAACGCCGCGACCCGCCAGTTGTAGCGCTTCCAGGCCGCGATCCCCGAGACGACGATCATCAGGGTGTTCGAGAAGAGCATGTTCGTCGTCCCCGCGACGATCAGCCACTCCGGCAGATCGAGCCCCAGGAACTGCACGCCGATGTAGGTGATCACGGTGAAGCCGAGCACCAGCGGGTAGAGCAGGAACGCGACCGGCGTCCCCATGATCAGCGCCACCAGGCTCAGCGAGCCGAGCACCCCGTTCACCTTGAACCAGCGGATCGGGTGCCGCGTGTTCACTCCCGCGGTCATCATGTAGCCCTTGATCCAGCGGGTGCGCTGCTTGATCCACGCGGGGACCTCGGCGCACGCCTCCTCCCAGGTGTTGGAGTCGACGACGCCCACGCGGTAGCCGTGCGCGGCCACGCGCAGGCCGAGGTCGGCGTCCTCCGTCACGTTGTACGGGTCCCAGGCGCCGAGCTCGCGAAGCACGCGCGTCTCGAAGTGGTTCGAGGTGCCGCCGAGCGGGATCGGCAGGTGCGACTGGTCGAGGCCCGGCAGCATCGCGCCGAACCAGTGCGCGTACTCGACCGCGAACATCCGGGTGAGCACGTTGTAGTCGGCGTTAAAGTAGCTCAGCGCCCCCTGCAGGCAGACGAGCTGCTTCTGCTCCGGATCCACGTGCTCGCGCTCGAACGTGTCCTCGCGGAACAGCCGCACGCACTTGCGCAGCTGGTCGGGGTCGGGCCGGTCCTCGGCGTCGTAGATCACCACGAACTCGCCGCGGGCGAAGCTGAGGCCGTAGTTGCAGGCGCGCGGCTTGGTCTGCGGGCCGCCCGGGGGCACGATCACCATCCGCACGTACTCCGGCGGGCTCATCCGGCGCACCGCCGAGATCGTCTCGTCGTCGTCGGCCTCGAGCAGCACGAGCACCTCGAGCTTGGCCTTCGGGTAGTCGAGGGCGCCGATGTTCACCAGCAGCTTGCTGATGATGTTGGCCTCTTTATAAGCGGGGATGAGGATCGTGTAGATCGGCAGCTCGTCGTCCGTCATCCGCGGCGGCGAGACGTCCAGCCCGCGGCGGCCGCGCTCGAGCGCCACCTCCTCCTCCCACGCGCGCACCGAGCTCTGGTTGAGCGGCGCGCGCAGGCCGGCCAGCGCCTTGAAGGCGATGTTCATGAGGAACAGCAGGTTGGCTGAGGCGAGCACGATCACGAAGGTGAGACTCGGCGCCAGCACCGCTCCGACGATCACGATCGCGGCGACCACGAGCGGAGTGATCACCTGCCAGCGGCGCAGCCCCGACTTGGCCGACTCGTCACCGCTCTGCACCGCGAGCGAGTCGGCCGCGCCGAAGAGCAGCGCGGCGCGGCAGGCACTCTCGACGGCCTGGAAGATGTCCCAGTCGGTCGTGGTGCGCACGCTGACGACCTCGACCTCGAGCATCTCCCGCGCCTCGGCGAGCATCGCCTCGGTCGGCGGCACGGAGGTCGCGATGACACCGGTCCCGTCGGGCAGCACCCGCCAGGGCACCCAGCCCGCGCCGACCAGGGTGGAGGCGCCGATGCGGGCCAGCAGCGCGGCCCCCGGCGGCTCCTCGACCAGGTCGAGCATCGGCGCGTCCCACTGCTCCGCGAGCGCGCCGTACATCTCGCGCCGGGTGACGGCGCCGTCGATGACGAGGTGCCGGCCGAGCAGACCGCCCTCGCGCTCCTGGCGGCGCAGAGCCTCGTCGAGCTGCTCGGCCGTGATCAGTCCGCGGGAGAGCAGGATCTCGCCCACCCGGGGCGTCGTCGTCGCCATGGTCAGCCTCCGAGCCGCTCGTAGATGACGTAGATCCCCTGCGCGAACACCGGCCGGTAGCGGGTGTCGAAGGAGGAGTCGCGGGTGATCGCGTCGTAGACGAGGTCGGCGACGCCGGTCTCGCTCAGCTCGGGGGCGTCCGCGGTGGTCACGAAGACCCACTTGGCGTGCGTGTACGGGGCGGCGAGCGCCTCGTCGAACAGCTCGCCGGCCGAGCGGTTGTAGTACTCGGCGAGCGGCACGCCGATCTCGGGCAGCAGCGCGTTGCCGGCCGCGCTCTCGTCGATCAGGATGCCGCCGCCGTCGTAGTTCTCGCTCAGGAACCGGGCCGCGGCGGTCGCACCCGACGCCTCCTTGATCGAGACGTAGCCGGTCGCCTCCGCGATGACCGCGTTGCGGTCCAGGTCCTGCACCCACCAGGCCGTCTGCGCGCCGAGCAGCACCAGCACGAGGCCGAGCGCGCCCGCGCCGATCCGCGGCACCCGCCGCAGCGCGTCGACCAGCACGGCACCGAGCACCGCGAGGAACGGCAGCACCGACAGCGCGTAGCGGTTGTTCCACCAGTTCGTCGGCAGGGTCTGGTCGTTGTTCATGTGCGTCTGGCCGAGGTAGAGGCTCAGCAGCGAGAAGGCGTAGGAGACGATCATCAGCCAGATCACGAGCGCGTCGTCCGAGATCCCGCGCCGCCACGCCAGGACGAGCGCGCCGGCGAGGCCGAGCGCGACGGTCAGCAGACCGGAGGTCTCGAGCACCGCCCAGTTGTACGACCAGAGCGTGAGCCCCGCGTTGCCCTGGTAGGCGAGCAGTCCCGCGTCGGCGACCGCCTTCTGCAGGTTCGCCGCCGAGTACTGGCCGTTCATGAACTCGAGCGGGTTGCTGTAGACGGCGAAGTTGTACACCAGCCACCAGACGATCGCGATCAGCGGCAGGATCCCGAAGGCGCTCGCCATCTTGATCGCGTAGAAGAAGGAGCGCTTCTTCCGCCAGGCGACGATCAGCACCACGAACGTGCCGCCGAAGACGAGCACCCAGCCCTCGTAGCGCGAGAGCGTCGCGGCCGCGGCGGGCAGGCCGGAGAAGACCATCATCTCGCCGGCGCTGAGGTTGCGCCGGCTGGTGACCCAGTGCGCCAGCCCTGAGAAGCAGCCGACCATCGTGACGATCAGCACCGGCTCCGTCATCGCCGTCGAGAAGGCGTAGAGCACGCCGGGGTTCGCCAGCACCAGCAGCACCGCGGTGAGCCGGCCGGCGCGCAGGTGGCCCACCCGCGCCGAGATCCGGTAGACGCCGCAGGCCGTGCCGGCCAGGCAGATCATCCCGAGCAGCCCGGCGGCCCAGCCCGTGTGCCAGAGCCAGAGCGACTGCACGAACGGGATCAGGATCAGGCTCGGCACCGGCAGCCAGACCGTGCCGAGCTGGGTGAAGCCGGGCGCCTTCGAGTCGAAGATGCGCCGCGAGATCGCGAGGTGGCTCTGGGTGTCCGCGTAGGCGAGGTTGATCCCGGAGGAGGTGGTCACCAGGCAGGCCGCGAAGCCCACCAGCAGCGAGACCACCAGGATCACGACCGTGCCGGGCACCTGCCGCCCGGTGACCGGCCGGCCGAGGCGGGCCCACGCCTCCCGCCACCCGGGGAGGCGGGCGGGCGCGCCGGCCACCGGCGGCGGGGCGGCGATCGTGCTGGTCATGCGCTCGGTCAGTCGGTCGAGGAGTGGCGCGCGGCGGGGTGGTCGCCCTCCGCGGCCGGCGCGGAGGCGGGTGCGGAGTCGGCGGCCGCGGGCTCGCCGGCCGCACGCTCCTGCGCGTCGACGTAGGCGGCGACCTTCCGCGACCGGCGGCGGCGCGCCAGCCAGCCGAGGAGGATCAGCAGGCCGATCACCACGACCGCGATCACGAACCAGATCGCGTAGGAGGAGTAGTCGTCCTTCACCTCGTCCTGCGGCGTGATCTCGTTGCTGTCGATCGCGACCGGGTCGGACTCGGCCGAACCGGAGACGGCGAGGTTCCCGGACAGCGAGGTCCAGCCCTCCTCCGCGGCCCAGCCGGCGATCGAGGACTGCAGTCCGGAGGACGCCGTCGCGTCGCCGTCGGCGCTCCAGCCGCCCAGCAGCACGATGTCGCGGCCGTCCGTGGTGAAGGCCTCGAGGGCCGCGTAGGGCGCCTCGGTGCCGACGCCGTAGCTGAGGCGCGAGGCGTCGATCGCGGTGAAGGAGGCGAGGCGCAGCGGCGTCTTCAGCGCCTCGGCCTCGTCGGTCCCCGCGCCGACGACGATCCCCGAGCGGTCGGAGTCGACGAACTCGTCGACCCCGACGACCGAGACGGCGAGGGGGTCGGAGTCGACCCGCTGCAGCGCGGTGACGAGGTCGCCGGCGCTGCGCAGCGCGTCGGCGCCGGTCGCGGAGCCGCCGAACGCGACGGCGAGCTCGCCGCCGAACGCCTGCGGGAAGCGGCCGAAGCCGGGCGCCGCGGACTCGCCGCGGACGCCGGTGACACTCGAGCCCGCGCCGTCGACGAAGAACTCGATCGGCACGGAGTCGGCCGAGCCGATGCAGGCGCCGTCGCTCTCGCGCACGGCCGAGAGCGTCACCGAGAGGCCGTTGGACGCGCTGAGCTGCCCGGTCGGCACCGGCAGCGTCATCGCGACGTCGGTGTCCTGGCCCAGCACCGTCGAGCCGATCAGGAAGTCGTTCCAGTAGACGTTGGCGGTCGCGGTGATCCCCTCGGGGACGGCGGAGTGCGTGCCGACGAGGTTCAGCTCGACGCTCGAGACCGGCCCGCCGAACGCGGACTGCGTGATCGTCGTGTAGCTCGTCGACGCCCCGGTGCTGCCGAGGGCGATGCGCTCGGTGCCGAAGTCGGCCAGCGTGTGCTCGAGCGAGCTCGAGGGGACGACCTTCTGCGCGAGACCGGTGGTGGTCGCGCTCGAGGCGAGGCCCGCGTACTCGCTGCCCAGCGCCGCGCCGGCCGCGGCGAGGTCCGCCTCCGCCCCGGTGAGGGTCAGCTCGGGCACCCCGCCGGCGTCGCCGATCGCGCTGACGACGTCGCCGTCCCCCGCCGCGAAGCGCACGATGCGGCCCTGCGCGGCGTCCAGCGCCGGGCGGCCCTCGGTCGCGCTCTCCTCCGACACGGTGATCGCGGTGCCGGAGGAGTAGCGCGAGGCGAGCGAGGCCGCCGCCGAGAGGCCCGCGGCGCGCAGGGCGTCGTCGGCGCCGTCGGGCACGACGATCGAGACGCCGGTGACCGCGTCCGGGAAGAAGTCGCCGACGGTGGTCGGCGCGGTCGGGGTGCCGTCGACGACGACACCCAGGCCGGAGACGCTCAGCACCTCGCTCCCGACCTCGCAGAGCGCGCCGCCCGAGTCGCCGGAGCCGCCGAGCTGGAAGCCGACCGCGAGCACGCCGTCCACGACGTCGGAGGCCTGGACCGGCGCGTCGATCGCGGTCGCGGTGGCGGCGTCGAGCGTCTGCACGACCCGGCCCGACACGATGACCGAGAGCGTGCCGGTGAGCGGCTCGAGCGGAGCGAGCGACGCGATCACGCGGGTCGGCACGACCCCGTCGGCGACCGGGACGGTGACGAACTGCGGCTCGGAGCCGGCCGCGACCGAGACGACGGCGTCGCTCTCGAGGCCCTGGACGACGCCGCCGGTGGCCGGATCGACGAGGTCGGCGGCGGACGCGGAGGTCGCGGCGCCGAGGACGAGACCGAGGCAGAGGACCGGGACGAGGACCGGGACGAAGGCGCGTCGAGGCAGGAGCGAAGGAGCCATGGGGCGGGGTTCCGATCGGCATACGGGAGTCCGGGAGGTCCGGCGCTCGAGGATGGAGAGTGGAACGGTCGTGCACGAGGAGCGGCGGGAGACCGCGGAAGTGCGGGAGAGGACGCCCCGTTCTGGCGTCAGTCTAGGCAGTCGCCGACAGCCGATCCGGTGGTGAGCAACCGCTGCTCCGCCCCCGTCCGAGTGTCAGGCCGGCCGTAGACGAACCCCTGCACATCGGTCACTCCGAGCTCGCGCAGCACCGCGACCGTCTCCTCGTCCTCCGCCCCCTCGACGATCATCCGCACCCCGACCGCGACCGCGAACGACTGCATCGCCCGGACGATCTCGCGCTGGCGCAGCTCGGTCGTCAGATCGGCGATCAGGGCGCGGTCGAGCTTCACGACGTCGAGGGGGAACGTCGCCACGGCGAGCGCCGAGGAGCCCTCCGTGCCGAAGTCGTCCAGCGCCAGCAGCACGCCCGCGTCGCGCAGGAGCTGGGCCTGCGCGCGCAGCTCGTCCGTCGCCGCCGCGAGCGACCCCTCGCTGAGCTCGAGGCAGAACCGCAGGCCCGGGAAGCGCTCGGGCACGGCGGCGAAGTACGGGCCGAGCCGCTCGGCGGCGAGCTGCTCCAGGTCCGCGTTGACGCTCATGCACTCCACCCCGGCGCCGGAGTCGCGGAAGCAGGCCGCGGCGGACATCGCCTTCTCCACCACCTGCACGGTCAGCTCGTCGAGCAGGCCGGCGTGCCGCACCGTCCGGATCAGCAGGGACGGGTCGATCCGCCCGAGCACCGGGTCCTCCAGCCGCACGAGCGCCTCGTAGGCCCAGATCCGGTCGGTGCCGAGATCGACGACGGGCTGGAAGGCGAGGTCGAGGGTGCGGTCGCGGAGGGCGCGCGACGCCACCTCGCGCACCGGGTCGGTCAGCACCGAGGTGACGTCGAGGCTGCTCGAGCGCCCGCGGCCGCTGCGGCCCCGCCCGCGCTTGAGCGCGAGCATGCTGCGGTCGGCCTCGATCACGATGGTCGTCGGGTCCGTCTCCTCGTGCGCCGAGAACGCGACGCCGACGGTCACCACCGGGGCGAGGGTGTCGCCGTCGACGGTCGCCGGCTCGCTCACCCGCTCGACCAGGGCCTGCGCCCGCCGGCGCGCGTCCTCGGCCGAGTCGAGTCCGCGCAGCACCAGCGCGAACTCGTCGCCGCCGACCCGCGCGGCGACTCCGCCCTCGTCGGCCACCTCCGCGAGCCGCTCCCCGACCAGGCGCAGCATCTTGTCGCCGACGTGGTGCCCGCGGCCGTCGTTGAGGTCCTTGAAGTCGTCCAGATCGAGGAAGAGCACCGCGATGCCCTCGAACGGCCGCCGGTCGCGGTTGGCGGCGGCGAGCGCCGACTGGAACACCCGCTGGTTCGGCAGCCCGGTCAGCGCGTCGTGGTCGACGGAGCGCCGCAGCGACTCGACGTCGTAGCGGGTGCCCAGCGTGTCCGCGCCCATGTGCGCGAGGGCGTCGAGGATCTGCTCGTCGTCGTCGTTGAAGGGGATCGCGCTCACCCGCTTCGAGGCGACGACGTACCGGGTCCGGCCGTCGGGCAGGAGCATGGCGGAGGCGATCTCCCGCCCGGAGGCGGGCTCGTCGCGCACCTCGATCGCGTCCGCCTCGATCGAGGTCAGCGCGTGGCGGACGATCTTCCGCTCCGCCTGCTCCACGGTCCCCCAGGGCAGCGCGAGTGCCGCGTCGAGCACGCCGGCGAGCCGGCGCCGCACGCCGCGCACCTCGATCCGCTTCGCCACGCCGAAGACCAGCGCCCCGACCACCAGGACGACCATCGGGCTCTGCTCGATGGCGGGGTCCCCCGCCATCGCCGGCACGACGACGGCGTCCAGGAGCCAGACGACCGTGCTGAGCAGCCAGACGAGGGCGAGGTAGAAGCCGACCCGCTTGGGCGACAGGGCGCCGAAGCCCCGCTCCCACTGCATCCCCCAGCGGCCGCGCTGGCGGAGGAGGTCGACGAGCAGGATGACCGCGAGGAAGAGCGCGCTCGCCGCGAGCAGCGCGATCGGCGGCGTCAGCACGGCCCTCCCCGCCTGGAAGACGGTGACGTAGAGGAGCGCGGCGAGGGACCCCAGTCCCGTGACGTAGCCCGCGACCGCGAGGTTCCGGGTCTGCAGCAGCTGGGTGACCAGGCTCGCCGCCGTCCAGACGCCGAGCAGGCGGAACGGGTCGGCCTCCGGCTGCATGATCACGAGGAGGGTGACCGTCAGGCCGGCGACCGGCATGCCCGAGCGGCGGCCGAGGGCGATCCGGAACGCCGCAGTGAGCGCGACGGCCACGCCGAACGCGGCGACGAACGCCCAGCTGACCGGCGGCGTGATGATCAGCAGCGCAGTCGCGCGGGCGATGAGCACGAGCGCGAAGAGGCTCAGCGCGCCCGCGATCGCCAGATCGAGGAGGCTCAGCTCGCGCGTACGGGGCATGGTGGCATGCTAGGCCGTGGGTCGTTCCGCGCCGCCTCCGCCGGACTGTCGACGATCCCTGCGGCCCCAACGCCCCACTTCGGAGGTCGGCGCCGCCTCCCCGACCGGTCGACTGTGAGCGGATGCCCCCTCTCACCGCACTGACCGCCGACCTCACCCGTCGCAGTCTCCTCGCCTCCCCCCTGGGCGCCGCCGCGGCCGGCACCGCCCCCTCCGACCCCGTCCTGCACTCCGAGATCGCCTCCCCGGGCGGAGTCGCCGGCCTCGACTCCACGGCCACCGTCCCCGTCGCCCAGCTGCCGGAGGCGGTGCGCACCGTCTCCGGCGAGCGCCCCGTCGCCAAGGGCGAGCTCGTCTTCAACGTCCAGGACTACGGCGCGACCGGCGACGGCAGCACGGACGACCTGCCCGCCATCGACGCCGCGATCGACGCGGCCGTCGCCAGCTACGGCGGTGTCGTGTACTTCCCGCGCGGCATCTACCGCATCGCCGGATCGATCGGCCGCGCCGAGGGCCTGGCGAGCATCGCCTTCCGCGGCGCGGGCGAGCTGTCCACCCGGATCCGCTCGCTGACGAACGCCCCCGTCGTCACCGGCGCCTTCTCCGCCTGCCGCTTCGACAACCTGATCCTCGACGCGAACGGCCTCGGCTCGCCCTGCGTCTCCGCGCACCTGGACAAGACGGTGCTCGACTCGCTGCAGCTCTACGGCTGGACCGACTACGGCATGCGCCTGAACGACGGAACCTTCGGCGACCTCGGCCTGCTCAACCGCATCCAGCGCTGCAGCATCGACCAGTGCACCGGCACCGGCATCTGGACCGGCTACCGTATGATCGACTCCTGGATCGTGGAGAACAACGTCGGCGCGAGCTACGCCGACCTCTCGATCGAGGGCGGCCCGATCCGGATCCTCGGCAACCACCTCGACGGCTCGCCGCAGATCAACATCGAGCTGCGCGGCAACCGCCGCATCACCATCGCGAACAACATCATGGAGGGGGCGCGCCGGCAGTCCCTCGTCTACACGATGCCGCCGTGGCTGACCGAGGACCTCGCGCAGATCCAGATCGTCGGCAATGCGATCAGCAACGGGGGCAAGGCCGCGGCGAACACCTACCCCGCCATCGCGATCCTCGGCGTCTCGCCGACCGCCCGCACCGTCGGCTTCAGCATCACCGGCAACATCTTCGCCTGCGAGGACGCCGGCTCCGGCTGGACCCACTGCGTCGAGGCCCTCAACGCCCGCGCCGTCTCCGTCCTCGGCAACCAGTGGGCGACCGGCCACGTCAACGCCAAGCCCGTCCGCGCCGTCGGCAGCACCGCCTACGAGGTCATCGGCAACCACGGCGACAACGCGGTGAAGACCACGTAGCCGCCGATCGAGCGGCCCGCCGCACGGGATGCTCGACCCTGCCGGTCGAGCAGCCCCGCAGGGGCGTATCGAGCACATGCTGGTCGAGTAGCCCCGCAGGGGCGTATCGAGCACATGCTGGTCGAGTAGCCCCGCAGGGGCGTATCGAGCACATGCTGGTCGAGTAGCCCTGCAGGGGCGTATCGAGACCCACCCTGTCAGCAGTGCGGGACTGCAGACCCGACTCCCGGTGACGCGGATCTCGATACGCCCGCTCCGCGGCCTACTCGATCAGCATGAAGCGCCCCGCCCGCCGCTCGCACGCCGGTCGAGCAGCCCCGCAGGGGCGTATCGAGCACATGCTGGTCGAGTAGCCCTGCAAGGGCGTATCGAGACCCACCGTCCCCACCACGCCGGATCTCGATACCGCGCTGACCCGCTCGCCCCTCACCCGACCTCCGGCACGCGGAACCACCCCGGGCACGCCGGAACCACCCGATCCCACGAGCCCGACCCCGTTCCACGAGCCGAACCCGACCCCGGCCGACCTCCGGCACGCGGATCCACCTCCGGCACGCCGAAATCGCCCGATCCCACGAGCCGGACCTCACTCCGCGAGCCGAACCGACGCCACCCGACCTCCGGCACGCGAAACCACCTCGGGCACGCCAGAACCACCTGATCTGACGAGCCCGACCCCATTCCACGAGCCGAACCCGACCCCGGCCGACCTCCGGCACGCGAAACCACCTCCGGCACGCCGAAACCGCCCGATCCCACGAGCCCGACCCCGTTCCACGAGCCGAACCCGACTCCGGCAGACCTCCGGCACGCGAATCCACCTCCGGCACGCCGGAACCGCCCGATCCCGCGAGCCGACCCCGATTCCGCGAGCCCGAGGTCCTCCCGAGCCGCGCACCCGCCCCGCGCGTCAGCGCCAGGCCAGCGCCGACCGCTCGGCCCAGTACTCCCCCGGATCCTGCGTCGGCAGCCCCTCCGGCACCGCGCCGGCCCGCGCGCGCACGTTCTCCCGCAGCTGCCCCGGAGTCGCCGCCCCGCTGAGCACCACGTCGGCCCACGGCTGCCCGAGCGCCGCACCGAGCGCGAGCTCCTCGGGAACCCCCGGCAGCCCCCGCAGCACCTCCGGCGCCCGGCCGCCGACCAGCCGCCCGTTCGCGAGCGCCTCCTTGACCACCACGGTCCACCCCGCGTCGTGCGCCTCGGCGAGCGCCGCCCCGGCCGAGCGCTCGAGCAGGTTCCAGGTCGTCTGCACCGTGCTGAACGGCGAGTCCGGGATCGCCAGGGCGAGCCGGATCGTCCGCGCCTGCTCCGGTCCGCTCGTCGACAGCCCGACCGCGACTCCCGACCCGGCGAGCCCGCGCAGCCGGTCGAGCAGCGCCCGGTCCACGAGCGCCGGGCTCTCCGGCGTGATCGAGTGCACGAGGTAGCGGTCCGGCGCGCTGCCCAGCGCCGCGAGGGTCGCCGACCACTGGCGCTCGAGCATCGCGACCGAGTGCTCCTTGCGCTCGTGCACCTCAGCGTCCATCGCCCAGTCGCCGACGTACTCGTAGCCCCACTTCGACTCGACCGTCAGCTCGGCGCGCCGCTCCGGATGCTCCGCCAGCCACCCGCCGAGGAACTCCTCCGCGCGCCCGTACGAGCGGGCCACGTCGAAGAAGCGGACGCCGAGACCCCACGCGGTGTCGAGCAGCTCGTGCGACCGCGCGCGGAGGGCGTCGACGCTGCGCCCCTCCGGGGGCCCGAGATCGCCGTCCCGCCCGGCGGTGATGTAGGCCGGTCGCCCGACGGCGGCCAGGCCGAGGCCGAGGCGGGGAGTGCGGGATGCCATGGTGCTCGTTCCGTCCGGGGTGCCTCCACCGTAGCCACCGCACGCCCACACCGCCCGCGCACCCCGCCCGCCCCGCTACCGTCGAGCGGTGACCACCACCGACCGCCGCACCCTCGACCGCAGCATCCTGCGGCTCGCCGTGCCCGCGCTCGGGGCGCTGATCGCCGAGCCGCTGTTCCTGCTCACCGACTCCGCCCTCGTCGGCCACCTCGGCGCTGTGCCGCTCGCCGGCCTCGCCCTCGGCGGAGCGGTGCTGCAGACGATCGTCGGCCTGATGGTGTTCCTCGCCTACAGCACCACTCCCCGGGTCGGCCGCGCGCTCGGCGAGGGCGACGAGCGCCGTGCCGTCGCGGCCGGCATCGACGGCGGCTGGCTCGCGCTCGCCCTCGGCGCGGTCATCGCGGTCGCCGGAGCCATCGCCGCTCCCGCCCTGATCGGTCTCTTCGGCGCCGAGCCCGCGGTCGCCGATGCGGGCGTCCGCTACCTCTCGGTGAGCATGGCCGGCATCCCCGCGATGCTCGGCGTCTTCGCCCTGACCGGGCTGCTCCGCGGCTTCCAGGACACCCGCACTCCGCTGATCATCGCGGGCGGCGGATTCGCGGTGAACGCGGCCCTGAACGCCGTGCTGATCTACCCCGCCGGCCTGGGGATAACCGGGTCCGCCCTGGGGACGGTGATCGCCCAGTGGGGCATGTTCGGCGCCTACGCGGTGATCGCCCTGCGGCTCGCCCGCCGCGTCGGAGCGCCGCTGCGCCCGCACCCGGCCGGGCTGCGCGCCTCCGCCGGCTCGGGCGGCTGGCTGCTGCTGCGCACCGCCTCGCTGCGCGCCGCCATCCTGCTCGCCGTCGCGGTCGCCGGCTCTCTCGGCGCGGAGGAGCTCGGCGCGTTCCAGGTCGCGATGACGCTGTTCTCCACGGTCGCCTTCGCCCTCGACGCCGTTGCGATCGCGGCGCAGGCGCTGCTCGGCCGCCTCCTCGGCGAGGGCGACCCGGCGCGCGCCCGAGCGGTCGCGAAACGCTGTGTGACCTGGGGAATCGGCGCGGGAGTCGCCCTCGGAGCGGTCATCGTCGCGACGAGCGGAGTGCTCCCGTTCGTCTTCTCGAGCGACCCCGAGGTGCTCCGCCTGCTCCCCGCCGCCCTCGTCGTGGTCGGCCTGACGGCTCCGCTCGGCGGCTTCGTGTTCGTCCTGGACGGCGTGCTGATCGGCGCCGGCGACGGCCGCTACCTCGCCCTGAGCGGCCTCGTGAACCTCGCCGTCCTCGCCCCGCTGGCCCTCCTCGCGCCCCTCGCACCCGAGGACTGGCGCCTCCTGGCCCTCTGGATCGCCTACGCCGCGGGCTTCCTCGGCGCCCGCGCGCTCACCCTCGGCCTCCGCTTCCGCGGCGACGTCTGGCTCCGTTGACCCTCGAACGAAGTTTCGAACACCCTGTGGACAACCCTGTGCACAACTCCCGGCGACCCCCGCGTCCGCCCCCTCCCGCGAGATGCCACTTATGAGCCCGACACGCCGCAGAATCCGCTCATAAGTGGCATCTCGCGGAGGGAGTCAGCGCGGCGGCGCGCTCGTGGTGCCGCGGTGGAAGACGGAGGTGAAGCGCACCGGCTCGGCCTCGTCGCCGGCGATCAGCGCGAGGACGGCGCGCGCCGCAGCCCGGCCCTTCTCGACCGCGGGCTGCACCATCGTCGTCAGGTCGTACTCGGCCGCGAGCCCCGGGACCTGCACCCCGTCGAAGCCGACCACCGACACCTCGGCCGGCACCCGCAGCCCGAGCTGCTCGGCCGCGAGGACGACCCCGGCCGCCAGCAGATCGCTCTGCGCGATCACGGCCGTCGGCGGCTGGGCGGCATCGAGCAGCACCCGCCCGGCGGCGACCCCCTCGTCGACCGTGCTCGCCCCCGCCGCGACGACCGCCAGGTCGCCGAACACGTCCTGCGCCCCGAGAAGCCGCTCGACCGCGGTGATGCTCGGGCTCGACCGCCAGTCCGCCGGGATCGCGCCGCGGCGGCGGTCCTTCGCGAAGGGCAGCGAGACGACGGCGACGCGCTCGTGCCCGAGCTCCCGAAGGTGCTCAGCGAGCGTCCGGGTCGCCTCCCGGTTGTCGAGGGAGACGACCGCAGCGCCGAGGTCGGAGACCCCCTCGACCACCACGACCGGCACGCCGCGGCGCCGCAGCACCGCCACGGAGTCGTCGACGGAGGGACTGCAGCCGACCAGGATCATCGCGTCCACCGGCGCCGTCGCCAGCAGCCCCGAGCCCCCCTCGGTCTCGGTGAGCAGCAGGATGCCCGCGCCGGCCCCGCCGAGCACGTCGGCGATGCCGTCGAGCATCGCGATCTTGATCGGGTCGCGGAAGGCGTGCAGCACGCGCTCGTCGACGACGACCCCGACGATCCCCGAGCGCCCGCGCCGGAGCGACTGCGCCCGCGGGTCCGGTCCGGCGTAGTCGAGCTCGGCGGCGGCCTGCAGCACCCGCTCGCGGGTCGACGCCGCGACCGGTCCGGAGCCGCTGAACACGAGCGACGCCGTCGACGGCGACACGCCCGCCCGGCTCGCGACCCGCGCGAGGGTCGGGCGCGACGTCGGCGATCCGCCGCTCTTCGACTCCACGGCCTTGCTCGACTCCACGGTGCTCCTCGTCCCCGACCCGGAGGGCCGGCGCCCGGCGACCCGTCCTTGACCGGTCCCGGCGTTCCGGATAGCTTAGACCGGCCCGCATCGAATCGATTCGATCATCGTCGATCAGGCCCCCACGACCGCCCCGCGATCAGCCAGGACCCCGCATGCCCTCGACCTCCGCCCTCAGCCGCCCGCAGCTCGTCGCGTGGCGCAACGCCGTCTTCACGATCTTCGTGCTGAGCGGCCTCTCGATCGCGACCTGGGTCTCGCGCACCCCCGCCATCCGCGACGAGCTGCAGCTCCCCACCTCCGGCGTGGGCCTCCTGATCCTCTCGATGTCGATCGGCGCGATCGTCGGCCTCAGCCTCTCCACCGCGATCATGTCGGCGCTCGGCGCCCGCCGCGGCATGGTCGCCGGACTCGTCGTCTGCTCCTCCGGTCTCGCGCTCCTGGGCCTCGCGGCGGACGCGTTCGGCGCGCTCCCCCTCGCCTTCGCGGGCATGGTCCTGCTGGGCTTCGGCAACGGCGCGGTCGACGTGATGATGAACGTCGAGGGCTCCGCGAACGAGAAGGCCTTCGGCAAGACCCTGCTCCCGCTCTTCCACGCCTTCTTCAGCCTCGGCACCGTCCTCGGCGCGATCCTCGGCGCCGCGGCCTCCGCGCTCACCGTGCCGGTGGCCGCGCACCTCTCGGGCGTCGCCGTCGTCGTGGTGATCACCGTCTCCGTCGCGATCCGCTTCGTCCCCGTCCGCGACGAGCTCGACACCTCCGGGGTCGCCGTCGTCGCGAAGGCGCCGGTCCGCGAGCGCGTCGCCGCCTCGCTCGGCGTCTGGCGCGACCGCCGCCTGGTGCTGATCGGCCTGATCATGCTGGGCATGGCCTTCGCAGAGGGATCGGCCAACGACTGGCTGACCCTCGCGATGGTGGACGGCCACGGCACCGACAAGACCACCGCCGCCGTCGTCTTCGGCGTCTTCGTCGCCGCGATGACCGTCGGCCGGGTGCTCGGCGGCCCCGTGCTCGACCGCTTCGGCCGCGTGCCCGTGCTCCGCGCGTCCGCCGGGCTGGCGATCGTCGGCATCCTGCTCTTCATCCTCGCTCCGGTCGACGGCCTCGTCATCGCCGGAGCGGTCGCCTGGGGACTGGGCTGCTCGCTCGGCTTCCCGGTCGGCATGTCCGCCGCGGCCGAGGGCCCGCACTCGGCGGCCCGGGTCAGCGCCGTCGCGATGCTCGGCTACGTCGCCTTCCTGGTCGGCCCGCCCGCGATCGGCTTCCTCGGCGAGCACTTCGGCCTCCTCAACGCGCTGTTCCTGGTGCTCGCGCTCGTCGTCCTCGCCGGTCTCGCCTCACCCGCCGCCCGCCCGCAGAAGGAGCCCGCGGAGCGCGTGCAGGACGGCGCGCGAGCATGAGCGCCCCCGGCCTCGAGCCCTGCCGCGTCGCCGTCGTCACCGGCGCGAACCACGGCATCGGCGCCGCGATCGCCGCGCGCCTCGCCGCCGATGGTCTGGCCGTGCTGGTCGCCTTCCTCGCCGAGGATCTGCCGGAGTACGAGCCGGAGCGCCAGCGTCTCGCCCACCGCACCGACGGCGAGCAGGTCGCCGAGCAGATCCGCGCCGCGGGTGGCCGCGCCCGCGCCGTCTCCGCCGACCTCCGCGACGCCGCCTCCGCCGCCCTGCTCCTCGACGCCGCAGAGGAGTCGCTCGGCCCGGTCGACGTCCTCGTGCACAACGCCACCGGCTCCGTCATCGACACCTTCCGCACCCGCCCGAACGACTGGATGGGCCGCCCCCAGCGCCGCGTCGACGCCGCGAGCATCGACCGAGTGCTCGCCATCGACGCCCGCGCCGGCGCGCTGCTGATCGCCGAGCTCGCCGAGCGCCTGGAGCGCCGCGGCGGCCACGGCGGGCGGATCGTCACGCTCACCTCGGGCGGCGAGCGCGGCTTCCCCGGCGAGGTCTCCTACGGCGCCGCCAAGGCCGCGCTGGTGAACTACACGATCTCCGCCTCGCTCGAGCTCAGCCCGCTCGGCGTCACCGCCAACGCGGTCCACCCGCCCGTCACCGACACCGGCTGGGTCACCGACGACGTCCACGCCGCCGTCGCCGCGAACGACGCCTTCTTCGACGTCGCCCGCCCCGACGAGGTCGCCGACCTCGTCTCCTACCTCGTCTCCCCCGCCGGCCGCCGCGTCACCGGCAACGTCCTCCGCATGGCCTGACCCCGCAGGGGCCCCCTGCATGCTGGTCGAGCAGCCCCGCAGGGGCCCCCAGCATGCTGGTCGAGTAGCCCCGCCGGGGCGTATCGAGAGCCACCGTCCCCAGCACGACGAGCCTGCACTCCGCCCTGCGGACATCGCCGGATCTCGATACGCCCTCTGCGAGGGCTACTCGATCAGCAAAGGCCGCGGCCTCACCCGTCAGGGGGAGTCCGCCGGCCCCCCTTCATGCTGGTCGAGCAGCCCCGCAGGGGCGTATCGAGACCCACCCGTCCGACCACCCCCGACCGCCCCCGTCTATCCTCGACGGGTGCGTCTCGTCATCGCGCGCTGCTCCGTCGACTACACCGGCCGTCTCAGCGCCCACCTCCCCCTCGCCACCCGCCTGCTGCTGGTCAAAGCCGACGGCAGCGTCCTCGTGCACTCCGACGGCGGCTCCTACAAGCCGCTGAACTGGATGAGCCCCCCGTGCACCCTCAGCACCGGCGAGCCCGACGAGGACGCCCGCGCGGCCGGCGTCCACGAGCAGTGGACGGTCACGCACCGCAAGACCGGCGACGCCCTGGTCGTCTCGATCCACGAGGTCCTGCACGATTCGGCGCACGAGCTCGGCGTCGATCCCGGCCTGATCAAGGACGGCGTCGAGGCGCACCTGCAGCGCCTGCTGGCCGAGCAGATCGATCTGCTCGGCGAGGGCCACACCCTCGTCCGGCGCGAGTACATGACGGCGATCGGACCGGTCGACATCCTCGCCCGCGATTCGAGCGGCGCCTCCGTGGCGGTCGAGATCAAGCGCCGAGGAGAGATCGACGGCGTCGAGCAGCTGACCCGCTATCTCGAGCTGATGAATCGCGATCCGCACCTCTCTCCGGTCACCGGAGTCTTCGCGGCGCAGGAGATCAAGCCGCAGGCGAGGACCCTCGCGCAGGACCGCGGAATCCGCTGCGTCGTGCTCGATTACGAGTCGATGCGCGGCGTCGACGATTCGCACACGCGCCTCTTCTAGCGCTCGCGTCCCCCTTTCCAGGGGCTCCGCGAGAATCCACGAGCGGTCGCGGAGAACAGCACGCGAAAGGCCCCGTCGACGGATCGACGGGGCCTTTCGACGATGCGGGCGCGACCTCTCGGTGCGCCCGGCGCGGCTCTACTTGTGAGCGGCGGCGTAGGCGGCCTGGACCTCGGCGGGGATGCGTCCGCGGTCGGACACCTGGTGTCCGTTGGCATTCGCCCACTCGCGGACGGCCTTCAGCTGCTTGGGGTCGCTCTTCGACGCCGAGGCGACCGACGTGGCGGCAGCGGGGCGCGAGCCGACACGGCGGCCGTTCGAGACGAACTTCTCGAGCACGGAGTGCAGCTCGGCGATGTTGTCCGGACCGAGGTCGATCTCGTAGTTGGCTCCGTCGATGCTGAAGCGGACGGTGCCGCCGTCCCCGGAGTCGATAGGGGTTCCGTCGATATCGTCGACAAGCGTGATCTTCTGGGCCACTTTTCCTCCTGGATGTCACTGACAGGAGGAGACATTACCCCTTCTTGTCGGCGGTCGAGCACTTATCGGCGCCATTCGCCCGATTCTCCGTCGTCATCTGCGCCGATACTCAGGATAAGCGTCGCAATCCGCCTGAGAATCGGCTCATCTCTCCGGCATCCGTCGTATAGCGCACTCGGACATCGAATGCGCGCGATTGTCGCGATGGATTCGAGAGATGGCGCGAACCCGGATACCGTGAAGACATGCCACGGAGGAACGGACCCCCTGCCCGCCCGTCGCGACCCGGCCCGTACCGCAACACCGCGGCGCGCGAAGCGCTCGAGGCACTGGTCGCCGACGCGACCGCGGAGGGGGTCGAGCGCCTCCTGGCCGCCTGCCTCGAGGGCTCGCTCGTCGTCGACGTGACCGGCTCGCAGCCCGGTGGCGTGCCGCACGTGCGCGTGGTCGCGACGACCACCGGCGAGCAGGTGCTCCCGCTGTTCACCTCGACCGACGAGCTGCGAGCCGCCGTCCCCCGGCAGCAGCACCCGCGCGTGCAGATGCTGGTCCTGCCCGGCCGCGAGGCGTTCGCGCTGATCCGCACCGCCGACTTCGTCGCCGTCCAGCTCGACGCCGGCTCGATCGCCCAGGTCGTCGCCCGGTCGTTCATCGAGCAGTCCCTCGACGCCGCGGCACCGTAGAGTGTTCCCCCCGACGGGGCACACCGCCGGGATCACGACGTCCCTCCGAGGGCAGGAGCCCGCCATGTCCGACACCACTCTCGCGCCCGACGCGCAGCCCGGCATCGAGGCGACCTGGAGCTGCATCCTCTTCGATCTCGACGGCACGATCACCGACTCGGCGCCCGGCATCACCGGCACCCTCGTCGACACCTTCGTCGAGCTCGGCCGCCCGGTGCCCACCCCCGTCGAGCTGCTCGCCTACGTCGGACCGCCGCTGCTCGACGCGTTCCGCGAGCTCGGCGGGATGAGCGTCGATGAGGCGCAGGCCGCCCTCGTCGTCTACCGCCGTCGCTACAACGCGGGCGGCCTCTTCGACTCCAGCGTCTACCCCGGCCTGCCGGAGCTGCTGGCGGGCATCGCCGCCGCCGGCATCCCGCTCTCGCTCGCCACCTCGAAGCCGGAGTCCGCCGCGCGCCGGGTCCTCGAGCACTACGGCCTCGCGCAGCACTTCACGATCATCTGCGGCGCCTCCGAGGACGAGGTCCGCAGCGCGAAGGCGGACGTCGTCGAGGAGGCGCTGCGCCGCCTCCGCGAGATCGGCGTCGACCTCTCCACGCCGGTCATGGTCGGCGACCGCGAGCACGACGTGCACGGCGCCGCCGCGCACGGGGTGCCGACGATCATGGTCGAGTGGGGCTACGGCTCCCCGCTCGAGGCGGTCGGCACCATCGCGGTGGCCGCGGGCGCGGACGAGCTGCGAGCGCTCCTGATGCCCTGAGGCCGGGCGCCCTTCCCGCCCCGCGCCCCGTACGATGAGGGCATGACTGGTCTGGGCGTCGTCCTCTCTTTCGTGCTGTTCCTCGGCGGCATCCTGGTGCTCGGCAACTCGTTCCTGCTGCCCGATCTCGCCGGGTTCCTCTTCTTCGGCGGGATCCTGATGATCTCGGCGTCGCTCGCGCTCGCCTTCCACCTGCTGCCGAAGTCGGAGTAGCGCCCGGCGCCGAGCCGGCGATCGAAGCGGCGCCGGCGGTCAGCCCAGGTAGTTCGCGTCGAGGTTGATGACGTTGCCGATGTAGACCGCCTCGCCCGCCCCCGCGACTCCGGGGTTCATCCGCAGGAGCTGCTGCACGGGGATCCCGAAGCGCTGGGCGATGTCGAAGAACGAGTCGCCCTCGACCACGGTGTAGGTCACGATGTCCCCCGCGCCGTTCGTCGTCGGCTCCCCGCTCGCTCCCGGGATCGCGCCGTTGTCGACGGCGAACGCCGTCTCGGGGATCACGGGCACGTCGTTCGGGGTGAAGGTGACGGTCGCCTCCGGCACCGGCACGAACACCGTGGCGGTCGACTGCGGAAGTGCGGCAGTGACGGTCGGATCGGGAGTCGGCGTCGCCGTCGCGAAGACCGTCACCGTGGGCGCAGGAGCCGGCGCGGAGCAGCCGGCGAGCACCCCCGCGGCCACCAGCGCGAGCAGTGCGCCTCCCAGAACTCGTGCGCGCATGTGCTCCCCCTCGTCGCGCCCACCCCCGGGCGCACGGATCCACCCTAGGAGACGTGCAGGGCGCTGCGATGCCGGACGACGCTCGGGAGCAGGCGTGCGGCGCGGATCAGGCGTGCGGCTCGGGCAGCAGCCGCAGCCCGCCGCCGCCGTTCGCCGCGTCCATCAGCACCTCGACCCAGGACGGGTTGATCGTGGGCTGGCGGCTGCCGGCGAAGTGGAACTGCAGGGCGATGTTCGGGTTCATCCAGAACGAGTGGCGGCCGCGGGCCCCCTCGGGCATCGAGTCGAGAGTGAGGCTGAAGCGCTCGTCGCGCCGGAACTTCGCGTAGACGACGATCTGCAGGTGGGCGAGGGTCCGGTCCTCGATCTCGATCACGGCCGGCGGTGTGCCGTAGAGGAATTGACCCATGACGCCAGCCTATCCCTAGTCCGGCTCTTTACTAGAATGTCTAGCTACTTCTCGGGTTCGTCGTCCGCGGCGGCGTCGATCTCGTCGACCGCGGCGCCCATCCGGCGGAGGAAGTTGACGACGACCTCGGCCTCGCCCGCGTCGAGGTCCTCCGCGATCTCGAGCATCCGGCGGTGCATCTCCTGCAGCGTCTCGCGGACCTCCTGATCGCTGTCGACCGTCGCCTCGACGACGATGCCGCGGCGGTCGCTGGGGTGCGGCTTCCGCACCAGGTGCCCGCTGCGCACGAGCCGGTCGATCAGCACGGTGGTCGAGGCGGAGGAGATCGAGAGGTGCGCGGCGAGATCCTTGGCGCTGACGAGGTCGCCCTCGCGCTGGCGCCGCAGCAGGAACTGGATCGCGATCAGGTCGGTCTCGCCCATCGCCATCTTCTCGCGCGTGCGGCGGCGCATCGCCACCTCGGAGACGCGGTACCCGCGCATCGCGCTGAGCACCTCGACGGCACGTCGCGTCGAGGACTCGTCCGGGTACCAGTAGCCGGCGCCGCCTCGGACCGTCGTCTCGCTCATCCGGCCATCCTAGACTCGCGTGCAATCAGAGCGTCTAGCGACCGGGGGCCGGTGCCGGCGGCCCGCCCGCCTACGCTGGACCGGTGACCGCCACCCTCGTCGCCAAGGGCCTCTCCGGAGGCTACGCGCACCGCACCCTGTTCGACCGCCTCGACCTCACGGTCGCCCCGGGCGACGTCGTCGGCGTCGTCGGCGCGAACGGAGCGGGCAAGTCCACCCTCCTGCGCATCCTCGCCGGCGAGACCGCCCCGCTCGACGGCAGCGTCGTACTCGCGCCCGGCGACGCGTTCGTCGGCTGGCTGCCCCAGGAGCACGAGCGCCGCGAGGGCGAGACCGTCGCCGGCTACATCGCCCGCCGCACCGGGGCCGCGGAGACCTCGGCCGAGCTCGACGCGGCCGCCTCCGCGCTGGCCGAGCCCGACCCCGACGGCCGCATCGCCGACCGCTACGCGCTCGCCCTCGACCGCTGGCTGGCGAGCGGCGCCGCCGACCTCGACGAGCGGACCCCGGTCGTCCTCGCCGACCTCGGCCTCGCCCTCGACCCGACGGGCCGCACCGGCGGCGTCTCCGCCGACTCCCTGATGACCTCGCTCTCCGGTGGCCAGGCGGCCCGCGTCGGCCTCGCCGCTCTCCTGCTCTCCCGCTTCGACGTCGTGCTTCTCGACGAGCCCACCAACGACCTCGACCTCGACGGCCTCGAGCGGCTCGAGGCGTTCGTCCGCGGCCTGCGCGGCGGAGTGGTGCTCGTCAGCCACGACCGGGAGTTCCTCGCCCGCAGCGTCACCCGCGTGCTCGAGCTCGACCTCGCGCAGAGCACCACCACCGTCTACGGCGGCGGCTACGACGCCTTCCTGGAGGAGCGCGAGACCGCCCGCCGCCAGCGCCGCGAGAAGTACGAGGACTTCGCGGACAAGAAGGAGGACCTCGTCTCGCGCGCCCGCACCCAGCGGGAGTGGTCGAGCCAGGGCGTCCGCAACGCGATGAAGAAGGCGCCCGACAACGACAAGATCCGCCGCAAGGCCTCGGCCGAGTCGAGCGAGAAGCAGGCCCAGAAGGTCCGCCAGATGGAGAGCCGCATCGCCCGGCTCGAGGAGGTGGAGGAGCCGCGCAAGGAGTGGCAGCTCGCCTTCACGATCGGCAGCGCCCCGCGCTCGAGCTCGGTCGTCTCGACGCTGAACGCAGCGGTGGCCCGCCGCGGCACCTTCACCCTCGGCCCGGTCTCGCTGCAGGTCGACGCGGGCGACCGGATCGGCATCACCGGGCCCAACGGCGCCGGGAAGTCGACGCTCCTGTCACTGCTGCTGGGCCGCTCCGCTCCGGAGGAGGGCGGCGCCTCGCTGGGCGCGAGCGTCGCCATCGGCGAGATCGACCAGGCGCGTGCGATGCTCGCCTCCGACGTCCCGCTCGCCGACGCCTTCGAGGCGCTGGTGCCGGAGTGGCCGACCGCCGAGGTGCGCACCCTGCTGGCCAAGTTCGGCCTCAAGGCCGACCACGTCTCGCGCCCCGTCGGCGAGCTCTCCCCCGGCGAGCGCACCCGCGCGGCCCTGGCGCTGCTGCAGGCGCGCGGCACGAACCTCCTCGTGCTGGACGAGCCGACCAACCACCTCGACCTCGCCGCGATCGAGCAGCTGGAGCAGGCGCTCGAGGCCTACGAGGGCACGCTGCTGCTGGTCACCCACGACCGCCGCATGCTCGAGACCGTGCAGCTGACCCGCCACTGGCACGTCGAGGCGGGCGTCGTCACCGAGCGCTGACCCGCGCGCCCCGGACACCCCCGCTCCCCCCCCCCTCCCTGCACTCTCCAGAAGTTGTCGTACTCGACCACCCACTACGACAACTTCTGGACCGCGGGTGCACCTCTCACTCCCGGCACTTCTTGCGCTCTCCAGAAGTCGTCGTACTCGACCCTCCGCTACGACAACTCTTGAGGAGTCGGGGCGCCGGAGTCAGAGCGACGCGGCGCGGGCCAGCAGCAGGGCGCGGGTGCGCTCGTTGCCGGCCAGCGCGGTGGCGACGGCGAGCTCGGCGCGCGCCTCCTCCCGCCGGCCGAGGCGCGCGAGCAGCTCGCCCCGCACGCTCGGCAGCAGGTGCGAGCCGCGGAGGACCCCGTCGGACGCCAGCCGGTCGACGATCAGCAGCGCGGAGGCCGGACCGGTCGCCATCGACACCGCGACGGCGCGGTTCAGCTCGACGACCGGGCTCGGCGACACCCGCCCGAGGATCTCGTACAGCAGCACGATGCGCTCCCAGTCGGTCGAGGCGACGCTCGGCGCGATCGCGTGGCACTCGGCGATCGCCGCCTGCAGCCCGTAGGACCCGCGGCCCTTGCCCACGCGGTCGGCGCGGCGCAGCGCCTCCCGGCCGCGCTCGATCTGCCCGCGGTCCCAGCGGGTGCGGTCCTGGTCCTCGAGCAGCACCGGCGAGCCGTCGGGCGCCGTCCGCGCCGCGAACCGCGAGGCCTGCAGCTCCATCAGGGCGAGCAGCCCCTGCACCTCGGGCTCGCGCGGGAGCAGCGCGGCGAGCACCCGCCCGAGCCGCAGCGCCTCCCCCGCCACCTCCGTGCGGAGCCAGCGATCGCCCGAGGTCGCGGCGTAGCCCTCCGTGAAGATCAGGTAGACGACCCCGAGCACCGCGTCGAGCCGTGCCCGCCACTCCGCCGGGTCCGGCACCTCGAACGGCACGCCCGACGCCGCGAGCGACTTCTTCGCCCGGACGATCCGCTGCTGGACGGTCGCGACCGGCACCAGGAACAGCCGGGCGATCGCCTCCGTCCCGAGCCCGCCGACGAGCCGCAGCGTGAGCGCGATGCTCGCCTCCCGCGAGAGGACGGGGTGGCAGGCGGTGAAGACCAGCCGGAGCACGTCGTCCTCGATCGGCCGCCACTCGTCGTCGACGCTCTCCTCGAGGGTGCGCGCGAGGAGGCGGTAGCGCTCGTCGAGCGCCGTCCGCCGCCGCCAGCCGTCGATCGCCCGGCGCTTCGCCACGGCCGTCAGCCAGGCCCCGGCGTTGCGCGGGACGCCGGTCGTGGGCCACTGCTCGAGCGCCTCGACCAGGGCCTCCTGCGCCAGGTCCTCGGCCAGGCCGACGTCGCCCGTCACCCGGGCGAGCGCACCGACGATGCGCGCGCTCTCGATCCGCCAGACGGCGTCGACCCGCGCCCGGGTCTCCTCCCCGGGAGGCGCCGGCGTCATGTCAGCCGTTCTCGGCGCGGGCCTTCTCGTCCTCGCGCCAGCCGGCCTCCTTCTGGAGGTACTCGTTGTCGGCGAAGTCCGCGAAGTCGCTCTCGTCGGTGACGCGGCGCACCTCCAGCTTGTTGCCGGGGACGAGCGGGCAGCGCAGCGCCCACTCCTTCGCCTCCTCCTTCGAGGACACCTGGATGATCCAGAAGCCGTTGAACAGCTCGTGCGTCTCGCCGTAGGGGCCGTCGGTGATCGCGGCCGGCTCGGAGGCGAAGTCGACGACGAATCCCGAGGTCGCGACGTCGTCGGCGAGCCCCTCGCCCGCGAGCAGGACGCCGGCGGTGATCATCGCCTCGTTGTACTGCCCCATCCGGGTGATGATCTCGTCGAACGGGATCGCCTCGTAGGCGGCCTTGGCGGCATCGGTCGCGCGCATGATCAGCATGTACTTCACGGTGGTCTCCTCGGGATTCGCGGGCGCCCTCTGCGCCCTCCTACTATCCCGTCGAACGGCGCCCGCCGATATCGACATCCCCGCCGAGAAGAATCGGAATCATGCCGGTCGGCGTCTCGGTGGTGAGGGAAAGGACGCGCAGCGTCCTGTTCATGCTGGTCGAGTAGCCCCGGAGGGGCGTATCGAGACCCGCCGTCACCAGCGGGGCGGGCCTGCAGACCCGCCTTCTGACGCAGGTGGATCTCGATACGCCCGTTGCGCGGGCTGCTCGATCAGCATGAACCGCCGGCGACCACGCCGGTCGAGCAGCCCGACGGACCGGAATCATGCCGGTCGAGCAGTCCGACGGATCGAAGACATGCTGGTCGAGTAGCCCCGAAGGGGCGTATCGAGACCCACCACCCTCGGCACCCCGGCTCCGCAGACCACCCCGCGCCGCGGATCAGCCCACCGCGTCCAGCAGCGCCCGCACCACGGCCGCCGAGCGGTCCGCCGCGTCGTCCACGTGAGCCTCGAACGATCCGGGCTCGCAGAGGTCCGAGATACCGCGCACCGACACGAACGGCAGCCCGTGCACGTACGCGGTCTGCGCGAGCGAGACGGACTCCATGTCCGTCGCCAGCGCCCCGTCGTACAGCCCGCGCACCCGCGCCACATGGTCGCCCGAGACGAAGACGTCGCCCGAGACGATCAGCCCGCGCCGCACCGTGATCGCTGCACCGTCCGGCATCGCCGCGTCGAGGTCCGCGGCGAGCGCCGCCGCGTGCCCGGAGTAGCGCGCCGGC
This sequence comes from Rathayibacter sp. PhB179, assembly GCF_004345345.1. Classification (NCBI taxonomy): domain Bacteria; kingdom Bacillati; phylum Actinomycetota; class Actinomycetes; order Micrococcales; family Microbacteriaceae; genus Rathayibacter; species Rathayibacter sp. PhB179. The sequence goes on along the minus strand of NZ_SLVD01000006.1, from coordinate 135,420 downwards.
ATCCCCGGCACCTGCCCCATCGCGTAGCCGAACGCCTGCGCGTCCGCATCGGTCTGCACGTACTCGTCGCCGACGACCACGTCGCCGACGCGCACCTCGGCACCGAGCCCGCCCGCCGACCCGGCGCTGATCACGAGCGGCGCGCCCCCCACCCGGAGGACCGCCGCCGTCAGCCCGCCGGCCGCGTTCACGAGCCCCACGCCGGTGCGCACGAGCAGCACCGGGTGGCCGCCGACCTCGAGCGACCACTGCAGCGCGTTGCCCACGGCGACGGGCTCCGGGGCGCCGCCCGCCGCCACGAGGAACGGCTCGGCCTCCTCGTCCATCGCGACGAGGACGATCGCCTCGACCGCGCTCACGCGGTGACCTGCTCCCACTGGTCGCGCTCCGCGAGGAACGTGCGCGCCGCGTCCTGGGCGCCCTCGAGCGAGTGGTTCGCGCCCCAGCCGCACTGCGTCTCGTTGGCGGCGGGGACCTCGGTGGCCTCGGTGATGTCGCGGAGGGTCGACTCGACCAGGTCGAGCACCTCGGCGAGCTCGGGCTCGCCCTGCAGGATCAGGTAGAAGCCGGTCTGGCAGCCCATCGGCGAGAAGTCGACGACGCGGTCGGAGTGGTTGCGCGACTTCTCCGCGAACAGGTGCTCGAGCGAGTGCACGGTCGGCATCTCGAGGTGGCCGTGGTTGGGCTGGGTGAAGCGCACGTCGTACTTGACGAGGTGGTCCCCGGCCGGAAGCGTCTTCGCGTCGGCCAGGCGCACATAGGGCGCGGCGACGGTGCGGTGATCGAGGTTGAACGACTCGACGTTCATGCGCGGCTGATCCACGGTGGTCTCCTTCTCCTGGGGTCCCTCCATTGTCCCCCGCGCCTCCGACAGCGGCCCGAGCGCCCTGCACGCTGATCGAGCAGCCCGCCCAGCGGGCGTCCCGTGATCCACCGTCACGCCTACCGACGGTGGACGGGTCTCGATGCGCCCCCGCGATCCATGCTGATCGAGCAGCCCGCGCAGCGGGCGTCTCGAGATCCGCCGTCACCGAGAGCTCGTTCCGCAGCCCCGGCCGGGCCGACGGCGCCGGGCTGTGCATCGCGGCCGACCGGTGTCCGTCTGCGCGCCTACCGCGCCGTCGCGTCCTCGCCCGGCACGAAGCGGTAGCCCATCCCCGCCTCCGTCAGCAGGAACCGCGGGTGCGCGGGATCGGGCTCGAGCTTCTTGCGGAGCTGCGCGAGGTACAGCCGGAGGTAGCCGGTGTCGGTCACGTGGGTCGGCCCCCAGATCTCGTCGAGCAGCGAGCGCCGGGTGACCAGCTTGCCCGCGTTCCGCACGAGGATCTCCAGCACCTGCCACTCCGTCGGCGTGAGCCGCACCGCGGCACCGTCGCGCATCGCGCTCTTCGCCGCCAGGTCGACGGTCACGTCGCCGATCCGCACCGTCGGCTCGCCCTCGGCCGGCTGCACGCGCCGCGACAGGGCCCGGATGCGCGCGAGCACCTCGTCCATCGAGAACGGCTTGGTCACGTAGTCGTCGGCCCCCGCGTCGAGGGCACCGACCTTGTCCGCCGACCCGGTGCGCCCCGAGACGACCAGCACCGGCGCGCTCGTCCAGCCGCGCAGCGCCTGGATCACCTCGACCCCGTCGAGCCGCGGCATGCCGAGGTCGATCATGTAGAGGTCCGGCCGCTCGTCGATGGCGCGGTTGATCGCCTCGGTCCCGTCGCCCGCGGTGACCACGTCGTAGCCGCGGGCGGTCAGGGTGATCCGCAGCGCGCGCAGGATCTGCGGGTCGTCGTCGGCGATCAGGATCTTCATGCGGCTCCTCCCGAAGCATCGGCTCCCGCGGCCCGCCGCTCGGCGGCATCGGTTTCGGCGACATCGGTCTGGGCGGCATCGGTCCGGACGGCCGCGTCGTCCGCCACCACCGGCAGCGTCACCACCATCGTCAGCCCGCCGCCCGGGGTGTCCTCGGCCTCGAGCGTCCCGCCCATCCCCTCGGTGAACCCCTTCGACAGGGCGAGCCCCAGCCCCAGCCCGGTCGTGTTGTCGTCGTCACCCAGGCGCTGGAACGGCACGAAGACCTCCTCCCGGCGCTCGGGCGCGATCCCGGGGCCGTGGTCGACGATCCGGAGCTGCGCCGTGCCGCCGAAGACGCTGGTCGACACGCGCACCCGGGTCCCCTGCGGCGCATAGCGCACCGCGTTCGCCAAGAGGTTCACCACGACCCGCTGCAGCAGCACGCCGTCGGCGAGCAGCTCCGGCCCGTCCGGATCCAGGTCGAGGTCGACCTCCCCCGGACCGAGCCCCAGCTCGTCGAGAGCGGGCAGCACGACATCGGCCGCGTCCAGCGGCGCGAGCGACACGCCGAGCACTCCCGCCTCGAGCCGGGTCACGTCGAGCAGGTCGGTGACCAGCGCGCCCAGGGTGGTGAGGCTCTCGTCCGCGGTCGCGAGCAGCTCCGCCCGGTCGCCCTCGCTCCACTCCACGTCGCGCGAGCGCAGCCCCGAGACGGCGGCGGTGGCGGCCGCCAGCGGCCGGCGCAGGTCGTGGCTGACCGCCGAGAGCAGGGCGCTGCGCATCCGATCGGTCTCGGCCAGCGGAGCCAGCGAGCTCGCCGTCGCGCTCAGCGCCTCCCGCTCGAGCGCGGAGTCGAGCTGCGCGGCGACCACCTGCAGCAGCCGCCGCTCGCTGCCCTCCAGCTCGCGGCCGTGCAGCTCGAGCTCCGCCTGCGCGCCCACCGGGATCCGCGCGGGCTCGCCCGCGGCCGTCGGCTCGCCGTCCGCGGCGACCACCGCGCCGTCCCGCACCAGCCGGACGCCGGTGAGGCCGAACGCCTCGCGCGCGCGCTCGAGGATCGCCTGCAGCGCACCCTGGCCGCGGATCACCCCGCCCGCGATCGTCGCGAGCAGCTCCGCCTCGGCTCCGGACCGCTTCGCCGCGCGGGAGCGCCGGGCCGCCCGGTCCACCACGGCGCTGACCAGCACCGCGTTGAGGACGTAGAGCGCGAGCGCGAGCTCGTGCAGCGGCTCGTCGACGGAGATCGTGTAGAGCGGATCGACGAAGAAGTAGTCGAGGGTCAGCCCCGAGAGGACGGCCGCGAACAGCGCGGGCCAGAGCCCGCCGACCAGCGCGACGAGCACGACGAGCAGCTGGTACGAGAGCACGTCGCTGGTGATCGACTCGTCGCTCCGCAGGCTCGCCATCAGCCAGGTGACCAGCGGCCCGCCGACCAGCGCGAGGGCCGTGCCGAAGAGCCGGCGCCGCAGCGTCAGCGCTCCGCCGAGTCGCGGCAGCACCGCCGCGCGACCGGCGGCCGAATGGCTGACGATGTGGACGTCGATGTCGCCCGACTCGCGGATCACGGTCGCGCCGATCCCCGGAGTGAGCGCCGCGGCGAGGCGGCTGCGCCGGCTCACACCGAGCACCAGCTGCGTGGCGTCCACCGAGCGGGCGAACGCGACGAGGGTGCGCGGCACGTCCTCGCCGACCACCTGGTGGTAGCTGCCGCCGAGCGACTCGACGAGCGCACGCTGCGCCGCGAGCACCTCGGGCCGCGGCGTCCGCAGTCCGTCCGGCGTCAGCACGTGCACGGCGAGCAGGTCCCCGCCGGAGGCGCGCGCCGCGATCCGCGCACCGCGGCGCAGCAGAGTCTCGCCCTCCGAGCCGCCGGTCAGCGTCACGACCACGCGCTCGCGGGCGGCCCAGGTGCTGTCGATGCCGTGCTCGCCGCGGTAGTCGCGGAGCGCACTGTCCACCTCGTCCGCGAGCCAGAGCAGTGCCAGCTCGCGCAGCGCGGTGAGCGTGCCGAGGCGGAAGCGGTGCGAGAGCTCGGCGTCGATCCGCTCGGGCGGGAAGACGCGGCCCGCGGCGAGCCGGTCGCGCAGCGCCTGCGGAGCGAGGTCGACGAGCTCGATCCGGTCGGCGGCGCGGAGCACGGCGTCGGGGATCGTCTCGTGCGGCCGCGCCCCCGTGATCGCCTCGACGACGTCGTTCAGCGAGGCGATGTGCTGGATGTCGACGGTCGTGAGCACGGTGATGCCGGCGTCGAGGAGCTCCGCCACGTCCTCCCAGCGCTTCCGGTGCGACGAGCCGGGAGCGTTGGTGTGCGCGAGCTCGTCGACCAGCGCGATGTCCGGTCGGCGGGCGAGCACCGCCGCCGGGTCCATCTCCTCGAGTCGCGCACCGAGGTGCAGCACCGGGCGCCGCGGGACGACCTCGAGGCCCTCGATCCTCGCGGCGGTCTCGGCGCGGCCGTGCGTCTCGACGACCGCGATCACGACGTCGCGGCCCTCGGCGGCGAGCCGGACGCCCTCCTCGAGCATCGTGGAGGTCGTGCCGACGCCGGGCGCCGCTCCCAGCAGCACGCGCAGGCGGCCCTTCGTCATGCTCCGGCCCCCACCCTCGGCTCGCGAGATCGGCTCCGGCACGCACGATCGCGGCGTTCCGGCGAGCCGAGGGTGATTCTACGAGCCCGAGGTGCGCCGCGAACCTCAGCGCAGGCGGTACGCCTTCCAGAACTGGCGCATGGTCAGGCCGTACTCCTTGCGGAACAGCCGGGCGGCGGTCACGTACTCGTGCAGTCCGCACCGGGCGGCGAGCACCTCGAAGCCGTCCGGGTTGTCGGCCGCGCTGATCTCCGCGGCGAGTGCCGTCAGGCGACTGGTCCGGATGTACTCGGAGAGGGTCGGTCCGTCGCTCGCGAAGAGCCGGTGGATCGTGCGGGGACTGGTGTGGAAGACCTCGGCCAGGGTGCCGACGGTGAGATCGCGCTGGGCGAGGTGATCGCGCACGTAGCCCTCGACGTGCTCCCGGGAGAGCTTGATGCGATCGAGGTCGCCGACGGCGAGGTGCGACCGGTTCGCGAGCGACGCCTCGATCAACCCGGTCAGCTGCGCGAGCTGCGCGCGGAACGCGTCCGGCGAGATCGAGTCCTGCGAGGCGAGCTCGTGCGAGAGGGTCTGGAACAGGCGCATCAGTCGCGGCGGTGAGATCACCTCCACTCCGTAGAGCGGGACCGAGGCCCGGAAGCGCTCGCTCAGCTGATCGACCGGAATGCTGATGAAGACGCACTCGGTCACGTCGTAGGTCTCCGAGGACACCGGCTCGCCGCCGCCCGCGATGGCGATGGAGCCCCGCGTGAGGCGATAGCGCTGAGTGCCGACGGAGATGAAGCACTCACCCTCGATCAGCGCCACGATCTCGATGCGATTGCTTCTCGGGAATCCGAGGGAACTCGAATCCGGAGAGGTGAAGTAATTGGCGCGGGCAGTCAGCCGCTGAGCACTCACCTGATCGATGACCACTCGCTCCGACTCCGCCTCGAACGCCTCTCGACTCCGCGGATGGAATTCACCGACTCCCATCCACTCGCTGATCGCCTTCTCAGCGCCCGGGCCGCTGAAGCGCTGCCGATCGATGCGGCAGGGCGAGCTCGGCCTGAGGGGGGAGTCCGTGGACGGGAGGGTCTCTTTCATCACTGCAGTTCCATCTCGAGGATCGGCTACGAGCGCCCGGAACGGGATCCACTCGCCACACGTCCGCGACGGCAGGACATGTGAATTCTCAAAGCCACCACCTGCTCATCCGCACGCTGAACGGGGACTGCTGCGGGGTGACCGAGCGGTGAGTGTAACAGGAGAGAGGGCGCCGAATTCAAGTCCGGCGCCAATTGAGTGATTCCCCGCCGAATCAGCTGATCTCCGCCATCTTCGATTCCCCGTCTTTCCGCGGATGGATGTCTTTCTATACGCAAGCATCGACCTTTATATACGTCCTCATGAACGAAGAGCACTTTCAGGTTCCGGACATGGATCACCGAGCCTCATCAGCCGTTCCCGCCATCTCCGATGATCCGTGCCAGAGATTTCGGGACGCCGCGCGGTCGGCTCACCATCGATGTCGACCCCGCGAAAACCGCTCTGCCGCCCACGAGGCCGGTTCAGATCGTCGTCCGCCGCGACCGTCGCTCGCCCTCCCCACCCACGAAAGGGACATCCGAGAATGAGACCACGACTCCGCCGCCGCCTCCTGGCCGCCGCCGCCCTCGCCACCGCTGTCGCCGTTCCGAGCGCCGTCGCCGTGGGCGGTGCCGCACCGGCCGCCGTCGCCGACACCGCGACCGCCGTCCCTGACCTCCGCGTCTCCTACCTCCAGCTCGGAGCCACCGGCTCGCTGGCGCAGATCGATCCGGCCGGCATCGCCGCCTCGAACGTGATCGTGTTCGCCTTCGCCGACCCGGCGAGCAGCACGGCCGATCCCGCGACCCTCGCGGCGATGCAGAAGGTCATCGACCAGGAGGCGAAGGGCACGGTGAACCTGCTCAGCCTCGGCGGGCAGACCGTCACCCGGGACACCGTGAACGCCGGCACGGCGAGCGCCGTCGGCTCCCGGCTGCTCGCGCAGATCGAGGACTACAACGCGAAGCTCAGCGGCGGGAGCATCACGGGCGTCGACCTCGACCTCGAGAACGGCATCGACGCCCCGACGATCAGCGCCCTCGGCGCGACCGTGAAGGGCGCGGGCCTCTCCCTCGCCGTCGCGCCGCAGGTCTACCTGAGCAGCGGGACCGAGGTGGACCCGGCCGCGCCGACGAACCTGACCCTCACCTCCGGTGTCCACGACGGCGCGAACGACCAGTTCGGTCCGCTCCTGAAGAGCGGCACGGTCGACTACCTGCTCGCCCAGACCTACAACACCGGCGGCTGGACGGTCGGCGGCGCCGCCGAGAAGGACCCCGGCTTCTTCAGCACGATCGCCCATGCGCTGAACAGCGCGGTGCGGTCCGATTGCTCCGCCGCCACCTCGCTGTGCATCGGCGAGGGCACGAGGATCGTGATCGGCCAGGTCAGCAACGCCGGCGCCAGCGGCACCGCGAACAACGTCTTCGGCGGCTCGGGCGCCGCCGCCTACGACCAGGCCGCGGTGCTCGCCGACCTCGCTGCGCAGTGGAAGGCGATGAAGGCGAAGCCCGAGCTCTACGGTCACGTGACCGGCGTGATGCAGTGGTCGCTCAACAACGACTACGCGCCCGCGGCCTGGGGAGACACCTCGGCCGTCCCCGGCGCCTTCAGCGTCGCGCTCTTCGGGGCGGCCGCGCCGGCACCGGCTCCGTACTTCCTCCTCCAGGTGAGCAACACCGGCCCGGACAGCCCCGACTCGGGCGCCTACGCCTCGGCCACGCTCGTGGTCGACGGTCAGTACTGGATCTTCGGCAACAAGTGGGGCTCGGCACTGAGCCCGGGCGCCAACGAGTCGTTCGGCACCTCGGCGTCCGCCAAGAACCCCGCGACCCCGTACGTGATCAACAGCAGCAGCCTCGACTCGATCTTCAGCGGCGGGAAGAAGTCCTTCACCACCTCGCAGGTGCTGATCAACGGCTACTCCGCGCAGAGCGACGTCGCCTCACCGGGTGAGCAGTACGCCTGCCCGGTCGGATCGGGCTACACGTTCGAGGCCGGGCACTCCTACAACGTGCAGGTCAACGCGAACTCGGGCTTCAAGTCCTGCGCCATCTCGAAGGTCAACTGACCCTTCCCGCACTCCTCGGGCGGGCCGCGCCGTTCCCACACTCCGCTGCGGCCCGCCCGAGGTCGCGACCGGCTCCCCTCCGGTCGCCCTTCCGCTCTCCCGGTCACCCCGACCCGGAGAGCCAGAACGAGAGGAACACCCCATGTCCCGTCACCTGCTCCCCAAGGCGATCGCCGGAGTCGTCCTCGTGGCCGGCGTCCTGACCGGCTGCGCGCCGGCCACCGGAACCGCCTCGCAGTCGTCCACGAGCTCCAGCTCCGCCGCCGCGAAGACCACGGCGCCGTCGACGGTCGCGCCGGCCGGCGAGAGCCGCGAAGGCGCGTTCGAGGGCCTCAACGGCAAGAAGGTCACCGGCACCGCGACCGTGTCGGGAAAGACGGTCGACCTCAGCGGCTTCTCCTCCGACGAGGGCCCGGACCTGCACCTCTACCTGACGAACGGGACCGACGAGAAGGCCGTGAGCGCCGGAGTCGAGCTGGGCCCGGTCTCCTACGACACGAAGACCCAGTCCTTCGACGTGGGCGACGCCGCCGACTACACCTACGTCGTCGTGCACTGCGACAAGGCGAAGGCCGTCTTCGGCGCGGCGAAGCTCTCGTGACGCGGCCCGGGTGGCGCTGGGCGGCCGCGGCCCTGGGCACCGCCGTCCGCGTCGCCCTGGGCCTGCTCTGGATCAACGAGGGTGCGATCAAGCTGCGATCCGGATTCGGGGCCTCCGACATCCTCCTCGTCGCCGACGGCGCCGCGGAGAACGGGCGGGTGCCCGACTACTTCCAGCTCTTCGCGTCGACGATCCTGCACGATCAGGCCGGCCTCTTCGGCTTCGTCACGCCGCTCGTCGAGATCGGGCTGGGCGTCGCGCTGATCGCGGGGATCCTCACCGCGCCGGCCGCGCTCGCCTCGCTCGCGACGCTGCTGATGTACTGGTCGGCCGATCAGCTCATCGAGGAGTACCCGGTGATGGCGCTGCTGTCGGGCCTCGTCCTCGCCTTCGCGGCGACCTGCTCGCGGATCTCCGCGACCGGTCTCCTCGTCCGCATGCTGCGGACCCGGAACCGCAGCCTGGCCGGCGTCCTGGAGCGGCCGGGCCTGCGCCGCTGGCTCTGACGACGGCGCTGCAGAACACGGGGACCCCGGAACGAGCTCGGCTCGTGCCCGGGGTCCCCGCTTTCATGTCACCCCCTGAGAGCGGTCTCACCCAGCACTGGCGCGGAGACACCGGCGGAAGGTCACGGTTCGGCAACGCCGCGGATCGATCTCCCGCCGCGCTTTACAGACCGGTGCACGCGCAATATGTTGTCTCCGTGGACAAAGCCCCTCGGGGCTCCCCGCCCCTCCCGGGCGACGACACGACGACGTGCTCCCACCTGCACGCTCTCGCGCCGTCCTCATCCTCGGACACTGCTTTCAGAGAGGAATGCACTCCATGAAGTTCTCCCGCAGCATCACCACGCTGGCCGCCGCCGGCATCATCTCCCTCGGCCTCGCGGCCTGTTCCGCCAGCCCCGCCAACTCGGGCGGCGCCGCTGCCGGCGCCGGCGCCGAAGGCGACTGCACCGTCGGCATCTCGATGCCCACCCGCAGCCTCGAGCGCTGGATCAACGACGGCGAGGGCCTCCAGTCCCAGCTCGAGGGCGACGGCTGCACCGTCGACCTGCAGTACGCCGACAACAAGACCGACCAGCAGATCTCGCAGATCCAGAACCAGATCGCCGGCGGCTCGAAGATCCTCGTCGTCGCGGCCATCGACGGCGAGGCGCTCGCCCCCGTCCTCGCCGAGGCGAAGAAGCAGAACGCGACCGTCATCGCCTACGACCGCCTGATCAACGGCACCGCCGACGTCGACTACTACGCGACGTTCGACAACTACAAGGTCGGCCAGCTCCAGGGCCAGTACATCGAGTCGACCCTCGACCTCGCCAACGCCGCGGGTCCCTTCACCCTCGAGCCCTTCGCCGGCAGCCCCGACGACAACAACGCCAAGTTCTTCTTCTCCGGCGCCTGGGACGTCCTGCAGCCCTACATCGAGAGCGGCAAGCTCGTCGTGCCGTCCGGCAAGTCGCCCGCCTCGGACGACGACTGGGCCTCCATCGGCATCCAGGGCTGGGCCTCGGACAAGGCGCAGTCCGAGATGGACAACCGCCTCTCCTCCTTCTACACCGGTGACCAGAAGGTCGACGTGGTGCTCTCCCCCAACGACAGCCTGGCGATCGGCATCGAGGCCTCGCTGAAGTCCGCCGGCTACGCGCCCGGCGCCGACTACCCGGTCATCACCGGGCAGGACGCCGACAAGGCCAACGTCAAGGCGATCCTCGCCGACGAGCAGTCGATGACGGTCTGGAAGGACACCCGCACCCTCGGCGACCGCGTCTTCCAGATGGTGCAGTCGATCGTCGCGGGCGACGAGCCCGAGGTGAACGACACGAAGACCTACGACAACGGCGAGAAGGTCGTCCCGTCCTTCCTCCTCGAGCCCGAGGTCGTCACGAAGGACGACGTGCAGTCGGTCCTCGTCGACTCCGGCTTCCTCAAGGCCGGCGACGTCGGACTCTGATCGGTCGGGCGGGGCAGGGGAGGAGTGATCCTCCCCCACCCCGCCCTTCTCCCCCTTCTTCCCCTCGAAGCCCATCCTCTGCACAACGAAGTGAGGCCCTGTTGGCCAGTCCCATCCTCATCATGCGCGACATCGTCAAGGAGTTCGGCGGCGGCGTCCGCGCCCTCGACGGCGTCTCGCTCTCGGTCCAGCCGGGCGAGGTCCACGCCATCTGCGGCGAGAACGGCGCCGGCAAGTCGACGCTCATGAAGGTCCTCTCGGGCGTCTACCCCGTCGGCAGCTTCGAGGGCTCGATCGAGTTCGAGGGCCGCCAGGCGCAGTACCGCTCGATCAACGACAGCGAGGCCGACGGCGTCGTCATCATCCACCAGGAGCTCGCTCTGAGCCCCTACCTCTCGATCGCCGAGAACATCTTCCTCGGCAACGAGAAGTCCACCCGCGGCGTCATCGACTGGAACGCCACCAACGCGGAGGCGGCCAAGCTGCTCGCCCGCGTGGGCCTCGCCGAGAGCCCGGCGACGAAGATCCTCGAGCTGGGCGTCGGCAAGCAGCAGCTCGTCGAGATCGCCAAGGCGCTCGCGAAGGAGGTGAAGCTCCTCATCCTCGACGAGCCCACCGCCGCGCTCAACGACGAGGACAGCGACCACCTGCTCGGCCTGATCGACCAGCTGCGCCGCCAGGGCATCACCTGCATCATCATCAGCCACAAGCTGAAGGAGATCCGCGCCATCGCGGACACGGTGACGATCATCCGCGACGGCCGCACCATCGAGAGCTTCGCGATGGCCGGCGAGGACGCCTCCGAGAGCCGGATCATCCGCGCGATGGTCGGCCGCGACCTCAACAGCATGTTCCCGCCGCGCGATCCGCAGATCGGCGAGGAGAAGCTCCGCGTCGAGAACTGGACGGTCCACCACCCGGTCGACATCAATCGCGTGGTCGTCGAGGACGCCTCCTTCACCGTGCGGGCAGGCGAGATCGTCGGCTTCGCGGGGCTGATGGGCGCCGGGCGCACCGAGCTCGCGATGAGCATCTTCGGCCGCAGCTACGGCACCGGCATCTCGGGCCGCGTCTTCAAGGACGGTAAGGAGATCCAGACGCGCACCGTCGAGGAGGCGATCCGCAACGGCCTCGCCTACGCGACCGAGGACCGCAAGCGCTACGGCCTCAACCTCATCGGCGACATCACCGTCAACGTGTCGGCCGCGGCGCTCTCGCGGCTCGCCCGCCTCGGCGTGATCGACAAGCACCGCGAGTACAAGGTCGCCGACTCGTACCGCTCGAAGATGAACATCAAGGCCCCGAGCGTCTCCGCCGTCACCGGCAAGCTCTCGGGCGGCAACCAGCAGAAGGTCGTCCTCTCGAAGTGGATCTTCTCGGGCCCGGACGTGCTGATCCTCGACGAGCCCACCCGCGGCATCGACGTGGGAGCCAAGTACGAGATCTACGGCATCATCAACGAGCTCGCGGCCCAGGGCAAGGCGGTCGTCGTCATCTCGTCCGAGCTGCCCGAGCTGATCGGGCTGGCCGACCGGATCTACACCATCTCCGAGGGGCGCATCACGGGCGAGATCGACCGTGCCGACGCCACCCAGGAGCACCTCATGCACTACATGACCGCCGGAAAGGAACAGGCCCGATGAGCGCCACGACCACGACAGCCCCGAGCGGAACGCCGGCGAGCACGCCGTCGACGCCGCCCAAGCGGGCACGCCGACTGAACATCAACCTCCGCCAGTACGGCATCCTCGCCGCGCTCGCGATCATCATCCTGCTCTTCCAGGTCCTGACGAACGGCCGGCTACTGCTGCCGGGCAACGTCAACAACCTGATCCAGCAGAACGCCTACGTGCTGATCCTCGCGATCGGCATGGTGATGGTGATCATCGCCGGCCACATCGACCTCTCGGTCGGCTCGGTCGTCGCGATGGTCGGCGCCATCTCCGCGATCGCGATGAACAACTGGGGCCTGCCCTGGTGGGCCGCCGTGATCGTCGCCCTGGTCACCGGCGCCGCCGTCGGCGCCTGGCAGGGCTTCTGGGTCGCCTTCGTCGGGATACCGGCGTTCATCGTGACCCTCGCGGGCATGCTCATCTTCCGCGGCTTCACCCTGGTCCTGCTCACCGGCGGCACGATCAACGGCCTGCCGACCGAGTTCACCGCGATCGGCGCGGGCTGGCTGCCGGGCGTGCTCGGCGGCATCGCCGGCCGCGACGCCCTCACCCTGCTGCTCGGGCTCCTCGTCTGCGTCGCCCTCGTCGTGCAGCAGGTGCGCACCCGCGCCACGCTGCGCCGTCTCGAGCTCCCGCGCGAGCCGATCGCCTCCTTCTACGTCAAGGCCGTCGTCGCGGTCGTCGCGATCATGGCCCTCGCCTGGCTGCTCGCGGGCTACAGCGGCACGCCGATCATCCTGATCGTGCTCGCCGTGCTGATCCTCGCCTACAGCTTCGTGCTCGGGCGGACGGTCTTCGGCCGCCACATCTACGCGATGGGCGGCAACCTGTTCGCCGCGATGATGTCGGGCGTGAAGACGAAGTGGGTCAACTTCTTCATCTTCGTGAACATGGGCGCGCTGGCCGGTGTCGCCGGCATCGTCAGCACGGCCCGCGCGGGCGGCGCCGTCGCCTCCGCCGGTCAGAACTACGAGCTCGACGCGATCGCCGCGGTCTTCATCGGCGGCGCGGCCGTCCAGGGCGGCGTCGGCACGGTGGTCGGCGCGGTCATCGGCGGTCTCGTGATGGGCGTGCTCAACATGGGCCTGTCGATCCTCTCCGTCGACGCCGCGTGGCAGATGGCGATCAAGGGCTTCGTGCTCCTGCTGGCCGTCGCGTTCGACATCTTCAACAAGAGGAGGGCGGGCGGGCGCTAGCCTTCTCTCCTCCCTGCACCGTGCTCGGGCGCGTGCTCTCTCCACGGAGGGCCCGCGCCCGAGCGCATCCCCGGACCGGTGCCCCATCGCGCCGACGAGAGGCTGAGCAGCATGGCAGGAGCAGTCGGAGCATCGAGCAACGCTCTGCTCCGTCGGCACAACCTCGCCGCCATCGCGACCCTGGTGCACCGCTCCGGACCGATCAGCCGCGCCGAGCTGGGCCGCCTGACCGGCCTGAACCGCTCGGCGGTCGCCAACCTCGTCGGCGAGCTGAGCGAGCTCGGCTGGGTGGAGGAGGAGACCACCGCCTCCGACGGCCGCATCGGCCGCCCGAGCGCGACGGTCGTCCCCGGCCGCACCTTCGCGATGGTCGGCGTCCACCTCGACACCGACGCGATCATCGTCGGCCTGGTCGGCCTGCACGGCGACCTCCTCCGCCGCGTCCGCTTCGACACCCCGAAGCCGGCGAGCCCGGCGACCGTCGTCCGCGTGGTCAGCGGCATCGTGGCCGGCTTCCGCGCCGAGCGGGAGACCCATCGCGTCCTCCTCGGCGCCGGCGTCGCCGTGCCGGGCCTCGTGCAGGCCGACTCGGGCTTCGTGCACCGCGCGCCGCACCTCGGCTGGCGCGACGTCGACCTCGCGTCGCAGCTCAGCCGCGCGCTCGACCTCCCCGTCTCGGTCGGCAACGACGCCACGCTCGGCGCGATCGGCGAGTCGCTGTTCGGAGCCGCACGGGGCGTCGCCGACGTCGTCTACGTGACCGGCGGCGCCAGCGGCATCGGCGGCGGCGTGATCATCGGCGGCGTTCCCCTGCAGGGCTCCTCCGGGTTCGCGGCGGAGCTCGGCCACACCCTCGTCGCCGCGAACGGCCGCCTCTGCGGCTGCGGGCGGCACGGCTGCCTCGAGGCGGAGGTCCGGATGCGCTCCCTCCTCGACGTGCTCGGCGCCCGCGTCCTCGATCAGGACGAGCTCGACATCGCGCTCGGCACCTCCCGCGACCCCGCCGTCCTCGGGGAGGTGGCCCGCCAGGTCGACCTGCTCGCCGAGGGCCTCTCGACCTACATCAACCTCTTCAACCCGACCGCTGTCGTCCTCGGCGGCTTCCTCGGCTCGCTGCTCACCGTCGACCGCGAGCGCCTCGCCGCCCGCGTCTCGGCGCGCGCCCTCAGCGACCTCGCCCGCGGTGTCCGGATCGAGCGCGCGGCGCTGCGATCGAGGCTGGAGCTGGTGGGGGCCGCGGAGCTACCCTGGCGTCGCGCGCTCGCGGATCCCGCGGCGGCGGTCGGCGGCTCGGAGCCGCCTCCCGCGTCCGGCCCCGGCTCGCGGACGGACGCCCTCGGCGCCCGCGCCTGACACCGACGTCGAGGAGCACGAGCATGGCCGACTTCAACGAGCAGATCATCGCGGAGTTCCGCGCGAACGGCGGCACGGTGACGACCGCGGGCTTCGGCCGCAGCCTCGTCCTCGTGCACCACACCGGCGCGCGATCCGGCGAGGAGCGCATCGCCCCGCTGATGGGCCTGCACCCCTCCGACGACGTCTGGCTGATCGCCGCCTCCGCCGCCGGCGCCCCGAAGCACCCCGCCTGGTTCCACAACCTCGAGGCGAACCCCGACACCGTGATCGAGACCCCCGACGACGGCACCGTCCCCGTCCGCGCCCGTGTCCTCGAGGGCGCCGAGCGCGACGCCGGCTGGAAGCGCTTCACCGACGCCTCCGACGGCTTCAAGGGCTACGAGGCCAAGACCACCCGCACCATCCCGGTCGTGGAGTTGACCCGCAGCTGACCCCGTCCCTCCCCCTCCGCGAGATGCCACTTGTGCACGCGACACGCCGTGAAAGGCGTGCACAAGTGGCATCTCGCGGGGGGCGCCGGGTGTCAGCGGAAGGGGATGGGGACCGCGTCGGGGGTCGACCATCGGAGGGCGAGCCGCTCACGGAAGCCGTCGCGCCGCAACTCCGCCTCGAGAGCGTCGATGACGATCGGCAGCAGCGCCCGCCGCTCCACCAGCACGTCGAGCACGAGCTCGGCGCCGTCCGTGAGGAGCACCGAGCCGACCTCGGGCAGCACCGCGATCCACTGACGCCCGCCCACCTGCACGTGCCGGTGCCGGCGGAGTCGGCGGAGCAGCTCGGGCAGCGCCCGCGAGTCGAGGCCGCCGACGTCGGCGCGGAGAGCGATCATGTTACCGACAGTGCCCACCCTCGGCATCCGCCCGGTGAACACGCGCCCCTCCCCCGGTGTCCCGGCGTCGGCGAACGGCTCGGGAACGACACGGCCGGGAACAGCACAGCCGGAAACAGCACAGCCCCCGACCGGATTCCGATCGGGGGCTGTGTCTCTGGTGCGCGAGGGGGGAGTTGAACCCCCACGCCCTTTCGGGCACACGGACCTGAACCGTGCGCGTCTGCCTATTCCGCCACTCGCGCTCACCAACGGCACCGAAGCACCGACGAGAAAGACTAGCACCCCCACGGCCGACACCGGAAACCGGGCCCCGCGACCACGGGATTCGCGTGCCACCTCGGGCTCGCAGAACGGTCCTCGGCTCGCGAGATCGGCGTATTCGAGCGTGCCGGACGCCGTTCCACACGCCGGAGCCCACCCGTCCGCACCGGCGCGCTCCGCAGCCCGAATCCCGCTCGGGGAGGCCGTATCCAGAGCATCCCAGTAACATGCCCGTAGCCGTGCGCGGCGCAGACACGAGATCGGAAGCGGACCGGGCGCGCAGACACCTCGATCCCAACGCGACCGCCGAGAGGCGAAGAAACGGAAGATCGGAAGACTGTGGGCATTCTGGACAACTTCGAGAAGGGACTCGAGCGCGTCGTCAACGGCGCTTTCGCTCGGACCTTCAAGTCGGGTCTGCAGCCGGTCGAGCTCGCCTCCGCTCTCCGCCGCGAGCTCGACACCACGGCGGCCGTGGTCACCCGCGACCGCATCCTCGTGCCCAACCAGCTGACCCTGCGCATGTCCGCCGCCGACCTCGACCGGATGGAGCGGATGGGCCCGACGCTCATCGACGAGCTCACCACGGTCGCCACCGAGCACGCCAAGAAGCAGGGCTTCCGCTTCTCCGGCCCGATCGACATCTCCCTCGCCGCCGACGAGTCGCTCAGCGCCGGGATGGTCGAGGTCGACTCCCGCAGCGTCAAGGGCGTCGTCGCCTCCACGCCCGCGCTCGAGATCGACGGCAAGCGCTACCCGATCACGAAGTCCAGGACGGTCATCGGCCGCGGCAGCGACGCCGACATCACGGTCGACGACTCCGGCACCTCCCGCAAGCACGTCGAGATCCTCTGGGACGGCGTCCGCGCCCAGGTCCACGACCTCGGCTCCACCAACGGATCCAAGCTCGACGGCAAGCCCGTCACCCAGGCGCCGCTCTCGCCCGGGCAGACCATCTCGATCGGACGCACGCGGATCGTCTTCCGCGTCGTCCAGGGCGCCGCACCCGCGCGCGCCGACCGCTCGCCGTCCGGTCCGTCCGGGCGCTCCTCCGAGGGATTCTGGGACGACCGGCTATGAGCGAGCTCACTCTCTTCCTCCTGCGCATCGCGTTCCTCGCGCTGCTGTGGTTCTTCGTGTTCGGCATCGTCTACGCGCTGCGCTCCGACCTGTTCGGCCAGCGGGTGCGCAAGCTGCCCGCCGGCCAGCAGCCGGCCGCCGGCCAGGACGCCGCTCCGTTCGTCACGGCCGCGCAGCCCGTCGTGGCCGCCGCGGCGGTCCCCGCCCCCGCACCCCAGCCGTCGGCCCCCTCCGCGCGGCGCCCCCGCGAGGAGCGCACCGACTCCGGCGGCGTCGCCACCGTGCACACCGCGCAGCGCCTCGTCATCACCTCGGGCCCGAAGCGCGGCACCGAGCTCGAGCTCAACGGCGAGCCGCTCACGATCGGCCGCTCCTCGGAGTCGGCGCTGGTGATCCGCGACGACTACACCTCGACGCACCACGCGCGCCTGCTGATCTGGAACGACGAGTGGATGATCCAGGACCTCGACTCCACCAACGGCACGTTCCTCGACGGCCGCCGCGTCGGCGCCCCCACCAAGGTGCCGCTGAACACCCCGGTCAAGGTCGGCACGACGACCTTCGAGCTGCGGCGGTCGTAGCGCGTGGCAGCCACACCCGACAGCGCCGCGGAGACGGGCGTCACGCGCGAGAGCGCCGCCGTCTCGCACGTCGGCCGCATCCGCTCCAACAACCAGGACTCCGGCTACGCGGGCCGGCAGCTCTTCGTCGTCGCCGACGGGATGGGCGGGCACGCGGGCGGCGACGTCGCCTCCTCCATCGCTATCAAGCGCATCGCCCAGGCCGACCGCACCTACGCCTCCACCTACGAGGCGGAGGACGAGCTGAAGCGCACCCTCCTCGCCGCGAACACGATGCTGGCCGACGCCGTCGTCGACCACCCCGAGCTCACCGGCATGGGCACCACCGTCAGCGCCATCGTCCGCGTGGGCGAGTCGGTCGCCATCGCGCACATCGGCGACTCCCGGATCTACGTGCTGCGCGACGGCAAGCTCGAGCAGGTCACCACCGACCACACCTTCGTCCAGCGACTCGTCGACTCCGGCCGCATCACCGAGGAGGAGGCGATGACGCACCCGCGCCGCTCCGTCCTCATGCGGGTCCTCGGCGACGTGCACACGAATCCCGAGATCGACACCCTCACCCTCGAGACCGAGCCGAACGACCGCTGGCTGATCTGCTCCGACGGCCTCTCCGGCGTCGTCCCGCACGACGAGATCCAGAAGGAGCTCTCCCGGGACGAGACGGCGCAGCAGGTCGCCGACCGCCTGATCCGCGACAGCCTCTCGCACGGCGCACCGGACAACGTGACCGTCGTCATCCTCGACGTCCCGGGCGCCGGCGACACCGCGCAGATCCTCGCGCCGACGGCAGAGCCCGTGATCGTCGGCTCCGCCGCCGCGCCGACGCCGCTCAGCACCGACGACTCGCAGAACCGGATCCGCATCCCCGGCCTCCGCCTGCACACCCGCGCCCCGGCCGCCCAGGGCCCGACCCACTTCGAGCCCGCGTCCGAGGACTACCTCGACGAGCTGATCGAGGAGGACCGCCGCCGGCACCTGCGCCGCCGGATCACCTGGCTCGTCGGCCTCTCGCTCGTGCTGATCGCCGGTTTCCTCGGCGTCCTGCTCGCCTACGACTGGACGCAGTCGCGCTTCTACGTCGGCACCGACGGCCAGAACGTGATCATCTACCAGGGCATCCAGCAGTCGGTCGGCCCGCTCTCGCTCTCCGGAGTGAAGGAGGACACGGGGATCCCCCTCGACTCCCTCCGCGACTACGACGTCGAGCAGCTCGAGCAGACGATCAGCGCCGACTCCTACGCCGGCGCGGTCGACATCGTCGAGCGCCTGACGGACGCGAACGGAGCACCGTGACCGCCACCGCCACTCCCCCCGTGACCCGCGAGCGCCCGCGCTTCCTCCGCCAGCGCCTGCGCAACCTCGAGCTCCTGCTGCTGATAGGCGCCTGCCTGATCGACGCCTCGGCGATCGTCCTGGTCCAGCTCGGCGCCCTCGGCGCGGTCGACACCACCCTCGTCTCGCTCGGCGCCGGCCTCTCCGGCCTCGTGCTGGTCGTCCACGTCGTGCTGCGCTTCGCGGCGCCCGAGGCCGATCCCTTCCTCCTGCCGATCGCCACCGTCCTCAACGGGCTCGGCGTCGCCGAGATCTACCGGATCGACATCGCCGACGGCGCGACCGGCTGGGAGTCGGTCGCCGTCCGGCAGATCATCTGGAGCGGCCTCGCGATCGTCGCCGCGATCGTCGTCCTGCTGGTGATCCGCAACCACCGCGTCCTCTTCCGTTACACCTACGTGGCCGGATTCGCGGCGATCGTGCTGCTCCTGCTCCCCCTCCTGCCGTTCATCGGCAAGGAGGTCAGCGGCGCCCGCGTCTGGATCGGCATCGGCGACTTCTTCAGCTTCCAGCCCGGCGAGATCGCCAAGATCGCGCTCGCGGTCTTCTTCGCCGGCTACCTCGTCCGCAACCGCGACTCGCTCTCGATGGTCGGCAAGACCTTCCTGAAGATGCGCTTCCCGCGGCTGCGCGACCTCGGTCCGATCCTCGTGGTCTGGGCGGTGACGATGGGCGTCATCGTCTTCCAGCGCGACCTCGGCACCGCGCTGCTCTACTTCGGCCTCTTCCTCGTGATGCTCTACGTGGCGACCGGCCGCACCAGCTGGGTGCTGATCGGCGTCGGCCTCTTCCTCGGCGGCGCGATCCTCGCCAGCCAGACCCTCGGCTATGTCGGCAACCGCTTCGCGAACTGGCTCGACGCCTTCAGCTCCGACCGCTACGGCGCCGACCCCGGCGGCAGCTACCAGCTCGTGCAGGGACTGTTCGGCCTCGCGCACGGCGGCCTGCTCGGCACCGGCCTCGGCCAGGGCATGCCCGACATCACCCCGGTCCCGCAGTCGGACTACATCATCGCGAGCCTGGGCGAGGAGCTCGGCCTCGCCGGCCTCTTCGCGATCTTCGGCCTCTACCTCCTGCTGGTCTCGCGCGGCTTCCGGATCGGCTTCGCCGGCCAGGACGACTTCGGCAGGCTCCTCGGCGTCGGGCTCTCGTTCGTGATCGCCCTGCAGTGCTTCATCGTCATCGGCGGTGTCACCCGCGTCATCCCGCTCACCGGCCTCACCACGCCGTTCCTCGCCGCCGGCGGCTCGTCGCTCGTCGCGAACTGGATGATCGTCGCCGTCCTGCTCCGCCTGTCCGACACAGTGCGCAATCAGCCGCGTCTGGTGGTGTGACTCCCCGATGAACCGAGAACTCAAGCGCGTGAGCTTCGTCGTCCTGGCGATGTTCGTGGCCCTCTTCGTGTCCACCTCCACCATCCAGGTCCTCCAGGCCGACACCCTCTCCGAGGACTCCCGGAACACCCGGACGCTGTACGAGAGCTTCTCGACGGAGCGCGGCGTCATCCTCGCCGGCGGGGAGCCCATCGCCTCCTCGACGCCGTCCGACGACATCTACAAGTTCCAGCGCCAGTACGCGAACGGACCGCTCTACTCGGCGGTGACCGGCTACTTCACCCTGAACCAGGGCACGACGGGCATCGAGCGCTCGCTGAACGACTACCTCTCCGGCACCTCGAACTCGCAGTTCTTCGACGAGATCAACAACCTCGTCACCGGCCAGGACCCCAAGGGCGCCTCGGTCGAGCTCTCGATCGACCCGGTCGCGCAGCAGGCGGCGTTCGACGCCCTCGGCGACTACACCGGAGCGGTCGTCGTCACCGAGCCGGCCACCGGCCGCATCCTCGCGATGGTCTCCAAGCCGACCTTCGACCCGACCGCTCTGGCGTCGCACGACACCGACGACGTCCTCGCGGCGTACCGCGCGCTGAACGACGACCCGACCGATCCGCTCGTCAACCGCGCGATCGGCGGCTCGCTCAACCCGCCCGGCTCGGTCTTCAAGCTCGTCGTCGCCTCGGCCGCCCTCGAGTCCGGCCGCTTCACGCCGGACTCCAGCTTCCCGAACGTCCAGGCGTACACCCTGCCGGGCTCGAGCTCGCAGGTGACCAACTCCGGCGGCGGCCTCTGCGGCTCCGGAGACACGGTGACCCTCGCCACGGCGGTCTCGCTCTCCTGCAACGTGCCGATGGCCGAGATGGGCGTGCAGCTCGGCGCCGCCGCGATCCGCGCCCAGGCGGAGAAGTTCGGCTTCGACACCGAGCTCGAGATCCCGATGTCGGTCGAGGCGAGCACCTACCCGCAGACCACCGACGACGCGCAGACGGCGCTGACCGCCTTCGGCCAGTACGAGGTGCGCGCGACTCCGCTGCAGATCGCGATGGTCTCCGCGGCGATCGCGAACGGCGGCGAGGTGATGCAGCCGAACCTCGTCGACGTCATCCGCTCGCAGGACCTCAGCGTGCTGCAGCGCTTCGAGGAGAAGTCGCTCGGCCGGGCCGTGAGCACCGAGACGGCGGACGCCGTGAAGGCCATGATGGTCGCCAGCGTCCAGGGCGGCGCGGCGACGAATGCAACAATAGGTGGCGTCACGGTGGCCGGTAAGACCGGCACCGCTGAGAACGGCGGGGACGACCCGTACACCCTCTGGTTCACCGGATTCGCTCCTGCGGACGATCCGCAGTACGCCATCACCGTCCTCGTGGAGGACGGCGGGGGGCTCGGCCAGACCGGGTACGGCAACCTGATCGCCGCACCCATCGCACAACAGGTACTAGAGGCGGTGCTGAACAAATGAGACCCACATCAGGCCTCACCTTCGGGGGACGCTACGAACTGCAGTCCCGGATCGCCATCGGCGGCATGGGAGAGGTGTGGCAGGCGACGGATCTCGTCATCGGCCGCACGATCGCGATCAAGATCCTCAAGGACGAGTACCTCGGCGACCCCGGGTTCCTCGAGCGCTTCCGCGCCGAGGCCCGGCACGCCGCGCTCGTCAACCACGAGGGCATCGCCAACGTCTACGACTACGGCGAGGAGGACGGCTCGGCCTACCTCGTGATGGAGCTGGTGCCCGGCGAGGCGCTCTCCACGGTCCTCGAGCGCGAGCGTGTGCTGTCGACTGACAAGGTCCTCGACATCGTCGCGCAGACCGCGCTGGCCCTGCACGCAGCACACGCCGCGGGCCTGGTGCACCGCGACGTGAAGCCCGGCAATCTCCTGATCACGCCCGACGGCCGCGTGAAGATCACCGACTTCGGCATCGCCCGCATCGCCGACCAGGTCCCGCTCACCGCGACCGGCCAGGTCATGGGCACCGTTCAGTACCTCTCCCCGGAGCAGGCGAGCGGCCAGCCAGCCTCCCCCGCGACGGACATCTACTCGCTGGGCATCGTCGCGTACGAGTGCCTGGCAGGCCGCCGGCCGTTCACCGGCGAGTCGCAGGTCGCCATCGCGATGGCCCAGATCAACGACACCCCGCCGGAGCTGCCGGTCACGGTCGCGGAGCCCGTGCGCAACCTGGTCTACTCCTGCATCGCGAAGAAGCCGGTCGACCGGCCGGCGACCGCCGCGCACCTCGCCCGCGCCGCGCAGGCCCTGCGCTCGGGCGACGTCCGCGGTGCCGCCCTCGCGGTGCCGGCCGTCGCCGCCGACCTGCCCAACACCCAGGCCACGACCGTCCTGCCCTCCGCCGCGGGAAACGCGACCCAGGCGACGACGATTCTCGGCGCCGGAGCGACCACCGCCTTCGCGGCGAACCCGCCGACGGGCGCCCTGGACGAGACGATCGAGGCCGAGGAGCCGCGCAAGCGCAGCCCCTGGACCTGGCCGCTCGTCGCCCTGATCGTGATCCTCGCCGTGGTGATCGGCGGCACGATCTTCGCGCTGACCAGCAACGGCGGCACCGAGGCCGAGCCGACGCCGAGCCAGACGGTCAGCCAGACCCCGTCGCAGGCGCCGTCCCCCTCGCAGACCCCGTCGGCGACGCCGAGCTCGAACATCGTCGTCATCAACTCCTCCGACTACGTCGGCCGCCCCTTCGACGAGGTCGAGGCCGAGCTCACCGAGCTCGGGATGGGCGTCCAGCGCGAGGAGGGGTCCAGCGCCCCCAGCTCGGACCAGGTCGGCGCGGTCGAGGAGGTCAACCCGACCGCCAACGTGATCAAGGGCACCACGATCGTCGTCACGACCTACACCGAGGTCGCCGTCCCCGGTGCCCCGACCGCCGTCCCGACCGTCACCCCCGCCGCGTCGAGCGTCGAGCCCGGCGACACGTTCAACGTCACCTGGAGCAACTACAACCAGTGCCCGAGCGGAACCTCCGTGACCGGTTACCGCGTGACCGTGGCCGGCGAAGGCGCGACCGTGACGAGCACCAACCCGTCGACGTCGACCACCGCGACGATCCAGGCCGGCGAGTCCGCGGGCACGATCGACATCACCTACACGGTGCTCTGCGGCGAGCCCGAGTCCCCCGCCTCGCCGACCCTCTCGGTCCCCGTCGTGGCCCCGACCCCGACGCAGACCCCGACGTCGACGGCCACCCCGACCTCGTCGGCGCCGGCATCGAACGCCCCCGACGAGCGCTGACCCTCCCCGCTCGAACGAGCCCGCCCTCCGACCGCGACCGCGGAACCGGAGGGCGGGCTCCTCGCTTTCAGCGGCCTTCCGGTCGGCGCGTCGAGGACCCGGCGTCGCGCGCCGGGCTGCCAGGAGGCGCCCGGGTACACTTGCCGTGGCTCCCCGGGGGCCGTGCCACACGGAAGTACAGGGCGGGAGCGTGCGCGTGACGGATGAGGGACGCCTGATCGCAGGACGGTACCAGGTCGGGCCCCGGCTCGGTCGCGGTGGGATGTCCGAGGTCTACCTCGGCACCGACACCCGCCTGGGGCGCACGGTCGCGATCAAGGAGCTCAAGCTCTCGCTGTCCTCCGACTCCGCGTTCCGCCTGCGCTTCCGGCAGGAGGCGCAGTCCGCGTCCCGCATGTCGCACCCGACCATCGTCCGCGTGTTCGACGCCGGCGAGGAGGTCTCGCTCGACGACACCGGTGCGGAGTCGCGCCGTCCGTTCATCGTGATGGAGCACATCGAGGGGCGCCTGCTGAAGGACGTCATCGCGGAGGGACCGGTCGAGGTCGACGAGGCCGTCCGCATCACCGAGGGCATCCTCACCGCGCTCGAGTACTCGCACCGCGCGGGGGTCGTCCACCGCGACATCAAGCCCGGCAACATCATGCTGACCCCCTCGGGCCAGGTGAAGGTGATGGACTTCGGGATCGCCCGCGCCGTCTCCGACTCCGCCGCGACCGTGGCGCAGACCACCGCCATCCTCGGCACCGCCGCCTACTTCTCGCCGGAGCAGGCGAAGGGCGAGCAGGTCGACGCGCGCAGCGACCTCTACTCCGCCGGCATCGTCCTCTTCGAGCTGCTCACCGGCCGCGCTCCCTTCCGCGGGGACACCCCGGTGGCCGTCGCCTACCAGCACGTCAGCGAGACGCCCCCGGCGCCCAGCTCGATCAATCCCGCCGTCTCGCCCGCCCTCGACGGCGTCGTCGCCCGAGCGCTGTCGAAGGACCGCTACGAGCGCTTCCAGGGAGCGGCCGAGTTCCGCGACGACCTGCGCGACGCCGCGGCCGGCCGCCTCCCCGACCACCGCCCGATCGACGAGCTGACCACGTCTCTCTTCGCCGCACGCAGCGGCGGCGGCATGAACGACTCCGAGCTCGCGCTGCGCCAGCTCGCGGAGGACAACTCGATCGTCCGCACCCAGCGCCGCCCGCCGGTGCTCTGGATCTGGTCGTCGATCGTCGTGCTCGCCGTCATCGTTGCGGCGCTGGTGATCTGGGTGCTCACGCTCCAGCCGACGACCACGCTGCCCTCGCAGTCGCGCGAGGTCCCCGTGCTGACGGGCACCAGCTACGACAGCGCGCAGTCGACCCTCACCGAGCTCGACCTGGTGGCGAGTCAGCTCGCCGAGTTCAGCGACACGGTCCCGGCCGGCGAGGTGATCCGCACCGATCCCGGCTCCGGCACCATCGTCGCGCCCGAGACGGTCATCCGTGTCTACGTCTCTCAGGGCGCCCAGCCGGTGGCCGTTCCCGAGACGGCGGGGTCGACCCTCGAGGAGGCGATCGCCGCCCTCACCGGGGCCGGCTTCTCGGAGGGATCGCAGACCCGCCAGAACTCGCCCACCGTGCCGGGCGACGTGGTGCTCTCCAGCACTCCTGCCGGCGGCCAGCAGCTCGCCCCGGGAACGCCGGTCGACCTCGTCGTCTCCTCGGGCCAGGTGACCCTGCCCGACCTCGTCGGCCAGACGCTGAGCACCGCCCTCGCCACCCTGGCGTCCGAGCAGCTCCAGCTGATCGGCGAGGAGGCTCCCGACGAGACCTGCGACTCCGTCCGGGCCAACCCCCCGATCACCACCCAGTCGATCGCCCCGGGCGACGTCCCCCAGGGCTCGACCGTCGAGCTCGGCTTCTGCGCCGGTTGACCCTCGCGCCCTGAGGGGCGTATCGAGACCCACCGTCGCCAGCAGAAATGGTCTGCCGACTCGTCCTCCCGGCGCTGGTGGATCTCGAGACGCCCGCGGCGCGGGCTCCTCGATCAGCATGAGGATCCCCACGCCGACAAGGTGATCTCTCGCGGGAGACCCGCCGTGGAAGAGACGCCTGCAGAACATGCTGGTCGAGTAGTCCCGGAGGGGCGTATCGAGACCCGCCCACCCCGAGGACGTCGGTCTCCTCCCCGCCCTGCGCTGGCGCCGAAGGCGCCCTCTCCGCTCGATACGCCCGCTGCGCGGGCTACTCGATCAGCATGGACGACACCCGCTGCTCTACGCGCGCCGGGCAGCGTCCGCGAGCGGCGGCGCGAGCCGCAGCACCCCGTCGTCCGGCGAGCCGGCCTCCATCGACGTCCCCACCCTTCCGCGGATGTCGCTCGGAGTGAGACCCTCGCGGCGCTTCAACGCCCGGCGGAGGTGATCGGCGGACGAGAAGCCCGACGCCGCAGCGATGGCCTCGAGCGGCACCTCGCGCGGTCGGCGCCGGAGCAGCTCGACGGCGCTGGCGACCCGCGCGCGCTCGATCTCGCTCGCCACCGTCGTCCCCGCGTCCTCGAAGAGCCGCTGCAGCGACCGCGTGGACACGTTGACCGCGTCCGCGACCGCCTCCGGGGTGCACCGCGGGGTCCGGTGAGTCCGGTCGATCACGGTCCGCGCTCGGCCGAGGGTCGCCGCGCGCACGCTCGTCGTCCCGGGCTGAGAGCCGGCCGAGGCGAGGAAGGCGCTCACGAGCAGCTGCTTGACCACGTGCCCGAAGCCGTCGACCTCGTGGTCGGACGGGAGTCCCGTGCCCGACTCCGCCGCGAGCGCGAACGCCGTCGTGAAGGCGAAAGCCGCACGGGTGGACCGGGCGTCCGGATCGAGCGCGTACACGTTCGAGCCGAGATCGAAGCCGTAGCGGCGCATCTCGTCCGCGCGGATCGTGATCTGGAGGGAGGTGACGGGCATCGTCGACTCTGTGGTGAAGGTGGTGGTCCCCGGCTGGTAGGCGATCGAGCCCGGCCGCAGGAGCACCGTCCGATCCGGCCCGACGAGCCGGACTGCGCCCTCGATCAGGAAGCTGAAGCTCAGCATCGACGTGTCGTCGGCGCCCCAGGTCCCCCGGAGGACCCGCAGCGGCGAGGTCGTCAAGAGGACGACGCTGATGCCGGCCGCGGTGAAACCGGAGCCCGCCATGCGCGGAACAGTGCCCGGCTTGACGACGATGCGCGGGCCCAGTGTCTCGAGCTCGCGAATTCCGGAATAAGCCCAAGAAATCGATTCCACCATGTGATGCCTCGGAATTCTCTTCTCGACGGCACCGGTCCCCTAACCGGCGCCCTCCGATTATGCCCGTCGAGCCCCCCGCATCATCCGCCAGGGCTCCGTCAAATCACGCCACCCGCTCGGGGGGATCGCGGAAGCACGCGAGTGGGACTTCCCTGTCGTGGCGCGGATCCCGGAACGAGTGCGCGCTCTCATAGCGCGTCGGTGGCGCGGATCGCACCCCTTCTGACGCTCATGTGGGACCCCCATCAGGGGGACACAAGTACGGGTGATTTCTCGGACAGCAAGCTGCGAATGGTGCGTCGATAAGCGGTGAATGAGCCTGCTCGGCCGGTTCGATAAGCGGTGCCCGAGCGTTCGCAACGACTGGGCTCCGCATTCCGCTCCGCGCCTATCGGGTCGGACGGGGCAGCTCCGTCTCGACGAGCCAGTTCGAGATCAGCCGACGACCGCCCTCGGTGAGAACGGATTCGGGGTGGAACTGGACGCCGACCGCGGGCGCGGACCGATGGCGCAGCGCCATCACGACCCCCTCGGCGGTCCCCGCGATGACGGCGAGCTCCGCAGGCAGTGTCGAGCGCTGGACGGCCAGCGAGTGGTAGCGCATCGCCGTGAACCCTGACGGGATCCCGGAGAACAGCGGATCGCCGTCGTGCACGACCGCCGAGGTCCGGCCGTGCATCAGCTCCGGGGCCTCGCGGACGCGGGCACCGAGGGCGTGAGCGAGAACCTGGTGCCCGAGGCAGACCCCGAGGAGCGGCTGCGCCTCGGCCAGGGCGTGCCGGGCGAGCGCCACCGACGTGGGGACGACCTCCGGTCGGCCCGGCCCGGGCGACAGCACGATCCCGTCGCTCCCCGCTGCGCGCTCGATCGCGTCGCGCGGAGCCAGCTCCGCTCCCTCGACGACGTCGACCTCCGCCCCGGCCTCGCGCAGGTAGGCGACGAGCGTGAAGACGAAGCTGTCGTAGTTGTCGACGACCAGGATCCGCGTCATCGCGGCGACCGCCTCGGGGGCCGGCTCACGTCCCGACGGTGACGTTCTGATCGAGCACGAGCGACTGCACCCAGGGGAAGACCCACTCGGCGAGTGCGGCGAGCACCGCCACCACCAGCACGATCACGAAGAGCAGCCGGAGCCACCAGGGTCCGGGCAGGACCCGCCAGAGTGCCGAGTACACGGTCAGCCCTCCTGCGCGAGAGACGCGGCGATCTCGGCCGGCGCACCCGCGGAGCGCGGCTGCCAGGACTCGAAGACGCCGTAGGCGATGATCCGCTCGGCGGTGGAGTAGAGCGGATTGCAACTCGTGAGGGTGATCAGCCGGTCGGTCGCGACGGCGCCCGTCGTCCACGGGACGGGATCGATGACCTGGATCTCCGAGGGCTGCACGTACTCGAGGTTCCGGAACCGGTAGGTGTACCAGCCGTCCGCCGTCTCGATGTAGATCGCGTCGCCGAGCTGGAGCTCGTCGATCAGGTGCATGCCGCCGCCGTAGGCGCTGCGGTGCGCCGCGAGGGCGAAGTTCCCCACCTCGCCCGGCATCTGCGTGCCCGGGTAGTGGCCGATGCTGCCTTCGTCGAGGACGTTCTCGGCGTCCACGCCCTCCGCGATGGTGCGGACCCAGCCCTCGCCGTAGCGCGGGATGTAGAGGTTGCCGAAGGAGGTGTCGAGTGCCGCCACCGGAGCGATCACCGGATCACCGAAGCCGGCGGGGGTCTCGCTCGGCACCGTCGAGGGCTCCGGTGCGGGAGCGGCATCACCCCAGCTCTGCCGGAGCTCCGCGGCCTCGGAGGTCTGCTGGCCGGCGATCACCGCGTCGTTCCACCAGAGCTGCCAGCCCAGATAGAGCAGGACGAGCGCTCCGGCCGTCATGAGCAGCTCGCCGAGGACGCCGAAGAATGTCAGGCGGCGGCGCGGTCGCCCTGTGCGCTCTCGTCGGTCGCGCGGTCGCAGCGGTGCGGCAGCGGGCGACGGGGCGGTCATGCGACGAGTCTAGGCGCGGGGCGCGCGCGTCCGACGGGCTCCGCGGCCCCTGGCGCGTTCCGCACAGCCGCTCCTGCGCGCCTGCACGGCATCCCCCCGGCCTCGCGCTCCCGGTCGACGGCCGTCGCCCGGTACAGTGGAAGGCATGGCACGAGCGACGAAGAGCCCGAAGCCCGAGCGCGACGAGGCCCGGACCGGTGAGGACGCACCCAATCCGGTGTGGTTCAAGCCCGTCATGTTCGGGTTCATGCTGCTGGGTCTCGCGTGGATCATCGTCTTCTACGTGAGCCAGGGCACGCTCCCCGTGCCGGATCTCGGCAACGCGAACATCCTCATCGGCTTCGGGATCGCCTTCATCGGCTTCCTCATGACGACCCGCTGGCGCTGATCACACCAGCATGAACGACGCCCCGTCCGGTCCGCCGACGGGGCGTTCGTCGTCCCCGGGATCGGGTCTCCCGCCGGCCCTCGCATCGTCCGTCGCGCGCCTGCGTGCGGCGGGCTGCGTCTTCGCGGAGGAGGAGGCGGAGCTCCTGCACGAGGCGGCGGCCGACTCGGACCGCCTCGACGCGCTCCTGCGGCGCCGTGAGGCCGGGGAGCCGCTCGAGCAGATCCTCGGCTGGGTCGCCTTCCGCGGGCTGCGCGTTCCGGTCTCCCCCGGCGTCTTCGTGCCCCGACGGCGCACCGAGGCCGTCGTCGACGCGGCGCTCGAACTGCTGGACGGGAGAGGGCCCGCGACCGTCCTCGACCTCTGCTGCGGTGTCGGAGCGATCGGGCGGGCCCTTCTCGAGGAGCGCGACGGCCTCACCGTCCACGCGGCCGACCTCTCCCCCGCCGCGGTCGCCTGCGCCCGGCGGACCCTGGCGGGACTCGCCTCCGTCCACCGGGGCGACCTGTTCGCTGCCCTCCCCGAGGATCTCCGAGGCCGGATCGACCTCGTCGTGGTCAATGCGCCCTACGTGCCGACCGCGGCGATCGCCCTGATGCCGCCGGAGGCCCGCCTGCACGAGCCGGCGTCGACCCTCGACGGCGGAGGTGACGGCCTCGCGCTGCACCGCCGGATCGCGGCGGAGGTCCTGCCCTGGCTGAGCGACGACGGCGCGGTCGTCATCGAGACCAGTCGAGAGCAGGCGGAGCGGACGGCGGCACTCTTCGCGGACGTGGGATTCGACCCGTCGATCCTCCTCGACGAGGACCTCGACGCCACGGTCGTCTCCGCCCCGCGACGGCGAACTACACGCGTGTAATTATCCCCAGGTGTTGAAACTCCTGTGGACAACTCCGGACCTCGCGCCAGTCCGCGGATGCGGAGCCTGATCGGGCACGCATCGGCGGCGTGACAGGGCAGGATCGCCGATCAGGAGGCCGTCCCACCGGCTGCTCCGAATGACAGCGGCGTAGTTCTCCCCAGTGTTAACAACTCTGTGGATAACTTCGTCCCCAGCTGTGGACGGATGCTGTGGACAGTCTTGGACGCCCTGTGGACGAGCTCGTGGGGCGGCGCCGAGGCGGCTCAGGCCAGGACGTACGCCCCGACGGTGATCGCCACGAGGCCGACGCCGATCAGCCCGACGAGAAGGTTCTGAGTGCGCCGCTGCGAGCGCTGCCGCGTCCGCGTGAAGACCAGCCCGATGAGAGCACCGGCCACCAGGCCGCCGACGTGCGCCTGCCAGGCGACGTTCATCCCGGGCAGGAAGCCGATCACGAGGTTGAGCCCGACCAGCACCAACAGCTGCGAGGCCTGCCCGCCGAGGTGGCGGAGGATCACGAGGTATGCGCCCATCAGCCCGAAGATGGCGCCCGAGGCGCCGATCACCGGCGTCAGCGGGCTGGAGAGGAGCAGGACGCCGACCGAGCCGGCGAAGCCGCTGAGGAGGAACAGCGTCAGGTAGCGCCCGCGGCCGAGCATCCGCTCGAGCGCCATGCCGAAGACCCACAGCGTGTACATGTTCAGCAGGAGGTGGAAGGGCACCACGAAGAAGAGGGATGTGCTGTGCGCGAAGATCGACGTGATCATCCGCCACGGCTCGAAGCCCGCGCCGAAGCCGGGCAGCGTGTACGCCGGGAAGTAGGCGATCGCGTTGAGCACGGTGTTCCCGATGAAGGGGAGCACCTCGAGGATCCAGACCAGGACGCAGAGCGCGATGATCGCGTAGGTGACGGTCGGCTGGTCGGCCCGAGTCATCGCCCGGACCCGTGACACGAGCGGTCCGCGGACGCGCGGGGCCTCGCTGCGCTGCTGCGCCATGTCGTCCGGGCAGATGACGCCGACCGGGGCGGGGGTCTGGCACTCGCCGCAGATCGTGCGACCGCACCGCTGGCAGCGCACGAAGCTCTGGCGATCGGGGTGGCGGTAGCAGGTGTAGGTGCTGCTGCTCGGCGGGACCTGGGTCACGGACGTTCCTCCGGGAGAGAGAGAACGAGGGCCGGGCCCAGACGGACCCGACCCTCGATGAGTGGTGGAGAGGCGCTCAGACCTCGGTGATCTCGACGCTCTCGATGACGACGTCCTCGAGGGGCTTGTCGCGACCGTCGGTCGCCACGGCCGACAGCGCGTCGACGACCTTCTTGGACTCGTCGTCGGCGACGGCGCCGAAGATGGTGTGCTTGCCCTGGAGCCAGGTGGTCGGCGCGACGGTGATGAAGAACTGCGAGCCGTTGGTGCCGCGCCCCGCCTGCTTGCCGGCGTTCGCCATCGCGAGGATGTAGGGCTGGGTGAAGTCGAGCTCCGAGTTGATCTCGTCGTCGAACTGGTAGCCCGGGCCGCCGATGCCCTGGCCGAGCGGGTCGCCGCCCTGGAGCATGAAGTCGGGGATGATGCGGTGGAAGACGGTGCCGTTGTAGAGCGGCTCCTTCGTCTTCGCGCCCGTCGCCGGGTGGGTCCATTCGATGTCGCCGGTCGCGAGACC
The DNA here is from genome assembly GCF_004345345.1 of Rathayibacter sp. PhB179. Lineage (NCBI taxonomy): Bacteria > Bacillati > Actinomycetota > Actinomycetes > Micrococcales > Microbacteriaceae > Rathayibacter > Rathayibacter sp. PhB179. The sequence goes on along the minus strand of NZ_SLVD01000006.1, from coordinate 104,323 downwards.
GACGAAGTTGCGGACCGTCTTCGGCGCGTGGTTGCCGTAGAGGTTGACGACGATGTCGCCCTTGGTCGTGTGGAACGTCGCGACTGCGGTGTGCAAAGGCATGGGTGGATTCTCGCACAGCGGCTCTGTAGGGCTCCGCAACGCCGGGTGTCAATGCGCTGGGTGCGCGATGCGCGGGTCGCGGGATGAGTGGCAGTATTGAGCCGTTGTTCGCCGCTCGTAGCCGATGGAGGACCAAGTGGGTCTGTCACGTAAGCACAAGAAGGATCTCAAGCGCCTCCGCAAGAACGCCGAGGCGGTCTGGAGTGAGCAGCAGGAGGTGCTGGCGCACGCCGCCTCCGTTCTCGAGAAGAGCCGCCGCCACGCGACCAAGTACGCGAAGAAGGAGGTCGTGCCGGCCGTCAAGGACGCCTACTCGAGCCGGGTGAAGCCCGTCTACGACAACGGGGTCTCCGCCGTCGAGGGCACGTACTCCTCCGCACGCGACGCCTACAAGCACAAGGTCCTCCCGACCTTCGCCGCTGTCGGCGGCACCGCCGCGGCCGCGTTCGAGGCCGCCAAGGACTCGAAGAACCGCGCGAAGCTCGCCGAGATCTCGAAGGCGCGCTGGGAGGAGCTCACCACTCCCCCGAAGAAGAAGAACAAGGTCGGCACGGTCTTCGCGATCGGCGCCGCCCTCGTCGCCGTCGGAGGCATCGGCTACGCCGTCTGGCAGACGTTCCGCGCCGACGACGAGCTGTGGGTCGCCGAGGACGAGCCGGCCAGCGCCGCGCAGTCGCCGGCGTCGACCGCTTCCTGAGTCGCCGCGTGAGGCCCGGACACCGCACTGCGGGTCCGGGCCTCACGCGTGTCCGGTGGTGCGCGGTCCGCGGTTAGGCTGCTGAGGTGGACATCCGGGTCGCCGCGTACGGCGTGATCATCGACGGCGAGCGCATGCTCCTCGCGCACTGGAGTCAGGGGCCCTGGGAGGCGTGGACGCTTCCCGGTGGCGGGATCGACGAGGGCGAGTCGCCCGCGGACGCTGCCGTGAGGGAGATCTTCGAGGAGACCGGCTACCACGCCGAGCTCGAGGGGCTGATCGGCGTCGACTCGCACGTGATCCCCGCGCATCGCCGCAGCGACCCCGACGCCGGCCCGCTGCACGCGATCCGCGTCGTCTACCGCGCTCGCGTGACCGGCGGCGAGCTGACCCACGAGGTCGACGGGTCGACCGACGCCGCCGCGTGGTTCCCCCTGGCCGAGGTCGAGGGCCTCGAGCGCGTCGAGCTGATCGACGTCGCCCTGACGATGAACGAGGCCTGGTCGCTGCGCTGACGACGGGTCTCGATACGCCCCTGCGGGGCTACTCGACCAGCATGCAGCGCCGGCCGGCCGTGCTGCATCGCCGACGGACTGCGATGCTCCTCCGCGTCAGCCTCGGTCCGCCGCGGTCCGGCCGCTCCATGCTGATCGAGCAGCCCGCGCAGCGGGCGTATCGAGATCCGCCTCCCGAGGAATCGTCTGATGCCCGCCGGCGTTGTCTCCCCTGTGATCGTCGAGCTCTACACGTCCGCGTTCTGCGGCGCCTGCAACGCGGCCCGCTCCGTGCTCGAGCGCGCGGCGGAGCTCGTCCCCGCAGCGGAGATCCGCGAGTTCGACGTCGCCTTCGCGCCCGAGGCAGCGGAAGCCGCGGACATCCGCTCCACCCCGACGGTCGTGGTCCGCGACGCCGACGGCCGCGCGGTGTTCCGTGCGGAGGGAGCGCCATCGCTCCCCCAGGCGCTCTCCGCGCTCGCCCTCGCCGTAGGGTGACCTCGTGCCGCATCGTCGTCGAGTCGCCAGCGTCGCGGTCGTGCTGGCGGCCACGGCCTCGCTGACGCTGTCCGGCTGCGCCACGGAGCCCGTCTCGGAGGCGACCGTCGGCATCGGCCGCGGCGGGCAGCGCGCCGAGGTGCTCGGCGTCGTCGTCGTCTGCTCGGGAGCCGTCGACGGCCTCGACCTCGCCGTCGAGGACACCGCTCCCCTGCTGATCGGTGATCGCTCGCGGCGGATCACCCGCTGGGTCGCCCCGGAGCCCGTCGACGACATCGGCGCGACCGACCTCGCCGGCCGCACCGTCTGGCCCGCCGACCGGGAGATCGAGCGCTTCCCCCTGGGCGTCGACCTCACTCTCGGCGCCTACGCCGTCGGCGGATCGGTCATCGGCCGCCCCGTGGTCTTCACCGCCGAGCAGTTCGACACCCTGTCCGTCGGCGAGATCATCGTCGGCGACATCCGCGACGGCACCTCCGAGACCCTCTCCGTCGAGAACTTCCTCGGCCTGGCCTGTCAGCCCCGCTGACCCCGCCGCCGCCCGCCAGAGGACGAGTTGCTCGCAGTCCGGAGAGCCCTTATTAAGGTTTATCCATTTTTCCTTGAGTACACTCCGAGGATGACCGAGGATGAGAGCCCTCAGAGCCACGGATCCTGGCCTGCGGTCGGCTTCGAGCAACGACCGTGGCGGCGGAGCGGGGACGAGGTGGCGTCGCGCCGACTCCTCCGCGCCGCGCCCGGCCCGTATCGAGCAGCGGTCCCGCCCTTCGTCGCGGACCTCGACGTCTCGCTGCCCTCCGATCTGCTCGCCGTCAGCGAGGATGCGAGCCGGGAGCTGACGCGGTTCGATGCTCAGGTCGGCACCCTCACCGCGCCCTTCGCCTCCATCCTGCTGCGGACCGAGAGCGCATCGAGCTCCGAGGTCGAGCAGCTCACCGCGAGTGCCAAGCAGGTCGCGCTCGCCGAGCTCGGCGATTCCTCGTCGACGAACGCTCAGCTGGTCGTCCGCAACGTCGCCGCGATGGAAGCGGCGATCGCGCTGTCCGACGAGCTGGACACCGATGCCGTGCTCACCATGCATCGCGTCCTGCTGGAGAGCACGGCCCCCGACATCGCCGGGCACTGGCGCGACCAGCAGGTGTGGATCGGCGGAGGCGGGGTGTCTCCGCACGGAGCCGTCTTCGTTCCTCCGCATCGCGAGCGCGTCCCGGCGCTGATGCTCGATGTCATGGAGTTCGCGCGCCGGGTCGACGTCCCCGTCCTCGCGCAGGTGGCGATCGCGCATGCGCAGTTCGAGACCGTCCATCCCTTCCCGGACGGCAACGGCAGGACAGGTCGCGCGCTCGTCCAGGGCATGCTCCGCGCTGCCGGCGTCACGGAGAACGTCACCGTCCCCGTCTCAGCCGGGCTGCTCGGCGACATGAAGCGCTACTTCGACGCGCTGACCGCCTACCGCTCCGGGCATGTCCGCCCGATCATCGAGACACTCGCCGACGCCGCCTTCGCCGCCGTGCAGAACGGACGGCGACTCGCCGCGGACATCGCGGCGATCGGAGCGCGGTGGGACGCCGGCATCCGCGCGCGGAGCGACTCCTCGGTGCATGCACTGCGGCAGCTGCTGCTCCGTCAGCCCGTGGTCACGATCGCGCTCGTCACCGCCGAGCTCGGGGTGAGCTTCCCGACAGCGGAGGCCTCCGTGCAGAAGCTCGTCGAGGCCGGAGTCCTCACGCAGTCGCGAGCGGGACGCAGGAACCGATCGTTCGAGGCCGTGGAGGTCCTGGCGGCCCTCGACGACTTCGCCGCCAGAGCGCGCCGACCGCGGCACGGCACGCACAGCGGGTGAGGAGGACCCGCGGACGGGTTCGAGTGTGGAGCCTAGGAGATTCGAACTCCTGACATCCTGCTTGCAAAGCAGGCGCTCTACCAACTGAGCTAAGGCCCCGGACCGGCGGCGGAACGCCGGCGAGAGTGGAACGGCCCGACACCTCGCGATGTCGGGCCGTTCGGCACGTGGGGGTACCAGGACTTGAACCTGGGACCTCTTCATTATCAGTGAAGCGCTCTAACCGCCTGAGCTATACCCCCGAAATGGCCAGATGTGACTCTACCCGACACCGGGTCAGAATCCCAATCGGCCGCTCCGCCCTACTGGTTGGTGAAGCCGACCAGCAGGCCGCCGGTGATCTTGACGCTGAGGTTGTACAGCAGCGCCACGATCGCCCCGAGGGCGGTGGTGACGATGGTGTTCAGCACCGCGACGACGACCGCGAAGCCCATGATCTGGGGCAGCGAGATGATCGTGTTGAGGTCGAACGCCTCCGCGCCGGCGATGTCCTGGACGAGGCCGTTGACCTCGTCGAAGACGCCGGTCTGCGCGAGCACCGTGTAGACGAGGTAGACGACGACGATCGTGATGATCGCCAACGTCAGACCGAGCAGGAACGACAGCTTGACGGCCGACCAGAAGTCGACGTACACCAGCTTGAGTCTGACCTGCTTCGCCGCCGGGCTCTTCGCGGACTTCTTGGCGAGCTTCTCGGCGACCGTGCTACTCATCGACGGACTCATCCTCCTCCGACACCGCTTCGGACTCGGCCGACGCCGCGGCGTCGGGATCCTCGTCCTGGGCGTCGAGATTGCGTTCGGTGTTCTTGGCGAGTGCGATGATGCGGTCGTCGTCTGCGAATCGTGCGAAGACGACTCCCATCGTGTCGCGACCCTTGGCCGGTACCTCGGCCACGGCAGAGCGTACCACCTTGCCACTGGCGAGGACGACGAGCACCTCGTCGTCCTCCCCGGTGATGATGGCGCCCACCAGGTCGCCGCGCTTCTCCTCGAGCTTGGCCACCTTGATGCCCAGACCACCGCGGCCCTGGAGCCGGTACTGGTCGACCGCGGTGCGCTTCGCGTAGCCGCCCTCGGTCACGACGAAGACGTAGCCCTCGTCGCTGACGACGTTGGCGTCCAGCAGTCGGTCGTCGCCGCGGAACGACATGCCCATCACTCCGGAGGTGGAGCGGCCCATCGGGCGCAGCGCCTGGTCCGAGGCGGTGAAGCGGATCGACATGCCCTTGCGGGAGACGAGCAGCACGTCGCTGTCCTCGTCGACCAGGAGCGCGGAGACGAGCTCGTCGCCCTCGCGGAGCTTGATCGCGATGATGCCGCCGGAGCGGTTGGTGTCGTACTCCATCAGCGCCGTCTTCTTGACGAGGCCGTCGCGGGTGGCGAGGACGAGGTAGCGGGCCGCCTCGTAGTCGCGGATGTCGAGGATCTGCGCGATCTGCTCGCCGGGCTCCAGCGCGAGGAGGTTCGCGATGTGCTGGCCCTTCGCGTCGCGGCTCACCTCCTGCAGCTCGTACGTCTTGGCGCGGTACACGCGGCCGGTGTTCGTGAAGAACAGCAGCCAGTGGTGCGTCGTGGTGACGAAGAAGTGCTCGACGATGTCGTCGGCCTTGAGCTGGGCGCCGCGCACGCCGCGGCCGCCGCGGTGCTGGGCGCGGTACGAGTCGCTCCGGGTGCGCTTGAGGTAGCCGCCGCGGGTGACGGTGACGACCATCTCCTCCTCGGGGATCAGGTCCTCGACGCTCATGTCGCCGTCGAAGCCGAAGAGGATCTCGGTGCGGCGGTCGTCGCCGAAGCGGTCGACGATCTCGTCGAGCTCGTCCGAGATGATCGTCCGCTGGCGCTCCGGGCTCGCGAGGATCGACTTGTAGTCCTCGATCTCGGCCTGGATCCTGTCGTGCTCGTCGATGATCTTCTGGCGCTCGAGGGCGGCGAGCCGGCGCAGCTGCATGTCGAGGATCGCGCGCGACTGCACCTCGTCGATGTCGAGGAGCTCCATCAGGCCGTCGCGGGCCTCCTCCACGGTGGGGGAGCGGCGGATGAGGGCGATGACCTCGTCGAGCGCGTCGAGCGCCTTGAGGTAGCCGCGCAGGATGTGGATCCGCGCCTCGGCCTCGTCGAGCAGGTACTGGGTGCGGCGGACGACGACCTCGACTTGGTGGTCGACCCACGCGCGGATGAAGCCGTCGAGCGAGAGCGTGCGCGGGATGCCGTCGACGATCGCGAGCATGTTCGCGCCGAAGTTCTCCTGCAGCGGGGTGTGCTTGTAGAGGTTGTTCAGCACGACCTTCGCGACCGCATCGCGCTTGAGCACGACGACGAGGCGCTGGCCGGTGCGGCCCGAGGTCTCGTCGCGGATGTCGGCGATGCCGGAGACTCGGCCGTCCTTGACCAGCTCGGCGATCTTGATCGCGAGGTTGTCCGGGTTCACCTGGTACGGCAGCTCGGTGACCACGAGGCAGGTGCGGCCCTGGATCTCCTCGATCGAGACGACGGCGCGCATCGTGATCGAGCCGCGGCCCGTGCGGTACGCGTCCTGGATGCCGCGGACGCCGAGGATCTGCGCCCCGGTGGGGAAGTCGGGGCCCTTGATGCGCTGCAGCAGCGCCTCGAGCAGCTCCTCGCGCGACGCCTCCGGGTTCTCCAGCGCCCACTTCGCGCCGGCGGCGACCTCGCGGAGGTTGTGCGGCGGGATGTTGGTGGCCATGCCCACCGCGATGCCGACCGAGCCGTTGACCAGCAGATTGGGGAAGCGCGCGGGCAGGATCGCCGGCTCGCGGGTGCGGCCGTCGTAGTTGTCCTGGAAGTCGACGGTGTTCTTGTCGATGTCCCGGACCATCTCGAGGGCCAGCGGGGCCATCTTGGTCTCGGTGTAGCGGGGGGCCGCGGCGCCGTCGTTGCCGGGGGAACCGAAGTTGCCCTGGCCGAGCGCCAGCGGGTAGCGGAGGCTCCACGGCTGGACGAGGCGCACGAGGGCGTCGTAGATCGCCGAGTCGCCGTGGGGGTGGAACTGGCCCATCACGTCGCCGACGACGCGGGAGCACTTGGAGAACGCCTTGTCGGGGCGGTAGCCGCCGTCGTACATCGCATAGATCACGCGGCGGTGCACGGGCTTCAGGCCGTCGCGCACCTCGGGCAGCGCGCGGCCCACGATGACGCTCATCGCGTAGTCGAGGTAGGAGCGCTGCATCTCGAGCTGGAGGTCGACCGGCTCGATCTTGTCGTGCCCGTGGATCACGACACCGGTCTCGGTGACGATGTCCTCGCCGTCGTCCGGTCCGGTGGGGGTGTCTGATTCGTCTGCCATGATCTCTGTCTTCTCAGGTGGGTCCGGGCCCCGGGTCGTGACGGGGGCGGGTCGCGCTGGGTGTCAGTGTTGTCGTCGCCGGCCGCTGAGGCCGCTGTGTGGTGCTTGTCGGGAATGCGACCCATTGAGGGTCGCCGTCACGTCTTCGAGGTGGTCGCGGCGGCGGTCCACAGGACCGCCGGGCTGCCGCCTTTCGAAGGACGTCCGATTCCTCGACATCGCTAGATGTCGAGGAACCGGACGTCCTTCGCGTTTTTTTGAATGAAGGAGCGGCGGGATTCGACGTCCTCGCCCATCAGGGTCGAGAAGATCTCGTCGGCGGCGGCCGCGTCGTCGAGGGTGACCTGGAGGAGGGTCCGCGTGGCGGGGTCCATCGTGGTCTCCCACAGCTCCTTGTAGTCCATCTCGCCGAGACCCTTGTAGCGCTGGATCCCGTTCTCCTTGGGCATGCGCTTGTTCGACGCGGCGCCGTGCGCGAGCAGCGCGTCGCGCTCCCGGTCGCTGTAGACGTACTCGTGCGGCGAGTTCGACCACTTGAGGCGGTAGAGCGGCGGCTGCGCGAGGTAGACGTAGCCGAGGTCGATCAGTGGGCGCATGTAGCGGAACAGCAGGGTCAGCAGCAGCGTCGTGATGTGCTGGCCGTCGACATCGGCGTCGGCCATCAGGATGATCTTGTGGTACCGCGCCTTGTCGGGGTTGAAGTCCTCGCCGATGCCGGCTCCGAAGGCCGTGATCATCGCCTGGACCTCGTTGTTGCCGAGGGCGCGGTCGAGGCGGGCCTTCTCGACGTTGAGGATCTTGCCGCGGAGGGGGAGGATCGCCTGGGTCTCGGGGTTGCGGCCCTGGACGGCGGAGCCGCCGGCCGAGTCGCCCTCGACGATGAAGATCTCGGAGATCGACGGGTCCTTCGACTGGCAGTCCTTGAGCTTGCCCGGCATGCCGCCGCCCTCGAGCAGGCCCTTGCGACGCGCGGTCTCCCGCGCCTTACGGGCTGCCATCCGCGCGGAGGCCGCTTGGATCGCCTTCCGGATGATGTCCTTGGCCTGGTTGGGGTTGCGGTCGAACCAGTCCGCGAGCTGCTCGCCGGCGACCCGCTGCACGAACGCCTTGGCCTCGGTGTTGCCGAGCTTGGTCTTGGTCTGGCCCTCGAACTGCGGCTCGCCGAGCTTGATCGACACGACGGCGGTGAGGCCCTCGCGGATGTCGTCGCCCGAGAGGTTCTCGTCCTTGTCCTTGAGCAGGTTGTTCGCGCGCGCGTACTTGTTGACGAGCGTCGTCAGCGCCGCCCGGAACCCCTCCTCGTGCGTGCCGCCCTCGTGCGTGTTGATCGTGTTCGCGTAGGTGTGCACGCTCTCGGTGTACGCCGTCGTCCACTGCATCGCGACCTCGAGCGAGATGCGGCGCTCGGTGTCCTCGGACTCGAAGTCGATGATCTCGGAGTGCACGAGATCGGACTTCTTCAGCGAGTTGATGTACTCGACGTAGTCGACGAGGCCCTTCTCGTAGAGGAAGACGTCGCTGCGCGGGCCGGAGGTCTCGTTCTCCCCCTCGCCGTCGAACTCGATCTCCTTCTCGTCGGTCAGCGCGATGCGGAGGCCCTTGTTGAGGAACGCCATCTGCTGGAACCGGGCGCGGAGGGTCTCGTAGTCGAACTCGACGGTCTCGAAGATCTCGGCGTTCGGCCAGAAGGTGATGGTGGTGCCGGTCTCGTCGCTCGGCCCGCCCTTCGCGAGCGGCGCCTCGGGCACTCCGTCCGCGAAGGTCATGCTGTAGGAGGCGCCCTGGCGCTTCACCTCGACCCCGAGGCGGGTGGAGAGCGCGTTGACGACGGACGAGCCGACGCCGTGCAGACCACCGGAGACGGCGTAGCCGCCGCCGCCGAACTTGCCGCCGGCGTGCAGGACGGTCAGGACGAGCTCGACGGTGGAGATGCCCTCGGTGGGGTGCATGTCCACCGGGATGCCGCGGCCGTTGTCGACGACGGTCAGGCCGCCGTCGGCGCGCATGACGACCTCGATGTTGTCGCAGTAGCCCGCGAGCGCCTCGTCGACGGCGTTGTCGACGATCTCGTAGACCAGGTGGTGCAGACCGCGCGGGCCCGTCGAGCCGATGTACATGCCGGGGCGCTTGCGGACCGCCTCGAGGCCCTCGAGGACCTGGATCTGGTTCGCGCCGTAGTCGCCGGAGGACTTCGTCGACATCCCCTCGCCCCGTGCCGCCTCGGCGGGAGCGGCCGCGGCCGGAGCGGAGGGGCCGGTGGAGCCGTTCGCGTCCAGGTCGTTCGCTGCGGGGGCTGACGTGGAGTCGGTCGGCTCGGGTGTCATAGCTGTGGAGTTCTCCTCTGACGGTCCGTCGCGGCGCGCAGGCGGATCTGGAGATCTCGCGCACGGGGTCGACGCTGCGGTTCGGCGGCCCTCCATTCTATCGCGCGGCGGCCGGTCGCGCGGCGCTCAGTGGCGATCTGACGAACGATTTCTGGAGGGTCGACCGAAAATGCGTCCTCAGCCGTAGGTATCGCGCGGACCACGCCCTGGAATCGACCTGGGGCCCTTTTTCCAGTTCGGGACGTCGGGGCCCTGGAAACGGATCGCGGTGATGCCCGCGTCCGGGTGGTTCACCGCGATGTGGTTCATGATCTCGATCCGCATCAGCCGCAGCTGCGTCGACCAGGCCGTCGACTCGCACGCCACCGTGAGCACGCCGTCCACCACGCCGACCGGAGTGGAGTGCTTCGCCGTCTCCTCGCCGGCGATGGCCGTCCAGGACGACATCAGGTCGCCCTGGGCGAGGGGAGCGGTCCAGCCGAGCTTCACCGTGAGAGAGGAGAGCACGTCGCCGAGGTCGTGCGGGTCGCGGCCCCCGCCGAACGGAGCGGCGTCGCCCTTGGGCTCGGCCCGGTCGACGGTCTTGCGCACCCGGTGGGGGGCGTCGCCGCCGAAGACCTCCTTGAGGTGCTGGTAGACGCGGGCGGCCTCGGAGTCGGGCGCGGGGGAGGGCGCGCCGCGGCGGGGGGAGTCAGCCACGGTCGGGCTCCGGGGCGGGCTCGGAGAAGGGCGCCGGCTCGGGCGCGGGCTCCGAATCGGGCTCGGGCTCCGAATCCTGCTCCTGCGTCGGCGCGGGCTCGGGGTCCGGCTCGGCCGCGGACTCGGCGGCGGCCGACTCGAGCGCGGCCGTCTCGGGCGCGGTCAGAGGCGTCTCCGGGACCACGACCGCGTCGGACTCGACGATGCGGCCCGCCTCGATCCGGACCGTGTGCGCCGCCAGCGCCGCGGGCACGTCGTCGAAGACCGCGGCCGTGATCAGCACCTGCTCGTAGTCGGCGACCACGGCGGCGAGCCGCTCGCGGCGGCGGGCGTCGAGCTCGGCGAAGACGTCGTCGAGCATCAGCACGGGGTCGCCCATGGGGGAGTCGCGCCGGAGCAGCTCGGCCGCGCCGAGCTTGAGCGCCAGAGCGAACGACCAGCTCTCGCCGTGGCTGGCGTAGCCCTTCGCCGGGAGGTCGTTGAGCTCGAACTGGACGTCGTCGCGGTGCGGCCCGACCAGCGAGATCCCGCGGTCGAGCTCGCGTCGGCGCACGGAGAGCAGGGCCGCGGAGAAGGCCGCGGCCAGCTCCGCCGGCGCCGCGGAGGCCTCGGCCGTCGCGAGGGGCTCCTCGTCGTCGTCGACCGCTCCCTCGATGCTCAGGCGCGAGCGCAGGACCGGGCGCTGGTCCGCTCCGGCGACCGCCTCGTAGGCGGCGCGCACCGGGCCGCTCAGCTCGTCGACCAGGGTCAGCCGCGACTGGATGATCTCGGTGCCGAGGGCGACGAGGCGCTCGTCCCAGATGTCGAGCGTCCCGAGCTTCGCGGGATCGCGGACGCCGCTCGCCCGCGCGGACTTGAGGAGCGAGTTGCGCTGGCGGAGCACCCGCTCGTAGTCCGCCTGCACGGCGCTCATCCGCGGGGAGCGGAGGACGACCAGCTGATCGAGGAAGCGGCGGCGCGCGGACGGGTCGCCGCGGATGAGGAGGAGGTCCTCCGGCGCGAAGAGGACGCTCGAGAAGAAGCGGGGCAGCTCGCGCGGCTTGATGCCGCCGCGGTTGATCTGCGCGCGGTTGGCGGAGGAGCGGTTGATCTGCACCTCGGCGAGCAGGTCGCGGTCGCCGTTGCGCAGCCGTGCGCGGATCACCGCACTGTCCCGACCCGCGCGGATCAGCGCCTGATCGGTGGACACCCGGTGCGAGCCGAGCGTGGAGAGGTAGCCGAGCGACTCGACCAGGTTCGTCTTGCCCTGGCCGTTGCGCCCGACGAAGAGGTTCGGGCCCGGCGCGAGCGCGACGTCCACGGAGGCGTAGTTGCGGAAGTCGCTCAACGCCAGCTGCGTCACCTGCACGCGCTCACCTCCTCCGTGTCCACTCTGCCCGATGCTCCTGCGCCGGTCGCGGGGTCTCGATACGCCGCTGCGCGGCTACTCGACCAGCATGGTGCGGCCGATGACCGCAGCCCCGAGAACGACGACTCGGGCGGCCAGCCGTCTTTGCGAAGGTGGGTCTCGATACGCCGCTCTGCGGCTACTCGACCAGCATGAAACCCCGCCGTCCGCAGGACGCAGCACAGCATGGAATTCCGCCGTCCACAGGACGCGACCGAGCAAGCCACCGCGTCGTCCGAAGGACGCGCGTCCCCCACCGAGCACACCAGGAGTCGACGAACTCCCCCGCGCAGGGTGCAGGCGGCCGGAGGCCCGCCGCCGCCGTGAGAGCATCCCTGCCTCACGGTGGCGGCGGGCCGCAGGTCGCCGTCCGCGACCGGCTCTGCATGACGCCACAGCTTCGAGAAGCCGACCGCCGTGAGGCCGGGCAGGGACCGGCCTCACCGGTCGACTGAGCTGCGCTCAGTCGACCGCCTTGACACTGTGCCCGCCGAACTGGTTGCGGAGCGCCGCGACCGCCTTCATGGCGGGGGAGTCCTCCTGGCGGGAGACGAACCGCGCGAAGATCGAGGCGCTGATCGTGGGGACGGGGACGGCGTTGTTGATGGCCTCCTCGATGGTCCAGCGGCCCTCGCCGGAGTCCTGGACGTAGCCCTCGATGTGCTCGAACTCCGGGTCCTGCTCGAGCGCTCGGACGAGAAGCTCGAGGAGCCAGGAGCGGACGACCGTGCCGCGCTGCCACGCCTTGAAGGTGCCGGTGACGTCCTTGATGATGTCCTTGCGGGTGTCGAGGAGCTCGTAGCCCTCGGCGAACGCCTGCATCAGCGCGTACTCGATGCCGTTGTGCACCATCTTCGCGTAGTGGCCCGCGCCGACCTCGCCGACGTGGACGAAGCCCTCCTCGCGGGGGCCCTCGGGGCGCAGCGCGTCGAAGACGGGCATCGCGTACTCGACGAGCTCCTTCGGGCCGCCGACCATCAGGCCGTAGCCGTTCTCGAGGCCCCAGACGCCGCCGGAGACACCGGCGTCGATGTAGTGGACGCCCTTGGGCTTGAGCAGCGCGTCGTGCTTGAAGTCCTCGGTGAAGCGGGAGTTGCCGCCGTCGATGACCAGGTCGCCCTCGCTGAGCTTCTCGGACAGGTCGGTGACGACGGCGTCCGTGATGGCGCCGGCCGGGACCATGACCCAGACGATGCGCGGCGCGGGGAGGGCGGCGATCATCTCGTCGAGCGAGGCGGCGTCCGAGACGTCCGGGTTGCGGTCGTAGCCGGTGACCTCGACGCCCTTCTCCCGCAGGCGGGAGCGCATGTTGTCGCCCATCTTGCCGAGTCCGACGAGTCCGATGTGCATGGTGAACCTTCCTGGGATTCGATGTCCGGCGGGCGGGTGCTCGTCGGGAGCAGGGCGGTCGCGGCGCTGCGATCGGGGAGGAGCGGTCAGCGCAGGAGCAGGTTCGGCTGGAGCAGGTAGCGGTAGCTGTCGCTCCCGGGCTGCTCGCGCGAGGTCTGCGCCGTGATCAGGACCGGTCCGGGCTTGTTGGGGTTCTCGGTCTTCGTGAACGCGATGCGCACGAACTCCGAGTGCACGGCGGCGAGGCCGTCGAGCAGGAACTGCGGCTTCAGCGATACGACGACGTCGACGCCGGTGACGATGGCGTCGATGCTCTCGGACGCCTGAGCCTGCTCGGAGCCGATGGCCTCGAGGGTGAGTCCGTCGCTGCTGAAGCTGAAGCGCAGGGCGGCCTCGCGCTCGAGGACGAGCGAGACGCGGCGGGTGGCCTCGATGAGGTCGCTCGTCGCCATCACCGCGTAGTTCTCGACGGAGGCGGGGAAGAGGCGCTTCACGGGCGGGAAGTTGCCCTTGATCAGGAGCGACGTGACCGTCTTGCGGTCGGCGGTGAAGGCGATCAGCTCGCGCTCGTCGCGCTGGGTGATCGCGACCGAGACGGTGCCGGAGTGGCTGAAGGTCTTGCCGACCTCCTGCAGGGTGCGCGCGGGGACCAGGGCGGTCAGCGGCTGGCTGGGGGCGGCGTTGTCGCCGTTGTCCCAGTCGATCTCGCGGACGGCGACGCGGTAGCGGTCGGTGGCGACGAGTCCGATGGTGTTCTCGGTGATCTCGAGCTGCACGCCGGTGATCACGGGGGTGACGTCGTCGCGGGAGGCGGCGACGGCGACCTGCGAGATCGCGGCGGAGAAGGCGTCCGCGGGGACGAGGCCGGTGGAGGCGTCGATCTCGGGGATGCTCGGGTACTCCTCCACGGGCATCTGCAGGAGCGTGAAGTGCGCGGAGCCGGCCGAGACCGAGACGCGCGACTCCTCCGTCGCGACGCGCACCGGGGCGTTGGGGAGGCGGTTGGCGATGTCGGCGAGCAGCCGGCCGGAGACGAGGACCGTGCCGGTCTCCTCGACGTCGGCGGCGATCTGCGTCTGCGCGGAGACCTCGTAGTCGAACGAGGAGAGCGTGAGGCCCTCGGCGGTCGCCTCGATGAGGATGCCCGAGAGGATCGGCAGGGTCGTGCGCTGCGGCAGCAGCTTGACCGCGAACGACACCGCCTCGCTGAAGACATCGCGGTTGGCTTGGAACCTCACGAGAACACCCCTGACGAGTCGTGGACGAAGACCGACGCCCATCGTACTCGTCAGCTTCGACGTGCCCGGAAGCACGGCGCCCTCCCGGTGCAGCCGAGCCCTGTGGAGAGGTTGCCGGTCCGCCCCTGATTAAAGAGAGAACTGCGTTAACACTGTTAACACGTGTGGAAACTGTGGAAAACGTCCGGGACCCCTACTCACGACTGCGATGCGGAGGGGGTCGAGCTGTGGACGGAGTGTGAGCGCGGTCGTGGACGGCCTGTGGAGGGATCCGACCGGGTCGTCCGGAGTGCACAGGCTGGTGCTCGGAGCGCACAGATCGAGGGCGGTTGTCCACAGTTATCCACAGGTTGCTCACACGTGTGGAAATCGACCGGAATCGTTCGATGTGGCGAACGACGGCGGGCGTGGCGGGGTGGCGAGGGTGGCGTAGCGGGAGACGGCGTCACCGGGAGGGTGGGTTTCGATACGCCGCTGCGCGGCTACTCGACCAGCATGCAGGGGCCGCTGCGCGGCTGCTCGACCAGAGGGAGAGGGAGCAGCCGGCGGCCGGCGGTCAGCGGTTGGTCTTGATGCGGGTGGTCAGCTCGGTGACCTGGTTGTAGATGCTGCGGCGCTCCTTCATGAGCTCCGAGATCTTCTTGTTGGCGTACATGACCGTGGTGTGGTCGCGGTTGCCGAACAGCTGGCCGATCTTGGGCAGCGAGAGGTTGGTCAGCTCGCGGCAGAGGTACATCGCGATCTGACGGGCGGTGGCCACAGCCTGCGAGCGCGACGAGCCGTAGAGGTCGTCGACCGTGAGCTTGAAGTAGTCCGCGGTGTGATTGATGATGTCGACCGGCGAGATGACGTTGTCCTCGTCGAGCGTGATCAGGTCCTTCAGGACCGTCTGCACCAGCGCCATGTCCACCGGGGTGCGGTTGAGGCTCGCGAACGCGGTGACGCGGATCAGCGTCCCCTCCAGCTCGCGGATGTTGCTGGACACCTTCGACGCCATGAACTCGAGGATGTCGTCCGGGACGAGCAGCTTCTCGCTGACGGCCTTCTTGCGGAGGATCGCGATGCGGGTCTCGAGGTCGGGCGCCTGCACGTCGGTGATCAGGCCCCACTCGAACCGCGAGCGCATGCGGTCCTCGAAGCCGGTCAGCGCCTTCGGCGGCAGATCGGAGGTGATCACGACCTGCTTGTTGTGGTCGTGCAGCTGGTTGAAGGTGTGGAAGAACGCCTCCTGCGTCTCCGCCTTCCCCTGCAGGAACTGGATGTCGTCGATGAGGAGGATGTCGACGTTGCGGTACCGGCCGTGGAACGCGTTGCCGCGGTTGTTCGCGATCGAGTTGATGAAGTCGTTGGTGAACTCCTCGCTCGACACGTACCGCACGCGGATGCCCGGGTAGAGGCTCATCGCGTAGTGGCCGATGGCGTGCAGGAGGTGGGTCTTGCCGAGGCCCGAGTCGCCGTAGACGAAGAGCGGGTTGTACGCCTTCGCCGGCGCCTCGGCCACGGCGACCGCGGCGGCGTGCGCGAAGCGGTTGGAGCCGCCGATGACGAAGTTGTCGAAGCTGTACTTCGGGTTCAGCCGGGTGTCGGTCGCCGGCACGGTGCGCAGCTCCTCGACGACGCGCACCGGCGGGGCGACCGTGGCGGAGGAGCCGGTCACCGGCTCGAAGGGGTTCAGCGAGTCGGACGACGGGGAGCTCATCGGCTCGTGCTCGATGTCGGGGTTCACCACGAAGGCGAAGGTCGAGACGCCGAAGGAGTCGTCGAGGGCGCCGATCGCGCTGAGCAGCGGCACGCGGACCCGGTGCTCGAGCATCCCGCGGGTGAACTCGTTCGGGACCTCGAGGTAGAAGGTGCCCGCCATGATGCCCTTGGGCTCCACCAGCGAGACGAAGCCGTACATCGGCGCGGTGATGCGCTCGTCCCGCGACAGCTCGCCGCGGATCACGTTCCACGCGTCGATCATCGACGTGTCGTCAGGCATCTGTCTCCGGTCCTCGGTCGCTCTCGAAATCCTGGCCGCCGCCTCGGGCTGTCGTCCGTCACGGCGGGCCCTCGGTTCCAGCGGAGATCCGGGGCCCGATCCCTGCACAGGCGCTTCCACAGGCCTCGCCCGATCCCCGCGATCACGCGGGAGGGGGCGGTTCGCGCCTGTGGATAACTGCGGCTCAACACCGTAGCCAACGGAGCCGACGGGAGACAAATCCACCACAGCGACACCCGCGTGTCAATGCGCGGAACACCGCGTCCCGTGTGCAGAATCGAGGTTTCGCCCGGCGCACATTTGACCGGTGGCGGCGGAGGACGTAGTTTAAGTCAGTTGACGCCTGCCCGGCGTCGGGAGCACGGTCCTCGCGGATCGAGCCGATCGGCACCCGGGCACCCCCTCTTCCCGGACGAACCGGAGCCCCCGCCATCGGCGTGGAGCCCCGCTCGCACCGCGGAACCCGTACGTGGAGATCTGACTATGAGCAAGCGAACCTTCCAGCCGAACAACCGTCGTCGCGCCAAGGTGCACGGCTTCCGTCTGCGCATGCGCACGCGTGCCGGTCGCGGCATCCTGAGCGCTCGCCGCGCCAAGGGCCGCACCGAGCTCTCGGCGTAGCGCCTAGCGATTCCGTCCAGCGGTGCTGGCCAGAGCCCATCGCATCGTCCTCGGTGGCGAGTACCGGGCAGTCGTCCGTCGCGGTGTGCGGTCCACGGGACCGCACACCGTCACGTATGTCCGGAGGTCCTCCGGCGACGCACCGGTGCGGTTCGGCTTCATCGTGGCCAAGACGGTCGGGACGGCCGTGAAGCGGAACACCGTGCGGCGCCGGCTCAAGGCCGTCGCCTTCGAGCTCGTGCCGCAGCTGGAGTCCGGGACCGACGTGGTCGTGCGGGCACTGCCCGGCAGCGCCGACGCTCCCTGGTCCGCGCTGCGGCAGGACGTGGTCGCCGCCGTCACCCGTGCGCGCGCCGTCCGCACGGGCGAGGCGCTCCGGTGACGGCCGCTCCGTCGACGACCGCGCCGGTCGTCACTGCTCCCGGATCGCCGCCCGCGGCCTCCTGGACCGCCCGTCTGGGCTGGTTCCTCCTCCTGCTGCCGCGCAACATCGGCATCCTGCTGCTCGTCGTGTACCGGGCGGTGATCTCGCCGCTGTACGGCGACGTCTGCCGCTACTACCCGTCGTGCTCCTCCTACGCACTCCAGGCGGTCCAGCTCCACGGGCTCGTCCTCGGGTCCGTCCTCGGCGCCCGCCGACTCCTCCGCTGCCACCCGTGGGCGGCCGGCGGGGTCGACGACGTGCCGACCTCGATCCCCCTGCACCGACCGGCTCCCGGCCGGACCCGCTTCGCCGTGACGCGTCTCGGGTTCGTCGCGGGCCCTCGAAAGGACTGACCCCCTCCCATGGACCTCCTCGGCACGATTCTCTGGCCCCTCAAGTGGGTGGTCGAGCTGCTCCTCGTCGCCTTCCACCAGCTGCTGACCTTCACCGGCCTCGATGCGGCGGCCGGCATCACCTGGGTGCTGTCGATCGTGGGGCTGGTCCTCGTCATCCGCGCCGCGCTCATCCCGATCTTCGTCAAGCAGATCAAGAGCCAGCGCCGCATGATGGAGGTGGCGCCGCAGCTCAAGAAGATCCAGGACAAGTACAAGGGCAAGCGCGACCAGCTGTCCCGCGAGGCGATGTCCCGCGAGACGATGGAGCTCTACAAGAAGACGGGCACCAACCCGCTCGCCTCGTGCCTCCCGCTGCTGATCCAGATGCCGATCTTCTTCAGCCTGTTCTCGGTGCTGAACGCGGCCCAGCACAGCCAGCAGGGAGTCGGCCCGCTCGACGAGACGCTCGCGAAGCAGTTCGGTGAGGCCAACCTCTTCGGCATCGCCCCGCTGCACCAGTCGATCCAGGGTGCGCTCGCGGAGGGCGGCCAGGAGCTCGTCGTCGTCATCGCCGTCGTCATGGTGGTCCTGATGACCGCCTCGCAGTTCATCACCCAGCTGCAGATCGTCTCGAAGAACATGTCGCCCGAGGCCAAGGCCTCGCCGACGTTCAAGCAGCAGCGGATCCTGCTCTACATCCTCCCGCTCGTCTTCGCCTTCTCGGGCTTCGCCTTCCCCCTCGGCGTCATGTTCTACTGGCTGACCTCGAACATCTGGACGATGGTCCAGCAGTTCATCGTCATCCGGAACATGCCGACCCCCGGCAGCGAGGCCGCGAAGGCCCGCGAGGAGCGCCTGCGCCGCAAGGGCAAGCTCGTCGAGGAGACGACCGACGCCGGCACCGTCACGCTCGTCGAGAAGAAGGTCGTGCAGCGCGCGCAGCCCGTCAGCAAGAACCGCTCCAAGAAGCAAGCCGGAAAGAAGTAGGCCCCCAGAATGACCGATTCGACGCAGATGTTCACCGGTGCTCCGGCGGCCCCGGACGCGCAGGCTCCGGCCGACGAGGAGCTCGCTCCGCGGGCGTCCTCCACCGACGGCGGTGCCGCGCCGACGCTGTCGCAGCTCGAGGAGGAGGGCGACGTCGCCGCGGACTACATCGAGGAGTTCCTCGACATCTGCGACCTCGACGGCGACATCGACATCGAGGTCCGCAACGGCCGCGCCTACCTGTCGGTCACGGCCTCCGGCGACACCAACCTGCGCGTGCTCTCCCGCCCGGACGCGGTCCAGGCGCTGCAGGAGCTCACGCGCCTCGCGGTGCAGACGAGGACGGGCGGCTTCTCGCGGCTCATCCTCGACATCGGCGGTTCCCGGGACGCCCGCGAGGCCGAGCTGGCCCAGCTGGTGGACCGGGCGATCGAGCGCATCGAGGAGGGCGCGACATCGGCGTCGCTGCCCCCGATGTCGTCCTACGAGCGCAAGCTCGTCCACGACATGGTCGGCGAGCGCGGTTTCGTGTCGGAGTCGCGCGGCGAGGCCCGCGAGCGCCACACCGTCATCACCCGCGGCTGAGCGCCGTGGAGCCGACCCTCGAGCCGGAGCCCGCTGCCGCAGCCGCGATCGCCGGTGAGCGACTGCCCGTCCTGCGGTGCTTCACGGAGGCGCTCGCCCGCGAGGGGGAGGAGCGGGGCCTCATCGGTCCGCTGGAGCTCCCGCGCCTGTGGACGCGGCACGTGCTCAACAGCGCCCTGGTGGCCCCTCTCCTGCGTCCGGGGCTCGTGGGTGATGTCGGCAGTGGTGCCGGCCTCCCCGGCGTCGTGCTGGGCATCGTGCGGCCGGACGTCCGCTTCGTGCTGATCGAGCCGATGGAGCGCCGGGTGCTGTGGCTGCAGGAGCAGGTCGACGCGCTCGAACTCGAGAATGTCTCGGTTCTGCGGGCCCGCGCCGAGGAGGTCCGGCTGGCGGAGCCGCTGGATCAGGTCACGGCGCGCGCGGTCAGTGCTCTCTCGAAGCTGATTCCGCTGACGGCACCGCTGCTGCGACCGGGCGGCGAGCTCGTCCTGCTGAAGGGCATCAACGCCGAGAAGGAGATCGAGGCCGCGGCCAAGCAGATCCGTCGCTTCAAGCTCTCCCCGCCCGAGGTCGTCGTGCTCGGCGACGGCGTGCTCTCCGAGGTGACGAGGGTCGTCCGAGCTACAGTGGGATGATCGCCACGACGTCGCACGCGATCCCCTGAATCCTCGACTGTCGGTTCCTCGGTGCTGCCCCACTTCCACCCGCTGAGCGAAGGTTTCACGTGAAACGATCCGACCCCGCCGGACTGACCGGAGGTTTCGACGCCTCGACCCCGCTCGCCCGCGAGATCGCGGACATGACGCGTCGGCGCGCGCTGCTCAACGCGCAGCCGCTGCCGAAGCCGGAGACGACCCGCGTGATCACGATCTCCAACCAGAAGGGCGGCGTCGGCAAGACCACGACCACCGTCAATCTGGCCGCGGGGCTCGCTCGGGGCGACGCGAAGGTCCTGGTCATCGACCTGGACCCGCAGGGCAATGCCTCGACGGCGCTCGGGATCGAGCACCGGGCCGAGACGGCGAGCGTCTACGACGTGATCGTGAACGACACGCCCCTCGCGGACGTCGTGCAGAAGAGCCCGGAGTTCGCCTCGCTCTACGGGGTTCCGGCAACGATTCACCTGGCCGGCGCCGAGATCGAGCTGGTCTCCCTCGTCGCGCGCGAGCAGCGGCTCCGCAGGGCGCTGGACCGGATGCTCAAGGGGATGGACGAGCCGTTCGACTACGTCTTCATCGACTGTCCGCCGTCGCTCGGGCTGCTGACGATCAACGCCTTCGTCGCCGCGCGCGAGGTGCTGATTCCGATCCAGTGCGAGTACTACGCGCTCGAGGGTCTCAGCCAGCTTCTGAAGAACATCGACCTGATCGAGCGGCACCTCAACCCGAACCTGGCGGTCTCGACGATCCTGCTGACGATGTTCGACGGGCGGACGAACCTGTCCAACCAGGTCGCCGCGGATGTGCGCGAGCACTTCCCGAAGGAGGTGCTGCGCGCCGTGATCCCTCGCAACGTGCGGATCTCAGAGGCGCCGTCCTACGGGCAGAGCGTGATCAGCTACGACCCGCAGTCGTCCGGCTCCCTCGCGTATCTCGAGGCGGCGGCGGAGATCGCGCGCCGCGGCGTACCCAAGACCCCGGCGGCGACGCCCGATGGAGAGGACCGCTGATGGCGACCAAGCGCACAGGACTCGGCCGGGGCATCGGCGCCCTGATCCCGGTCAGCGACGACACCCGCTCGCGGCCCGTCGACGTCTTCTTCCCGGATCAGGTCGGTGCGGCGAACGCCGAGGACGAGCTGCTGCAGGTACCCGGCGCACGGCTGGCGCAGCTGTCGCTGTCGGAGA
This sequence comes from Rathayibacter sp. PhB179, assembly GCF_004345345.1. NCBI lineage: Bacteria > Bacillati > Actinomycetota > Actinomycetes > Micrococcales > Microbacteriaceae > Rathayibacter > Rathayibacter sp. PhB179. Next base: position 83,606 of record NZ_SLVD01000006.1, on the reverse strand, counting down.
TCGTCCCGAACGCGGCGCAGCCCCGGTCGGTCTTCGACCAGGACGAGCTGGCCGAGCTGGTGCACAGCATCCGCGAGTTCGGGGTGCTGCAGCCGATCGTGGTGCGGCCGGTCACCGGGCGCAAGGGCGCGAGGTACGAGCTGGTGATGGGGGAACGGCGCTTCCGAGCCTCCAAGGCCGCCGGGCTGAAGACCATCCCCGCGGTGGTCAAGGACACGGCGGACGAGAACATGCTCCGGGACGCGCTCCTGGAGAACCTGCACCGGGCCGAGCTGAACCCGCTCGAGGAGGCGTCGGCGTACCAGCAGCTGCTGAGCGACTTCGGCATCACCCAGGAGGCACTGGCGACGCGCCTCGGGCGATCACGTCCGCAGATCTCGAACACGCTGCGGCTGCTGCGGCTTCCCGCCGATGTGCAGGCTCGAGTGGCGGCCGGCGTGCTCAGTGCGGGGCACGCGCGTGCGGTGCTGTCCGTGGAGACGCCGGAGCTCATGCGCCGGCTGGCGGACAAGATCGTCAACGAGGACCTGTCGGTGCGTGCCGCTGAGGCAGCTGCCGCGCAGATGAAGGCTCCGAAGACCACCGCGCGCGAGCCGGAAGAGGAGCAGGGCGGTCATGCCGGGCACCTCAGCACGGTGGCGGACCACCTCGGCGACCGGTTGAACACCCGGGTGAAGGTGACGCTGGGAGCCCGCAAGGGGCAGGTGGTCATCGACTTCGCGACCATCCATGATCTGAACCGCATTCTGGCCGAGATCGGTGAGCCGACCGAGGTGTCACTGGCGCCGTGAGGTGCGCGGCCGTTTCACGTGAAACGGTGTGAGTACGGGGTCGGGTCTCGATACGCCGCCGTTGGCGGCTACTCGACCAGCATGGTGCTCGGACGCACGTGCGAGGAGCATGCTGACGTCTGCCCCGATTGGCCGTCCGAGAGCATGCACTTGCTGGTCGAGTGGGCGCGTAGCGACGTATCGAGACCGAGCTGTCAGTCGCAGCGGATGTTGCTGCTCGGCGGGTGGGTCTCGATAGGCCGCCGGTGGCGGCTACTCGACCAGCATGTTGTTGCCGCCCGTGCTCGGGTGATCAGGACGCTCGGTCGGCGGAAGTCCGGGCGAGCCTGTCTGCTGGCGGATCACCGCGGTCAGCGACATGTTGGTCGAGTAGGCGCAGCGCCGTATCGAGACCGAGCCCGCCTATGCTGGCGAACCTCGGACTCATGAACGGGGTCTCGATACGCCGCCGTGGGCGGCTACTTGACCAGCATGTTCGGCAGGACCGAGGCCCTAGGAAGCGCTTGGCTTGGTGCGGCACTCGGCAGGCGGCAGCATGGTGGCCGACTAGGCGCGGAGCGCCGTATCGAGACCACGCCCTCCGATGCTGGTGGTCAATGCACCCTGAACCCGGGTCTCGATACGCCGCCGGAGGCGGCTACTCGACCAGCATGCAGCGTTTCACGTGAAACGGCGCTGTGGCCCACGTTCCGCATGCCCAGGGCGGCGGGCCCGGATGTTTCACGTGAAACGCGGGGATCAGTGGGTGAGGGCCCGGCGGGCGAGGGTGGAGTAGACGTCGCCGAGGTAGCGGCCGGAGGCCTCGATGGCCTGGGGGACGAGGGAGGTCTCGGTCATGCCGGGGAGGACGTTGGCGTCGAAGAACCAGGGGAGGCCATCGGGATCGACGATGAAGTCGATGCGGGAGAGGTGGCGCAGGCCGAGCAGCTCGTGGACGGCGACCGCGACACGGGAGACGTTGGCGAGAGCCTCGTCCAGGAGGCGGGCCGGGGTGTAGAAGCGGGTCTCGCCCGCGTTGTAGCGGGCCTCGAAGGTGTATCGACCCGCTACTGGGGCGATCTCGACCGGGGGGAGGGCGAAGGGGCCGTCACCGAGGTCGAGGACACCGACGGAGACCTCGGTGCCGATGATCTGCTGCTCGATGAGCGCGACCTCGCCGTAGGTGTAGGCGTCGACCATCGCACGCGGAAGCTCGTCGGTCTCCGTCACGATGCTCACGCCCTGGGCGGAACCGCCCTGCGCCGGCTTGACGACGAGCGGGCCGGGAAGGTGCGCGCAAACCTGATCGAGGATGCCTGCGGCGCCGAGCTCGCGGAACGTCTCGCGGGGGAGGGTGATCGAGCGAGGAGTGGCGATGCCGGCCCGCGCGACGAGCGTCTTCGCGGTCGGCTTGAACCACGCGAGGCGGGCGGCGTCCGTGCGCGAGCCCACGTAGGGGAAGCCGGCCGCCTCGAGCAGGCCGAGCAGCGCGCCGTCCTCGCCGCTCGCTCCGTGGACCGCGGGCCAGATCACGTCGGGACGCTGGTCGAGCAGCGCCGCCAGGAGACCGGCATCCGGTTCGCGGTGGGTGACGCGGTGCCCCATGGCCGAGAGGCGGTCGGCGACGCGACGACCGGAGCGCAGTGAGACGTCGCGCTCGTGGCTGATGCCGCCGCTGATCACGACGATGTCGAGGGTGCGGTCGAGGGTGGAGAAATCGGTCATGACCGGGCCTTCTGTCGTTCGTGGATCGCGGAGTCAGGAGATCTGGGGCGGGAGGACGGCGTCGCGCTGATCGACGCCGGAGCTTCTCCGCACTCGGGCGTCGGCGAAGGTGGACAGCAGGTCGAGTTCGCCGTTGATGACCGTCGCGAGGCGGCGGATGCCGTCGCCGATGCGCTCGGGAGTCGGGTAGCAGAAGGACAACCGGATGTTCTGCCGGCCGTCGCCGTTGCCGAAGAAGGCCGTGCCGGGCGTGTAGGCGACCAGCTCCTTCACCGCGCGGGGGAGCATCGCCTTCGAGTCGAGCTCCTCGGGGAGGGTGACCCAGACGTAGAACCCGCCGTTCGGATTCGTCCAGGTGAGACCGGGGAGGTGCGTCTCGAGCCCGCGGATCATCGCCTCCTTGCGCTCGCGGTAGACCCCGCGGAAAGTGTCGATCTGCGCGCGCCAGTCCGCCGTCGCCAGATACTGCGAGATCACGAGCTGACTGAAGGACGACGGGCTCAGCACTGCTGCCTCGTTCGCGAGGATCAGCCGCTCGCGGATGGCGTGCGGCGCCAGCGCCCAGCCGATGCGGAAGCCGGGCGCCAGGGTCTTCGAGAAGGTGCCGAGGTAGATCACGCCGTCCTCCTCGAGGGAGCGCATCGCCTTCGGCGGCACGTCCTCGAAGTAGAGCAGGCCGTACGGGTTGTCCTCGAGCACGAGGATGCCCTCGCTCTTGCAGATCTCGAGGATCTCGACGCGGCGGTCCCAGCTCAGCGTGACTCCCGCCGGGTTGTGGAAGGTGGGGATCGTGTAGAGGAACTTGATCCGCTTGCCGGCGGCGCGCACGTGGGCGATGTGCTCGCGCAGCGCCTCGGGGATCAGTCCTTGCTCGTCCATCGCCACGTGCTCGATCTCGGCCTGGTACGAGCGGAAGATCACCATGGCGGTGACATAGCTCGGGCCCTCGGAGAGGACGACGTCGCCCGGGTCGAGGAACAGCTTCGAGACGAGCTCGAGGGCGTGCTGCGAGCCGGTGGTCACCACGACGTCGTCCGCGCTGGCCGAGATGCCCTCGAGCGCCATCACCTCGAGGATCTGCTCGCGCAGCACCGGGACGCCCTGACCGGAGCCGTACTGCAGCGCGACGGGTCCCTGCTCGCGCATCACGGTCGCCATCGCGTCGGTGACGAGGTCCTGGGGGAGGGCGGAGACGAACGGCATGCCGCCGGCGAGCGAGACCACCTCGGGGCGGGAGGCGACAGCGAACAATGCTCGGACCTCGCTGGCCGCGAGGCCGGCCGTGCGCTCCGCGTAAGAGTCGTACCAGGGGTCGAGGTTGGTGCCGGCGTTGATCACGGTGATGTCGCTCCGCTCGATGGACAGGGTCTCCGACCGTCAGCCGGATCGATCCAGACTACTCGGCGGGGTCCGGGAGGACCGGGGGAGCGGGACGCCACTGCGCGGCCCGTGGCCTGCCTTCTGCGGCCGTTTCACGTGAAACATGAGGAGCGGCTAGTAACGACGAAGCCCCCGCGCCACAGGGGCGCAGGGGCTTCGTCAGACGGTCGAACCGTCGGGAGTCGAACTCAGAGGAACGCGGCCAGGTCGGCCTCGAGGGCGGGCTTCGGCTTGGCGCCGATGACGGTCTTGACGACCTCGCCCTTCTGGTAGACCTTCATCGCCGGGATCGAGGTGATCTGGTACTTCGCGGCGATCTGCGGGTTCTCGTCGACGTTCAGTTTGACGATCTCGATCTTGTCGCCGTGCTCGGCCGAGATCTGATCGAGGATCGGGGCGACCATGCGGCAGGGGCCGCACCACTCGGCCCAGAAGTCGACCAGGACGGTCTTCTCGGAGTCGAGGACATCGGCCTGGAACGATGCGTCGGTGACGCTCTTCGCGGTGGACATGACGATTTTCTCCTTCGTGAGCCGGCGGCGCCGACTCGAGTGCGGGTGGTGGGAGGGCTAGAGGGTGAGGAGCTCGGCGGCCGGGGTGCCCTCGGTGCTGGCGATGCCATCGGTGAGAGCGGCGAGGTAGTGCTCGGCGTCGAGGGCGGCGACGGTGCCCGAGGCGGCGGCGGTGACGGCCTGACGGTAGGTCGGGTCGATCACGTCGCCGGCGGCGAAGACGCCCGCCACGGAGGTCTGCGACGAGCGGCCGGTGACGGCGATGGTGCCGTCGGTCGTCAGGTCGAGCTTGCCGTGGACGATGTGGGTGCGCGGGTCGTTGCCGATCGCGATGAAGAGGCCGTCGAGCTCGAGCTTCGACTCGGTGCCGTCGACCGTGTTGCGCAGCTTGACGCCGTTGACGTGGTTCTCACCGGTGATGCCGGTGACCTCGGTGTTCCAGACGAACTCGATCTTCTCGTTGTCGCGGGCGCGCTTCTGCATGACCTTGGAGGCGCGGAGCGAGTCCTTGCGGTGGATGACGTAGACCTTCTCGGCGAACTTGGTGAGGAAGGTCGCCTCCTCCATCGCGGAGTCGCCGCCGCCGACGACGGCGATGGTCTTGCCCTTGAAGAAGAAGCCGTCGCAGGTGGCGCACCATGAGACACCGTGTCCCGAGAGGCGGTCCTCGTCGTGGAGGCCGAGCTTGCGGTACGCGGAGCCGGTCGCGACGACGACGGTCTTCGCCTCGATGCTCTCGCCGGAGCCGAGGTGGATCGTCTTGGTCTCTCCCTCGAGGTCGAGGGAGACGACGTCGTCGTAGAAGGTGTCCGCGCCGAACTTCTCGGCCTGCTTCTGCATGGCCGTCATCAGCTCCGGGCCGAGGACTCCGTCCGGGAAGCCGGGGAAGTTCTCGACGTCGGTGGTGTTCATCAGGTCGCCGCCGATCTCGACGGACGAGGCGACGACCACCGGGTGCAGATCGGCGCGCGCCGCGTAGATGGCGGCCGTCCAGCCTGCGGGGCCGGATCCGATGATGACGATGTCGCGCACGGCAACTCCTCGAGGTCTGTGCTGAGCGGGGCTGGACCGGCGGTCCGCCGGAGGGGGTGGTCTGCCCGGATCCGGTGCTGGGAGCGGATCCGCGGAGCCGGTCCCGCTCGCTCTGTCGTTCCCGGGCTCCAGGGGCTACAACACATCCTAGGCGGGGGCTATTCCGTGGCGTCCGGGGCACTCGGCCCGCGGTCAGGGTCGCCGATCGAGTCTCCGCGGTGCGGCTCAGAAAGCCGCGTTGACCGGCTCTTTCTCCGCCGAGCCTGCGGGAGTGCCGCGCTGCCCGATCGACCGGCGCGAGATCAGGACCGTCAGCCAGCCGGCCGAGGCGAAGACCGCCGTCATCGCGACGACGTAGAACACCACCGCGATCATCCCACCGGGGACGATCGGCGGGTCCGCCAGGCGCGGATCGAGGAAGGGGTACGGGTACCAGACCTGCTCGTGCTTCATCTGGTCGTAGACGAGGGGCGCCCGGATGATCGTGTAGACGAACCAGGCGACCGGGAAGGCGAGCAGCGCGGGGACCACGGCCCAGGAGAGGCGGCGCCGGCCGGGCGCGAAGAGCCAGTCGAGGATCAGCGCGAGCGGCGCCACGACGTGCATGACCTCGTTGGTCCAGTCCTGGCCGGCACCGGCGCCGGTGACCACCGTGCCGCGCAGGAGGAGGTTGTAGACCACTCCGATCACGACCATGTAGGTGACGACTCCGGCCCGCAGCCAGGCGAACCAGCGCGGTTCCGGCAGGGCGCCGCGAGCGAGGACGACGGCGCCGATCAGCAGGACGACCACCGCGAGCAGGCAGACCTCGACGGTGATGTAGCTGAAGAAGTTGGCGGCGAGGGTCGCGCGGTCGCGGAACCGGGCCTCGATCCAGAAGGCGTGGGAGTCGAGGAAGCTCACCGTGGTCGCGGTGAGGACGGCGGCCGCGACGAGCACGCGGAGGAGGACGAAGGTGGAGCGCATCGCGCCTTCCGGATCGGCGGGAGGGAGGAGGGGGGAGGCGGCTCTGCCGGAGGACGCCCCCACCCTTCCACGTCGCGCCCGGGGGCGCACCACCGGTCCGGTGACGTCCCAGTGTCGCGATGGGGGCTCTCAGGAACGCTCGGGCGTCCCGTGCCGCGTCAGCGCCCGAGGCGGCGGAGGAGCGGCGCGGCCATCGCGCGCAGCTCCGGGACGCGGAGGACCCAGAGCACACCGAAGTAGACGAGGGCCATGACGGTTCCGATGGCCGCCATGGAGACGAGCGGCTCGACGTAGTTCGTGACGGCGAATCCGCCGGGACGTGTCCCTCCGAGCAGGACGAGCACTCCGAACCCCGCGGCGGCCGAAGGGACGGCCGCGAGGGCGTACTGACTGAGACGGCGGACGATCCTGGCACCGCCGGTGCCCCCGAGCTTGCGGCGCAGCAGGAAGGCCGCCACGAGGGCCTGGACGATGATGCCGGCGGAGGTGGAGGCCGCGATGCCGATCGCCGTCTGCTCCGGCGGCAGCTGGCGGACCAGCTGGTAGCCGATGACGGCGACGACGACCTGGACCAGGGTGAAGAGGAACGGACGGGCTCCGTCGCTCAGGGCGTAGAACGCCCGCTGCATGATCGCGATCGAGGAGAAGAGCGGGAGCGCGACGACGTAGGCGACGGCGATAGCGCCGATGGCCTGGGCGTCGGCGAAGGTGTCGGTGAAGACCGAACCGAAGGGGACGGACACGACGACGATCGCCGCGCTCGAGAAGACCAGCATCATCAGCACGAGCCGCAGGGATGTCGAGATGTCGGAGCGGAACTCCTTCATCTCGCCCCGCGCGGAGTGGCCGCTCATCTTGGTGAAGTACGCCACGGCGATCGAGATCGCGATGACGGAGTGCGGCAGCATGAAGATCAGCCAGCCCTTCTGCAGGGCTGCCGCGGACGCGCCCTCACCGGACGCGGGGGAGGCCACGCGGCTCTCCACGAGCCCCGCTCCGATCGTGAGCAGGACCGTCGCGAAGGACCACAGCGACATCCGGCCCGCGGTACCGAGTCCGAGACCGCGGAGGTTCAGTGCTGGTCGGTAGCTGAGGCCGACCCTGCGCCAGAAGAAGATGAGGAAGGTCGATTGGGCGACGATGCCCAGGGTCGCACTTCCTGCGAGGAGAGCGACCATGCCGGGCGACCACGAGTCGACGGGGCGGTCGCCGCTCGGATCCGAGCCGAACAGGATGTTGAAGGCGATCAGGCCGCCCAGAGCCACGATGTTGTTGAGCACCGGTGCCCAGGTGAAGGGGCCGAACGATCCGCGCGCGTTGAGGACCTCGCCGAGGATCGTGAAGAGCCCGTAGAAGAAGACCTGGGGGACGCACCAGTAGGCGAACGACACCGCCAGGTCGTACTGCTCCGGGCCGTAGGCAGGTGCGTACAGGCGGATGAGCACGGGGGCCAGGAGGGTCCCGATGACGGTCGTCACCACCAGGAGCCCGAGTGTCAGGGTGAGGAGACTGTTGATGTACCCACGGCCACCGTCGGCGTGGAGGCCCGCCCGGACGATCTGCGGGACGAGGACCGCGTTGAGCGCACCGCCCGCGATGATCGTGTAGATCGTGTTGGGCAGCAGGTTCGCGACGGTGAAGGCGTCCGCGCCGGGTGCGACCGCAGCGCCGATCGTCTGCGCGAGGACGATCGACATCACGAAGCCGAGGACCCGCGAGACCATCGTGCCGGAGGCGAGGACGGCGCTCGCGCGACCGAGGGAGAAGCTAGCCACGGGGATCCGTTCGGTCGTCGTCGAGGCCCGGCTGGATGGCGAGCGGGGCGTTGGGGTCCTCCTCGTCCTCCTCGGGGGTGTCGCCGCGGCGGCGCCGGCGGATGTTGCGGAGGATGCCTGCGCCGAAGACGAGGACGAGGAGGATGCCGACGCCCAGGGTGCCGACGGTCTCCCAGTCGGCGCGGACGTTGGTGACGATGCCGGTGGGAGCGCCGATGGGCGTGCCGTCCTGCGACGTCAGCTGCATCCGGAGCTCGGTCTCGCCGTTGCCAACGCGTGCCTTCACGGGAATGAGGACGCGGCCCTGCGAGCGGGCGTCGATCGCCGTCGGCTCGACCGAGGACTCGTCGATGTCGAGGACGGCGTTCGAGGTCGAGGCCTGGATCCGGACCGTCACGGGCCAGGGCAGGTCGTTGCGGACGTAGACCGGGATGCTGGAGTCGCGGGAGAGCTGGGTGACGCTGTCGGAGCTCTCGATGGCGACGGAGGAGAGCGTGGTGTCGGCCTGCTCGCGGCTGGCGGTGACCGCCTCCTGCCAGCCCGCCGTGTCCTCGCGCCAGGTCACGGCGAGCAGGGCGAGGAGGTCGTTGCGGCGCTTGCCGCTGAGCAGCTCCGGCTCGGTGAGCACGGCCGAGAACGACTCGACGCGGGCGGCCGCGGTCAGCAGGTCGGACACGCCCTCGAGGCGCTGCTCCGACTCCGGGCTGTCGACGATCGTCGCGTCCTCGGTGGCGGGCGCGGTGAGGGCGGCGGCGAGGGACGAGCCCTCGGCCCAGGGCAGGGCGTCGACGGCGTCGAGGGTCTGCGCGAGGCGGACACCGTCGATCGCGGCGCCGCGGTCGAGCGCGAGGACCACGTCGGGGGACTCGCCCTCCCGCTGCACCTGCGCGAGGTCGGCGGTGAGGTCGGCCGTGCTCGCGCGCCACTCCGAGTCGGTGCTCGCGCTGACCGCACGGTCGAAGGCGGTGGAGAGGGCACTGTCGGCGACGATGACGTCGTGGTCGTCGATGGCGGCTCGGGTCGTCGTGGTGACGCCGTCCGGCAGCTCGAGATTGTCGGAGGAGACGACCGTGCGGGTCATGCCGCCGGTGGCATACACGCCGAGATCCGCCGCGCGGACGGTGCCGTCGTCCGGCCAGGCGATGCGGCCGACCGTCGGCGACCAGTCGAACGCGAGGAGCGACTCGGTCGTCGGGCGCTCGGGGAGGTCCTGGGCGGTCGAGTCGCCGGGAACCGCCGTCGGGGTCGGCGTCCCCGTGCTCGTCGGCGCGAACAGGGTGGGATCGAGCGCGTACTCGAACGAGGTCGGCGCCAGGAGCGTGGACAGGCCGGACTGCGCCTGGGCGGCGACGTCCGCATCCGCGTAGGGCAGGGCGAAGACCTCGTTCGGCACCGACTCGAGCCGGTCCAGCCAGGCGGTCGCCGACTCCGGTGCCGTGTCGCCGAGGACCCGGATCGACGCGAGGATGCGCGGATCCACTCCGATGGTCACGGCGCGGCCGTCGACGGTGTCGAGCTGGCGCGAGAGTGTGCCGGTGGTCTGGGTGTAGTCCTGCAGCGTCTCGGCGGAGAGCAGGCCGTCTGCGGTGTCGGGGACCGTGAGCGGCACGAGGACGCTGACGCCGGTCTCCTGCTCGCTGGGGAAGCCGGTCGAGAGCTCGACGACGCCTCGGGCGGTCGCGACGGTGCCACCGGGGCTGGTGACGGTCACCGAGATCGCGTGGGTGCCGAACGCCTCCGGGTCGCGGATCGAGTCCGTGGAGAAGGGGAGCGAGGCCGCGGGGACGGTGACGCCGACCTGGGCGGAGCTGGAGGGGAGCAGTCGCACGTCGGCGCCGTCGCCGGTGCTCGTGCCCTCGTCCTCGGACTCGCCGTCGAGCCACTCGGCGAGCTCGGCCCGGGAGTCGAGGGTGTCCTCGTCGATCGCGACCTCGACGCGCGCGCCGTCGATCGACTCGGTGGTGCCGTTGCGCACGGAGATCGCGAGCTGGAGGTCGTCGCCGGGGAGGAGGACGCCGTCGTTCGCCGCGCCGACCGTCGCCGTGACGGTGGCCTGCCCGGACTCGAGGGCCGTGCGCTCAGCGGCGTCCGCCGCCGCGGGGAGGGCGCCGCCGAGGAGCGCGATCGACAGCGCAGCGGCACCGGCGGAGCGGAGCAGCTGCGGGACCGCTCGCCGGGGGCGGGGGCGATCGGAGGGGGTGAGGTCGCGCCGACGCATCGAACTCACTCGGCCTCCATGCGGGTGATTCTACGGGCAGGCCCTCGGGCGGCCGTCTGCCGGGCCGCGGGATGCGCTGCGGAGTCGCTCAGGAGCCGTAACCGGTCGAGGCGGTTGCACTCCGGCGCGTACCGCGGCCCGGTCACGCCTCCCCGGTAGGATCTGCCGGATGCACAGCGTCCAGACCGCCCTCGAGACCCTCCGAGCTCTCGCGGCGACACCGACGGTGGCCCGGCTCGCGGAGGCGTTCGCCGCGCAGGGCCACGAGCTCGCGCTGGTCGGCGGCCCCGTCCGCGACGCCTTCCTGGGCCACGGCGTGCACGACCTCGACTTCACGACCTCGGCGCGGCCGGACGACATCGTGCGGATCGTCGCTCCGATCGCCGAGGCGCACTGGGACATCGGCCGGGCGTTCGGCACGATCGGCGCGCGGATCGCCGGCGAGACGGTGGAGATCACCACCTACCGCAGCGACAGCTACGACGGGGTCAGCCGCAAGCCCGAGGTCGAGTTCGGCGACAGCCTGGAGGGCGACCTCGTGCGCCGCGACTTCACCGTCAACGCGATGGCGCTGCGGCTGCCCGAGATCGTGCTGGTCGACCCGGCCGGGGGAGTGGAGGACCTGCTCGCCGGCCGGCTGCGCACTCCGGCCGCCGCCGACCTCTCCTTCGGCGACGACCCGCTGCGGATGCTGCGCGGCGCGCGGTTCACCTCGCAGCTCGGCTTCCGGACGACCGACGAGGTCGAGTGGGCGATGGCCGAGCTGGCCCCGCGCATCGACGACGTCTCCGCGGAGCGGGTGCAGGAGGAGCTGCGGAAGCTCCTCGCGACCGCCTCGCCGCGGGCCGGACTCGAGCTGCTCGTCGACACCGGTCTGGCCGGTTACTTCCTCCCCGAGCTGCCGGCCCTCCGCCTGGAGCAGGACGAGCACCACCACCACAAGGACGTCTACGTGCACAGCCTCACGGTGCTGGAGCAGGCGATCGCGCTGGAGGGGCAGCGGAACCCCGGCGCGGCGCCGGACGTCACCCTCCGCATCGCGGCGCTGCTGCACGACATCGGCAAGCCGGCGACGCGGCGGCTGGAGCCGGGCGGAGCGGTCAGCTTCTACCACCACGACCTCGTCGGCTCGAAGCTGGCGATCAAGCGGCTGCGCTCGCTGAAGTTCGACAAGCAGACCATCGCGGACGTCGCCCGGTTGATCGAGCTGCACCTGCGCTTCTTCGGCTACACCGAGGGCGCCTGGACCGACTCGGCCGTCCGCCGCTACGTCACCGACGCCGGCCCGCTGCTCGAGCGGCTGCACATCCTGACCCGGGCCGACGTGACGACCCGCAACACCCGCAAGGCCGACCGGCTCGCGCACGCCTACGACGACCTGGAGCAGCGGATCGCGGAGCTCGCCGAGAAGGAGGAGCTCGCCTCGAAGCGGCCCGACCTCGACGGCACGCAGATCATGGCGATCCTGGAGCTGCCGCCGGGGCGCGAGGTGGGGCTGGCGTACAAGTTCCTGCTCGAGCTGCGACTCGAGGAGGGACCGCTCGGCGAGGAGGAGGCCGCCCGGCGGCTGAAGGAGTGGTGGGCGGCGCGCTGAGCGTCGTCGCGCGGGATCGGGAGCCGATCAGTCCCGGTCCGTGAGAACGGACTGCCAGTCGCGCGGCACCCGGTCCGCCGGTCCGGGCGTCGACTGGTCGGCGGGGTGGCTCTGCGGGTCGGCGAGACGCGGACCGTCAGCGTAGTCGTCCGTCCGGTAGTCCCAGAACCACTCCTCGCCGGGCTCGAAGCTCCGGATGACCGAGTGGCCGGTCTCGTGGAAGTGCGCGGTCGCGTGCCGGTTCAGCGAGTCGTCGCAGCAGCCGATGTGCCCGCAGAGCGCGCAGCGGCGCAGGTGCAGCCACCACGAGCCGGACTGCTCGCACTCGACGCAGCCGGGGCCGCTCGGCGGGACGGAGGGGTCGATCGTCTGCTGCGTCGTCATGCGCTCAGCTTGTCCCTCCGCGCCGTCCGGCACCAGATCCGTCCCGTCCTCCGGACGACCGTCTGAACGGTTCTCGAACTTCGGAGCGATCCCTCCGTGTCGCGACGCGGCAGGCCTATCGTGGAGCCACTTCTCCCCTGCTTCGGGGAGGAGCGCACGCTGACGTCGACTCGGGCGTGCCCCGGGCCGACCCGAGCACGGAGGTACGACCATGCCGTATGTGACCACGGACGATGACGTCGAGATCTACTACAAGGACTGGGGATCCGCGGACGCGCAGCCGATCGTGTTCCACCACGGCTGGCCGCTGTCCTCGGACGACTGGGACGCGCAGCTCCTCTTCTTCCACGCGCACGGCTACCGCGTGATCGCGACCGACCGCCGGGGCCACGGGCGGTCGGCCCAGGTCGGCACCGGACACGACATGGACCACTACGCCAGCGACGTCGACGCCGTGGTGCGGCACCTCGACCTGCACGACGCGGTCCACATCGGCCACTCCACCGGCGGCGGCCAGGTCGCGCGCTACGTCGCGCAGTACGGCCAGCCGCAGGGCCGCGTGGCGAAGGCGGTCCTCGTCTCCTCCGTGCCGCCGCTGATGGTGCAGACGGAGGCGAACCCCGAGGGCACGCCGATGAGCGTCTTCGACGGGTTCCGCGAGGCGCTCGCCGCGAACCGCGCCGAGTTCTTCCAGGCCGTCGCGTCGGGTCCGTTCTACGGCTTCAACCGCGACGGCGCGGAGGTCTCGCAGCCGGTGATCGACAACTGGTGGCGCCAGGGGATGACGGGCAGTGCGCTCGCGCACTACGAGGGCATCACGGCGTTCTCGGAGACGGACCAGACGGAGGACCTGAAGGCGATCACCGTCCCGGTCCTCGTGCTGCAGGGCGACGACGACCAGGTCGTGCCGTACCAGGACGCGGCGCTGAAGCAGCACGAGCTGCTGCAGGACTCGACGCTGAAGATCTACGAGGGCTACCCGCACGGCATGCTGACGACCCACGCCGACGTGCTCAACCCGGACCTGCTGGCGTTCATCCAGCGGTAGCGCGTCCCGGTGACGGCGGGATCCGGCGGGTGACTGCGGATCCCGCCGGATCGGCCCTGGGCTCGGAGCCCCGCGGATGGTAGGGTCGTCAGGTTGTCCATGACCAGACGCACTCGCGTCCGCGGGAGTGGGCAGATGCTACATACCCTCCTGTCACGGAAATACCGTGGCCGTTCAGTCCGAAGGAGGTGGGTTAGTGACGCATCAGTACGAACTCATGGTCATCCTGGATCCCGAGATCGATGAGCGCACCGTCGCTCCGAGTCTCGACAAGTTCCTCAACGTCATCCGCACCGATGGTGGATCCATCGACAAGGTCGACGTCTGGGGCCGCCGTCGTCTGGCGTACGAGATCAACAAGAAGTCCGAGGGCATCTACGCCATCGTCGACTTCACGTCGACCTCGGCCGCCGCGAACGAGCTCGACCGTCAGCTGAAGCTGTCGGAGGCCGTCATGCGCACCAAGGTGCTCCGCGCCGAAGAGGGCATCGCCCAGGTCGCCGCCGCCAAGAAGCTCGCCGACGAGAAGGCCGCCCGCAAGGCTGCCAAGGCTCCGGCCGCTCCCAAGGCGTAACGCTGATGGCCGGCGAGACGATCATCACCGTGGTGGGGAACCTCACCGCCGACCCCGAGCTGCGCTACACGCAGGGCGGGCTCGCGGTCGCGAACTTCACCATCGCCTCCACGCCGCGCACCTTCGACCGTCAGGCGAACGACTGGAAGGACGGCGAAGCGCTGTTCCTCCGGGCCTCCGTCTGGCGCGAGTTCGCCGAGAACGTCGCGGGGACGCTGACCAAGGGAAGCCGTGTCGTCGCGACCGGCCGCCTGAAGCAGCGCTCCTACGAGACGAAGGAAGGCGAGAAGCGCACCAGCATCGAGCTCGAGATCGACGAGATCGGCCCCTCGCTGCGCTACGCGACCGCTCAGGTCACGCGCGCGGCCGGCGGCGGCGGTGGACGCGGTCAGGTCGGCGGCGGCGGCGGTGGCAACCAGGGCGCGAGCCAGGGCGGCTTCGGCGGCGGCAACGGCGGCAACGGCGGCGGCAACCGCGGTGGCGGCCAGGCCGAGGAGCCGTGGGCGCCCAGCGCTCCGGCCGGTGGCGACGTGTGGAGCACGCCGGGCAGCTACAACGACGAGACGCCGTTCTGAGCCTCCGGCTCGAGCGCGCCCTCACCTGAATCACGCGTCCCCGCCCCGAGAGGGGTGCCGACGGACGCGAACCAGAATCTAAGGAAACCACTATGGCTGGAAAGAGCAGCGGCGACCGCCGCAAGCCGATCCGCGGCAAGGGCGCGAAGAACGCGGCCCCCGCGAAGTCGGTCCGCGTGGGCGTCATCGACTACAAGGACGTCCCGACCCTTCGCAAGTTCATCTCCGAGCGCGGCAAGATCCGCGCCCGTCGCATCACCGGCGTCTCCGTCCAGGAGCAGCGCCTCATCGCCCGCGCCGTCAAGAACGCCCGCGAGATGGCGCTCCTGCCCTACGCCGGCAGCGGAAGGTAGGTAGAAGATGTCCAAGGTCATCCTGACCCACGAGGTCGACGGGCTCGGCTCCGCCGGCGACGTCGTCGACGTGAAGAACGGGTTCGCCCGCAACTACCTCATCCCGCAGGGCTTCGGCGTCGCGTGGACCCGCGGTGGCGAGAAGCAGGTCGAGCAGATCAAGTCGGCGCGAGCCGCTCGTGAGCACAAGACCATCGAGGAGGCTCAGCACACGAAGCAGGTCCTCGAGGCCAACCGCGTGAAGCTGACCGTCAAGGCCGGCAAGGACGGGCGCCTCTTCGGCTCCGTCAAGACCTCCGACATCGCGACTGCGGTGGCGGCGGCCGGCTACGGCGAGCTCGACAAGCGCAAGATCGTGATCTCGAACGCGATCAAGAACGTCGGCGAGCACGAGGCCGTGGTGCGTCTGCGCGACGACATCCAGGCCACCGTGAAGCTGCAGGTGGTCGCGGCCAAGTAAGGCCGCGAGAACGCCGCGGAGGGCGGTGCGACGGGACTTCACGGTCCCCTCGCACCGCCCTTCGTCGTTGCGGTTCTCCACAGCTCCATCCACATACACCCTCGCGGGAGGGCAACCTTCAATGTGGTCTGGAGACTCTTTTCCCCACACACCTGTGGAAAGAAGGAAAAGCCTGGTCAGGACGCCGAAAAAACTTGTCCGACAGTCGAGTTCCCACAGGGTTCTCCACATGTTGCCCACAGCGGCCGCGGCGTTTCCCGCTCGTTCTCCACAGTTCTCTCCACAGGGTGGTTTGACCCCGGCGGCGGGCGGTCCGTAGTGTGGCGCAGCGCCCCGCGAGGGGAGCGGGGCGGGCGCCGAGCGTCCGCTGTCGGAGGTCGGGCGTAGACCTGTTCCCGGCACTCGCGACAGACGGCTCGACCGTGTCGCCACCCGTTCCGCGAGGCACCCGACAGGAGGAGGCGAAGGCATGACGATCGCGCACCTGGCGGTTCCCGGCTCGGACGGACGAGACGGGCGGGACTCCCGAGGGGACTCCCCGCGCAGCAACGAGCGCACGCCCCCGCACGACCTGCTCGCGGAGCAGTCGGCGCTCGGCGGCATGCTGCTCTCGAAGGACGCCGTCGCCGACGTGGTGGAGAGCGTCAAGGCGACCGACTTCTACATCCCCAAGCACGAGATCGTCTTCGAGGCGATCCTGGCGCTCTACTCGCACGGCGAGCCGACCGACGTCATCGCCGTCACCGACGAGCTGACCAAGCAGGGCGAGCTGCAGCGCGCCGGCGGCGCCGACTACCTGCACTCGCTCACCGCGATGGTGCCGACCGCGGCGAACGCGGGCTACTACGCGTCGATCGTGGCCGAGCGCGCGCTGCTGCGCCGCCTGGTCGAGGCGGGCACCCGCATCGCGCAGATGGGCTACCAGGGCGAGGGCGAGGTGCTCGACCTCGTCAACACGGCGCAGGCCGAGATCTACAACGTCACCGGGTCCGAGACGGCGGAGGACTACGTCCCGCTGACCGACGCGGTGACCGTCGCCATCGACGAGATCGAGGCCGCGGCGCACAAGGACGGCGCCTTCACCGGTGTGCCGACCGGCTTCGCCGACCTGGACGACCTCACCAACGGCTTCCACCCCGGCCAGATGATCATCGTCGCGGCGCGACCGGCGCTGGGCAAGTCGACGCTCGCGCTCGACTTCGCCCGCGCCGCCGCGATCAAGCACAACATGGCGACCATCTTCTTCTCGCTCGAGATGGGGCGCAGCGAGATCGCGATGCGCCTGCTCTCGGCCGAGGCGTCCGTTCCGCTGCAGCACATGCGCAAGGGCACGGTCGACCAGCGCGATTGGACGACCATCGCCTCCACCCGTGGCCGCATCAACGACGCTCCGCTCTACATCGACGACTCGCCGAACCTCACGCTCGTCGAGATCCGCGCGAAGTGCCGGCGGCTCAAGCAGCGCATCGGCCTGAAGATGGTCGTCATCGACTACCTCCAGCTGATGACCTCGGGCAAGAAGGTCGAGAGCCGCCAGCAGGAGGTCTCCGAGTTCTCGCGTGCACTGAAGCTGCTCGCGAAGGAGCTGCAGGTGCCGGTCATCGCGCTGTCGCAGCTGAACCGTGGACCGGAGCAGCGCGCCGACAAGCTGCCCGCCATCTCCGACCTCCGCGAGTCCGGCTCGATCGAGCAGGACGCCGACATGGTGATCCTGCTGCACCGCGAGAGCGCCTACGAGAAGGACAACCCGCGCGCGGGCGAGGCCGATCTCATCGTCGCCAAGCACCGCAACGGTCCGACCCGGACGGTGACCGTGGGCTTCCACGGCCACTTCTCCCGCTTCGCGGACATCCCGGCGGTCTGACGCTCGTGGCTGCACAGGATCCGGTCGAGGAGGTCGCGCTCGACGGGGAGAGCATCCGGCTCGGGCAGTTCCTGAAGTTCGCGGGGATCCTCGACTCCGGCGGCGAGGTGAAGGAGGCCGTCGCGGACGGCTTCGTCAGCGTGAACGGCGAGGTGGACCGGCGGCGCGGGCGGCAGCTGGCGGTCGGCGACGTCGTGGAGTTCGGCGGGCGCCGGTTCCGCGTCGGGGCGTAGGACTCGTTCGGACGTCTCCTCTTCCGGGCGCAGCGGGTGCGTGGCTAGCATCGGGGCGTGCGACGCCGGGGTCGCACCGGTCAGGAGGCTCCGATGGGGTTCGTCAGCTACGGGATGCTCGTGTCGATCGACGGGTTCGTCGCGGCGGCGGACGGCGACATCTCCGGTCTCCCCGCGCCCGGGCCCGCGCTGCACCGGGTGTTCAACGAGGGGCAGCGGGCCGCCGCGCTGTCGGTCTACGGCAGCCGGATGTGGCGGATGATGGCGTACTGGGGCCGGCCGGATCCCGAGTGGGACGAGGTCGCCGAGGACTTCGCGCAGGCGTGGGTCGAGACTCCGAAGGTCGTCTTCTCGTCGACGGTGACCGAGGTGCCCGAGGGTGTGAGGCTGATCGCGTCCGATGCGGTCGACGCGTTCCGGCGGATCAAGTCCGAGACCGAGGGTGCGATCGAGGTGAGCGGGCCGACTCTGGCCGCGTCGCTCGGGGCGGCCGGGCTGATCGACGAGTACCGGCTCTACACGCAGCCGTTCGTGCTGGGCGGCGGGACGCCGTACTTCGCTGCGGGGTTCCGACCGGAGCTGCGCTTCCTCGGCAGCGAGCCGCTGCCGGAGGGCGCGGTGCTGACGCGGTACGCGCCGCGGTGAGCGGGCAGCGGCAGCATCTTGCTGCGTCGGACGCCAAGGACTCGACGTTCCGCGCCGGTACCGGTCCGACAGTCCGCGCCGCGTGGGCACCTGGTAAAGTCGAACCAATCGACCCCCTCCCAAGCCTCTCCTTGAAGCTCAAATGGGAGGGGCCTTTTTTATGGGTATCGGGGTACTGCAGTGGCTCTGAAGCCGAGCCTTTCGTGGGCGCAGCAGGTTCAGTTGCTTCGCCAGCGCGACCTCGCCATCGGTGACCCAGCGGCCTGCGAGAGATTCCTAGCGGCGCAGAACTACTACCGGTTCTCCGGCTATGCAAGGTATTTTCAGCGCGCCCCACAGGACGGCGACGACATGTTCGTCCAGGACACCTCCTTCGAAGGGATCCGGAGGATCTACGACGCAGACGAAGAGCTGAGGCAGTCGCTCAGCGCGCAGCTCGCGCGCGCCGAGATCCTCCTCCGCAGCCACACCGCTCATGTCATCGCCGATCGACACGGCCCCTACAGGTCGTATCTCTCGGGCGCCTTCTACTCGGAGGCTCCCTCTGTGGAGCCGACCGCGGAGGCGTGCCTCCGAGACATCGAACGCAGTCGGGAGAGGCACATTCTGCGGTTCACAGCGAACACTCGCGAGGTGGGGACTGCACGCTTCGATGCGCTGCCGATCTGGTCCGCAGTCGACGCTTGGTCGTTCGGCACGCTGTCGAAATGCATCGAACGCGGTGATTCCGGGTCGTTGGCCGGCGCAGTCGCCTCGAGCCTCGGCGTCGCTCAGGCGGGATTCGCGTACCGAGTGCGGGCGCTCGTGTATCTCCGCAACAGGTGTGCTCACCACAGTCGGCTGTGGAACCACTCGATCATCGACGCCGGACCGACGCCGAACAACGTCCGGACGAAGGCGAAGCGTCTGGCCGGGCAGTTCGATCCGAGATCCGTGCTCGACGTCGTCGCGTCGCTTGATGACATCCTCCTTCGAGGTGCAGGCGCCGTAGCCATCCTTCCGTCGCTCTTCGTCGAGCACTCACCACACGAGCCCTTCTGGCGGGGACTCCGCGCGCCGCAGACCACTCACGATCAGCACGACCACATCCCCTGAGGAGACGGGTCGAAGCGCAGCGCCGATGGCCCGTCGGAAGACACGGCGTCTAGCCGAGGGTCGGACGTGCGGTCTCGCCGGCGCGGGGGTCCGCGTCGATCAGCTCTCCGTAGCGCTCGAGCTCGATCTGCTGCAGGGTCTTCCCCCGGGTCTGCGGGGCCCAGATCGCACCGACGGCGAGGGCGATCAGCAGCAGCGCGATCATGACGAGACCGACCACCGGGACGCCGCGGGCGGCGAGCACCGTCGGGAAGTAGGAGCTGAGCACCCCGACTGCGACGCGGGCGGCGAAGAACAGGACTCCCTGCGCGCTCGCGCGGTACGGGGTGGCGAACAGCTCGCTCGCCCACAGGCTGTAGAACGCCTGCGCGCCGATGCCCGCGGAGACTCCCCAGCAGACCGCGAACAGCAGGAGGACCGGGAGCGTGACCTCGGCGAACACGAGCAGCACCCAGGCGACGATCCCCAGTGCCGCACCGGCGGTGTACAGCAGCCTGCGGCTCACCCGGTCGCCGAACCGCATGAAGCCCAGCCAGGTCGCCAGAACGGTGCAGCTCCAGAGCAGCACCTGGAGCAGATTCTGCGCGACGGGGTCGGCGACTCCGGCCGTGGCGTAGACCCGAGGCATGAAGATCCCCATCTGACCCGCGCACACCCCCCAGAAACCGTAGATCCCGAAGAGGAAGACCAGGGCCCTGACGTTCGTCGGCCTCGAGAGAAGCTCCCGGAGGCCGCGACGCGGTGCGCGGGTCCGCAGTGCGCGGCTGTTCGACTCCTTCCAGAGGACCGACTCGTGGAGTCCCTGGCGGATCCACCAGACGACGAACGCGACAAGGAACAGGTGGACGAAGACGAGTCGACTGCCCAGCAGGCCCAGGGGGGCGAGCACGGTCGCCAGCGTGAAGCCGACGACCGGACCCATCGACCAGGCCAGCTGCGCCGTGCCGACGTGCTTCGCGCGCCGGCCGGCCGGTGCCTCCTCAGCGATGTACGTCCAGGACGCCGGGACGCCGGCGCCGACCGCGATCCCCGTGAGGACGAAGGCGGCCCCCAGCATCCAGACGTCGAAGGCGAACGCCGCCAGCAGGATCCCGACCATGTAGAGGATCAGGTCGTAGGTGTAGATGAACTTGCGACCGTAGCGGTCGCAGAGCGGTCCGCCGATCAGAGCGCCGACCGCGGCTCCGAACGCGTTCGCGCTGACGGCCGCGAGCAGGCCGACGGCCGTGTCGTCGATGCCGAACTCCGCCTGCCAGAAACCGAGGCTGGTGGCGATCGCGATGATCGAGCCGGCCTCGATGTAGTTCGACATCGCCACCGAGACGGTGGCCTTCCAGCCGGTGGTGGAGGTCGCTCCGAGACGTGCCATTGGACTGTTCTCCCTTGAACGAGGTGGTCGTGCGGTGTGGATGGACTCCGAGGTCAGAGCCGGACCCGGCGGAAGGCCACGCCGAGGATGTCGGCGGCGGCCTGGAGGTCGCGTGCGCGGTGGCCGATGCACAGCGCCCAGTGGTGGTCGACGCCCGAAGCGCTCCACTCGTCGACCCAGAGCCCCGGATCGCCGCCGAAGTCGACGCGGGACGTGGTGTTGCCGATCCGCAGCAGGGGGCCGGGCACCACGGTGCCCTCGGAGGCGACGAAGACGTACGAGCCGTCGCGCTCCTGACCGAGGCCGAAGACGGTCACCGGGCCGGGGCGGACGTCGAGCTCGACCGAGACGCCCCAGCCGCGCTTGCCGTGGAAGACGCCGAGGCCGCGCAGCAGCGGTTCGCCGGACGAGATCGCGAGGTGCGCGGGTCCGTCGTGGCCCATCTCGACCACGCCGTCGAGGAAGTTCAGGCCCTGGATCTCGGTGAAGGAGCCGCCGGCTCCGAGGCGCTGGGCGATCAGCATCGCGAGCGACGCGCGGAGCTCGTACTCGCCCGCGACCGGGACACCGCGGGCCGTGAGCAGCGATGCGCCCAGGATCATGCCGGCGCCGAGTCGCTCGTGCTGCTCGCCGTTCAGGCCGCGGTGATAGTAGGCGAGCGAGTCGAGCCGGAAGTCCTCGATCAGCCGGTCGAGGCCCACTGAGACCTTCGCGGCCCAGGAGAAGTCCTCCTCGTCGACGGTGTCGTCGACCGTGAAGACGCGCTGTGCCAGCTGCAGGCGCTCCTCCACCTCGGTGTCGGTCACCGCTTCGACACGGACGCGCAGGTCGTCGAACTCGAGGACCTCGACGTGCGAGCCGAAGGTCGTCGAGACCGTGGTGAGGTCGGTCGAGACGTCGAGCATCCCGGGATAGAGGTGCCCCATGAGGCCGTGCCTGCCGTGGCGCAGCGCGGCGCGCACGTGAGCGGCGCCGATCCAGCGGCCGATGCGCTCCCACGCGCTCTCGTCGCGCAGGTGGCCGGAGACGGAGCGGAACGGGATGCCGGCGCGGCGGAACACGTTGCCCATCTCGGGTACGGAGCACTGCCCGCAGTAGGCGAGCCACTCCCTGGTGCCGAAGCTCTCGTGGTCCATCGCCGCCGTGGGCTGGAGGTCGATGATCAGGACGGGAGCGCCCGACCGCTGCGCGATCGGCAGGACCATCGACGCGGTGAGGTAGGTGGTGAGGAAGACCACGAGGAGATCGGGATCGGCCCGGCGCAGCGCCTCCGCCGCCGAGGCCGCGCCGTGGGCGTCGCTGATGAAGCCGGCGTCGGTCACCTCGACGTCGAGCTCCGCCAGGCGGTCGGAGACGTAGCGGGCCGACTCCTGCAGCTGAGGCAGGAGGGCGGGGAACTGGGGCCAGTAGGCCCCCAGCCCGCCGGCGACGAGTCCGACGCGGGTCTGCCGACGGACGGTCTCGGGAAGCAGCTCTGCGACTCGCGCGCGCTCTGCGGACATGGTGCGAACTCCTGTGGTCGACGTGGAACGGACGGGCGGGCGGCGGCCGGGCCTTGCGTCTGCGGGTGCGGAGCGGCCGTCCCGTGGAACGTTTCACCACGGTAGGCGCGCAGTGCTCCGCCGGGGCGACCGTCACCATCGGGTGGCGCGTTCCGGCCACTGCGTGGATGGGAGTCCGCGGAGTGCGGGCCGGACCGGCGGCGGCGCGTGGGAGGCTCGGATCGAGTCATCAGCAGGGGAGCGGGCGTGGAGACGGCGGAGTCCCGCCGGACGCCACCCGCCTCCGAGGAGTCAGGAGCGCGCGCATGCAGGTCGGAACGCACGTCGAGTCGGTTCAAAGGTCGCCTCGCGACGGGACGGAGGGGCTCGCATGAAGGTGGGAGTTCATTTCATGAACTTCACGCTGCCGGGGGGCAGTGCCGGGATCGCGCCGATCCTCGGGGCCACGGCGCGGACGGCGGAGGACGTCGGCTGCGAGTGGTTCACGCTGATGGACCACTACTTCCAGATGGAGCAGTTCGCGACGAGCGAGGATCCGATGCTCGAGGGGTACACCTCGCTCGGGTTCGTCGCGGGGCGGACGGAGCGGCTGCGGCTGGGACTGCTGGTGACCGGGGTGACCTACCGGCACCCGGGGCTGCTGGCGAAGATCGTGACGACGCTCGACGTGCTGTCGGGCGGGCGGGCGATGCTCGGTATCGGTGCGGCCTGGTATGAGCGGGAGCACCTCGGGCTGGGCGTGCCGTATCCGGCGCTGAAGGAGCGGTTCGAGCGGCTCGAGGAGACGCTGCAGATCTGCAAGCAGATGTGGAGCGAGAACGACGGGCCGTACACGGGGAAGCACTTCCAGCTGGCCGAGACGCTGAACCACCCGGAGCCGATCCAGCGGCCGGGGCCGCCGATCCTGATCGGGGGCAGCGGAGAGAAGAAGACGCTGCGGCTGGTCGCGGAGTACGGCGACGCCTGCAACCTGTTCGCGATCGGGGCGGAGGGGATCGCGCACAAGCTCGACGTGCTGCGTCGCCACTGCGACGAGCTGGGGCGCAACTACGACTCGATCACGAAGACGATCATCGGCGGCGGCGACCCGGTCGGCGACCCGGACGGGTTCGTGCGGGCGATGGAGGAGTACGCGGCGCTCGGGATCTCGCTAGTCGAGCTCGCGCCGCAGGGGCCGGACCCGGAGGCGTACGTGGCGCGGCTGGGCGAGGGCGTCGTGGGGCGGCTGGCGGCGATCGGCTGAGGGCGCGGTCTCGATACGCCGCTGCGCGGCTACTCGACCAGCATGAAGGGGCGCCGCGCGGCTGGTCGACCGGCATGAAAGGGGCGCTGCGCGGTTGGTCGACCGGCAGGGAGGGGAGCTGCTCGCACAACATCAGCTGAGAGCACCCGGCCTCCGCTGTCAGCGGAGGGACCCCTGTCTCAGCTGATGTTGTGCGCGTCGGCGGCGGCAGAACGTCAGCCGAGGACGTGCGTCGTCGCCGAGGGGCGCTGAGAGTTACTCCCGGCTGATGTTCTGCGTCCGGATCGGGTGCATGGTCTGCAGGTCCGAACTGTCGGGCGCGCCCCATGCTGATCGAGTAGCCCGTGGAGCGGGCGTATCGAGAGCCGGCAGCGCCAGAAGGACGAGTCTGCAGACCTGGCCTTCATTGGACGGTGGGTCTCGATACGCCGCTGCGCGGCTACTCGACCAGCATGAAGGGGCCGCTGCGCGGCTGCTCGACCAG
Organism: Rathayibacter sp. PhB179; assembly: GCF_004345345.1. Taxonomy (NCBI): domain Bacteria; kingdom Bacillati; phylum Actinomycetota; class Actinomycetes; order Micrococcales; family Microbacteriaceae; genus Rathayibacter; species Rathayibacter sp. PhB179. Next base: position 59,805 of record NZ_SLVD01000006.1, on the reverse strand, counting down.
CATGGAGGGCCGCTGTGCGGCTGCCCGACCAGCAGGTCTGCGGGCGACTCTTCCCAGTGGATCCGGCGTCAGGGGGCGGGGGTGCAGCCGCAGGTCTCGCCGAGGACGAGGGTGGTCGGCAGGAGGACGTGGCGCACGGGGGCGTCGGCCAGGGTCTCGTCGAGGAGCTCGAAGGCGATGCGGGCCATCTCGCGGACGGGGACGGCGACGGTGGTGACGCGGACGCCGCCGAGCAGTGCCTCGCGGATGCCGTCGAAGCCGACGATCGCGAGCTCGGCCGGGACGCGGATCCCCTCCTGCGACGCGGCTCGGAGGAGGGCGAGGGCGTGCTCGTCGGTGGTGGCGAAGACGGCGCGCGGGCGTTCGGTGCGCAGGATCGTGCGGAGGGCGGCCTCGGCCGAGACGCGGTCCATCGGCACGCGGTGCAGGCGGCCTGCGGCGCCTCCCCTCGCCTCTGCCCAGAAGCGGGCGCGGAGGCCCGAGGGGCCGAAGTCGTCGGGGCCGGTGACGCAGTGCACGTCCGCGTGGCCGTGGGAGAGCAGGTGCTCGACCGCGGCTCGCACGCCCTGCTCGTCGTCGAAGACGACGCTCGGCTCGGTGTCGGTGGGAGCCGCGGAGTGCAGGAAGACGCGCGGGGCGGTGTCGGCGGTGCTGGCGGGATCGATGGTGATCAGGAGGATGCCGGCGGTGCGCAGGTCGGCGAAGGTGCGCTCGTAGCCGCGCTCCACCTCCGGGTCGTACTCGGTGTTGCCGAGGAGGGTCAGCAGCGAGCGGCGGCGGGCCTCGTGCTCGATCTCGCGCGCCAGCTCGCCGAAGAAGGCGTTGGAGGAGTCGGGGACGAGCAGGCCGACCAGATTCGAGCGGCCGACGCTGAGCGCCTCGGCGAGGGTGTTGCGGCGGAAGCCGAGCTCGGTGATGGCGGTCTCGACGCGGGCGCGGAGCTCGGGGGAGACGGGGCGCGGGCCGTTGTTGACGACGTAGCTGACGACGGTGGCGGAGGTGCCGGCCGAGCGGGCCACATCGGCGAGGGTGGGGCGCCGGGGGCGGGCTGACATCCGGTCAGCTTAAGGGAGGGGGGTGGGGGGATCTCGATACGCCCGCTGCGCGGGCTACTCGATCAGCATGAAGGGGGCCGCTGGGCGGGTGGCGCGATCGGCAGGGGAGGGGCGCCCGCTGCGCGGGTGCTCAATCGGTGGGGGCGCCCGCTGCGCGGGTGCTCGATGGCGAGGAGCGGGCGGGGCGGCCTGGAATGTTTCACACGGGCGTAATAAACGGGCGGGTGGGGGAAACAGGGCGCGACTATGGTCACGCTAACCGCTTAGAACCGTCGACTCCCCTGGAGCGTCATGCACGCCACCCTCACCCCGTTGCGCCGCGCCGCGCTGCCCGCTACGGCGGCCGACGCGTCCGGTGACTCCCGGGTCGTCCGAGCGCTGACCCGCACCGCGTGGGCGCAGGCCGTGCTCCGCGCGGTCGCCGCGGCCTCGAACCTCTCGTTCGCGCACACCCGGGTCGCCGTGCTCGGGACCGGGCCGCTCGCCGTCGAGCTGGCGACCAGGACCGCCGCGACGGGTGCTCGCGTGATCGTCGTCGGCGACGACCCGGTCGCGCTGGTCGAGATCACCCAGCTCGGGCTGACGGTGCAGACGGCGGACTCGGCGGACCTGCGGGATGCGACGATCGCGTTCGCAACGGGCGAGCTCCGCGCGCCGGTCGCCGCGGCGCTGCTCGGCACCGGCGGTCCGCTGCTCCTGGTCGACGCGGGGGAGGAGCGGCCGGCCGTGACCGCGGTCACCGACCCCTCCTCCGGCCGCCCCGGGATCGACCGGATCGCGGACGCCGAGCGCGAGCTCTTCCTCCTCGTGGCGCGCGACGTCGCCGACGGCTCGACCCGCCGCACGCGCGAGCAGCTGTCCGCGCGCTTCGCGGCCGCGGTCGAGGCCGCCCGGAAGCAGGACCCGTCGCCCGGCGATCTCCACGAGCGCGCCGACCGTGCCCTCGCGCTGGAGCTGCTCCGATGACCGCGTCGATCCGGGACGCCTCGCTCTGGCGGCAGGGGCAGGACAAGATCGACTGGGCCGCGCGCTTCATGCCGGTGACCCGCGGGATCGCCGGACAGCTCCGCGAGAGCGGCACCGTGCGGGGCCTGCGGATCGGGCTGGTGCTCGTGCTCGAGCCCAAGACGGCGACCCTGGCGCTCGAGCTGGCGGCGGCCGGCGCCGACGTCAGCGTGATGTGCGGCGCCTCCAACACCCACGACGACACCGCGGCCGCCCTGCAGCACGCGGGGATCGCGGTCTTCGCCCGCTCGGACGCGAGCGCCGCCGACGACCGCGCGTTCGCGCTCGGACTGCTCGACCGGCGGCCGGACATCCTGGTCGACGACGGCTCGTCGGTCACCCGGCTCGCGCACACCGACCGGCCCGCGGTCTTCGAGACCTTGCGCGGCGCGACGGAGGAGACCACGAGCGGCCTGCGCCCGCTCCGGGTGATGGAGCGCGAGGGCGCGCTGCGGATCCCGGTGCTCGCCGTCAACGACGCGCGCTGCAAGACGCTCTTCGACAACCGGCACGGTACCGGGCAGTCGACGCTGCTGACCATGCTCGACCTGCTCGCGACTCCGCTCGACCGCGCGCACGTCGTCGTCGCCGGCTTCGGGCCGGTCGGCCGCGGGGTCGCCCAGCACGCCCGCGCGCTCGGCGCCCGCGTGACGATCGCGGAGGTCGACCCGGTCCGCGCGCTCGAGGCGGTCTTCGCCGGCTACGACGTCGACGCGCTGGAGTCGGCGGCCGGCAGCGCCGACCTGCTGATCTCGGCGACGGGCATCGCGCACACCATCGACGTGGAGCACCTGCTCGCCCTGCCGGAGGGGGCGGCCGTGGCCGTCTCGGGCGGCGTCGCGCAGGAGATCGCGATCGACACGGCGCTCGCCGCGGGCGCGACCCGGCGGAGCATCGGCCACGCGCTGGAGAGCTTCACGCTGCCCAACGGCCGTTCGATCGTCGTGCTCGACGACGGCGGCTGCATCAACTGCACCGCCGGTGAGGGGAACCCGATCGAGATCATGGACCTGTCCTTCGGCGTCCAGGTGGCCGCCGTCGACCTGCTCGCGCGGGAGGCGGGGAGCCTCGCTCCGGCTGTGCACCTGCTCCCGCCCGAGGTCGACGACCGGGTCGCCCGCGCCAAGCTCGACGCGCTCGGGCTGCGGATCGACGCGCCGAGCAGCGCGCAGCGCGACTTCCTCGGCAGCTGGACCTCGACCGGCCGCCGGGCCGCGCCGCAGCGGGACGGAGCGCGCTCGTGACCGAGCTGCTGCGCCTCGAGGGCGTCGGAGTGACCTACCGCAACGCCGAGCAGCCGTCGCTGGTCGACGCGAGCTTCTCGGTGTCGAGCGGGGAGGTCGTGCTGGTCGCGGGTCCGTCCGGGTGCGGCAAGAGCACGCTGCTGCGGGTGCTGAACGGGCTGGTGCCGCGCTCCTACCGCGCCGAGGTGACCGGGCGGATCGAGGTCGAGGGGCGGGACGCGACTCCGCTGGCCCTGCGCGACATCTCGGAGGTCGTCGGCACGCTGCTGCAGGATCCGGGCAAGCAGGTCGTTGGGCACAGCGTGCTCGCCGAGATCGCCTTCGGGCTGGAGAACCGCGGGACGCCTCCCGCCGAGATCCGCGAGCGCGCACACCGGGTCGCCGAGCGACTCGGGCTGACCGCGCTGCTCTCGACGCCGCCGCACGAGCTCTCCGGCGGGCAGCTGCAGCTCGTCGCCTTCGCGGGGATCCTGGTGCTCGATCCGCGGGTGATCGTCATCGACGAGCCGCTGGCCAACCTCGATCCCGACGCGGCGGACGTGCTGCTGCGGGCGGTGCGCGCCTACGTCGACGGCGGCGGGGCTGCCGTGGTCGTCGAGCACCGCGTCGACGAGGTGCTCGCGCTCGAGCCGGACCGCGTCGTCTACCTGGAGGAGGGGCGGGTCGTCTACTCGGGCGGTGTCGCCGGGTTCCTCGAGGTCGCATCGCCCGAGTCGGTGAAGCTGCCGTTCGAGGCGCTGCTCGCCGGCGCCGCGGGGGAGGAGTCGCCCGAGGAGGAGGCGCGTCCGGCCCCGGCCGGTGCCGCCCGCCTGCACTTCGACGGCGCCGAGCTCGGCTACGGCGCGCGGACGATCGTGGCCGCCGTGGACCGCCGCTTCCACGCGGGCGAGCGGGTGGCGATCCTCGGCCGGAACGGCGCCGGCAAGTCGACGCTGATGCGCGCGGCCGTCGGCCTCGTCGCGCCGACCCGCGGCCGGGTCCTGCTGGACGACCGTCCGGTGCACGAGCTGACCGCGGCCGAGCTCGTCTCGACCTGCGGATACCTCTTCCAGAACCCGGGCCAGGCGCTCTTCAGCGAGACGGTCGAGGCCGAGCTGGCGTTCGGGCCGCGCAATCTCGGGGTGCCGGCGGAGGAGATCCCCGCGATCGCCGACGCCGCGCTGCGGGCCGTGTCGCTCGACGACGTGCCGGGGATCCTGCAGCGGCCGCCGCGCACGCTCTCCTTCGGGCAGCAGCGCCGGCTCGCCGTCGCGCTCGCCCTCACGCTGCGGCCGCGGACCCTGATCCTCGACGAGCCGACGGCGGGGCAGGACGAGCGCTCCTCCCGCCACTTCCTCGACGCGGTCTGGGCGATCGACGGGATCGACAGCGTCTACTTCATCACCCACGACGTCGACATGGCGCTCGCCCGAGCCGACCGCGTGGTGGTCGTCGACGGCGGCGGGATCGTCGCCGACGCCAGCCCCGCCGAGGTCGTGCACGACGCGGCGCTCTGGCACGGCCCGGGAGTCGACCCCGGCCACTCCCGCGCGGTGCTGCGCGAGACCGACTTCGTGCGCGCCGCCCGGCGCCACGGACCCGCGAGCGGCCGCCTCCCGCGCCCGCTCGACCTCGCCCGGCGCCTCCGCCGTGCGCAGCAGGGCCCCGGCAGCACCCCCGACGCCGGACGCACCGCCGATCCCCGCAGCTCCTCTCCCTCCCTCGAAAGGACACACCCGTGACCGCCACCACCTCCACCGCCGCGAAGACCGGCCCCTGGGCCGTCTCCTCCCGCACGATCGTCTTCGGCGCCGTCGGCGCCGCCCTCTACGGCGCGCTCGGCGCCCTGAGCTTCGTGATCCCCGGGACGATGATCTCGATCCGTCCCGCGATCGCGATCATCCCCTTCGTGGGCCTGCGCTTCGGACCGGTCGCCGGATTCTTCACCGGTGCCGTCGGCAACGCGATCGTCGACCAGATCATGGGCTACGGCTTCCTCACCTACTGGAACTGGAGCATCGCGAACGGCCTCGTCGGCCTGCTCGCCGGACTGATCGGCTACTACGCGAAGGAGCCGCGCACCACCGGCCGCCAGCTCGTCTGGGCCGCCGCCATCGCGGTCGCCGCGGTCGTCGTCGGACTGCTCTTCACCGCCACCGACTTCCTGTTCCTCGGCCAGACCTTCCAGTACTGGTTCTTCGGCTCCTACCTCCTGGCGATCCTCGCCACCGGCATCACCGCGGTGATCCTGGTGCCCGTGCTCGACCGGGTCTGGAAGCCGCTGCAGAACCTCGCCGGACGCTGACGGGCGCCCGGGATGGAGGTCTCGCCTCGATACCTCGGCGGTGACTCCTTCCTCGGCCGCCGGGATCCGCGCGTGCTGATCCTGGTGCCGGTGATGTTCGTCGTCACGGCCAGCCAGGTGCGCGATCTGCGCTGGATGGCGGCGCTCGCCGTGGTCGCCTTCGCGTACTACCTCAGCGCGCGGATCCCGTTCCGCGAGGTCCGCTCGAACTGGGCCGTCGTGGCCGTGTTCGTGCTGGTCTTCGCGGGGATCAACGGGCTCATCGTCGGCGCGACCGGCAGCGGCGAGCCGGAGGCCGGCGCGACGCTGTTCACGGTGCCGGTCGTCGGGCTGGCGATCACGGAGGGGGCGGTGTCGTACGCGGTCAACCTGCTGCTGCGCTTCCTCACTCTGGTCGCGGTCGGGTTCCCGCTCGCGTTCGCCATCCGCCCGGGAGACCTCGCGGTCGCGTTCGCGCGGCTCGGGGTGCCGGCGCGCTTCGCCTACGGGATCGACCTCACCTTCAAGTTCCTGCCCAGCGCGGCCTCGAACCTGCAGGAGACGGCCGCGGCCCAGCGGCTGCGCGGCTACGAGCGGACGCAGACCCGCAATCCGATCCGGCGCCTGCGCGAGGTGGCGCCGCTGATGGTGCCCGTCACCATCACGTCGTTCGTGGACGCGGAGGACACGGTGGACGCCCTCGATCTGCGCGGCTTCGGGACGCGCAAGCGCACCTGGCTGCGGGAGATCCGGTACACGCCGGTCGACTGGGCGGTGACGGGCGGCGCGGTGCTGCTGGCGGTCGCGGCGAGCACGGCGAGTCTCTCGGGACTGATGCCGTCGGCGTGGATCCCGTGAGCGGCGCGGTGTCGCTCGGGCGCGAGAGCGCCGGGAGCTCGACGTCGGTGCTCACCGTGCACAGCGCGCCGTGGGTGCTGCCGGTGGCGGGCGAGCCGGTGCGGGACGGAGCGGTCGCCGTGCGCGGCGAGCGGATCGTCGCCGTCGGTCCGCGGGACGAGGTGCTGGCGGGGCTCCGCGACGAGTCGCCCGCGGTGCGGGAGTGGCCGGGCGCGATCGTCCCGGGCCTCGTCAACGCGCACTCGCACCTGCAGTACACCTGCATGTCCGCGGTCGGCCGGGGCCGGTACGCCGGCTTCGAGGACTGGTCGCGCGCCTTCCAGGAGGTCTACGAGCAGCCGCACGACTGGGGCGCCTCGGCGGCCGCCGGGCTCGAGATCGCGGTCACGACCGGGACGACGGCGATCGCCGACATCGTCACCGACCTCGATGCGCTGCGCGTGCTCGAGGACGGCCGCGTGCACGGGATCGCCTACTGGGAGCTGATGAGCCTCCTCGAGGACGACTGGCGCGGCAGCGGGCGCGCGATCACCGCCGAGCTGGTGCGCACCTCCGGAGTGACGCGCATCGGGCTCTCGCCGCACGCCCCGTACTCGCTGGACACCCCGGTGCTGAGCGACCTGACCGGGCTCTCGCAGGAGCTCGGCGTGCGCCGGCACCTGCACCTGGCCGAGTCGGCCTGGGAGGCGGAGTACACGATGCACGGCCGCGGCGACCTGGCGGAGCAGTGGCGCCGCTGGGGCTACGACGGCTTCCACCTGCTGCGCAACGGCGGCAGTGCGCTGCGTCCGGTGGCGTACGCGGAGACGATCGGCGCGCTCGGCGACGACGTGCACATCGCGCACGGGATCTACGTGGACGCGGACGATCGCGCGACGCTGCGGCGCACCGGCACCTCCGTCGCGCTGTGTCCGCGCTCGAACGCGGTCATCGGGCTCGACGAGGCGCCGGTCGCGGACTACCTGCGCGAGGGGAACGCGATCGCGGTCGGGACGGACTCGCTGTCGTCGACGCCGTCGCTGGACCTGCTCGGGGACGTGGCCGAGCTGTGCCGGATCGCGCGGGCGCAGGGGTACGCGGGGCGGGATCTGCACGCGCGGCTGCTGGCCGCCGCCACGCTCGGCGGCGCGGTGGCGATGGGGGCGGCGGAGTCGTTCGGCACGCTGGTGCCGGGGGCGCTCGCCGACCTCGCGGTCCTGGGCGTGTCGGGCTCTTCTTCCGACGACGTGCTCGCCGCCGTCGTCGAAGCCGGCGAGGGGACCGCCCTCGCCACGATCATCTCCGGGGAGGTCCGATGGCAGGCGCGGAGCTGAGCGGGTTCGTCGACCGGCTGAGCGTCGACGGGCGGGTGCTCGAGCGGGTGCGGCGGCCGGCGCTCGCCGAGACGATGGGGCTGGAGCCGCACCCCGAGGGCGGCTGGTACCGGCGGACGTGGGAGTCGCCGGAGCGGCTGACGCTCGTCGGCGCAGACGGCTCGGTGCGGGAGCGGCCGGCGGCGACGCTGATCGTCTTCCTGCTGCCGGCGGGCGAGGCGTCGGCCTGGCACCGGGTGTCGTCGGCGGAGACCTGGATCTGGAACGGGCCCGGCCGGGTGGCGCTGCAGTACGGCGGGCTCGGCGAGGAGCCGGAGGACGGCGAGACGGTCGTGCTCGGCTCGGCGTTCGAGGGGCTGCCGGTGCAGGCGCTGGTGCCGGCCGATGTGTGGCAGCGGACGCTGCCGTCGGCGGAGGACGCAGTGGTGAGCTGCCTGGTGTCGCCGGGCTTCGACTTCGCCGACTTCTCGATGCCGGAGTAGCGGCGGGTCGGGTCTCGAGAGGCCGCCGGAGGCGGCTACTCGACCAGCACGGAAGGGGGCACTGCGGGGCTGCTCGACCAGCATGGGAGTGCGCATCCGCGGCTGGACTGCTCGACACGTCGGGAGGCATCGATTCCGTCAGCAGTGACGTGAACGCGTCATCGTTGTGCTTCAAGCGCCCGGAATTTCGCTGCGCGGAGTGGGGGCACCACCCTGGTGTGCAGGTACGCCGATGCCGACTGCGACAGCGGTCGTACCTCGACACCACGGGAGATGCACATATGACGAACGACGACTCCCTCCCACAGACGCCCAGCGGTGAGGGCGCGGTGCACCGGCGGACGCTCGTCGCCGGAGGGGTCTGGACGGTGCCCGTCATCGCCCTGGCGACGGCGGCTCCGGCCGCGTCGGCGTCTCCTGCCCCCTGCCCGTCGGTCACCGATCCTGCTCAGTGGCGGCGCTACGACAACGGCTACGGCTATCACGGGGCGTCCGGCATCGAGGAGAAGAACGGCGCCGTCTTCTTCTACCAGCAGGCGGACGATTCGGGCTCCGCCGAGGGGTTCAACCTGGAGGTCTGGTGGGGTGCCATGCTGCCGGTCGTCGCGGGGACCACCTACACCTTCCTCTACCGGGCCGGTGGCTCGTACGCACAGACCGGCGACGACAGGACTCGCGGTCCGCAGTACGCCCGGCTCGAGATCGACGACGTGCCCATCTCGCCGAACTACAGCACCGACACGAGTCAGTACGGCGACGTGCAGCTGACCAAGGACTTCTCGTTCGTCGACTACTCCACCCGGTGGACGGCGAACACCACGGGATCGGTCCAGCTCATGTGGCACTTCATCGTTCCCGGACGAAAAGGAGTGAGGACCGACGCGAACGACGACATCCGCATCACGCTGCCGATGATCGCCTGCTCGTAGAGGCGCCGAGCAGCCCGTGGGGCGGGCCCCTCCATGCTGATCGAGTAGCCCGCGCAGCGGGCGTATCGAGATCCACCGTGGCCTGGACGGTGGGTCTCGATACGCCGCGTTCCGCGGCTACTCGACCAGCCTGAAGCGCGCGGCCTGCGGTGACTCGGCCGGCATGAAGCGCGCGGCCTGCGGCCGGTCGGCCGGGATGGAGCGCGCGTTCCGCGGCTCGTCGACCGGCAGGGGTGCGCGGACCGGGCGGGTATCGTGAGCCGCATCATGCCCGTCGACTCCGCCCTCGAGGCCTCCGGCTCGGGGAGACGCCTGCAGCGCCGGGTCGCCGAGGGGCTCGGGCGGGAGATCGCGTCGGGGGTCCGGGCGGCGGACTCGCAGATCGTGCCCGAGGAGATCGGCCGCCGGTACGACGTGTCGCGCACGGTGGTGCGCGAGGCCTTCCGTGCTCTCGAGGCGCGGGGGATGATCCGGGCCCGCCCGCGCGCGGGGACGCAGGTCCAGCCGGAGAGCTCGTGGAACCTCCTCGATCCGGATGTGATCCAGTGGCGGGCGGCCGGGCCGGCGAGCGAGACGCAGCTGCAGGAGCTCCTCCTGCTGCGCGAGGCGGTCGAGCCCGCCGCGGCCCGGCTCTTCGCGGCGAGCGGCCGGACCGCCCGGCAGCACGAGCTGTCGGCCGCGGCGGCGGAGCTGGCCCTCGCGGCCGAGGCGCGATCGCTGCCCCGTTTCACGAGCGCGGATCAGAGCTTCCACCGGATCCTGGTCGAGGGGTCGGGCAACGCGGTGCTCGCCCAGCTGCTCGGCACCCTCGCCGCCGCGCTCGACAGCAGGTACGGCAGCGGCGTTCCGACCTTCACCGCCGCGACCGATCGTGCGGTCGACCAGCATCGGCGGCTCGCGGAGGCGATCGCCGCCGGGGACGCCGATCGCGCGGAGAGCGCGGCGCGCACGCTCGTCCGCGACACCGCCGAGGAGATCCGGGCGACGTCGACCGGCCCAGGGACGGCCTGAGCCGAAGCGGTCAGTGGTGCCCTCGGGCGCCGGCGTCGATCACTCCGCGGCTGCGAGGCCCTCGTACGCGCGGCTGGGGATCTGCGTGGCGAGCTTGCCGCCGCTGACGTCGACGAGCGTGCCGGTGATGTAGCTCGCGGCGTCGCTGGAGAGGAAGCAGAGCAGGTCGGCGATGTCGTCGGGCGTGCCCCAGCGGCGCAGGCTCAGCGTGTCGAGGAGCCGCGCCTTCGCCGCCTCCGGCATGTCCGCGAAGCCGTTCATCGCGGTGGGGATCATGCCCGGCGCGTAGGCGTTGACGGTGATGCCCCACGGCCCGAGCTCGCCGGCGAGGACCCGGGTGAACTGCACGACGGCCGCCTTCGAGGCTCCGTAGGCGGCGGCGCCGATGCTCGGAACGATCGCCGCGAACGAGGCGGCGTTGATGATGCGACCGCCGCCGCGCGCCTTCATCACCGGGACGACGGCCTGCGAGACGAGGAAGGTGCCGCGGACGTTCACGTCGAACGCGGCGTCCCAGCGCGACGGATCGAGGGTCTCGATGCTGCCCTCGACGTTGATGCCGGCGTTGTTGACCAGGACGTCGACGTGGCCGAACCGCTCGACCACCGCGTCGATCGCCGTCCGCACCGACGCCGGATCGGTGACGTCGCAGACCAGCTGCTGCGCGTCGCTCGAGGGGGAGGGGAAGGCCAGGTCGAGGGCGGCGACCCGCGCGCCCTCCGCCAGGAAGCGGTCGACGATCGCGCGGCCGATGCCGCGCCCGCCGCCGGTGACCACGACGACCAGACCGGTGAGATCGATGAGCACGGCAGCCTCCTATTAGTATGATTAATCGATCGTCACCGTAGCATCGAAGGGACGCCCCATGGACACCGAAGTCGCTCGCAGAGTCGCCTGGATCACGGGAGCCGGCTCCGGGATCGGGGCCGCGTCCGCCGAGCGCCTGGCGGCATCGGGCTGGACGGTGGCGCTCAGCGGGAGGTCCCGCGAGCGCCTCGACGCCGTCGCCGAGCGGATCGGTGGTGCCGGCGGGGACGCCCTCGTTGTCCCCCTCGACGTGAGCGACGGGGAGGCGGTGCCCGCCGCCCGGGACGCGGTGCTGGCCGCGGTCGGCCGCATCGACGCGCTGGTCCTGGCGGCCGGGCTCAACTCCCCGCGGCGGACCTGGGGGGACCAGCGGCTGAGCGAGCTCGAGCAGATCGTGCGCACCAACCTGTTGGGACCGGTGGGCGTGATCGACGCGGCGCTGCCCGAGCTGAGGGAGCACGCCGGCGCGGTCGTGCTCGTCTCCTCGTACTCGGCCTGGGCGTTCGCCCCGATCGCGGGGGTCGGCTACAGCGCGAGCAAGAAGGCGCTGGCCGAGATCGCCCGCACCCTGAACGCTCAGGAGGCCGCCTCCGGGATCCGCGCCTGCCACCTCTGCCCCGGCGACGTCGCGACGGACTTCCTCCGCCACCGGCCGCAGGTCCCGGACGATGAGGCCCGTGCCCGGATGCTCTCGCCGGACGACGTCGCCCGCGCGGTCGAGTTCGTCCTCGAGTCCCCGGCCCACGTCCGCATCGACGAGCTCGTGCTCTCGCCGGTGTCGCAGCGCTGACGGCCTCCGGGCCTTCGTCGGCGACCGCTGGACGGTCGCGTTCGTGCCGGGCTGTGCCCGCGCGTCCGCGGACGGCCGACCCTGCTACTTCGGAGTCGGCTGCGTCTTCGGCTGGGCGGGAGACGCAGCCGACTTCCCGACGGAAGCACTGCTGCGGGTGACGTACCGGCCAGTGGTCGGGCTGATCCGCGCGCCGCTGACTCGGAAGCCGCCGTTGCCGAGGCTCTGGAACGAGTTGCTGCTGCTGTTCGTCATCGCTGTCTCCTTGTCCTTCGTTGATCGTAGTTGCGCGAGGCGGCTCACACGAGGGAGTCGCTCAGCCGTTCGCTCCACGCGTTCGCGATGTCGAGCACCTGGTCGAACCACATCGCCTTCGACGTGGAGAACGCCTCCGCGGTGCCGGGAAGGCCGACGCTCAGCACCGCGGTCGCGATGTCCGGCAGACCCGCGAAGGACACCCTGATCGGAAGGGCGAGCACCGTGCCCCAGCGATTCGTTCCGGCCGGGTCGAGATTCTGGAACACGATGCTCTCCGCACCGAGGGTCCGGCCGGCGACCCAGGCGCTGTCGTGTCCGCTCGGCACGAGGCGGATGTCGGACGTTGCTCGATAGGTCCGGTCCTGGGAGGCGTACCGTCCGACGCTGCCCGCTCCGTCCGCGAGCCACAGGCTGACGCCGAGCTGCTCGACGTCGAAGGCGTCGCGCAGCGTCCGCGCGTCGTCGTCCAGTGCGTCGGAGTACTCCGGCTGGCGGACGTCGAAGCCGTCGACGTGGAGATCCCAGAGCGCGGTCGCCCGCTGCTGCGGCGAGCGGTACCGAGGTCGATGCAGATGACGGAGCTCGCGGATGATCTGCGCGGCATCGGTGAAGTCCTCGAGAAGGATCGGCTGCAGTCCGGCAGCTCTCCACTGCCCGGCGAGGGCGCTCTTGATCTCGTCGAATCGCTCTCTCGAGACGCCGAAGGCCTGGCGCGCGAGAAGCACCAGCGCCGCGTTGCCGTCAGGCGAGTCGGCAAGAGCGACGTGGAGCCAGCGCCGGACGTCCGGATCTCGGTAGGACGTTCCGGCGATGACGATGGCGCCGTCCTGCGCTGCCTTCTTGAGCAAGCGCTGCTGCCAGCAGTCCTGGTCGCCGAGCAGCTCGTTGTAGTCGGACAGGGTCAGGACGACGCCCTCGCTCCGCGAAGGGGAGGCGATTCCGTGCAGGTGGTGCACGACGTACGCGGTCGAGGACTCGTCGTCGTCGACGCGACCCTCCGCGGTTCCTTCGATGTCGATGGCGTCCTCGAGGAGGATGTCGAAATTCAACGTCGCCACCGTGGTCTCGTCGGTTCTCCCGTCGAGGGCGTGGCCGGCAGCCGCGAGATGCAGCGACGAAGGCGACAGATCCTGCAGCCCTTGGTAGAGCGCGGCCCTGACGCGCTGGTCCCACCGGTCCAGAGTGCTCTTCGCGGCTTCAGCGACGAGGAGTGGGTCCTGCCGCTGCACGAGCTCCTGCGCGGCGGACTCCGAGGAGACGGCCCCGCTCTTCAGGAGGAGCCGAACGGCGAGCTCGTCCCACCCGGGCAGCCCCGATGACGTCGACGCACCGGCACCGAGCAGCAGGGTGACATGCCGATCGACGCCGGAGTCTCGGAACGGAGCCAGGACATCCGCGTTCAGGTCGGGGGCGCTCACCAGCGCATGATGCCATGCGGGTCAGCTGCGCCCGGCAGCCAGGCGCGACACGTTCTGATCGGTCGGGGTGGGTAGGTCTCGATACGCCCCTGCGGGGCTACTCGACCAGCATGAACAGACCCGCTCGACCAGCATGAACAAGCCCGTTCGACCAGCATGAACGGGCCTGGTCGACCAGGGTGAACGGGGCTGCTCGACCTGCAGGAAGAGGCCTGCCCGACCGGATGCATGCTGGTCGAGTAGCCGCGGGACGCGGCGTATCGAGACCCGGCGTCATCCGGAGGACTCGCGGGGGACGAGGCGCACGGGCATCGAGCGGACGCCGGGCGTCGCGCGGCCGTGGATGGCGTGGGAGAGCTCCTCGGCGGCGGCGCGGCCGAGGGCCTCGAGCTGCATGTCCATGCTGGTGAGCGGGGGGCGGGCGGCCTCGACGAGGAGGTCCCAGTTGTCGAAGCCGACGACGGCGACGTCGCGCGGCACGGGGTGCCCGCTCTCGCGCAGGTGGTCGAGGGCGCCGCGGGCGATCTGGTCGCTCGCGCAGATGATGGCGTCGAGATCCGGGTGCGCGGCGAGCAGCGACTCGGCGCACTGGCGGCCCCAGCTCTCCGACCACTGGCCGTAGAGCACGTCGCCGCCGACCAGCGGGAGGCCCGCCTCCGTCAGCGCGCGCTCGACGCCGCGGGCGCGGTCGTGCGCGGCGGTGTAGCTGGGCTCCCCGTTGATCAGGGCGATGCGCGTGCGCCCGCGCTCGATCAGGTGGCGGGCCGCGAGCACGCCCGCGAGCGTGTTGTCGGGCGTGAACGAGGAGTCGCGCTCGTCCTCGGAGGGCGCGTAGGCGTAGACGACCGGGACGGGGATCGTCGCGGTGATCGACGGGCGCGGATTGGTCGTCCGGCCGAGCACGACGATCCCGTCGACGCGCTTGGCCAGCAGGTTCTTGATGTGGTGCTGCTCGCGGATCGAGTCGCCGCGGGCGTCGCAGAGGAACACCGAAGTGGAGCCGGCGCCGAACGCGTCCTCGGCGCCCAGCAGCACGGGCAGCACGAAGCGGTTGTCGAGGTCGTTGGTGAGCATCCCGATCGTGCCGGTGCGGCGCGAGTTGAGGGCCTGCGCGAAAGGGTTCGGCGTGAAGGAGAGGGCGGCGGCGGCGTCGAGCACCTTCTGGCGGGTCTCGGCACGGACCTGGTCGCGGCCGTTCAGCGCCTTCGACGCGGTGGCGATCGAGACGCCGGCCTCGCGGGCGACGTCGGTCAGCGTGATGGTGCCCGTGGGCTTGCGCGGCGCGATGACGTCCTCCTTCCGCGGGACGCCGGTGCGCCCTGGACGATCCTCGCACAGGATTCCGCGAACCGAAAACACCGAAAACGCGACAACTCTTGACTCGACCTTCCCGCCGTGTCTACTTTGAACCCGCAGAAAGTAGTTTCGGTCCGGCGCTCGCCGAGATCGGCCAGCACCACCCGTCAACGACGAAGGGAACATCCGCGATGAAGAGGAAGCACACTCGGGGCCTCGCCGCCGCCGTCCTGCTCGGGACCGCAGCCGCAGCACTGACCGGCTGCGCGGGAGGCTCGGGAGGCGACTCCTCCGCCGCCGGCGGCACCTACACCTTCTGGGACCCGTACCCCCAGTTCGACGAGTCGTCCGACTGGGCGAAGCTCATCGACTCCTGCGGCACCGAGGCCGGCGTCACTGTCGAGCGCACCGGCTACGACACCACCGACCTGACCAACAAGGCGCTCCTCGCCGGGCAGCAGGGCAGCTCGCCGGACATCCTGCTCGTCGACAACCCGGTCGTCTCCACGCTCGCCGAGTCGGGCATCCTGACCACCACCGCCGAGAACGGCCTCGAGACCGGCGACATCGACGCCAACATCCTGGCCGCGGGTGAGGTCGGCGGCGACACCTTCGGCGTCCCGATCGGCGCGAACACGCTGGCGCTGTACTACAACAAGACCGTGCTGGCCACGGCCGGCGTCGACGTCTCCTCGATCACCGACTGGGCGAGCCTCACCGCCGCGCTCGAGAAGGTCACCGCCTCGGGCGGCAAGGGCATCACGTTCTCCGGCATCGGCACCGAGGAGGGCACCTTCCAGTTCCTGCCCTGGTTCTGGGGCTCCGGCGCTGAGCTGACCGAGCTCGACTCGGACGCCGCCGTGGACGCGGTCTCGCTCTGGACCGACTGGCTGGAGAAGGGCTACGCGCCCAACTCCGTGATCGGCAACACGCAGACCACGAGCTGGCAGGAGTTCGAGACCGGCGAGTACGCCTTCGGCGAGAACGGCACCTGGCAGCTCGCGAACGCCAAGGCCTCCGGCATCGACTACGGCATCCTCACCATCCCCGCGAAGGACGGCGGCTCGGCCCCCGCGCCGACCGGCGGCGAGTTCCTCACCCTGCCCGTGCAGAAGGACGAGGCGCGCTACGAGACGTCGACCGCGATCGCCGAGTGCCTCACCTCGACGGACAACCTGGTGACGACCGATGACACGCTGTCGTACATCGCCCCGACGGCCGCGGCGCAGGAGGCGCAGGTCGCCGGGAACGCCGACCTCGCGCCGTGGGTCGAGGCCGTCCAGGCCGCGAAGGGCCGCACCTCGGACGACCTCGGGACGAAGTACCCGAAGATCTCCGAGCAGCTCTGGTCCGCGGTGCAGACCGCGCTGAGCGGCTCGCAGTCGCCGGCCGACGCGCTGAAGGCGGCGCAGTCGGCGGCCGAGTCCGCGACGCAGTGATGAGCGGTGTGGTCGGCATGACGCGGCCGGCGGGGCGGGTCTCGATACGCCGCTTGCAGCGGCTACTCGACCAGCATGCGGGGGACGACCGCCGGGCTGGGGCGGCTCTTGCTGATCGAGTAGGCCGCGCAGCGGGCGTATCGAGATCCGCCCGCATCAGAAGGGTGGTCTGCAGAACCGAGGTTCTTGCAGTGGTGGGTCTCGATACGCCCCTGCGGGGCTGCTCGACCAGCATGCGGGGCGCGCTGCGGGGCTGCTCGACCAGCATGTGGGAGGAACGATGACGACGGCCACTGAGACGGGGCGGCTGCTGCGCCGCGAGGCCGAGCCCGGGGTCGCGGCCGTCGCGGCCCCGGCGCCCAGGCGGCGGCGGCCGGGCGGGCAGCTCGCGGCGTGGGCGTTCCTCGCCCCGCTCGTCGTCTACCTGCTCGTGTTCTACGCCTTCCCGCTCTACCGCAACCTCGAGCTGAGCCTGAAGGACTACACGGTCCGCTCCTTCGTCCAGGGCAACGCCCCGTTCGTCTGGTTCGACAACTACGTGCAGGTCTTCCGCGACCCGACCTTCGGCCCCGCGCTGCTGCACACCGCGGTCTTCACGGGCGTCTCGCTCATCTTCCAGTTCACGCTGGGGCTCGCGCTCGCGGTCTTCTTCTACCGGCGCTTCCCGCTCGCGAGCACGCTCCGGGCGCTGTTCCTGGTGCCGTGGCTGCTGCCGCTGATCGTCTCGGCGTCGACCTGGTCGTGGATGCTGAACAGCGACTCCGGCATCGTCAACGCGTTCCTCGAGTCGTTCGGGATCGGGCAGATCAACTGGCTGACCTCGCCGTCGACCTCGCTGATCGCGGTGCTGATCGCCAACATCTGGATCGGCATCCCGTTCAACCTGGTGATCCTCTACTCCGGGCTGCAGAACATCTCGCAGGACCTCTACGAGGCGGCCTCGCTCGACGGCGCGACCGGCGCCCAGCAGTTCTGGCGGATCACGCTGCCGCTGCTGCGCCCGGTGTCGGCGATCACGATCCTGCTCGGCCTCGTCTACACGCTGAAGGTGTTCGACATCATCTGGATCATGACGAAGGGCGGGCCGGCCGACTCGTCGACGACCCTGGCGACCTGGACCTACCAGCTCGGCTTCGGGTCGATGCTGCCCGACTTCGGCCCGGCGGCGGCGGTCGGCAACCTGCTGATCATCCTCGCGCTGGTCTTCGGCCTGATCTACATCCGCGTCCAGCGGAAGCAGGCCGACGCATGAGCGCCCGGCGCCCCTGGTGGCTGACCCTCGTGGGCGTGCTGCTCACCGCGGTCATGCTGTTCCCGGTCTACTGGATGATCAACGTCTCGCTCACGCAGACCGGGTCGATGCGGAAGGATCCGCCGGACTGGTTCCCGTTCGCGCCCACCTTCTCGGGCTACCAGGCCGTGCTGAGCGAGCAGCTGCCGTACCTCGGCACCAGCCTGGTCGTCGGGCTCGGCACGGTGCTGCTGACCGTGGCGATCGCCGCTCCGGCCGCGTACTCGCTCGCGAAGCTGCGGCCGCGCGGCGGGCAGGGGCTCTCGTTCGTCCTGCTGATCGCGCAGATGATCCCGGCGATCATCATGGCGATGGGCTTCTACGCCATCTACCTCAACCTGGGTCTCTTGAACTCGATCCCCGGGCTGATCGTGGCCGACTCGACCATCGCGGTGCCGTTCGGCGTGCTGATCTTCACCGCGTTCATGTCCGGCATCCCCGACGAGCTGACTCAGGCCGCGCGGATGGACGGCGCGAGCGCCTGGCGCACCTTCACCTCGGTGATCATGCCGATCAGCCGCAACTCCGTCGTCACGGTGTCGCTCTTCGCATTCCTCTGGGCCTGGTCGGACTTCATCTTCGCGTCGACCCTCGACAGCGGCGGGAAGCTCCAGCCGATCACGCTCGGCATCTACAAGTACATCGGCAACAACAACCAGGAGTGGAACTCGATCATGGCGACCGCCGTGGTCGCCTCGCTCCCGGCCGCCCTGCTCCTCGTCGTCGCTCAGCGGTACGTCTCGGCGGGTGTCACCGCCGGTGCCGTCAAGGACTGACCCTCTTCCTCCTAGGAGATCCTCGTGACCCTGACCACCACCGTCGCCCTCGGCGGCCCCGTCGCCCCGACCGCGGGCGCGCTCCGGCCGCTGCGCCAGGACGAGATCCGGCTGACCGGCGGCTTCTGGCAGCACTACCAGCGGCTCGGCGCGGACGCCGTGATCGGCCACTGCCTGAGCTGGATCGAGCGGGTCGGCTGGGCCGGCAACTTCGACCGCGCGGCGAACGGCACGATCTCCTCGGCGGCAGGCGGCGACCTCCATGCGGGCATCGAGTTCGTCGACTCGGAGGTCTACAAGCTGCTCGAGGCGATGGCCTGGGAGCTGGGCCGCTCCGATGATCCGGAGCTCGCCGCGCAGTACGAGGCGCTGGTGCTGCGGGTCGCGGGGGCCCAGGACGAGGACGGCTACCTGCACACGAGCTTCGGCCGGCCGGGGCAGCGGGCGCGCTACTCCGACCTGGAGTGGGGGCACGAGCTGTACTGCTTCGGCCACCTGATCCAGGCCGCCGTGGCGCGGCTGCGCACCGGGCACGACGACCTGCTGCCGGCCGTGGCGCGACGCCTCGCCGACCACGTGATCGAGGTGTTCGGGGCGGAGGGACGTGCCGCGGTCTGCGGGCATCCCGAGATCGAGCCGGCGCTCGCCGAGCTGGCGCGGGCGACCGGCGAGGGGCGGTACCTGGAGCAGGCGCGGCTGTTCGTCGAGCGGCGCGGGACGGGGACGCTCGGTCCGATCGCCTTCGGGCCCGAGTACTTCCAGGACGACGTGCCGGTGCGCTCGGCCGAGGTGCTGCGCGGGCACGCGGTGCGGGCGCTGTACCTCTCCGCGGGGGCGCTCGACGTCGCCGTGGAGACGGGCGACGCGGAGCTCGAGGCCGCGGTGCAGCGGCAGTGGGAGGCGACGGTCGCGCGCCGGACCTACCTGACCGGCGGGATGGGCTCGCACCACCAGGACGAGGCGTTCGGCGCCGACTTCGAGCTGCCGCCGGACCGCGCCTACGCCGAGACCTGCGCGGCGATCGCGTCGAACATGCTGTCGTGGCGCCTGCTGCTGCGCTCGGACGACGCGGCCTACGCGGATCTGATGGAGCGGACGCTGCTGAACGCGGTGCTGCCCGCGACGCGCGAGGACGGGCGCGCCTTCTTCTACACGAACACGCTGCAGCAGCGGGTCGACGGGGTGGCGCCGGACGAGAGCGTCGAGACCGACCGGGCGCAGTCGAGCCTGCGGGCGCCGTGGTTCTGGGTGTCCTGCTGTCCGACGAACACGGCGCGCACCCTCGCGAGCGTCGAGCTGAGCTTCGCGACGGCGACGGACGACGGGGTGCAGCTGCACCAGTACGGCGGGTACCGGGTGACGACGGGCGAGGTGTCGCTCGAGGTGGAGACCGCATATCCGGAGGACGGCGAGATCGCGGTGCGGATCCTCGCGGACGCGGAATTCGCGCTGACGCTGCGGATCCCGCCGTTCGCGCGCGGGACGGCGCTGCTCGACGGGCAGGCGGTGGACGCGGGTCTGTCGACGGTGACGGTGCGGCGGGCGTTCGCAGCCGGCGACGTGGTGCGGCTGTCGCTGCCGATGCCGGCGCGCTTCGTGACGCCGCACCCGCGGATCGACGCGGTGCGCGGGCAGGTCGCGGTGGAGCGCGGGCCGTTCGTGCTGGCGCTGGAGTCGCTGGAGCTGCCGGACGGCCTCGACACGGAGCACGTGGCGGTGGACGCTGAGGTCTTGCCGGTCGCTGTCGGCGACGGCGCCCGGGTGGCGCTCGTGCGCCGCGACGCCCCGGCGTCCGCGTGGCCGTACTCCGTCCCGGCGGAGCTCGGCGAGCGCTTCGCCGCCGAGTTCCACCCCTACTATCGCTGGGCGAACCGCGGCCCCTCCACGATGCGGATCTGGACGCCCACCCTCTGAGGCGCCTCCCGCGAGATGCCACTTGTGCACGCCTTTTGCGGCGTGTCGCGCGCACAAGTGGCATCTCGCGGAGGGGGTCAGTGCTCGCGGCGGGAGGGGACGTCGGCCGGGGTCTCGAGGGGGGCGTCCTGGACGGTGGTGCGGTCGGACCTCGAGCGATCGCCGCGGGTCTTCAGGAGGCTGGCGATCGTGGCGACGGCGATCGTGGCGCCGATGAAGGTGAGCGAGAACCAGATCGGGATCTCGGGGACCCAGAGCAGGGGCTCGCCGCCGTTGATGAACGGGACCTCGTTGACGTGCAGGGCGTGGAAGACGAGCTTCACGGCGATGAAGCCGAGGATGACGGCCAGGCCCTGGCTGAGGTAGACGAGGCGCTCGAGCAGTCCGCCGATCAGGAAGAACAGCTGGCGCAGACCCATCAGCGCGAAGGCGTTCGCGGTGAAGACGATGTAGGCCTCGTTGGTCAGGCCGTAGATGGCGGGGATCGAGTCGAGCGCGAAGACGAGGTCGATGAAGCCGATGGCGACGATGGTCAGCAGCATCGGGGTGACGAAGCGGCGGCCGTCCTTCTTCACGGTCAGCTTGTCGCCGTGGTACTCGTCGGTGACGGGGAGGACGCGGCGCACCAGGCGCATGAAGGCGTTGTTCGAGGGGTCGCCGTGGTCGCCCTTGATCTGCTGGTAGGCCAGCACGAAGAGCAGGGCGCCGAAGAGGTAGAAGACCCAGGAGAAGTTCTCGATCAGGGCCGCGCCGACCGCGATGAAGCCACCGCGCATGATCAGCGCGATGACGATGCCGATCATCAGCACCTTCTGCTGGTACATCTTCGGCACCGCGAACCCGGTCATGATGATCAGGAAGAGGAAGAGGTTGTCGAGCGACAGCGCCTTCTCGGTGAGATAGCCGGCGAAGTACTCGCCGCCGTAGCGCCAATCGGCGACGAAGCCGATCCCGACGCCGAACAGCAGCGCGAGGCCGATGTAGAAGGCCGACCAGCGGGCGGACTCGCCGATGGTCGGCTCGTGCGGCTTCCGCACGTGCGCGAAGAACTCGTAGACGAAGAAGGCGATCGTCACGGCGATGGTGATCAGCCAGATGACGGGTGTGATCTGCACGGGGGTGCTCCAAGAGGGTCGGTCGATGAGGGACCAAGGTCTCCTCCACTCCGGCCGCGACCTCTCGGAGGTGGTGGCGGAGCCGATGGCCCGGGACGCTCATGCGCGTCCGTAGTGACGGGCTCACCGCAGTCGGGAGTACTCCCCTTGCTGTCTGCGATTCTACTCAGGGATCGCGATCGCGAGGCTGGGAGAGTACCGACACGTCGCTTCTGGATCCATCCGGCTCTATATTGGATCCAGCGGCAGCGTGCCGCGCGAGAGGCGGCGCATGGCCATCCAGACGGTCCTCGGCCCGGTCGAGGCGGCGGAACTCGGCGTCGTGTCGATGCACGAGCATCTGCTGACCGACGCGAGCGCGCTGCAGCGGCCCGGCGTCGAGGCGCTCGATCCGGACGCCCCGGTCACCGCCGAGCTCGCGGCCGCCCTGCGCTGGAGCCAGCTCGCGCTCGCCGACAACCTCCGCCTCGACGACGTCGAGCTGCTCGCGGACGAGCTGCGCGTGGGAGCGTCGGCCGGTCTCGCCCTGGCCGTCGACCTCAGCTCGCTCGGCTTCGGGCCCGACCATGCGCGCCTGCCCGCCCTGTCCGGGCAGGCGGGCGTCGCGATCGCCGCCGGCTACGGCGCCTACCTCCCGCGGCTGCTGCCCGAGTGGTACCTCGCCCTCGACGTCGACGGCCGCACCGAGCTCTTCATCCGGGCGCTGACGGAGGCGATCCCCGGCACGACCTACCGCGCGGGACTCCTCGGCCTGATGGGCACGACCGGCGCCTTCGCGACGCCCGAGGGGGAGCAGGAGCGGATCAGCCTCACCGCCGCGGCCCGCGCGGCCGCCGCCACCGGCTCCGCGATCACCGTCCGGCTCGCCGCCGACGCCCGCAACGGGGTCGAGGTGCTCGCGCACGTCGTCGCCGAGGGAGTGGATCCCTCCCGCGTCGTGTTCAGCACCGTCGACGAGTTCCTCGACCTGCCCTACCTCCGCGACCTCGGTCGGGCCGGCGCCGTGCTGGAGCTCTGCTTCGGCAACGAGGGCGCGCACGTCGGCCGGATCCGCAACGCGAGCGACCCGCAGCGCCTGGACGCGCTGCTGGAGCTGCTCGGCACCGACCCCGGCATCCGCTGGGTGCTCGGCCACAGCACCTGGACGAAGGGCCAGCTGCGCCGCTTCGGCGGGCACGGCTTCGACCACCTCGGCGCGCGCGTCCTGCCGGGGCTCCGCGCGCTCGGCGTCGAGGACGACGTGCTGCGGCGGATGAGCGTCGAGGAGCCCGCCCGGCTGCTCGACCGGCCGTGACCGACCACTCCGGCCCGCCCCCCGCCCCGCCCTCCGGCCCCGAAGACTCCGGCCCCGACCCGGCCCCCCGATGAGAGAGACGCAGACCCCATGAGAGACACCCTCGCCCCGCTCGCGCCGATCGAGCCCTTCCTCGTCGACGGCGCGTGGCTCGCTCCCGAGGGCGCGGAGCTGCTCGACGTCGTCGACCCCGCCACGGAGGAGCTGCTCACCCGCGTCCCGCAGGCCGGCCCCGCCGAGATCGAGGCGGCCGTCACCGCCGCCCGCCGCGCGCACGACGACGCGCGCTGGAGCGGGATGAGCCCGCACGACCGCAGCCGCATCCTGAACCGCGTCGCCGACCTGATCGAGGACCGACTCGAGGATCTCGCAGTGCTCGAGACCCGCGACAACGGCAAGCCGATCGAGCGCTCGCGCGCCGACACCGCCACCTCGGCCCGGGTCTTCCGCTACTACGCCGGTGCGCCGTCGCGGCTGACCGGAACGGTCGTGCCCGTCGACGCGCAGCACCACGTCTACACGACGCTCGAGCCGGTG
This sequence comes from Rathayibacter sp. PhB179, assembly GCF_004345345.1. NCBI lineage: Bacteria > Bacillati > Actinomycetota > Actinomycetes > Micrococcales > Microbacteriaceae > Rathayibacter > Rathayibacter sp. PhB179. The sequence continues at coordinate 36,710 of NZ_SLVD01000006.1, read as the reverse complement.
GGAGTCGCGGCGCTGATCCTGCCGTGGAACTTCCCGATCATGACGGCGAGCTTCAAGCTGGCGCCGGCGCTCGCCGCGGGCTGCACCGTCGTCGTGAAGCCGGCGGAGCAGACTCCGCTGACCATGCTGCGCCTCGCGGCGATCTGCGAGGAGGCGGGCGTCCCCGCGGGAGTCGTCAACGTGCTCACCGGCGACGGCCGGGTCGGCGCGGCGCTCACCGAGCACCCGCTGGTCAGCAAGGTGTCCTTCACCGGCAGCACCGAGGTCGGCCGGAAGGTGATGCGCGCCGCGAGCGAGGACTTCACCCGCTTGACTCTGGAACTGGGCGGCAAGAGCCCGAACATCGTGTTCGAGGACGCGGACCTGGACGCCGTGGTGCTGACCGCGATGCGCGCGTCGTTCGGCCACTCCGGCCAGATGTGCACGGCGGGCAGCCGGCTGCTGGTGCAGCGCTCGATCCTCGACGAGACGACGGAGCGGCTGACCGCGGCGGTGCGGAAGGTCGCGCTCGGCGACGGGCTGGCCGGCGGCGTGACCGTGGGGCCGCTCGTGTCCGAGGAGCAGCGGCAGCAGGTGCTCGGCTACATCGCGCAGGGCGAGGCGGAGGGCGCGGTCGTCGCGGTGGGTGGCGGCGTGCCGGACCGGCCGGGCTACTACGTCGAGCCGACGCTGTTCACGGGGGTCACGAACACGATGACCATCGCGCGCGAGGAGATCTTCGGGCCGGTCGTCGGCATCATCCCGTTCGAGGACGAGGACGAGGCGGTGGCTCTCGCCAACGACCAGACCTACGGCCTCGCCGCGGGGGTGTGGACGAACGACCTGGCGCGGGCGCACCGGATGGGTCGGCGGCTGCGCGCGGGGACGGTGTGGGTCAACACGTACAACCTGTTCGACCCGGCGCTGTCGTTCGGCGGCGTGGGGGAGTCCGGGATGGGGCGCGACCTGGGCGAGGAGGCGCTGCGCTCGTTCTGCGAGCTGAAGAGCGTGGTCATCGCGCTCTGAGCCCGGCGCCGGTTCGATCTGCAGGCGATCCGCGCGGGAACGCGATTTCCGCCGCGTCCGTGCGTCTCGTGCCGGCGTGATCGCCTGCACATCGGACAGCACCCCTCCGGGAGGGTGCCGGGCCGGTGTGCAGGTGCTCCTCCGTTGTGCAGGTGCCCGCGCGTTGTGCAGGTGCTCCTCTGTTGTGCAGGTGATTCGGCGGGGAAGCCACTCAACGGGGCGAGGGCGGCAGGCAGGAGGGGCGGATCGCCTGCAGATCGGACAGCAGCCCTCCGCAGTGCAGGTGCGCGTCCGTTGTGCAGGTGCGCGTCCGTTGTGCAGGTGATCCGGCGGGGAAGCCGCTTACCGGCGCGAGGGCGGGAGGCAGGAGGGGCGGATCGCCTGCAGATCGGACGGGGCAGTGCCGGGTTGCGGCGTCAGATCCAGCCGTTCTCACGGGCCTCGATCACGGCGCGCTGGCGGGTGTCGACGTCGAGCTTGCGCAGGATCGACGAGACATGGTTGCGCACGGTGCCCGCGGACAGGTGCAGGGCCCTGCCGATCTCGCCGGTGGTCTCGCCGCGGGAGCCGGCGCTCAGCACGTCCAGCTCGCGGTCGGTGAGCGGGCTGCGCGTGGTCGCGAGGGCGTCGGCCGCGATCTCGGGATCCACGTAGCGGCGGCCGGCGGCGACCTGGCGGATCACCTCCGCCACGTCCTCCACCCGCCGCGACTTGGGCAGGAAGCCACTGACGCCGACGGCCAGCGCGCGGCGCAGCACACCGGGCCGCGCGTGCCGGGTGACCACGACGACCCGGGTCGCCGAGACGCGGCGCAGTCGCTCCGCCGCCTCGATGCCGTCCATGCCGGGCATCTCGACGTCGAAGAGGCAGACGTCGGGCTCGAGGCGCACGGCCTCGGCGACCGCCTCCGCGCCGTCGCGGCACTCGCCGACGATCTCGAGGTCGGGCTCGAGCCGGAGCAGCGCGGCCAGGGCGGTGCGGATCATGTCCTCGTCGTCGGCGAGGAGCACCCGGATCACGCGGCACCGCCGGGCAGGCGCGCGTCGAGCTCGAAGGAGCGGCGCGCGGTGCGGGTTCTCAGTGTGCCGCCGGCCCGCTCGATCCGCTCGGTCATGCCGAGGACGCCGGAGCCGGTGCCGGCCTCGACGCCCTCCGACTCGGCCCCCTCCGACTCGGCCCCCTCGGGCACGTCGTTCACCGCCTGGAAGCGCCACGACTCCGCCTCGCGCGCCAGCCGCAGCCGAGCCGACTCGCCGCCGCCGTGCTTCAGGATGTTGGTCGTGCTCTCGCGGACCACCGGCCCGAGCACGTCGGCGGGGGCGCGGTCCGCGTCGGGATCGACGGCCAGCTCGACCCGCAGCCCCGCCGAGCGGAGCAGGTCGGCGGCGTTGGCGAGCTCGTCGGCGAGCGAGACGCTGCGGAAGCGCGTCGCCAGCTCGCGAGTGCCGGTGCGGGCGCCGTCGACCGAGCGCTGCGCGGCGCGGAGCTGCTCCAGAGCGCCGTCCGGATCGTCGCGGAGCAGCCGCTCGGCGAGCTCGAGCTGCAGGGCGATCACCTGCAGATGGTGTCCTTGGAGGTCGTGCACGTCGCCGGCGAGGATCAGCCGCTCCTGCGCGGCCGCGAGGCGGCCCTCCGCGACCCGCGCGCGATCGAGCTCGCGGACGATGTCCCACCACCAGAGCATGCTGACGATCGCGAGGGGCAGCGCGGCCGCGAACGCGAACAGGACCGGCGCGGCACCCGGTGCGAGCGAGAGCGGCGCGGTGCCCGACGCCCGATCGTGCTCGAGCCAGGCGCTGACGGCGAGCAGCACGGTGAGGAACGTGGTGACCCGCCAGCGGATCCCGCGCGGCCAGGGCAGCAGCACGACGAGCACGAACGCGAGCGAGAGCGGGAGGGTGGGGCTGCCCGCCGCCAGCCCCGTCGCCGCGGCGCCGACGAGACCGAGGGCCTGGAGTCCGAGGGTGGCGGGGCCGACGCGCGTCGGGGCGTCCCGGTCGGCCCGGCGGTAGCGCTGCGCGGAGACGGTGAAGACCGCCGCCCAGAGCGCGGCGCCGAGGAGGTAGCCGACCACCCGCCACGGCGATGCGTCGCCGACCAGCTGCGGCACCAGCCAGACGAACAGCACCGCGAGCACGAACGAGCCGGCCGAGAGCAGCGTGTACCACCAGGTCGCGGCGACGCCCTTGCCCGAGGGCGGAGCGGCGGTCGTCTCGGCGGGAGGGAGCAGTGCGGTCGGCATGCGGCCCAGGGTACGACCATGACAATTGTCACCCCTCGGGCGGCCGTTCCTCCCGAGCGGCGGTGACGGGAGGGCACTGCCGGGCACCCCCTGCGGCGGGCTGGGATGGACTCGTCCCGATCGACGGGGCAGCGGTTCAGCCGCTCAGCCAGAAGGAGACACCGCCATGTCGACCATCGTCAGCGACGCGATCCTCGGATTCCAGGGCCTCATCCAGGACGTCCCCGACCTCGTCCAGCCGCTCGTGGTGGCGCTCGCCGGAGCCGTGCCGTTCATCGAGGGCGAAGGGGCCGCAACGATCGGCATCATCGGCGGGATCCACCCGGTGGTCGCCGCGGTGTCGGCCGCCGCGGGCAACTTCCTCTGCGTGGCGCTGCTCGTGCTGCTCGGCGCGGGCGTCCGCTCGGCGATCACCGGTGGGAAGCCGCGGAGGCGCGCCACGGCCCGCCGCGAGAAGTTCCAGCGGGCGTTCACCCGCTACGGCGTGCCCGGCGTGAGCCTGCTCGGCCCGCTGCTGCTGCCCACCCACTTCACCGCGGTGATGCTCGCCGGCGCCGGCGTCGCGAAGGGCCGCGTCCTGCTCTGGCAGGGCATCGCGATCGCGCTGTGGACGACGGTGCTCACGGTGATCGTGTCGCTCGCGATCGGCGGCGCGGGGCTGGCGTGACGGGGGCAGTGAGGGAGAGGACGTGGGGCCTCCCGTCATGCTGGTCGAGTAGCCGCGCAGGGGCGTATCGAGACCCGGCGTCGCCAGGAGGGCGGGTCTGCGGACTCCGGTTCTGACGGTGGTGGATCTCGATACGCCCGCTGTGCGGGCTACTCGATCAGCATGATGTTCCTCGCCCTGGCGAGGATTCCGCGCCTGCGGCGGCAGCTCGTGCGGCGCTTCCGGCACCCTCGTCACGACGCTCTCCTCATCGAGGAGGAGAAGAGGAGGGACGGAGCTGTGCAGTCCGAGAAAGAGGGACCGGTCGAGGCCGTGCAGGCCTTCGTGGCCGCCTACGACGAGTGGGCGCAGGGCGGCTATACGGCGAGTGTTCCGGAGGAGCTGGCGGACGCGGTGACAGAGAAGCTCTTCCCTGATCTCGACTCGGATGCTCGGTGGTACTCGCGGGGCAAGGTGAGGCAGGTCGGGAGCATGGTCGTCTCCGAGGTCGAGCTGCTGTCGAACTCGGGTACCGACGCCGTCGTCGGGGCGCTCCTCGACACGACGGGCATCCGCGTCCTCGCCAACGGCAAGTAGACGTTCCGCAGCACCGAGGAGGCGGACCTGATCCACCGCGTGCGGATCGGCCTGGTCTTCGACGGCCGCTGGCGGATCGACGTGATCGACACAGTGGAGTAGCGGCGGACGGACGCCGCGGGTGCGCAGAAGTTGTCGTGGTGGGTGCTCGAGTACGACAACTTTTGAGGAGTGGGAGGGGCAGCGCGCGCGTCAGGTGGGGAGCGGGCGGGACGACGCGGCCAGGCGGCGGACGGCGTCGCGGGGGGCGTGGGCGACGCGGGGGAACTCCGCGAGGAGGAGGGTCGCGCGGGACGGGGCGTACGAGGGCCAGTCGGGGCCGGGGGCGCCGGTGGCGGCGAAGGCGGACCAGTGGCGGGTGAGGGCGTCGCGGAGGGACGCGGGGGCGGCGTCGCCGACCTCGGTGCGGGCGAGGTCGGAGTCGTCGAGGTGACGGAAGAGGAACGGCAGCTCGAGGGAGTGGCCGGCCCGCCGGGCGCCGGCCGAGGCGGGCTGCTCCCAGGTGAAGAGGTAGGCGCGGGTGGAGCCGGTCGCGCCGGCGCGGGCGTCGAGGAGGCGCTGGCTGGGCTGCCGGTAGATCGTCTCGGCGAGGCAGGCCTCGAGCAGCTCGGCGCCGGACACCTCGCGGCCGAGGTCGGCGCGCAGGGCGGCGGCGAACGCCTCCGTCCGGTGGCCGCGCGACGCGGGCCAGTGCGGCAGGAGCAGCGCCAGCTCGCGCTCGAGGAGCTCCGGCGATGGGTCCGGGCCGCCGGGATCGACGAAGCCGGAGCCCTCGTTCACGTTCGTGCCGACGATCAGATCCACCGTCGAGGACGCTCCGGCGGCGACCGCGTCCACGGGCGCCGCAGGCAGCACGCGGCCGTCGAGGCTCGGGCGGAAGGCGGGCGTCGGGTTCGGGTGGCCGGCCGAGCGCCGCTCGATCAGCCGCTGCTGGGCGGCGACCACCTCCTCCCAGGGCAGCGTGAGCAGCCGCGACGGGTCGTCCGCCAGGCCCACGAGCGAGAGCAGCTCGGCGGTGACACCCTCGCCGTACGCCCGAGTCCCGATCCGCTCCGGATTGCCGCTCTGCAGCACAGCCCGCTGGAAGAGGCCGGCGGCAGCGGGCGCGGCGAGCAGCGCCGACACCAGTACCGCGCCCGCGGACTGCCCGGCGAGGGTCACCCGCGACGGGTCCCCGCCGAACGCGGCGATGCCCGAGCGCACCCAGCGGAGCGCGCCGATCACATCCAGCAGCGCGAGATTCGCGGAGTCGGCGTACTCCGCACCGAGCAGGTGCTCGAGGGTCAGGAGGCCGAGGGCGCCGAGCCGATGAGCCACGGAGACGACGACCATCCGGCCCGCGGCGGCGAGACGCGCGCCGTCGGAGAGCGGCTCCGCGTTCGATCCGACGATGTGCAGTCCGCCGTGCACCCAGACGACGACGGGCAGGTCGTGGGCGGTGGGATCGGGCGTCCAGATGTTCACGTGCAGGGAGTCCCGCTCGGAGACGGGCGCGTCGGCGAACGGCTGCGGCGCGAGAGGCCCGCGTGAGACGGCCGGACGCACACCCGCCCACGGCTCCACCGCCACGCCGGGCCGGAAGCGCTCCGCCACCCGCAGGTACGGCACGCCGAGGAAGGCGTGCACCGCCCCGTCCGGCGTCTCGACCACCCGGCCGCGCACCGTGCCGCCCGGAGTGACGACCTCGGTCATGCCGGCTGGTGCAGCACGGGCCCGTGGCCGGGCGAGAGCGTGCTCTGCAGCACGAGGGAGGAGGCGCCGATCGCCGCGGCGTCGCGCGGGTTCGCGGACAGCTCGACGCTGATCGGGTGCGCGCGGCGGGCGAAGCGGCGGGCCTCCAGCCGGGAGCGCAGCGCGCGGGTGTAGATCGAGCCGGCGATCGCGACGCCGGGGCCGGTGAGGACGAGCGCGTCGAGGTCGAAGAGGTTGGCGAGGGTGACGGCGCCGTCGGCGAGGTGCCCGGCGGATCGCTGCAGCAGCGCCTCCGCCGCGGGGTGGCCGTTGATAGCGGCGAGGCTCAGCACGTCGAAGTCGCGGGCGTTCTGCTCCACCTCGAAGGTGAGGTCGAGGTCGGCGAACGAGTCGCGGTCCGCTCCCGCGTCCTCGACCACGACGGAGGGCGCCGCGTAGCGCTCGAGGCAGCCGATGTTGCCGCAGAAGCACTCCCGGCCGCCCGGGGCGATGGTGATGTGGCCGATCTCGGCGGCGTTGGAGCTCGCGCCGCGGAAGAGCGCGCCGTCGAGGACGATGCCGGCGCCGATCCCGGTGCCGATGTAGATGCTGCCGAAGGTCTCGTGCCGCGAGACGCCGCGGCTCCAGAACTCGCCGATGGCGGCGGCGGCCGCGTCGTTGTCGAGCAGGATCGGGATGCCGAAGCCGGCGCCGAGCTCCTCGCGCAGGGGGAAGTCGCGCCAGCCCTGCAGGGTGGGCGGGCCGAGGATCCGGCCGGCGGCCTGGTCGATCGGGCCGGGCGCGACGACCGCGACGCCGGCGATGGTGCGGCGGTCGAGTCCGGTGCCGCGGACGAACGCGGCGTAGCCGTCGACGATCCGCCGGGTGACCTCCTCCGGGGCCGCGAGCGCCGCCCCGCGGATCTGCTGGCGGGCGAGCACGCCGCCGCCGGCGTCGGTCGCCACGAAGGTGATCGACTCGAAGCCGAGCTGGACACCGACGCCGATCCGCGCCCGGGTGTTGATCTCGAGCATCTGCCGCGGCTTGCCGCCGCTGGCCGTGGATCCGGTCTCGCGGACGATTCCGTCGGTCATCAGCTTGCGCACGATGAGCGAGATCGACGGCTGGGTCAGGCCGGTCGCCGAGGTGAGCTCGACGCGGCTGATCGGTCCGGAGGAGCGGATCAGGTCGACGACGAGGGCGCGGCTGCCCGGGGCCGCGGGGGTCGCCTCACGACGCGCCATGCCTGCTCCTCACCGCTCGACCGCCAGCGTACGGGACCGGGCGCCGCGGCCCGCGCCCGCGCCTACGCTGGTACCGCCCGTCCGAGAGAGAGCCGCCATGACCGATCCGAGACCGCCGCGGCCCCTCGGGCTCGCCCTCGTCCGCGCCACCGAGATCATGGGCGCCGAGCCGTACTTCCACGAGTTCATCGCGGGGGTGGAGCACGCGGTCCGCCCGGCCGGGCACTCGGTGCTGCTGAACGTGCTGCCCGACCGCGACGCGGAGATCGAGACCTACCGGCGCTGGGCCCGCGACGGCGAGGTCGACGGTGTCGTACTCGTCGACCTGGAGGTGGACGATCCGCGGCCGGCGCTGGTGCGCGAGCTCGGGCTGCCCGCGGTGATCGTCGGCCCGCCCTCCGCTGCGCGCGAGCTGCGCGCGGTCTGGACGAACGACGACGACGCGATGCGCGATGCCGTGCAGTTCCTCGCGGACCTCGGCCACGAGCGGATCGCGCACGTCGGCGGGCCGGAGGAGCTGCTGCACACGCGGATCCGGCGCGAGTGCTTCCTCAAGGAGTGCGCGGACCGGGGGATCGAGGCGGACGAGCGCTCGGGCGACTACTCGCGCGAGTCCGGCGGGCGGGCGCTGCGCTCGCTGACGGAGGAGCCGGAGCGGGCGACCGCGGTGATCCTGGACAGCGACCTGATGGCGATCGGCGCGCTCGACGCGGCGCGGGAGCTCGGGCTCGACGTGCCGGGGGCGATGTCGCTGCTGGCCTGGGACGACTCCGCGCAGTGCCAGCTGAGCGAGCCGCCGCTCTCGGCGGTCTCGCACGACGTGCAGGTGATCGGCATGCTGACCGGCCAGGAGCTGCTGAGCGAGATCGCCGAGTCGGCGAGCGGATCGATCGCCAGCCCGCCGGTCGTGGTGGTGGCGCGCGGCACGACGAGCGCACCCGCGCACCCCGGGCCCCGCGGAGCCTGAGCCCCCGGGACGGTCGCGTCGACGCTGTTTCGCCATGCCTGATCTTTACATAAATTATTAATCTTTGTACTTGACGCGGGGCGGGAGCATCAGCGACTCTGGGCACGTCGCCGCGGTGATCGACTCCCGATCAGCTGCGGCGCCGAGACACGTCACCGGTCGAAGGAGCCTGGCTAACCCATGACACGTGCCCACCGCACCCCCTCCGCGTTCTCGCGGGTCCCCCTGCGCCGCTCGCTCGCCGGAGCCGCGCTGCTGGCCGTCACGGCCGGGTCGCTCGTCGTCCTCGCGCCGGCCGCGGCGCCGACGGCATCGGCGGAGACGTCCCCCGCCGGATCGGCCGCCGACTGGACGAGCGAGAACACCGCCTTCGTGCAGCGCGACGGCAGCGCCCTGACCCTCGACGGCGAGCGGTTCCGCGCCAGCGGCACCAACATCTACTGGCTCGGCCTCGACGAGAACGTCGGCGGCGTCGACTACCCCACCTACTTCCGGATCAAGGATGCCCTGGACACCGCCGCGCAGATGGGCGTCACCGTCGTCCGCTCGCACATGATGACCTCGACCGGCCAGAACGACGAGGACCCGCTGGCCCTGATGCCGCGCTTCGGCGAGTACAACGAGGAGGCGTTCCGCACCATCGACTTCGCCGTCGCCTACGCGGGCACCCTCGGCATCCGCCTGGTGCTGCCCCTCACCGACGAGTGGGCGTACTACCACGGCGGTCACCGCGACTTCACGACCCCGCTCGGGCTTGAGTCGGACGACTTCTACTCCGACCCGGCCGCGATCGCCGCGTACCAGGACTACGTCGACGTGATCCTCGGCCACACCAACACGATCACCGGCACGCGCTTCGTCGACGACCCGACGATCATGGCCTGGGAGCTGGGCAACGAGCTCGAGGGGATGACCCTCGACTGGATCAACGCGCAGGTCGCGTACATCAAGGAGCAGGCCCCGGAGCAGCTCGTCGCCGCCGGCCGCCGCTTCGACATCGACCCGGACACCCTCGCGGCGCCCGACCTCGACATCGTCGACGTGCACTACTACCCGCCGACCGCCGAGCGGGTCTCGGCCGACGCCGCGACGGTCGCCGGCGCGGACAAGGTCTACATCGCCGGCGAGTACGCCTCGACGGCCGCGAGCGAGGACCTCCTCGGCGCGGCCGCGGCCGACTCGAACGTCTCGGGCACCTTCTTCTGGTCGCTGTTCGGCAACAACGACCGCGGCGGCTTCGTGCCGCACGACGACGGCTTCACCCTGCACTACCCCGGCGAGACCCCGCGCGAGCAGCAGAGCGTCGACGCGATCGAGCAGTACGGCACCGCCACGGGCAGCACGCCCGGCGAGCTCGAGCTCGGCGCCCCGCTGATCACCGCGATCGACCAGGACTACGGGATCAACGAGATCTCCTGGCGCGGCACCGCGGGCGCCACCGGCTATCTGGTGCAGCGCTCGACCGGCGGCGAGTGGAGCGACGTCACGGACGGAGCCGTCTCGGCCTCGGCCTCGCCCGTCACCGACTACGACTCCCCGGCCGGCGCGCGCTACCGCGTCGTGCCGGTGGGCGACGACGACCAGCGCGGTCCCGCCTCCGACGCGGTCGTCGCAGCCGCCGGCGGTGCCGTGCTGGTCGACCCGCTGCAGAGCTGGCTGCTGACCGCCGGCCACGAGAACGCGGAGATCGCGCCGACCCCCGCGGGCGGCGTCGTCAGCGCGACCGGCGCCGCGAGCGTCACCTGGCAGCGCGACGGGATCGGCGCGGCGGAGTTCGTCGTCTCGGACCCGTCCGCGGTCACCGTGGCGACGAGCAGCGACGGGCAGACCTGGACCGACGCCGCCACCACGACCACCGAGCGCGACGGCGCGAGCGTCGTCGCCGCGACCGGCCTCTCCGGCGACCGGGTGCGGGTGAGCTGGAGCACCGGCGTGCTGCAGCGGGCGACGATCACGAGCGCCGCCGCGCAGGTCGCGCTCGTCGACCCGCTGGACGACTTCTCCCGGACGGCGGCCCACACCGGCAGTCTCTCCTTCGACACCGGCAATCCCGCGCTCTTCGGCGGCGACGCCTCCCGGGTCAAGCGCGACAGCGCCGACCCGGCGAGCCTCGAGTACGCCTTCGACGACATCAGCGGCGCCGACATCACCGCCTGGTACTGGCCCGACCAGCCGGTCGTGCCGCTCACGGTCGAGGGATCGGCGGACGGCGCGACCTGGACGCCGCTCGCCGTCGAGACGCGCGGCGGCACCGGGAACTGGCGCGAGTACACGTACTCGGTCCGCGACCTGACCGGCGTGGACCGGCTCCGGATCTCCTGGCCGCAGGGTGCGGGCGAGGTCTGGACGCCGCAGATCGGATCGGTGAGCCTGTCCTCCCCGAACGCCGCGCCGTTCGGTCTGCCCGCGGCCCCCGCGCTCGGGGCGCCCGCCGACGGCACGGCGGACGTCACCGCCACGCCGACCTTCTCGTGGGAGCCGGCCGCGGACGCCGCCTACTACCGCTTCGTCCTCTCCACCTCGAGCGACCTCGCGGACCCGCTGGTCGCCGCCACCGGGCTCTCGGCCACGAGCTACCGGCCCCCGGTCGAGCTCGACCCGGAGACGACGTACTACTGGCAGGTCTCCGCGGTGAACGGGCTCGGCGCCACGGCGTCGGCGACGCGCACGTTCAGCACCGCGGCGCTGCCGACCGAGCCGGTCGTGGTCGAGGACTTCGACGGCTACGCCGACGACGCCGCGCTGCAGGCCGCCTACGTCCGGAACACCGGCGGCGGGTCCATCACGCCGACGCTGGTGCCGAGCCCCGCGAACGACACGAGCGCCGCTCGCTTCGACTACGACACCGGCACGGCCGGTTACGCCGGAACGGTGCGGACCTTCGACGCCGCGCAGAACTGGTGGGGCTACTCCGGACTGTCGCTCACGGTCGACGCCGACCGGGCGGTGCCGCTCGCGGTGCAGTTCGTCGCGAACGGCGCGTACTGGGAGGCGACCGTCACCCCGTCCGCCGACGGCGTGCAGACGATCGGGATCCCGTTCGAGGACTTCGCGCCGCCCGCCTGGGCGCCGCAGGCCGACCTCGACCTCACCTCGGTCACGCAGTACGCGCTGTACGTGAACGGCTCGGGCGCGGGCTCGCTGGTGCTCGACGACGTCGAGACCGTGGTGGCGGAGGCGACCACGCCGACGCCGACGCCCACTCCGACCGCTCCGCCCACCGCGACGCCGACGCCGACCGCGACGCCGACGGCCACCCCCACCGCGACGCCGACCGCGACGCCCACCGCGACTCCCACGGCCACGCCCACCACCCCGCCCACCGCGACCCCGTCGCCCACTCCGACCCCCGCGCCCGCCGTGCCCTCGTGGCTCGAGTCGCTGGTGAAGAAGTACCTGCCGAGCCTCTGGCAGTGGTGGCTCGGCCGCCACTAGCCGCGAGCCGCAGCACCCCCCGCACCCTCCATCCGTTCCCTTCACCACTCACCACCTCCCGTCGCCGAAGGCGGCGACGGCCCACCGAGGAGAGACCCTGTGCACCGACCCACCACCCGCCGCCCGGCGCCCGCTCGCCGCAGCACGCTGATCGGCCTCGCCGCCGTCGCCGCATCGGCCTCGCTCGTCCTGTCCGGCTGCTCCGCCGGCGCGAGCAACGACTCCGGCGAGCCCGCCGGCGAGATCACCGTGCTGACCAACCGCACCGACCTGGTCGACACCACGTTCGCCGACTACGCCTCCACCTTCGAGAAGCAGTACCCCGGCACCACCGTGAAGTTCGAGGCGCTCACCGACTACGAGGGCGACACCAAGATCCGCCTGAACTCGAAGGACTACGGCGATGTGCTGCTCATCCCGAGCTCGAACGTCACGAAGGACGATTACGCGAACTACTTCGAGCCGCTCGGCTCGACCGACGAGCTCTCCGAGAAGTACCGCTTCACCAACGAGGGCTCGTTCGACGGCACCGCCTACGGCATCTCGACCTTCGGCTCCGCGATGGGCTACGTCTTCAACCGCGACGTCTGGAGCGCGGCCGGTGTCACCGACCCGCCGCAGACGGAGGAGGAGTACCTGGCCGACCTCGAGGCGATCAAGGCGACCGGCGTCACTCCCTATTACACGAACTACAAGGACGGCTGGCCGCTCGCGACCATCGAGGGCAACCTCGGGACGGTGCAGGGCGAGGACGTCCGCACCGAGATGATCGCCGACGACGCGCCCTGGACCGAGGGCAACGACCAGTACAACATCGACGGTCTGCTCTACGACACGGTCGCCGCCGGCCTCAGCGAGGACGACCCGACCACCACGAACTGGGAGGAGTCGAAGGACCTCCTCGCCCAGGGCGAGATCGGCTCGATGGTCCTCGGCTCCTGGGCCGTCTCGCAGATGCAGGACGCCGCCGAGAAGGCCGGCAAGCCGCGCGACACGATCGGCTTCTGGCCGATGCCGTGGGCGCAGGACGGCGCGTTCACCTCGGTGACCGCCTCGGACAAGTTCCTCGCGATCAACAAGAACTCGGACAACAAGGCGACCGCCCGGGCCTGGATTGACTGGTTCACCGAGGACTCCGGCTTCGCCGCCAGCCAGGGCGCGATCAGCCCGGTGATCTCGGACCCGGCGCCCGACACCCTGTCCGACTTCGACGCGCTCGGCGTGACCTACCTCGAGCTCGCTCCGGACCCGGTCGGCAAGGAGGCCGTCATCAACGACATCGCCAACGAGGCCGAGATCGACCTCTTCGGCAACTCCTACCGCCAGAAGCTGATCGACGCGGCCCGCGGCGCCGGCGACGGCGACAAGCAGTCGCTCTTCGACGACCTCAACTCGCGCTGGGCCGCGGCCCGCGCGGACGTCGCGGAGTAGCAGTCCCGCCTTCCGCCCCGGGGGCGACCCGCCACCCGCGGGTCGCCCCTCCCCACCCCCCTCATGACCGCATTCCCCGGGATGCCGAAAGGATCGACATGGCGATCACCGACGCTCCGCCCCTCGAGGTCGGAGCGAGCAAGCGGGCCGGCGGCGGCCGTCGCGGCGACAGGCCCTCCGGCCGCCGCCAGCGGCTGACCGGGCGCCGCAGCACGCCCTGGCTGTTCCTCGCCGTGCCGCTGGCGTTCCTCGTCGTCCTGACCTACATCCCGGTCGCGAACATGTTCTGGTACAGCGTCACCGACTGGGACGGCCTCGACCCGGACAAGACGTTCGTCGGCCTCGAGAACTACGTCGAGATCTTCACCCGGCCCGAGATCTTCCAGGTCTTCTTCGTCAGCCTCTTCTACCTGGCGGGCGCGGTCGCGCAGCTCGGGCTCGCGCTGTTCTTCGCGACGCTGCTCAGCTTCCAGACCCGGTTCCGCAACTTCTTCAAGGGCGTCATCTTCTTCCCGTACCTGATCAACGGGGTCGCGATCGGGCTGATGTTCCTCTACTTCTTCCGGCCCGACGGCACCCTCGACGCCGTGCTCGGCGCCTTCGGCGTGCAGGACACCCCGCAGTGGCTCGGCGACCCGTCGGTCGTCAACGTCTCGCTCGCGGCGACCTCGGTCTGGCGCTACATGGGGCTGAACTTCGTGCTGTTCCTCGGCGCGATCCAGTCGGTGCCGGAGGAGCAGTACGAGGCGGCGGACATCGACGGCGCGACGTCGTTCGACAAGTTCCGCTACATCATCGTGCCCAGCATCCGCCGGATCCTCGGGCTGTCCTTCATCCTCGCGATCGCGGGCGCCCTGTCGGCGTTCGAGATGCCGTACATCATGACCGGCGGGGCCAACGGGTCGGAGACCTTCGTGATCCAGACCGTCGACACCGCGTTCCGCTACTCGAAGGTCGGCCTCGCCTCGGCGATGGCCGTCGTCCTGCTCGCGATCGTGCTGATCATCACCGCGGTGCAGCGCCGCGTGTTCCCCGACGAGAAGGCGGGCCAGGAATGACCACCACGCAGCCCCGCACGGAGGCCGTCACCGGCCTGCCGGTGACCCCGGCCCCGCGCGGCTCCCGCCGGCCCCGCCGCGGCTCGACGCTCGGCGCGATCGGCAAGTACACCTCGCTGATCGTCGCCTGCCTGTTCGCGCTGGTGCCGATCGTCACGATCTTCATGCTCGCCTTCAAGACGTCGACGGAGTACCGCAGCACCGGTCCGCTCGTCCCGCCGAGCAACTGGTTCAACCTCGAGAACTTCGCGATCGCCTTCAGCCAGGGCGGGATGGTGACCGGGTTCCTCAACACCGGCATCATCCTGCTGGTGTCGGTGGCGGGCACGATCCTGATCGGCACCATGGCCGCCTACGCGATCGACCGCTTCCGCTTCCGCGGGCGCCGGCTCGTGACGGGGCTGTTCCTGCTGGCGACCCTGGTGCCGTCGGTGACGACCCAGGTGGCGACCTTCCAGGTGATCAACGCCCTCGACCTCTTCAACACCCGCTGGTCGGCGATCCTGCTCTTCACCGGCACCGACATCGTGGCGATCTACATCTTCCTGCAGTTCATGCAGTCGATCCCGGTCTCGCTCGACGAGGCGGCGATGCTCGACGGCGCCAGCCGCTTCACCGTCTACTGGCGGATCGTGCTGCCGCTGCTGAAGCCGGCGATCGCCACGGTCGTGATCATCAAGGGGATCGCGGTCTACAACGAGTTCTACATCCCCTTCCTCTACATGCCCTCGCAGGATCTCGGGGTCATCTCGACCTCGCTCTTCCGCTTCATGGGCCCCTTCGGAGCACAGTGGGAGGTCATCGCCGCCGGCACGATCCTCGTCATCGTCCCGACGCTCGTCGCCTTCCTCTTCCTCCAGCGCTTCATCTACAACGGACTGACCTCAGGAGCCACCAAGTGACCCACCTCAGCACCGAGCGACTCTCGGCCACCCTCCGCCCCCTGCACGACGGCTGGAGCGTGCGCGCGCTCCGCGGCCCGATCCCCGCGGAGATCGCGGGCGCGACGGTCCCGGCGACCGTCCCCGGACTCGTGCACACCGACCTGCTCGCCGCCGGCCTGATCCCGGACCCGTACCTCGACCAGAACGAGAAGAAGGTCACCTGGATCGGCGAGACCGACTGGGAGTACGCGTCCGTCTTCGCCTGGTCGCCGGACGGGCACGACCGGCACGAGCTGGTCTTCGAGGGCCTGGACACGGTCGCGACGATCACGCTGAACGGGCACGTCGTCGCGAGCACCCGCAACCAGCACCGCAGCTACCGCTTCGCCGTCGACGGCCTGCTGGTGGAGGGCGACAACGCGCTCGTCGTCCGCTTCGCCTCGCCGATCGCCGAGGCCGACCGGGCCAGCCTCGAGATCGGCTACCGCCCGCACACCTACTCGCACCCCTTCAACGCGCTGCGGAAGGCCGCCTGCAACTTCGGCTGGGACTGGGGGCTGGACGCGGCCTCGGTCGGGATGTGGAAGCCGGTCTCGCTGCACGCCTGGAGCGAGGTGCGGCTCGCCGCCGTCCGGCCGGTCGTGACGGTCGACGGGACGACAGGGCGCGTCGCCGTGCACGTGGACCTCGAGCGGACGACGGAGGACGAGGTGGAGCTGACGGCGAGCGTCGACGGCGTGACCGCCTCCGTCACCGTGCCGGCCGGCGAGCGCTCGGCGGTGCTCGAGCTCTCCGTGGCGGACGCGGCGCTGTGGTGGCCGCGCGGCTTCGGCGAGCAGCCGCTGTCGCTGCTCGACGTCGAGGCGCGCGTCGGCGGCGCCGTCGTCGACGGCCGGACGCTGCGGATCGGCTTCCGCACGATCGAGGTGCAGCTGGACCGCGACGAGGAGGGCACCTCGTTCCGCTTCGTCGTCAACGGCGAGCCGGTCTGGATCCGCGGCGCCAACTGGATCCCCGACGACGCCTTCATCACCCGCGTCGACCGCGCCCGCCTCGCCCGCCGGATGGACCAGGCCGAGTTCGCGAACATGAACCTGCTGCGGATCTGGGGCGGCGGCTATTTCGAGTCGGACGACTTCTACGAGCTCTGCGACGAGCGCGGCATCCTCGTCTGGCAGGACTTCCTCTTCGCCTGCGCCTCCTACGCCGAGGAGGAGCCGCTCTGGAGCGAGGTCGAGGCGGAGGTCCGCGACAACGTGACGCGGATCATGCCGCACCCGAGTCTCGCGCTCTGGAACGGCAACAACGAGAACATCTGGGGCTACGAGGAGTGGGGCTGGGAGAAGCGCCTGCAGGGCCGCACCTGGGGCCTGGGCTACTACCTCGACCTGCTGCCGCGGCTGGTCGCCGAGCTCGACCCCGAGCGCTCGTACACGCCGGGCAGCCCCTGGTCCGGCGACACCGCGATCTTCGCGAACGACGTCGACCACGGCTCCGTGCACCTCTGGGAGCTGTGGAACCGGGTCGACTACCCCGCCTACCGCGACGTGCACGCCCGCTTCGTCGCGGAGTTCGGCTGGCAGGGCCCGGCCTCCTGGTCGACCATCCAGCGCTCGATCTCGGACTCTCCGCTGACCCCCGAGTCGCCCGGGATGATCCACCACCAGAAGGCGACCGACGGCAACGACAAGCTGACCGACGGACTCGTCGCGCACCTCCCGCTGCCCGACGACACCGAGGACTGGCACTGGGCGATGTCGCTCAACCAGGCGCTCGCCGTCACGCTGGCGATCGAGCACCAGCGCTCCGAGAGCCCGCGCTGCATGGGCTCGGTGGTGTGGCAGCTGAACGACTGCTGGCCGGTCACCTCCTGGGCGGCGGTCGACGGCGACGGGACGGCGAAGCCGCTGCTCTACGCGCTCAAGCACGTCTACGCGGACCGGCTGCTGACCGTGCAGCCGCGCGGCGAGGGGCTCGCGGTCGTCGCGGTGAACGACAGTGCTCAGGAGTGGGCGGGCGAGCTCGTCGTGCGCCGGCTGCGCTTCGACGGCACGGTGCTCGCGGAGGAGCGGCAGAGGGTGTCGCTGGACGCGCGGTCGGTCGTCACGGTGCCGGTCGGAGTGGGCGCCGCGGACGACGCCGCGGGCGAGCTGCTCGTCGCCGAGCTCGCGGGGGAGCGCGCGTTCTGGTTCTTCGCGGAGTACCGGGAGTCGGCGCTCGAGGCGGCGCGGCTGACGACCTCGGTGCGCGCCGTCGACGGCGGGGCGGAGGTGACGGTCACCGCGGAGAATCTCGTGCGCGACCTGACGCTGCTCGTCGACAAGGTCGACCCGGCGGCCGTCGTCGACGACCAGCTGGTCACGCTGCTGCCGGGGGAGTCGGTGACGTTCCGGGTGAGCGGGGCCGGGCTCGATCCTGCCGCGCTCGTCTCGCCGAGCGTGCTGCGCACCGCCAACCAGCTCGTCGCCGACTGGGGCTGACGAGCCGCTCTCCGCGGCGCTCTCCGCGGCGATCGACGGAGCCGACCGGGACCGGCGCGCGCCTCCCGGTCGGCTCCTCCGCGCCGTTCGCGCACTCGTCGCGGGCGGGGCGGGCGTCTGCGAGTCGCTCGCCGCGATCCGCCCGCCGCGACCCTCCAACCACGACTCACGCGCTACGACCCTTCCGGAGGAAGAGATGACCCCGCAGCTCGCGCTCGCCGTCGACGTCGGCGGCACCAAGATCGAGGCGGCGCTCGTGCGCGCCGACGGAGTGCTCGTGCCGGGCTCGCGCAGCCGGCGGCCGACCGGACCGGCGCTGACCCCGGCGGAGTTCGGCGCGGCCGTGGAGGGGTGCGTCGTGGAGGCGCTCGCCACTGCGGGGCCGGGTTCGGGCGGGTGCTCGGTCGTCGGCGCGGGGATCGGCTCCGCCGGCCCGCTCGACCTCGCCGAGGGGCGCATCCGGCCGAAGAACCTGCCGATGCTGCACGGGTTCGCCCTGCGCGCGGTGGTCGAGCGGCTGCTGCCCGGGCGGCCGGTCGCCCTGCGGCTCGACGGCACCTGCATCGCGCTCGCCGAGCACTGGGTCGGCGCCAACCGCGGCGCCGAGTCCTCGGTGAGCCTGGTGGTGTCGACGGGGGTCGGCGGCGGCGTCGTGCTCGACGGCCGCGCGATCGCGGGCCGCTCCGGGAACGCCGGGCACATCGGGCAGATCCACGTCGGCGACGCGGACCTGGAGGAGGGGAGCGACGGGACGCTGGAGAGCATCGCCTCCGGACCGAGCAGCGTCGCGTGGGCGCGGCGCCGCGGCTTCGCCGGGACGACCGGCGAGGACCTGGCGCGGGCGGCCGCGGCCGGCGACCCGGTGGCGCTCGCCGCGGTGGCGCGCTCGGCCGCGGCCGTCGGCACGGCGATCGCCGACGTGGCGACGCTGCTCGACGTCCGCGACTTCGCCGTCGGCGGCGGCTTCTCGGCGGTCACGGCGTCCTACCTCGACCTGGTGCGCGAGGCGGCCTGCGAGCGCGCGGTCTTCGACTACGCCCGCGGGCTGTCGATCCGCGCCTCCGGCCTCGGCGGCGCCGGCCCGCTGATCGGTGCGGCTGCCCTGGTGCACCTGCCGGGACTGCTGGCGCCGTCCGCGGACGCCGCCCGCTGACCACGGAGCCCGCGCGGCGGGGCCTGCGTGCTGACTGCGGAGCCCGCGCGGCGGGCACTCCATTCCTGAGCCCGCGCCGCGGGCACTGCAATCCTGACTACGGAGCCTGCGGTGCGGGCCCCTCATGCTGATCGAGTAGCCCGCGCAGCGGGCGTATCGAGCGGAGGGGGCGCCTTCGGCGCCAGCGCAGGGCGGGGAAGAGACCGACGTTCTTGGGGTGGGCGGGTCTCGATACTCCCCTTCGGGGCTACTCGACCAGCATGTCTGCGGGTGTCTCTTCCAAGTAGATCCACCGTCGTCAAAAGGAGGGTCTGCAGACTCCCCTGCTGGCGGGGGTGGGTCTCGATACGCCGGCCTCCGGCCGGCTACTCGACCAGCATGAACGCCCGCCCGACCGGTCGGCCCGCGCCGCGGTCCTTCCTGACTCCGGAGCCCGCGACGCGGGCGCTCCACTCCTGACCACGGAACCCGCGCCGCGGGCCTCCATGCTGATCGAGTAGCGCGCGAAGCGGGCGTATCGAGATCCACCGTCGTCAGGAGGATGGTCTGCAGACCCACCTGCTGACGGGGTGGGTCTCGATACCCCGGCCTTCGGCCGGCTACTCGACCAGCATGAATGCCCGCCCGACCGGTCGGCCCGCTCCGCAGTCCTAGGCGACCGCGGAGCGGGCCGCTCAGTTCAGGATCTCGCCGCGCGGGTCGTCGCGGAGCTCGGCGAGGCGCGTGCGCCAGGCCTGCAGCGCCTCCGGAGTCAGCCGCGTCCAGTCGTGCACCTCGCGGACGACGCGGAGCGGCTCGACGCTGCGGTACGAGCGCGTCGGATTCCCCGGGAACTTCTTGTCCGTGACGTTCGGGTCGTCCTCGAACGGCCCGGTCGGCTCCACCTCATAGACGCGCGGCTCCGCGTCGCCGGGCGCGAGCTCGGCCGCGAGCCCGGCGCCGTCCGGCAGTGCCGTGAAGTACACGTGGTTCATCACTATCTCGGGCCGGTAGTTCGAGCGCCGCCCCGCCACCAGCCGATCGCCGACCCGTAGATCCGCCTTCGTCCCGTGGAAGAACGGCCCGCTCTCGTCCGCAGCACTCATGCGCAGGACCCTACTCCCGGCCCCGGCCCCGGCCCCGGCCCCGGCCCCGACGCCGGCCCCGACGCCGGCCCCGACGCCGGCGATCCGTCACGGACGGCTCCCTCTTCGCGCGGGAGGCAGCCGTTCCTGACGGATCGACGCGCCCGCAGGGTCAGGGGAGCGTCAGCTCGCCCTGGTTGAGGACGCGGGGGTGGAAGTAGGCGCTCTGGATGGCGGCGTTCGTGTTGCTGCCGCGCAGCTGCTCCGACCAGATCATGAAATACGACCAGCGCGTCTGGCTCTGCAGCAGCGACGCGTCGGGCACCTTCCCCATCTCGGCTATCGCGATCGGCTTGGAGCCGGCGATCGACTGCAGCTGCTGGTAGTCGCCGGAGCTCGGGAAGCCCTTGTACCAGACGTCCAGCGACACGACGTCGACGTAGTTCGCGCCCGGGTAGTAGCCCGCCCAGCCGCCCGCGGGGTTGTCCTGCACGTTCCAGACCCAGATCAGGTTGGTCAGGCCCTGCGAGTCGAAGTAGTCGCGCATCTGCTGGTAGATCTTCGCGCCGCCGTTCGCACCGGAGCGGCCGCCCCACCAGTTCCAGGTCTCGTTCATCTCGTGGAACGGCCGGAACAGCACGGGCACGCCCGCGTCCTTCAGCTGCCGCAGGTACGGGACGACCTCGCTCATCCGCTGCTTCCAGGTCGTGTTGAGCGCCGTGCCGCCGGTGACGATCTGCTGGAACTGCGCGTCGCTGATGCGGCTCTTCACGCCGCCGTCGAACGCGCAGGTGCTCGGCCCGGTCGGCGGGCACGCGTGCCAGGCGAGGGTGACCAGCGAGCCGTTGGCCCACTCCGTCTTCGCCTGGTCGACGACGCGCTGGCGGTTCGCGGCGTCGGCGGCGGTGAAGAACAGATCGCCGCCCCACAGGCCCGGGTACTGCCCGGTGATGTCCTTCACCTGCTGCGTGTACTGCGCGGGGGAGCTCGCCGGCTCCTTGTTGTGCTGGCCCGAGACGATGCTCGTCCCGGTGATCGACTGCAGGTACTGCAGGACGGCGGCCTTCGACGTCGCCGGGAACGCCTGCGCCGCGTCGGGCGACGGCGTGACCAGCGGTGCGAGCAGCGCGGCCCCGAGCGCGGCGGCCAGGAGGGTGCGGCGCAGCGGGCTGCGGCGGGCGCGGGATGCGCGGGTGGTGACTCCTCGTCGAGTCATGGTGGTCCTCTCCGCGGGCCCTCGTCGGTGAGCGCCCGCACGGTCACCCTGAGCCCTCCGCGCGGCCTCGTCAACCCTTACATCGATTATTAATGATATCGCGTGAAGCCTCTACGCAAGAGTTGTCGTACTGGGCGGTCGAGTACGACAACTTTTGGAGGTGGGACGTCGGCGCCGGATCCGCGCGTCCGCCCGCCGCCCGCCGACGGCCCCCGCGCAGGCGCCGCTCGGTACTGTGGAACGGTTCCCCGCACCACCCGCCCCCGCCCGAAGGAGCCCCCATGCCCACCACTGTGAGCGGCGTCATCGCCCGGTCGAAGGGGGCTCCCGTCGAGCTCGTCGACATCGTCGTCCCCGATCCCGGACCCGGCGAGGCCGTCGTCGACATCGAGACCTGCGGTGTCTGCCACACCGACTACCACTACCGTGAGGGCGGGATCAGCGACGACTTCCCGTTCCTGCTCGGCCACGAGGCCGCGGGCCGGGTCAGCGCGATCGGCGAGGGCGTCACCCACGTCGCGGTCGGCGACTTCGTCGTGCTCAACTGGCGCGCCGTCTGCGGCGAGTGCCGTGCCTGCGTCCGCGCGGAGCCCTGGTACTGCTTCAACACCTTCAACGCGACGCAGAAGATGACCCTCACGGACGGCACCGAGCTCAGCCCGGCGCTGGGCATCGGCGCCTTCGCCGAGAAGACGCTCGTGCACGCCAAGCAGTGCACGAAGGTCGACCCGGCCGCCGACCCCGCCGCCGTCGGCCTGCTCGGCTGCGGCATCATGGCGGGCCTCGGCGCCGCGATGAACACCGGCAACGTCACCCGCGGCGACTCCGTGGCCGTCATCGGCTGCGGCGGAGTCGGGACCGCGGCCGTCGTCGGCGCGAAGCTGGCGGGCGCGAGCACGATCATCGCGATCGACCGCGACCCGAAGAAGCTCGTCAAGGCGGAGGAGCTCGGCGCCACCCACGCGATCGACTCCAGCGGACTCGACGAGGACGGCGTCGTCGCCGCCGTGCAGGCGCTGACCGACGGCTTCGGCGCCGACGTCGTGATCGACGCGGTCGGCCGCCCCGAGACCTGGCGCCAGGCGTTCTACGCCCGCGACCTCGCCGGCACCGTCGTGCTCGTCGGCGTTCCGACGCCCGAGATGACGCTCGAGATCCCGCTGCTCGACGTCTTCGGCCGCGGCGGCTCGCTGAAGTCGAGCTGGTACGGCGACTGCCTGCCCGAGCGCGACTTCCCGATGCTCACCGACCTGTACCTGCAGGGCCGGCTGCCGCTCGACGAGTTCGTGACCGAGCGGATCGGCATCCGCGACATCGAGCAGGCCTTCACCACGATGGCCGGCGGCGACGTGCTCCGCTCGGTGGTGGTGCTCTGATGGGCGCCCGCATCGACCACCTCGTCACCAGCGGCACCTTCGCCCTCGACGGCGGCACCTGGGACGTGGACAACAACGTCTGGATCGTCGGCGACGACACGGAGTGCGTCGTGATCGACGCGGCGCACGACGCGGAGGCGATCCTCGCGGCCGTCGGCGACCGCACGCTGCGCGCGGTGCTGCTCACGCACGCGCACACCGACCACATCGACGCGGTCGCCGCGCTGCTGGAGTCCGTCGACGTGCCGGTGCTGCTGCACGAGGGCGACCGCGTGCTCTGGGACGCGTTCTACCCCGACTCCGCGCCGAGCGGCGTGCTCGAGGACGGCCAGGTGATCAGCGTCGGCGGCACCGAGCTGGAGGTGCGGCACACGCCGGGGCACACGCCCGGCGCCGTCTGCTTCGTCGCCGCCGAGCTGGGCACGGTCTTCACCGGCGACACGCTGTTCCAGGGCGGACCCGGCGCGACCGGCCGCTCCTACAGCTCCTTCCCGACGATCATCGACTCGATCACCGACCGCCTGCTGACCCTGCCGGAGGACACGGTCGTCCGCACGGGGCACGGTCCGACGACCACGATCGGCACGGAGAAGCCCGACCGCGAGGCGTGGATCGCGCGCGGCCACTGATGCGGCGCTCGCGGCCGCATGCTGATCGAGCAGCCGGCGTCGCGGGTCCCTCTCATGCTGATCGAGTAGCCCGCGGAGCGGGCGTATCGAGATCCACCCTCCGAACGGCGTGGGTCTCGATACGCCGCGTTCCGCGGCTACTCGACCAGCATGGCTGAGCGCGGTCGCTCGCCTGCTGACCGAGCGGCCCTCCCATGCTGATCGAGTAGCCCGCGGAGCGGGCGTATCGAGATCCGACGCCGTCAGCAGGTGAGTCTGCAGACCCGCCCTGTTGAGAACGGTGGGTCTCGATACGCCGCGTTCCGCGGCTGCTCGACCAGCATGTGCTTCCGCGGTCAGCGGCGGGCCCGGCGGCGCAGGACGACGCCGAGCGCGGCGAAGGCGACGGCCATGACGAGGCCGCCGATCAGGAAGGGGGTGCTGCCGATCGCGGCGCCCCAGGCGGCGAGGGCCGCCCACAGCGCGGCGAGGACGAAGGCGGTCGGGGGAGTCATCGTCGTCCTCATCCGTCGATCCAACTCCCTCCGTCTTGGATTCGCGACGCCGGGCGCCATCGATCCGTCAGGAACGGCGGTGTCCGCGCGAGTCGGGCGACCGTTCGTGACGGGTCGGTGCGGCGTGGCGCGGCGGCGGGTCAGCCGACCGTGACCGGGGCGGCCGACGGGCGGCGCCCCTCCTTCATCCAGACGAAGAAGCCGAGCAGGGTGAAGGCGCCGTAGAAGACGTACATCAGGCCGGAGGCGTAGTAGCCGGCCGAGAAGAGCAGCGGGACGCCGACGATGTCGACGGCGACCCAGATCAGCCAGAACTCGACCCAGCCCTTGGCCATGCCGTAGGTGGCGAGCAGCGAGCCGACGAAGATCCAGGCGTCGCTCCAGACCGGCTCGTAGGAGCCGAGCGCGCGGAACACGGGGGTGAGGATCGCGGTGCCGCCGACCATGCCGAGCACCAGCAGCCCGCGCGTGCGCCAGGAGGCCCAGCGCGGCGAGATCAGCGTGGTCGCGTCGCTGGGGCGGTGCGTCCAGCGGTACCAGCCGTAGATGCTCACGATGATGAACATGATCTGGCGGCCGGCCTGGCCGAGCAGGTTCACCGGGTTCGGGGTGTCGAACAGCGCGCCCATGAAGACGGTGAAGAGCAGCGCGTTGCCGACGAGGCCGACGGGCCACGCCCAGACCTTGCGCCGCATGCCGCCGAGGGCGCTCAGCAGGCCGAAGACGTTTCCGATGACCTCGCGCCAGAGCACCGTCTGGTCGCCGATGACGATCTGCGCGTCGAACAGCCAGTCCACGATCTGCACGGGGAGCCTCCATCGGGCGTGTCGGAGCCCACCCGTGCAACCTCCGGCGGGGCACGGTCATTCCGCGTGGCGCCGATTCGACGGTCACCGGTCCGTTATGCAGGGGTCCCGTCCGTTGTGCAGGCGATCCGGCACGGGGAGCGCGTGCCGAGTGGGCCCTCCGCGGGTTCTGCGCGCGATCACCTGCAGATCGGACCGGGTCCCGCCCGCCGTGCGCGCTGTGGTCCGTTGTGCAGGTGATCTTGTACCGGGAGCGGCTGCCGGGCGGACGTCAGCGCGTTGTGGGCGCGTTCGCCTGCAGATCGGACCGGGTCCTGCCCGCCGTGCGCGCTGTGGTCCGTTGTGCAGGTGATCTTGTACCGGGAGCGGCTGCCGGGTGGACGTCAGCGCGTTGTGGGCGCGTTCGCCTGCAGATCGGACCTAGGGGCTGCTCGGGGTGGGTGGCGGTCCGTTGTGCAGGTGATCTTGTACCGGGAGCGGCTGCCGGGTGGACGTCAGCGCGTTGTGGGCGCGTTCGCCTGCAGATCGGACCTAGGGGCTGCTCGGGGTGGGTGGCGGTCCGTTGTGCAGGTGATCTTGTACCGGGAGCGGCTGCTGGGTGGACGTCAGCGCGTAGTCGGCAGGATCGCCTGCAGATCGGACGCGGGTCGGCAGGACCTCCGCGGGCTACGCGGCGACGAGCGAGTGCTCCGCCAGCAGCGCGACCGAGCGCAGGCGGGCCGGCGTCGCGAGCGAGGCGTGGGCGACGATGACCTCGTCGGCCTCCGCCGAGCGCGCGAACTCGGCCACGTAGTCCGCGACCTGCTCGCCGGTGCCGACTCCGGTGTAGTGGGTCATGCTCGCGACGTGCGCGCCGACGGGGGCGGTCAGCAGGTGGTCGAGCTCCTCCTCGGAGAACTGCTGGTCGACGGGGATCTGGCCGCTCTGGCGCAGGAGCATCATCAGGCGCGCGCGCTTCATCTGCGCGAACTGCTCCTGGGCGTCCTCCTCGCTGTCGGCGGCGATGGCGTTCACTCCGGCGATCACGTAGGGGGCGTCGAGCTGCTCCGAGGGGCGGAAGCCGCGGCGGTACTCGGCGACGGCCTGGTGCAGCGCATCCGGTGCGAAGTGCGAGGCGAAGGCGTACGGCAGGCCGAGGGCGGCGGCCAGCTGGGCGCCGAAGAGCGACGAGCCGAGGATGTAGAGGGGGACGCGGGTGCCGGCGCCGGGCGTCGCGCTGACGCCTGGGATGCGCGACTCGCCGGCGAGGAAGCCCTGCAGCTCGAGGACGTCCTGCGGGAAGCGCTCGGACGAGTCGTGCTCGCGGCGCAGGGCGCGGAAGGTGGCCTGGTCGCTGCCGGGGGCGCGGCCGAGGCCGAGGTCGATGCGGCCCGGGTGCAGGGTCTCGAGGGTGCCGAACTGCTCCGCGATGGTCAGCGGGGAGTGGTTGGGCAGCATGACGCCGCCGGAGCCGAGGCGGATGGTCGAGGTCTGCGAGGCGACGTGGGCGATCAGCACCGAGGTGGCGCTCGACGCGATCGAGGCCATGTTGTGGTGCTCGGCGTACCAGACCCGCCGGTACCCGCTCCGCTCGGCCTGCTGCGCCAGAGCGACGGAGGCGGCGAAGCTGTCGCGCGCGGTCTCTCCGGGGGCGATGGGGGCGAGGTCGAGGATCGAGAGGGGAACGGTCATGAGAGAGCCAACGCGGGCGGCGGCCTCCGTGTTCCCGCGGCGGCGGTATCGGGTGGTCGGTTGCCCGGGGAGTCGGCTCCGGCTCGTGGAACCGGCTCGGGCTCGCAGGATCAGCCGGTTCTGGCGTGCCGGAGGTGGTTTCGCGTGCCGGACGTGCCGGAGTGGCCGTCGGGCGACCTTCGGCTCGTGGTTTCGACTCGGGCTCGCGGGATCTGCGGTTTCGAGCGTGCCGGAGGTGGCTTCGCGTGCCGGACGTGCCGGGGTAGCCGTCGGGCGACCTTCGGCTCGTGGTTTCGACTCGGGCTCGCGGGATCTGCGGTTTCGAGCGTGCCGGAGGTGGTTTCGCGTGCCGGAGGTTCGGGTGTGGCCGGTGGGTCGACCTTCGGCTCGCGATTCCTGCTCCGGCTCTCGGGATCTGCAGGTTTCGGCGTGCCGCGGGTGGTTCCGCGTGCCGGAGGTGCGGAGGCGGCAGGGGCGGCGGCGCGGGGCTCGCGCAGAACATCAGCTGGGCGACGGTCTCATCTCCCATCAGCGATGAGTCCGGCTCTCGGCTGATGTCGTGCGGAGGACCGCGGCCGCACCCCCGCGCGGATCCGCCCGGTCAGCCCTCGATCGGCAGCAGGATGCCCTTCACCGTCTCGTCGGTGGCCAGGAACTCCTGCACGGCCGGGTCCTGGAAGGCGGCGACGAGCTTCTCGACGTTGGCGGTGTCCTTGTACTTCGAGCCGATGGTGAGCTGGCCGGCGAAGTCGTCGGGAGCCTGGGGCGCGAAGATCTGCTTCTCGATCGGGATGTCGGCGGCGAGGTAGTACTCGGTGTAGCCGACGGCCGCGTCGAGGTCGGGCAGGGCGCGGGACTGGGCGGCGAAGTCGAGCAGCGTGAACTGCAGGTTCTTCGGGTTCGAGGCGATGTCGTCCTGGGTCGCGGTGCCGGGCTCCGTGCCCTCCTTCAGCGTGATCAGGCCGGCCGACTGCAGCAGCCAGAGGCCCTGGGCCTCGTTCGCCGGGTCGGAGTAGAGCGAGATCGTGCCGCCGTCGGGGATCTCGGAGACGTCGCCGTACTTGTCGCTCCAGAGCCCGAAGCCCCAGCGGAAGACGGGGGTCGCCGCCTCCTCCTCGAAGTCGGGGTTGGCCTCGAGCACCTGGCCGAGCCAGAGCTCGTGCTGGTAGACCGTCGCGGCCACCTCGCCCTCGCTGACGGCGCGGTTGATCGTGTTGCTGTCCGAGAGGCCCTTGAAGGCGACCGTGATGCCGTAGCGCGGCGCCACCTCCTCCGCCACGAAGTCCACCAGGGCCTGCTCCGAGGCGTTGCCCTCGGCCGTCGCGACGTAGAGGGTCGCGCCCTCCTGCTCGTTCGCCGACACGGCGGGCGACAGCAGCGGCACGGCGACGACCGCGCCGACGCCGACCACGACGACGGCGGCACCGGCGATCCAGGGCCAGCGGCGCTTCTTCTTCAGCTCGAAGCCGAGGTCCTCGACGCCGGACTTCGCAGGGCCGGACTTCGCAGGGCCGGACTTCTCGGTGCCGGAATTCTCGGAGCGGGGGTTCTCAGGGCCGTGGTTCTCAGTGGACATGGCAGTGCCTTTCGAGCGGTCGCGGCCGGGCGGCGGCGCGCGGGAGGGACGCCCGGGCGGAGGGCCCGGGGCGGGATCAGGGGAGCTGCGGCTAGACCGTGACGGCGACGCGCGGGGTGCGCCGGGACCGGGAGGCGCTCGGCGTGGTCGCGCGGACCAGGGCATCGCCGGTGAGCTGCACGACGGCGACGGTCGCGACGAGGATGACGATGGTCGCGAGCATCACGGTGGTGTCGAAGCGCTGGTAGCCGTAGGTGACGGCGACGTAGCCGATGCCGCCCGCGCCGATCGTGCCGGCGATGGCGGAGTACTCGATCATCGCGATGGTGTTGATCGTCAGGCCGCCGAGGATCTGCGGCACCGCCTCGCTGAGCTGCGCCGAGCGGATCACCTGCAGCCGCGACGCTCCGGAGGCGCGGGCCACCCGGGTCAGCGCGAGCGGCACGCTGCGCAGCGCGTTCTCGACGATGCGGGTGAAGAAGGCGATGCCGGCGATCGACATCGGCACGACGGCGGCCGCGATGCCGATGTTGGTGCCGGTGATCAGCCGGGTGAACGGCATGATCGAGGCCATCAGGATGAGGAACGGCAGCGACCGGCCGATGCTGATGATCCAGCTGAGGCTCTGGTGCGCGGCGCGGTTCTCGAACAGGCCGCCCGGAGCGAGGTTGTGCACGGCGGCGCCGAGCGGGACGCCGACGAGCACGACGATCAGCATCACGATGCCGACCATGATCAGCGTCTCGCCGAGCGCGGGGAGCACGAGCGCGGGGATGTCGGCGAGCGGGACCTTGTTGTCGAGGCGCAGGGCGCCGAGGGCGTGCACAGTGTCGAGGTGCAGCGGGCCGAGGGCCGCCGAGGAGATCAGCGCGCTCATGCCGCCGCCTCCTCGACGAGGGCGTCCGACCGGACCGCGCCCCGCCGCACCGACAGTCCGAGAGCGTCGGCGGCGTGCGCGAGCCGGCGCTCCTCGACCGGCCCGAGGCCGATCGTCGCGTGGCCGACGGCGCGTCCGTCGACCGTCTCGATGGCCGCGCCGAGCAGCGCGACCGGACCGACCGCGTCGGACAGCCGCGTCACCCAGTCGGCCGGCACTCCGTCGCGGGCGTAGCCGACGACCCACTCGTCGAGCCCCGCGCCCGGCAGCACCGACGGGCGCACCGGGTTGAGCGCGAGGCCGAGCGGCGAGGACGCGTCGCGCAGCAGGTCGACGAGGCGTCCCGACTCCACGATGCGTCCGTGATCGAGGCGCGCGACGGAGTCGGCGACCTGGCGGACCGTCTCCATCTCGTGCGTGATGAAGAGGATCGACAGGCCGAGGTCGTCGCGCAGCTCCTTGAGGAGCGTGGTGATCGCGGTGGTCGACGCGGGATCGAGTCCGGAGGTCGCCTCGTCGGAGAGCAGGACGGAGGGGCGCAGGGCGAGGGCGCGGGCGATGCCGACCCGCTGGCGCTGGCCGCCGGAGAGCTGGTGCGGGTAGTACCGGGCGCGGTCGCCGAGGCCGACGCGCTCCAGCAGCTCGGCGACGCGGCGCTTCGTCTCGGCTGCGGTGACGCCCAGGTATTCGAGCGGGAGGGCGACGTTCTGCTCCGCGGTCCGGCGGCTGAAGAGGCCGTCGGACTGGAAGACGGTGCCGATGCGGCGGCGGGCGACCCGCAGCTCCGCCTCGGACAGCTGGGAGAGCGGGTCGCCGTTGACGACGACGGAGCCGGAGGTCGGCCGCTCGAGCAGGTTGACGCAGGCGGCGAGCGTGCTCTTGCCGGCGCCGCTCGGCCCGACGACGGCGAAGATCTCGCCGGTGCCGACCGAGAAGTCGAGGCGGTCGAGCACGGTCACGGCGTCGGCGCCCTGCCCGTAGACCTTGGTGAGCTGCTCGAGGCGGATCATGGCGTCGGTCCTTCCGGGAGGGTGCGCGGGCGCGCCGGAGAGCGCCCGGTGCGGGGTGGGAGAGGGGGCGCGGGGTGCTCGGTGGCGGCGTCCGCGTCGGTGTGCTGATGATGATGGCGCGGTGCGGCGGGCGGGCGCGACGGCGGCCGACGCTCGCCGTAACAGAAGGCGCTCGCGGCGCCGGATCGGCGCTGATCCGCGGCTCTTCGCCGACGGGTGTCGGCGAACGAGGGGGCGGAGCGGGGCGGACTCGCGCACAACATCAGCTGAGAGCGGGTCTCATCGCTGCTCGGCGATGAGCGGGTCTCTCAGCTGATGGTGTGCGCGATGCGTCGGCCGGTGGGCGGTGGGCGGTCGCACCGCTGTGATGGCGGCGAGAGTCGCGCACAACATCAGCTGAGAAGGGGAGGCCTCCTCTGTGGGGCGAGGCCCACCCGTCTCAGCTGATGTTGTGCGGCGGCGGCGAGTGGACGGGCTCGCCGATGGCGCCGTCAGCGCAGTGCGTCGAGGACGGCCCGCTCGTCCCGAGGCTCCAGGCCGGACCGGCGGGGCCGGTCCAGTCCGCGGGCGCGCTCGTCGTCGAGGACGCGGCGCAGGGTCTCCACGGGCGGGCGGTGGTGGCCGCCGGCGCGGAGGTACGAGGCGGTGCTGCGCCGGCTGAAGCCGACCGCCGCGGCGGGCAGCCACAGCGGGAGCGAGCGCGGGCCGGCCCAGTAGCCGACGCCGTGCGCGAGCAGGGTCTCGTCGTCGGCGGGCACGACGTCGCCGCGGAAGGCGGCGAGCTCGGCGGCGGTCGCGAGGAGGTCGGACAGGGGCGCGGCCGGGCCGAGGGCGTCGACGGCTCCGGTCACTCCCGCCGAGCCCGCTTCGTGCAGCCAGTCGGCGAGGTCGTCGACGTCGATCGCCTGCGCGAAACGGCCGTCGGTCTCGGGCGCCAGGACCGTCCCTCCCCGGGCGAAGCGCGCAGGCCAGTAGCCGAGCCGGTCGCTCGGGTCGCCGGGCCCGGCGATCAGGCCGGGGCGCGCGATCAGCAGCCGGCCGCCGAGGGCGTCGGCGGCGGCGCGCTCGGCCAGGACCTTCGCGTCCGCGTACTGCTCCGAGTCCGCCGGCTCGACCAGGGCGGCGGACTCGTCGGCGTCGGGCTGCTGCACGTCGGCGTAGACCGACACGGAGGAGACGAGTGTCCAGTGCGCGGCGGCCGGCGCGAGGCGGTCGAGGGCCGGCCCGACGAGCTCGGGTGCGTGCGCGAGCTCGACGACCTCGTCCCACTCGCCGCGCAGGCCGTCGTAGGCGCCCGGATCGCGCCGGTCGACGCGCAGATGCCGCGCTCCGTCCGGAACCGCCCCCGCCTCACCACGGGCCACGCAGGTGACCTCGTCCCCCGCCGCGACCGCCCGCTCCGCGAGACGGCGCCCCAGCCACCCGCTGCCACCGAGGATCAGGACTCTGCGCATGCCCCCACTGAACCGGATCACCGCTCCGCTCCGTAGCCGTGTCCGCCGGCAGCGGAACGGTTCAGCACACGAGCAGCGCGAACGTCATCCCTCTGCCTCCCCGTTCATCCAGCAGCGCGACGTTCTGCGCCAGATGAGCCGGTACCTTTCTCCCGTCGTCAGGATTCTCTCCCGAGAGCGCCGATCCGAGGTGCGAAGTCGTGCCATCGAATTCAGCGCCACTTGATGCCGTTGACAAGCGGGGGTAGATTCCATGACCAAGCCGCAGAAGTATCGCGACGTGGCGAAGTTCCTCCGCTCGCAGGGCTGGGAACGGCTCCGCGATGCGAAGGGGTCCCACGAATGGTGGGGAGACCCGGACGGGAAGGGCCGGATCAGCATTCCAGCGCACGGCGAGGTGTCGGCGGGAGTGGTCCGGCAGATCGTCGCCGTCTTCCCCGCGACGCCGCCGAGCTGGCGATGACACGAGAACGAGGAGGTCGGTCGGCATGACCGAGGAGACGATCGCTGCCCACGCACACCGGGAGGGCCGCTGGTGGGTGTTCACGATCCCCGCGCTGACGAGCGCCGGTCCGACCGGAGCGGAGATCGTCGCGATGGGACAGTCGCGCTCACTCAAGGATCTCGACGAGGACGTGCGCGACGTCGCCGCGCTCTGGCTGGATCTCGAGAGCTGGGACGGCGGGGTCGACGTCGTGATCGAACTGCCGGCCGAGGTGTCCGTGCTGCTCTCCGAGGCCGAGTCGGCGGAGCGCGAAGGGCGGGCGTCGATGGCCCGCAGCGCACGCCTCCGCCGGGAGGCCGCCCGGTCCCTGCTCGCCGATCACCGGCTGACGCAAGCGGAGGCGGCACGAGTGCTCCAGATCACCCCGCAGCGGATGAGCCAGCTCGTAGCGCCGCGGAAGACGTCGGACGAGTCCAGACGCTGAAGGCACCTCTGCCGCGGCGACGCTCAGCGCGCGAGGAGCTCGCCGTGGGGCATCGAGAGCCAGCCGTCCTCGTCGGCGGCCCAGGCGCGCCAGGCGTCGCTGATCGCCTCGAGCTCGGCCTGGGTGGCGAAGCCGCGCTCGAGGGCG
This sequence comes from Rathayibacter sp. PhB179, assembly GCF_004345345.1. Classification (NCBI taxonomy): domain Bacteria; kingdom Bacillati; phylum Actinomycetota; class Actinomycetes; order Micrococcales; family Microbacteriaceae; genus Rathayibacter; species Rathayibacter sp. PhB179. Next base: position 4,648 of record NZ_SLVD01000006.1, on the reverse strand, counting down.
GTGGTGGCGAAGGAGGAGGAGACCGCGCGGTCCGCCCACATCCCGCCCCACCAGGCGCGGTCCTCGGCGTTCTCGAAGACCCAGAGCGACGCGGTGACCTCGACGCTCTCGAAGCCGGCCTCCCGTGCCCACGCCTTCAGCCGCCGGCCCGCGTCGGGCTCGCCCGCGGAGGCGCGGTGCACCCGCTGGTAGAGCGCGGCCCAGGCCTGCAGGCCCTCCGTGAAGGGGTGGATCAGCACGCCGGCGTAGTCGACGTCGCGGGCGGCGACGAGGCGGCCGACCCGACCCCACTCGCGCAGCGCGTCGACCGGGCGGGTGAGGTGCTGCAGGATCTGGTGCGCGTGCACGACGTCGAAGGAGTCGTCGGCGAACGGCAGCGCGTAGGCGTCCGCGACCGCGAACTCCGCGGAGGAGTCGAGGGACGCGGCCTGCGCGATCACCTCGGCGGAGGCGTCCACCCCGAGCACCCGGCCGGGAGCGACCCGCTCGGCGAGGTCGACGGTGATCGTCCCGGGGCCGCAGCCCACGTCGAGGATCGAGACGCCGGGCGCGAGGTGCGGCAGCAGGTATCCCGCGGAGTTCTCGACGGTGCGCCAGCGGTGCGAGCGCAGCACGCTCTCGTGGTGGCCGTGCGCGTAGCGGCCGGTCGCGTCGGCGGGTGCGTCGGGCGTGCGGGTCTCGGAGTCCATGCCCGCCATTGTGGCGTGCGCCTCTCCGTCGACGCGCCGGACGCTCCTGCTGGCGGAGGCGAGCAGCGACGCGAGCACGATGACCGCCGCGCAGCCGAGCAGGACGGCCCGCGTGCCGACGAGGTCGGCGAGCGGCCCGACGAGCGCCTCGCCGAGCGGCACGGCGAGGAACGAGCCGACCATGTCGTACGAGTAGACGCGGGCGAGTGCCTCGCGCGGCACGTGGGTCTGCAGCGACTGGTCCCAGGCGATGGCGAACACCTCGAGCGCGACGCCGCCGAGCGCGAAGGCGACGATCAGGGCGGGGAGCGCGGGGACGAGTCCGAGGGCCGCGACCGGGACGGCCGTGACCGCCATCAGCGCGACGCCGATCGCCAGCGCCCGCCGCGGCCGCCAGCGCAGCGCGATGACGGCGCCGATCGCGAGGCCGACGGTCTGCGCGGCGACGACCAGGCCCCAGGCCGCTCGGCCGAAGGTTTCATCGGCGATCACCGGCCCGAGGACGGTGGTGGCGCCGACGAACGCGGCGTTCAGCACCGTGAACTGGGCCACGACGATCCAGACCCAGCGCCGGCCGGAGAACTCCCGCCAGCCCTCGCGGAGGTCGCCGAGCACGGAGCCCGGGGCGCCGGCCCGGGTCGCCGCGGGCAGGCGCAGTCCGGAGTAGAGGAGCGCGGCGAGCGCGAAGCCGGCCGCGTCGATCGCGAGGCCCCAGCCCGGGCCGACCAGGGCCACGACGCCGGCTCCGCCCGACGCGCCCGCGATCGTCCCGGCGTTCAGGCCCAGGCGGAGCAGCGCGTTCGCCGGCCGCAGCTCGGCCGCGGGGACGGTCTCCGGGACCAGGGCCGACGCGGCGGGCAGGCTCATCGCCGCGACGGCGCCGTTCAGCACGCCGAGCACGACGAGGGCGGAGATGCTCGCGGTCCCGGTGATGACCAGGGCGGCGACGACCGCCTGCGTGCCGGCGGCGGCGAGGGAGGTGCCGACCAGGATCACGGAGCGCGGCAGCCGGTCGGCGAGGACGCCGCCGAGCAGCAGCACGGCGACGTTGGCGAGCGAGCGCGCGGCGACGACCAGGCCGAGGTCGGTCGCCGAGCCGGTCAGGTCGAGGACGGCGAAGGCCAGGGCGATCGGCGCGACGGCGTTGCCGAGCACGGCGGTCGTCCGGGCGGCGAGCAGTCGGCGGAACGGGCGGTGCGCGAGAGGGCCGCGCGGCCGGGCCGCGGGCGGGGGGCTCGCAGGCGGGCTCCCGGGCGCGCTCACGCGCGGCCTGCTCACGGCCGCCGCAGCGGGAACAGCGCGGTCGTCATCGACACCGGCACCGTGCCCGGGCTCCGGGGCGGCCGGGCCGCCGCGTGCAGCAGCGCCGACGCCTCGCCGACGTGGCGGACGACCCGCCGCCAGGTCTCCGGGTCGACCCAGAGCTCGGCGTCCGTCGAGAGCTGCGGTCCGTCGGCGCGGGCCGCGGATCGGCGCCGCAGCTCCTCGATCAGCGCCTCCAGGTACAGCTGCCGGTCCTCCGCCGGCCCGGCCTCGACGGTCGCGGTCACGTCGAACGGCCGCCCGGAGGACTCGTGCCGGTAGCGCTTCGCCTCACCGCCGCGCAGCCGCACCGTCTCGACCACCCGCACCAGCCCGGCCCGCTCGAGGACCCGGAAGTGGTAGCTCGCGGTCGCCTGCGAGAGGCCCAGCTCGCGCGCGGCCTCGGCGGCGCTCGCCGCGGCGCCGGTCACCAGGGACAGCAGCCGGAGCCGGATCGGGTGGGCGGTGGCGCGCAGCTCCTCGAGAGTGGACATGCGGCCATCGTCACGCCCGGCCCCGCGAACCGTCAAACGGGTCTTTGGGGGTCGCCGTGCCCCGCGGAGCCGGAGAGGGCTACTGCGAGAGCTCCCGGTCGAGCCGGTCGAGGAGCACCTCGAGCGAGATCTCGAACTCCTCGTCGCTGTGGTCCTCGCTGAGCAGGCCGCGCAGCCGCCGGACCTCGGGCGCGACGTCGAGGGAGACGTTCCCGTCGCCCTGCGGGATCGTCGCGTCGCCCTCGTCGAGCGGGAGGTCGGTCGGCGAGGTCTCGGCGCCCTGCACCACGGCCTGCAGCAGCAGCTGGCCGAGCAGGAAGCTGCTGAACGAGCGGTAGGCGCCGACGGCCTGCGCGTCGGTGAGCCCGCTGCCGGTGAGCGAGCGGAGGAAGGTGTTCACGGCCTCGATGCTGCGCAGCGGCGGGCGGAGCCAGGGCGCCGCTGGGTGCCGGGTCGCGACCAGCGGGAAGGCCCTCGGGTGGTCGGTCGCGATGCGCCGGACCTCGTGGGCGGCCGTCTGCAGGAACTCCTGCCAGTGCCGGCTCTCGGCCTCGTCCAGCCGCACGGTGAGCTCGCGCATCAGCAGCGCGATGACGCCCTCGAGGAGGTCCTCCTTGCCGTGCACGTAGCGGTAGAGCGACATCGCCTCGACGCCCAGCTCCTGCGCGAGGGTGCGCATGGAGAGCGCCTCGGGGCCGGTGCGGTCGATCATCGCGAGCGCGGTCTCCACGATGAGGTCCCGGCTGAGCTTGCGGGCGGGGGAGCCGCTCCGCTTCGGCTTCTCGCTGTCGGTCATGCACCGCGCCTTCCTGCAGTGCTCGCCCGGATACCAGGTGCGGTGCCGGAAAGGCAAGCACCTCCACCGTAACGCGACTTACACCGTAAGCTCGCCGCAGGCTTACGCTGTAAGTGTGCCGCTGTCCGATCCGCTTCCCGCGCGGATCCCGCGCCGGTCCGCCTCCCCGAGGAGCGCGCACCACCCCGCAGAACCCGCTGCGCCGGTGGCCGCGCCCCGTTTCGCCTCCGCCCCGCACCAGCGACCCCGCGGCACCGTCCCGGGAGAGAAGAGAGAGCACCATGATCGACAGCAGCAGCATCGACAGCCTGATCGGCGCCGACGTGCACGGCAGCGACGACGCCAAGATCGGCACCGTCGGCCAGGTCTACGTCGAGGACAGCACGCAGACCCCGACCTGGGTCACCGTCCGCACCGGCCTGTTCGGCTCCTCGGAGTCGTTCGCGCCCCTCGCGGACGCGAGCTACGAGGGCGGCGTCCTCCGCGTCGGCTACGAGAAGGCCTTCGTCAAGGACGCCCCGCGCATCGAGGACGACGGACAGCTCTCCGCCGACGAGGAGCAGGCCCTCTACTCCTACTACGGGCTCGGCGGCACCGACGCGGCGCCGACCGAGGCGCCCCTCTACGACCAGGACGCCGACCGAGGTGCCGGCACGGACAGCGGCGTCGACCGCACTGCCGACAGCGCCGCCGACCGCGACCGCGGCACCGAAGGCCACGACACCTCGGGCCCGACGACCGACGACGCGATGACCCGCTCCGAGGAGCGCCTGCGCGTCGGCACCGAGCGGGTCGAGGCCGGCCGCGCCCGCCTGCGCAAGCACATCGTCACCGAGCAGGTCTCGAAGACGGTCCCGGTCAGCCACGACGAGGTCACCCTCACCCGTGAGCCGATCACCGAGGCGAACGCCGGCGACGCGCTCGCCGGTCCCGACCTCAGCGAGGAGGAGCACGAGGTGATCCTCACCGAGGAGCGCGTCGTCACCGCGAAGGAGACGGTCCCCGTCGAGCGCGTGTCGCTCGGCACCGAGACCGTGACCGAGCAGCGCACCGTCGACGCCGACGTCTCGCACGAGGAGATCGAGCTCGTCCAGCCCGAGGCCGTCCGCACCGGCACCCGCACCTCCGCCGAGGAGACCGTCGCCGACCGCGACGCGCGCTCCTAGCGATCCCCGCGGCGGCCGGTGAGCAGCACCGCCCACCGGCCGCCGCACCCGCTCCACTCCGCACGACCTCCTGCACCACCCACCCGTCCTGCTCCGGACCGTGCCCGAAAGGCTCCCCCATGGATCTCCCCGCCGCTCTGCAGAACGGACTGGCCGCGGTCATCGCGTTCGTCCCGCTCGCGCTGCTGTTCCTGCTCATCC